>NZ_CP187861.1:0-12215 GCF_050555455.1 Enterococcus sp. DIV1224 | reverse complement strand
TGATGTTGATTGTTACCTACTTGGTGCTTCTCAAATTTTTGGTAAATTTCGGCAAATTTTCCGAAGATGCTGCTTTTGTCTCACCGTGAACAAGAGGTCGTGAAAAGAGTGTTTTGACCTGAGCGCTCACCAAGTAAAAACTGCGACGAGTAATCGCAGGAGCATTAAGGATGGAAATCTCGAAACAGCTTCCCATGTTTTGAGATTTTTTGACTTATCGCCGAAGGTCAGCTCTTTGAACACCGTGAATCAGAGGTCGTGAAAACATCGGGTAGCTCTGATGACAATAAGAAAGAATTTTTTGAAACAGCTTCTCATGTTTTGAAAAATTCAGGCTTATTTCAAGGAGCTGATGTTTGAACACCGTTTAGCAAGAGGCTGCGAAAGAAGCGTTCAGCTCCGAGCGAATAAGAGAGGATTTTTTAAAATAGCTCCTCATATTTTAGAAAATCATCGCTTATTGTTGAGGAGTTGCTTCTTGAACACCGTTTATTCGTTTTTAGAGATACTAGAAGAGACTGAGACAAGTTTTGTCCCAGTCTCATTAAAAAAAGCAGTCGTATCGGTCGAAAATGGCATCAGCTATTTTCTGAAGGATGCGATTGCTTTTTGTCGTTTTTCGAAAAACTCTTTCTTATTTCTTGATGCTACACACTTTTATCTCAACCTCAGACGATGTGCTATTAGTCCATGTTGGTAAAGATTCCCATATTTTTCTACAAGCACCAAATAACCGTTTTTCGAATACTTAGTGATCTAAGTACTTGAAAAACGGTTAGTTAGTGAAACGAATGGTTCTTGACATCATTAGTTAGAGAGTAAATATAAATGGCTACTTCCTGGTTGTAAGCGAGAATCATTTGTATGTAAATGTTCACCATCAAAAATTTGATAAGAATCATTTTTAGTCTTACAAAGTTCTTTTATTTTTCGGACTGTATTTGTGCCTTCAATTAAGACACCAAAGTCTTGTTCACAGGAGTAGTTATACACTACAGCAGAAGGATGTTTGGTGATGCCCATTTCTCGAGCAATTTTTTGATCAGAGAAAAAAACTTCTTTAACAAACTCGGATTGACGATCTTCTTTGAACATCTCGATATCGCCGCCGACTTCTGCAAAAAGTGATTCAGCAAGTTCTGGAGAATACGGTACTTTATTACAACCTACAGCTTCTTGCATTTTGATCAAAAATTGACGTCCTTTTTTCTTACCTTGGAACTGTGCCGCTTTACAGTCTAACGCAGCAGAATAGGTAGTTGAAAATAAGTGGTTACGCGTAACGAGGTCGTTTTGAGAAATTCCGTTACGTTGCATGACATCCCCAATTGTCTGCAAATTAACTAAAGGCAGAAAACGAAATTGCATCTTTTCTTTGGATGTTTTTCCGTACTCTTCTTCAATAAATTGTAATAACTGTTGTTCTAGTGTAAAACAATGTTTCCCCAAAGGATTAACAAATAAATAGATTTCGATCATATGAATCTCCCCCAAAATAGATTCTATACAACTCGTGAATTCTTTTATTCACAACGTATAACTTAACAGAAAAACGATAAAAAATGAACTCAAGTGCCTTGTGAAAATGATAGAACTTTAATTTTTCGCTGCTAGCATCCGTTGAATTTTATTTTTAGCTGGTCGATAAGGGAAAGAATGTCTTTCCAAAAACGCTAAAAAGGCAGATTTACCAAGAGTAGCATCAGATACTTCTAACTCCAGTTCAAAATCATGTAATTGTTCTCCAAAACTTTCATCAATCGCTAAAAGACCTTCCTCAATGTGAAATTCCGCACGTTTGGTAGTAATGTCTCCAATTTTGCCCAATTCATCCGAAGGAACAGCCAATTCTAACAATTTTTGAAAAACAGCACCCTGACGTGGTAATTGACGTTGCTCAATGAAAGAGAGTGCTTCCTCTTTTCTTAAAGTATCAGTGGTTTCAAGTTTTCCTTCTTTTGCAGGTGTTTTTAGTGTATATTCTGCCCAATCTTCAAGTAATCGGATGCGTAATCCACAATTTTTTTGTGCTAGCTGTCCATCTGGTGTATCAAAATAGATATTCGTTTGAACCGTAAAATCTTCTGGTTTTAGTTGATAATACTGGATCAATTGACTATATTCTTGTTGCGTCAGCATGGACTTGTATTCAATTTCTAACATTTCAGACATAATGATCGCCCCTTTCATTCATTCTGCCTAATTTTTCCTTTTTGGTCAATACAAAAAGCCGAGAGGTACAAAAAAACTTCATTTATATGTTAAAATAGAAAAGAATGTTAACGAAGTAGAGGGATCAGCGATGGAACGAGATTGGGAAGAGTTTTTAGCACCGTATGAACAAACAGTATCAGAATTAAAAGTAAAGTTACGCGGGATCCGTAAGCAATTCAGAGAACAAAACCGACATGTTCCGATTGAGTTTGTTACTGGACGAGTCAAACCAGTCGATAGCATTGTGACAAAATCACAGCTGCGTCATATTCCGATGAGCCGTTTAGAAGAAGAAATGTCTGATATTGCTGGATTACGAATCATGTGTCAGTTTGTAGAAGATATCCACCAAGTAGTAGATATCATTCGTAAAAGAAAAGATATGAAAGTGATTCAAGAAAGAGATTATATTACAAATAAAAAAGCCAGTGGGTATCGTTCGTATCATTTAGTGATTGAGTATCCTGTTCAGTTGATCAGTGGCGAAAAGAAAATTTTAGCTGAAATTCAAATCCGGACGTTAGCTATGAACTTTTGGGCGACAATCGAACACTCATTGAACTATAAATATCAAGGCGTGTTTCCTGAAGAAATGAGTGAAAGACTCCAACGTGCGGCAGAAGCGGCTTATCAATTGGACGAAGAAATGTCCAATATTCGGGAAGAAATCCAAGAAGCTCAACGTCTATTTTCCCATGGAAGAGGAAAACGAGATGACGTTTACTATCGTACCGTATTAAATAGAGAGAAAAAAGAGGAGGTCACGGATGAAGGTAGCGATCGTTCATAACCAAGAAGCGAAAACAATTGAAGTTACCGAACGATTGAAAGCTCTTTTGACACAATCGGCTATTCAAATCGACGGACAACGCCCCGATTTAGTGATTTCTGTAGGTGGTGATGGGACGTTATTGTCCGCTTTTCACAAGTATAGCCATCTATTAAATGAAGTTCGTTTTTTAGGGGTCCATACAGGGCACTTAGGTTTTTATACGGATTGGCGTGACTATGAATTGGAAGAATTAGTCAATAGCTTACAGACCAATCAAGAACAAAGTGTAAGTTATCCTTTGCTCGATATAAAGATCAGTTATTTAGATGATAAGCCGGCAAAACATTTCTTGGCTTTGAATGAATCCACGATTAAACGATCAAATCGGACGATGGTTGCCGATGTATATATCAAAAATGAATTGTTTGAAAGTTTCAGAGGGGACGGATTGGCTGTGTCTACGCCAACAGGTTCAACCGCTTATAATAAAAGTATCGGCGGGGCAGTTATTCATCCGAGTATCAATGCCTTTCAGTTAACTGAAATTGCTTCATTAAATAATCGAGTCTTTCGTACACTCGGTTCGCCTATGGTCATCGCACAAGACGAATGGCTGGAAATCAAATTAGAAAATACAGAGGATTATCTTGTTACAGTCGACCAATTGGATATTAAGGAATCGAATATTCGTTCCATCTATTATCGCATTGCAAAAGAGCGAATTCATTTTGCTTCTTATCGCCACATGCATTTTTGGCATCGTGTAAAAGATTCCTTTATTGGTGAGGGATAACATGGAATTTGTGTGGACGTATGAAAAAAATCATCCGCAGCAGATAAAATATTTTTTAAAAGAAAAAGGAATTTCTAAAGGTTTGTTAGCGAAAATCAAATTTCAAGGTGGCGAGATCAAAGTAAATGGTCAAACTGAAAATGTCTTGTTTTCTCTATCGTACAATGATAAGGTAACAATTGTCATTCCAGCAGAAGGCGAACACGAAACGGTACTTTTAGATGAAACACCGATCGAGATCGTTTACGAAGATGAACATCTATTAGTTGTGAATAAACCAGCTGGCGTTTCTTCGATTCCAGCACAATATCATCCAAACTATACGATGGCTAATCGAGTAAAAGCTTATTACAAACGACAAGGTTACGAAAATCAAGTCATTCATGTGGTGACAAGACTAGATCGGGATACTTCTGGGTTGATGTTGTTTGCCAAACATGGCTTTGCTCATGCAAAGTTAGATGTACAGCTTCGAGAAAAACGATTTGTGAAGAAATACCAAGCACTTGTGAGTGGCGAAATAACTAAATTAGCACCTCACGGCTGGATTGACCTTCCAATTGCGAGAGACCAATCTTCTTTACTGAAACGGATGGTTTCGACAGCTGGGCGAAGCGCACAAACCGAATATTGGTTAACGAAAAACACCGCAGAGGTTGCTTTGGTAGATATCCAACTGCATACGGGGAGAACCCATCAAATCAGAGTTCATTTTTCAGAAATTGGCTGTGCGCTATTAGGAGATGAAATGTATGGTGGGCGTATGGATCTTGGAATAGCAAGACAAGCTTTACATTGTTACGACCTGCGTTTTGATCATCCTTTTACACAGGAACGATTGGAATTTAAACAGCCTTTGGCTAAAGATATGGCGACTGTTCTCCAGCATTTTGAAAGTTAGGGTGAGGTGAGATAGAGTTGGATGAAAATCAAGAACTAGAGGAACGATTTGCCCAGTTACTACAGGATTTAAGAGAAAATAACCTACAGGAATTTAGAAATAGTTTCCTGGAAATGCATATTTACGAGCAGGGGCAATTCTATCAATCTCTGAACGAAGAGGATCGTCAACTGATCTATTCCTACTTATCTCCTAAAGAATTGGCAGATATGTTTGATGTGATTGAAGAAGACAATGAATATATGAAAGAGTATTTAGCTGAAATGCGTCCGAGTTATGCTGCAGAAATGCTTTCAGAAATGTATACCGATAATGCAGTAGATTTGCTAAATACCTTAGATAAAAAACAAGTCGCTAAATATTTAAGTTTAATGACTACTGACGATGCTAGTGAAATCAAAGAGTTATTACACTATGAAGATGAAACAGCTGGCGCGATCATGACGACCGAATTTGTTTCGATCGTGGCGAATCAAACGGTTCGTTCTGCGATGTATGTCTTAAAAAACGAAGCAGATGTAGCTGAAACCATTTACTATATCTATGTCGTCAATCAAGAAGAACAATTGGTTGGAGTTATTTCATTGCGGGATTTGATCGTTAATGATGATGATGCAATGATCTCTGACTTGATGAGCGAACGTGTGTTATCCGTCCATGTGGGAGATGACCAAGAAGATGTCGCGCAAACCTTTCGTGATTATGACTTTCTAGCATTACCCGTAACAGATTACGATGACCATCTACTGGGGATCGTAACAGTTGATGATATTATTGATGTTATTGATGATGAGGCTGCAAGTGATTACTCTGGTTTGGCAGGGGTCAATGTTGAGGAAATCAATGAAAATCCCGTGAAGTCAGCTGCTAGACGTCTTCCTTGGTTGATCACCTTATTATTTTTAGGGATGTCTACGGCTTCGTTGATCAGCCATTACGAAGAACTGGTGAGTGAAGCAAGTATTTTAGCCGTCTTCATTTCGTTGATCACCGGAACTGCGGGGAATGCTGGCACCCAATCATTGGCGGTTGCAGTTCGCCGTTTGGCTGTTTCTGACGACAAAGATGCTGGTTTTGTCCGTTTGATTCTAGCTGAAGTACTCACAGGACTTGTGACAGGGGCAATCACTGGCTTGACGATCTTTTTGATTGTAGGAATTTGGAAGCATAACTTTATTTTAGGCTTTGTGATTGGGATTGCCATGTTATTTGCGATTACTGTAGCCAACTTGGCAGGAAGCTTGATTCCGATGTTGATGGATCGCTTAGGGTTTGATCCTGCCGTGGCTAGTGGTCCTTTTATTACCACCTTGAGTGATTTGACTAGTGTCTTGATCTATTTCAACATCGCTTCATTGTTTATGGGGTATTTTATGTAGCCATTCCTTTTGAGATGGTGCAACAAGTCTGTGATAAAAATAAAAAACGTAGGGAGCAAAGTAATCAACTTGCTTCTTACGTTTTTATTATTACTAGAAAAAATTTAGTCGAATGAAACGATCTTTGTTCCATGAACTTCATTCACGCCTAGTTCTTTGGCAACATGTTCTGCATTTTTGTAATCGATCTTGCCACCAGGTAAGATGATCAGACGTCCGTCAGCATAAGCAATCAATTTTTTTAAATGGTCAAAATTGGCTTCAATTGGTGCGTTCGCATCTCCACCATGAGTTAAAATCCGGTCTACACCGTGTTCAACCAGCCAATCAATCGCTTCAAATTGCCGTTCCTGCGGGATACAATCAAAAGCCATGTGGAACGTGATTTGTAGACCTTCTGAGGTTTCGATCAATAATTCCATTGCCTCTTCATCAATCCAATTTGAAGGAGTCAAACAGCCTATAACTACGCCATCTGTACCTAATTTCTTCGCTTCGATTAAATCAGTATGCATGATCTTTAATTCAATATCATTATAGACAAAATCGCCACCTCGTGGTCGGATAATTGTCATTACAGGTACTTCTTTTTCATTGGCATAGCTTAAAACTTCTTCGATCACTCCGGTGCTAGGTGTGGTTCCGCCAGCAGCTAAGTTATCGCATAATTCGATCCGGTTCGCTCCCTTAGCAATTGCTAGAGGAATGGAAGTATAATTTTCTGCACAAAATTCTTTGATCATTTGCCTGCTCCTTTATCATTCGCCTTCTTCTTCTAAAATTGTACCATATTTTTTGTAGTTGCTAAAGTTTTCTTCTAACGGTAAGATGAAAAGGGAATAAAGCAATATTCAACGATTAAAACAAGAAATGAGCAAAAAATATGTTAAAAAAAATTGATCAAGGTCGCCAATTTTTAAAGGGAAATCAACAGCTGTTCCGATGCCCACTTTGCCATGCTGGAGTAGCAGTCACTGAGAACGGTTTGGTTTGTCATCAGAACCATCGCTTCGACTTATCCAAAAAAGGCACGCTTTACTTTTTATCTCATGGGGTAAAAACGGAATATGATCAGAGTATGTTTGATTCCAGACGTAGAATGATCCAAGCAGGTATGTATCAGCCTGTGATCGACTTGTTAGCACAACAAGTATCGCAGGGATCAGAGGTCTTAGATGTTGGCTGTGGCGAAGGAAGCTTTTTAAATGAATTAGCACGACTGCAACCGTTGAAAAAGGCCGTAGGTTTTGATCTTTCTAAAGAAGGTATTTATGCGGCTACTGCTCAGCCGGTCGAGGCGTTTTGGTGTGTAGCAGATTTAACCAATCTTCCTTTTGAAGACCAAACATTTACTACGATTCTAAATATTTTTTCGCCTTCTCACTATAAAGAATTTCAACGTGTGCTAACCGATGATGGGGAAGTCTTGAAAATCGTTCCGCAACAAGATTATTTAAAAGAATTACGCCAAGCGTTTTATCCAGACCAGCCTGAGAAACAACAGTATTCAAATGAACGAGTGGTGGCTAAGTTTGCGGAGTCCCTAGAATTGACTGAACGTCGGCGTGTTACTTACGAATTTGATATCCCAGAAAAAAATCGGAAAGATTTGTTAGCGATGTCTCCGCTCGAATGGCAAGTCAGTCAAGACGTCAAAGAGCGTGTGTACCAGAATCCTTTGAAAAAGATTACAATTGACGTAGAATTATTAAAAGGAAATAAGAGAAAACGATTGCAATGAAATTATTCATTTCTAAAGGTTGCAAAAAGAGTTTGTTGATGATATAGTAACGATAAGTTGTTTTTTCATTGGTTTTTATCAGGTTCCTGTTCTGATAAAAGTTAGTGAGAAGAGCTTCACTAACGTAACGACTCGCAGTGACTGACACCGAGTTGATACGTTTTTTTTTATGCCAAAATCACTACTAGTTAGTTAACATATAGATGAGAGGATGGATCTTAATGAACCATATCGTTTTATTTGAACCATTGATTCCAGCAAATACTGGAAACATTGCCCGAACTTGTGCAGCAACCAATACGCCCTTGCACTTGATTGAACCGTTAGGATTTTCAACAGATGATAAACATCTAAAACGTGCAGGATTGGATTATTGGAACGATGTCAATATTACCTATCATCAAAATTTAGATGCTTTTATGGCTTATTTAGGGGAACGTAAACTTCATTTGGTATCGAAGTTTGCCCATAAAGTATATAGTGACGAAAATTTCGCTGATGGAGAAGACCATTTCTTTTTATTCGGCAAGGAAACAACAGGATTACCTGAAGAATTTATGCGTGAAAATGAAGAAAAATGTTTAAGAATCCCAATGAATGACGAACATGTCCGTTCATTGAATCTCTCAAATACGGCTGCAATGATCGTCTATGAAGCATTGCGCCAACAAGGATTTCCTAATTTAGAGTTAACGCACCATTATGAAAATGATAAACTAGACTAGAGGTCATTTTCCAAGTGCTCTGATTCAAGCATTAAGGAGAAACAAAGAAAAACAGCTTTTCATGTTTTACTTGGTTTAGACTTAATGCACAGAATCAACTTGGAAAATACCGTTTATCAAGAGGTCATTTATCAAGTATTCTGATTCAATACGAATAATCACAAGGACTTTTTATTGAAGGAGTTCTTTGTTTTTAAGGAACAAATTTTATAAAATAGTAGCATCATCTTTGTCTAAATGAGCCTATAAGGAGTCCGATATAAATGGAATTATATTTTACCCGACATGGAAAAACACAATGGAATCTCGAACGCCGTTTTCAAGGAAGCCAAGGCGACTCACCACTTTTACCTGAAAGCTATGAGGAAATCAAAGCATTTGGTAAAAAAGTGAAGTATGTACCATTTAAAGCAATCTATTCAAGTACCGCTAAGCGTGCCCGTGACACAGCCGAAGGGATCAACCAAGAATTAGCGCATCCAGTCGAAATTATTTATACTGATAAATTAAGAGAATTGGGTTTAGGAGAATTAGAAGGTCAATCAATTGATGAAATGTACGAACGATATCCGGAAAACCTTCCCAATCTACGTAACCACTTAGATCGTTATGATCCGACACCTTTTAAAGGAGAAGCGATCGAATGTGCCATTACTCGTATTGAAACAGTTGTGGCTGATGCCGTTGCTTTACATGATGGACCGATCTTGTTTGTTGGACATGGGGCATCATTAACTGCGGCGATCCAATGGTTGACAGGAAAAAAACTGAGTCAACTAAGAGAAATGGGTGGCTTATATAATAGTAGTTTGACGATTTTAGAAACAGGAGAACCCAACAATTTGTTGCCTTATGAACTAAAAGTTTGGAACGAAATTGACTTTTTAGGAAAAGAGACAAAACCAGAACCATTACTCTAATTGGAAAGGAGGCGGCAAGATGCAGCCAGAAGAAATGCCTTATTTTGTTGGTACAGTTGCCGCAATCTTTTTTCAAAATCCAAGTAATTTTTATAAAGTACTGTTGGTTCGGCTCACTGAAACAACAGCTGACTATCGTGAAAAAGAAATTGTGGTCACTGGAAGCTTTGGTGAGATCCAAGAAAATGAGCTTTATCGTTTTTACGGCGAATTAGTCGATCATCCTAAATATGGGCGACAGTTAAAGGTTGAACGCTATGAGCAGGAGAAACCAACAACAGTCAACGGGATCGTGGGTTATCTATCCAGTGAAAAATTTCCTGGGATTGGCAAGAAAACAGCTGAGAAGATCGTGGAGCAACTAGGTGAAGAAGCGATTGAAAAAATCATCGAAGAGCCGTCCGTATTAGAACAAATCGCAGGCTTGAATCAGGCCAAAAGAGATATGATCGTTGAGACGATTCGTTTGAACCATGGGATGGATCAAGTGATCATGGGCTTGAATCGTTATGGCTTTGGTAGTCAGTTAGCTTTTAGTATCTATCAAGCATATAAAAATGAAGCTTTAGATATCATCCAGGAAAATCCCTATCAGTTAGTCGAAGATGTGGAAGGGATCGGCTTTAAAAGAGCAGATAATCTTGCAGAACAATTAGGTATCGCGGCTGATTCATCAAGACGGATTCGAGCTGCAGTTTTACATCAGATTTTTCAACATGCTGTTCAAACTGGCGATACATATGTACCAGCTGAAACGCTTCTTCATCAAACAATCAAAATTCTGGAAACCAGTCGACCAATTGAGATCCAACCTGATCAAGTAGCGACGGTCATTATTCAACTTGTGGAAGAAGGTAAGATCCAACAAGAAGAAACCAATCTCTATGAAAATAGTCTGTATTTCTCAGAATGGGGGATCGGTAACTCGATTCAACGGTTACTTAGTCGGAAAAAAGAAATCAACTATGACGAAAAAGAAGTGCAGAAAAACATTCGGCGAATTGAAAAAATATTTGGTATCCAATATGGAGAATCGCAAGAAAAAGCAATTTCGGAAGCAATCCGATCACCTTTATTTATTTTAACTGGGGGTCCCGGTACAGGGAAAACAACAGTTATCAATGGGATCGTCAACTTGTTTGCAGAATTAAATGGCTTAGAATTAGATCCAAACAAATATACCCAAGAAATTTTTCCGATCCTACTGGCTGCACCAACTGGTCGAGCAGCCAAACGAATGAATGAGACGACAGGATTACCTGCCAGCACGATCCATCGACTACTAGGTTTGAATGGTCGAGAAAAATCTCCTTCAGTAAGTACGAAAGAATTAGAAGGTGGGTTGTTGATCATCGATGAAATGTCGATGGTCGATACATGGCTAGCTAATACGCTATTTAAAGCTATCCCTACCAACATGCAAGTGATTTTAGTAGGAGATAAAGATCAATTACCTTCTGTCGGACCGGGACAAGTCTTGCATGATTTATTAGGAATTGACCAAATCCCGAAAGTGGAATTGAATCAAATTTATCGGCAGGGAGACGGATCAAGTATTATCCCCCTTGCTCATGAAATCAAAGAAGGCCATTTACCAAGTGATTTTTTGCAAAATCAAAAAGATCGTTCTTTCTTTCGAAGTGATGCCTATAGTATCGAACCTTTAATCGCAAAGATTGTTGAAAAAGCCAAAAATAAAGGCTTCACTGCACAAGATATCCAAGTCTTGGCGCCAATGTACCGTGGTCCAGCTGGTATTGATGCGTTAAACAAAATGATGCAGTCGATTTTTAATCCTGGAGGTGCAGGACGGAAAGAAGTCCACTGGAATGAGACTGTTTATCGAATCGGTGATAAAGTATTACAATTAGTGAACACACCTGAACTCAATGTGTTTAATGGTGATATGGGTGAGATCACGGGGATCGTGTTAGCGAAAGATTCAGAAGATAAAGTGGATGAATTAGTGATTCAATTTGATGCGAATGAAGTGACTTACAAACGCAATGAATGGAATAAAATCACCCTTTCTTATTGTTGCTCGATCCATAAATCTCAAGGAAGCGAATTTAAGATGGTCATTTTGCCGATGGTTCATCAGTACCAACGGATGTTGCAACGAAATCTTCTCTACACGGCTGTCACAAGAAGTAAAGAACTATTGATTCTACTTGGAGAAGAACAAGCGTACGTTACTTGCGTTGCGAATGAATCGGCTAGTCGAATGACGACATTGAAGAAACGGATCGAAGAAAATGACAGTATGAGTCTTGTTACACGAACGAAACTTGTCGCTTATGAAGATTCCCTTGTAGGTAATGATCCTTTTGAAGAAGGAAATTATACCAAGGCGGGAGAAACTGCTCATCCCGTAAAAGCAGAGACAAGTCAACAAGCCACTCAAGAAAATGCCGTAGATTCAACGGAGGGAAATGTTGGCGATGATCTCTTTACTTTATCAGTAGAACAAGACACAACCGAAACGTCTGTCGAATCAAAAGCGATGGAAGAAGCACCAACAGAGCAACTACCAAAAACATATATTTTATCAACCGAAGCGATTGAAAAACAGTGGATTGATCCAATGATTGGGATGGAGCAAGAGGCTGTGAAAGAAGTGTTTAGCTCCGAATAAGAGAGGATTTTTTTTAATAGCTCCTCATATTTTAGAAAATCATCGCTTATTGTTGAGGAGTTGCTTCTTGAACGCCGTGAATCAGAGGTCGTGAAAACATCGGGTAGCTCTGATGACAATAAGAAAGAATTTTTT
>NZ_CP187860.1:0-116657 GCF_050555455.1 Enterococcus sp. DIV1224 | reverse complement strand
TGTAGATCCTCTACTTTCACGTTGTTTTATTTATGTAAAATTACCTACTCTTTTCGAAAATAGCAAACTTAAATAAAAAATGCAAACGCATTAAAACTGTTTTTTAATTAAATACTACCTAAAATCAGAAATAAAATAAATTATGTACTACCTTTAAAGTCATTAAGAACTACTTTAAATAAATATTATTTATAATTAAATACTACCAGAAGAACGTAGAATAAAATTTAGTTTTAAAATTAAACATAATTAAGTACTACCAGTGTTAAAACAAAAAATAAATTAAGAACTACCTAATGCATATAAAACATACTACCATTGCTATTAATACATACTACCTTAATTAAGTAGTATGTATTACATTATTCTTATAAGACAAAGCTTTAGGCTAGAAAACAATAGATTATATACTACTAAAAAATACAATAAGTACTACCAATGACAGATATATATAATAATTAGATACTACCGTTAAATTTAACTTATTCAATTAGATACTACCGTGTTAATCTGAAAAAAAATTACTTTAAAGTAGTTACATACTACCCGTTAAATTAGATACTACCATTGATACTTAAATTATGTACTACCTATATTTCTATTATATACTACCGTTCTAGGAATAAGATAATAAAAAAATACTACCAAATTACAATTAAATACTACTTAAAATGAAAAAAATAAGAACTACCTGATTATGGTAGTTCTTAATAAGAGAAATATCAGATAAATTTGTACAAGTCATAAAAAAATTAGTCTTAAATTTTTAAATATATATCCTTGTTTATTAGATACTACTTAATTGAGGTAGTACAAAATTAACAGATAAAACTACATGCTTGTAGTTTGTCTAGCTAATGAGTTGCATATGATTTATATAAAGGTGTGCAGCATAACTTAGTTGAAGTTAAGAGAATAGAATAAATATTTTTTGTTTTGCTAATAATTAAACACTACCTAAATATGGTAGTGTTTAATTATATAATATTCATTTTGTTACAAAGAATCGTATTATAAAAGCATAACAATTGGGATAACTATTTTTTAGATTATTTAAGTACTACTTAAATTAGGTAGTACTTAAATTTTGGTTTAAGGTAGTAGGTAATTAAGAAATAATATATATCTTCTTTATAATAGAAGGGGAGAGGCCTAGTTAAAAGCAGCGACAATTAATAACAATGTATTTAATGCTTCACAAAATCCATTTGGTGGACAATGCATTGTTATTAGCGATGATCTACCGTTCTAAGTAGTTTTTTCTATTGGTTGCATTCGTGACTAATTATGGTATAATTATGAGTAACAAAGAGGTATTTCATTATATCACCAAACCCCATCAGCGTGCAGGCTGATGGGGTTTTTTTTACGTTTCTATATTATAGAATTAACGGGTAGGCTTACTGTCTTTTTTGGCAATTTTGCAATCAAGCCATTTGCAGATGTAGTGTGCAGTTACCTCTGCCAAGATTGCAAAAACAAAATCAAAAAGGTATTTCATTATATCTCCTCCTCCCCTTGCCAGATTAGGCCGGGGTAGCAGACAGCAAAACTATTATAACATAACTGAAATACCTAAATGACATATACAGATATGATAATTTATGTATTGATTTTTCTAACAAAAGCACATATTTTAATATATACTACCTAAAATAGGTAGTATATATTTTTAGATACAATATCGATCAGTTTTGAGGAAATGAAATTCTAGATATTTTTTGCTACATAGAGTTACTTTCAATATTTTTTAACGTAATTAGGCAGAAGTCACTCATCCTCTATAGGTTTGTGATGAAATTGCTATTGATCCATTTAAGTAAGAGCAAAAAACTGGAGGTTTATCAGGTAATTGGTCTAATGGATTTAAGTATGCGGTCACCGTGTATAGAGTTGCTTATGAGATTCAAGAAAATAAAGTTATTCCAGTATTGCTATATGGAACACATAACAATTTTTATGAATTAGCCGAGAACACTCGCAACTTTATTCGTGTAGATTGTTAACGGAAGTGTATGGTGAGTAGTTCACTCGTATTTTGATATCGTTTGTATATGTTTTCAGCTTTCTAAGTGGCTTATTTTGTCCAATAATAATATGGAGTGGAATCCCTTAAGAAACACCGTTGGCAATTGTCGTTATAACATGTTATAATTTATTCATCAAAAACTAAAAGGAGTGTGATAACATGGGAAAAGAACTAAAGGTTAGAAAGATCGGTAATAGCGTGGGAGTGATCCTTCCAAGCTCTCTTGGATTAAAAAGCGGAGACACTATCCAAGCCAAACAAGAAGGCAACTTATTCATATTAGATACCACTCAAATAGCAAAAGAACACGATCGCAAATTGATTGAAGAAAGTTTCCAAGACTTTGAGAAAGGTTTAACAGTTTCAGAAATTGAAATGGTAAAAGCTTTCGGAAAATACGGCTGGAGTGAATAGATGAAAGAGTACACGCTAGTTTATTCTAAAAGTTTCCAGACCAGCCTTGAAACGATAATAGAAGAATGGGAAAATGAGCTTGCTCTTTCTCCAGCCAGCATAAAAAGATTTGTAGGTGCGATCCAGAAGGCTTTAGAACTAACCAAAAATTTTCCAACGATGCATGAGGAAGTTTCCGAAATCTATGGAATGGATATCCCAACATATCGGATCGTGATCGGCAAAAGCTATGCCTTATTTTATCGGATCGACCATGAAAAAAAAGAGATACTTGTAGGACGTATTTTCCAATCTAAACAAATGAAACTAGGCTTTTAACAATAATTAGGCAAAAGTCGCTCATCCTCTACAGGTGGGTGATTAATGCCGCTCGATATGGTTGTTAACCGTCGGTTACTCGAAGATTGATATATAAGACTTAGTACCTTTTTATTTTGCTCCATGTTATGGCCGAAGGTCTAAAGATACAATCATTAGTCTAGAGAAAAATTAAGAACCGTAGGAACTACGGGGATCGCTTGGTGAATAAGAGACACTGCTATTAGTGAAAAAATAAGATATCAAGTACGCTCTATTCCCAAAAATTTCGTGACTTTACTCATGAGAGGTTCAAGTAGTATATTTTTAATCAAAATTGACGTAACTTTTAATAAATACTACCTAAATAAGGTAGTATTTATTTTTGTGTTTTAAAAGAGGAAGTCCAATATATCTATGGGGGTTCTGTTGCAAAGTTTTAAATCTACTATCAAATAAGGTAGAATAATAGAAAAAGATAGCAGGAGGAATGACGATGAATCATTTTAAAGGAAAGCAATTTCAGCAGGATGTGATTATTGTAGCCGTGGGCTACTATCTTCGTTATAACCTTAGCTATCGTGAAGTTCAAGAAATCTTATATGATCGTGGCATTAACGTTTCTCATACGACGATTTATCGTTGGGTGCAAGAATATGGCAAACTACTCTATCAAATTTGGAAAAAGAAAAATAAAAAATCCTTTTATTCATGGAAAATGGATGAAACGTACATCAAAATTAAAGGAAAATGGCATTATTTGTATCGAGCCATCGATGCAGATGGTTTAACCTTGGATATTTGGTTACGTAAAAAACGGGACACACAAGCAGCCTATGCTTTTCTTAAGCGGTTAGTGAAGCAGTTTGATGAACCGAAGGTTGTAGTCACAGATAAAGCCCCCTCTATTACAAGTGCCTTTAAGAAACTAAAAGAATACGGCGGCTTTTATCAAGGGACAGAACATCGTACCATTAAATACCTGAATAATTTGATTGAACAAGACCATCGTCCAGTAAAGAGACGCAATAAATTCTATCGAAGTTTACGCACTGGCTCTACCACGATTAAAGGCATGGAAGCCATTCGAGGATTATATAAGAAAACCCGAAAAGAAGGCACTCTCTTCGGGTTTTCGGTCTGTACTGAAATCAAGGTATTATTGGGAATCCCAGCTTAAATCATAGATACCGTAAGGGATTTTATTCTTTATTTAAAACTTTGCAACAGAACCGTTGAAGCCTTTCGAGACAAAGACCTGACTTATTTTTCTCCTTATTGGCAGAACTTCCCGAAACGTTAGATGACAGCTTTCGGGAAAAGCTTCAAAACCTTCTGACCTATGAAGAAGGCATCACCAACGCAATGATCTATCCTTATTCCAATGGAAAAATAGAAGCGAAGAATACCCACATAAAGACAATGAAACGAGTATCCTACGGATTTAAATCATTTGAGAACATGAGAATTAGAATCTTTTTGATCAATCAATTAATCAATGTAAGATAACAAAAAATCTGAGCCAGAATGTGGTTCATTCTGACTCAGATTTGATTTTGCACAACTCATCAGTCCTTATTGACAAAGAGCCTACTAAGATCTTTAACTTTTACGCCATCCTAATCATTTTTTCGCCCATGAATAATTTTTTCTGTTATTAAGTTAAAACCCTTTTTTAAGATATTGTAAATTAATAAGCATGATTTTAGACTACTGGATTTTTAGAATTGCAACCTAATTTCAATCCGTAACTAGTCTATCTTTTATCAATAATACAAGATAACAAGTGTAGATTAAACGGAGCAGGGACTATAAGTTAAGCTAGATGACGTCTCCCATTAGTTTAAAACTTTATAAGGTGTGAATTGCAATAATCAAGAGGGAAAAAGTTGAGCAAATCTTAAAAAAAGATAATTGAGATTATGATGAGTTTAAAGAGAAGGCTACTAGAAAAAATTTATGACTATTTTACAGCAGAAAATTGCTGTTTTAGATAACGATGATGAAGTGGAAGAATAGGTCTACTCTCTTTTTGTTTTACAGGAAAGAATGATGAATGTGCTGACAAAACTATACTGTTGGATTTTTCTGACATACTAACAACAAGCATCATCCTTAGTAGTTAAATGCAATCAATATAAGCAGTTTAATTTTCACTTGTAACCTGTAAAAATAGGGAAGCTTATGTATATTGGGATATAAAGTATAGCTAGAAATATTGAGCGAATTTTTTATTAGTACACTAAAGATGTTAAGTTGAATCTAAATAAATCAAAGAATTACTTTAGAATTTTCAGTTTAACTTCCGGATCGCTATTCTTCAAATTTGATTTTTAGAGTATAATAGGCAAAAATTCATTTTGAAGGAATGATCAGTATGCCTAAAGTGGCTGTAATGGCGGGAACACCTATTGATACTAGGATGGGAGCTGATCTATTGAACGAAATTTCCTGTGAATTGTTAGAAGTACCTATTTCAGGAAATCCAGCTCAACAGACCTATTTCCAAACACTTCCAGTCTTCGAAAAGATGCACCAAATTGAAGTGAAAATAAAAGATCTACAGAGTAAAAAAATTGATTTACTGTTGGTTTATTGTAATTCACTGAGTGCATCGATTGATTTTGATTTTCTGGCTAAGAAATATTCAATGAAGATTATCACACCATTTCAAGTATATGCGGATTTGGCTCAAAAACACGAGCGTATTGGTGTGTTGACCGCTAATGGTCAAGGAGCGGCTGGAATAGAAAGTGTTTTAGTGCAGCACCATTCAACAATACGAGTTTATAATGTCACGAATCTGGATTGGGTACATGCGGTGGAAGCAAAGATCCACCCTAGTATTATTGTAGAACAATTTGGACTGACGGATTCAATGAGTTTTTTTATGAAAAATCAAGTCGAAGCGATTTTGATCGGTTGTACTCATTTTCCTTATTTTCTTACAGAATATCAGTCCAGAACGAGAATTCCTTGTATCAATCCAGATGATGCATTAATAGAAAAAGTCAAATCAATACTTTAATAAGCATTGGTTTGACACAGACAATAACTTAGGATTTTTTTGTTTTATTTTTTAGCCAAATAAGCATCAATGTGTGTTTTTATTTTTTCAAAGTCTCTCTCCAAAAATAAAATAGTCGGAATCTGAATGACCGGCAAATTACGCTCATTATTAAACGGTCCAAAGGGCTCTGGTAGCACCAATAGATCAATCATATCCTTATCTTTGGTATAATTTGCTGATACGTCATAATACTGAGAGAAAAAAGCTAAAAGATCATCAATGTTACGTCTAGCGCGGGTCGCAAATATTGTGGTAGAACCAACGCCACTATTAGAAGTAAGCATAAAATAGATTTTAGTCATTACGAATTCTCCTTTTTAAATAAAATATAGCGGTAGCTTTATGTTTGACTAACTATGCTTGCAAATAAAGTTAAAATTATAAGAAAAGGGGAATAAGAGCATGTTAAACAAAAGAATAGCAAATAAAAATGATTATAAATTAGTTTTAGAAATTTGGGAGAAGTCAGTAAAGCAAACCCATGATTTTCTAGCTGAAGCAGATTTTAATTTTTATAAAGCAATCATTCCTGAGAACTTAGATGAGGTTAAACTTTATTTATGGGAAGATAACGGAGAAATTGTCGGTTTTAGTGGTGTAAGTGCAGAAGAATTAGTTATGCTATTTCTTGATCCAGATTTTATTGGTAAGCGATATGGTAGTCAAATATTAATTGAGCTGATTGAAACTGAAGATATAAAAAGAATTGATGTTAATAGTCAAAATAAATATGCAAAACATTTTTATTTAAGCCATGGATTTGAAATTGAATCTGAAGAAGACTTAGATGGTTTTGGTAAACCATACCCTATAACGCATTTAGTAAAAAAATAATTCATGAATGGTTTATTAACTGATTGAACATGAATAAAAGTAATATTTTTATTTTGATGGCCTATTTCTAGGTTATGAATTATCCAGATCAAATTTGTGTATTACATTCAGTAATAAGGTGCTTATCTTAGGATCAACTTATGATACTAGCTGACCAAGGATGTACCAGTTATAGAAAATCAGTTAAAGTAAAAATGATAAAAATCTTATGTCAACACTGATTTAGGCTGACCTGTGGGTTAGGAGAAAGACAGGTCGGTAGCTTTTAATACAAAAAATGGCTTGTATGTATCTAGATAGTTAACTGAAATTAGAAATGTTCTTATTTTTAACGGAGTAAGAAAAATAGGCTGCTTTAGGTCTGAATACTTTTTCAATATAATGAAGATATCAAAGGCGACAGGAGTGTTTTTATGAATAAGAATCCTCATAATCTAAAGTTGGTAGCAGTAGATATGGATGGAACATTTGCTCGTACTGATTACACATACGATATCCCAAGGTTCAAGGCTGTTTTATCGTGAATGAAAGCTGTTGATTGTCAATTTGTTGTTGCAAGTGGAAATCAATACTACCAATTGAGATCGTTATTTCCAAATTATTATGATGAATTAAGTTTTGTTGCTGAAAATGGTGCTTTTGTTAAAGATAAAACAGAGGTACTATTTTCAGCCGATATGCCTAGAAAAGCGATCGAGGTGGTCCTTGATTTATGTAAAGACTATCCTGAAGTAAAAAATGTGATGTGTGGTCTGAATAGTGCCTACTGTGAAAGAGGAAAGGTGAGTCAAGCATTTTTTGATCTAACCAATATCTATTACCATAGATTAGAATGGGTAGCTGATTTTGCAGAAGTTCAAGATAAAATTTTAAAATTTGCTCCGACTATGCCTGTTGAAAAAACCGAATTTTACGTTGAATTGTTCCGTGAAAAATTAGCCGGGCTATTAGTACCTACCAGTAGTGGTCATGGTTCTGTAGACTTGATTCTTTCTGAGTGCCATAAAACTTTCGGCTTGAAAATGTTAGTTGAGCGCTTGGGGATTAATCCTGACCAGTGCGTTGCTTTTGGAGATGGGGGCAATGACATTGAGATGTTGGAGTATTGTGGTCTGAGTTATGCAATGGATAATGCAACGGAAGCTGTTAAGCAAGTTGCTAAGCATCAATGTCCTTCAAATGACGAAGACGGTGTTTTAGTGACGCTCGATCGATTGTTCCCTAACACGTAAACACTAGGTAATTCATCAAAAAACCTCGATATAAGAAATATTCGAGGTTTTAAAACTATATTTAGAACAGATTTACGAAGCGTCTGATGAGTCAAAATAGACTTGGACATTGCTATCTAAAATACCACTTTCATTCTTTAAACGAATTGTTTGATTTGATGGAGTTACCTCTAATACTAAATGCCCATTAATAAAGGTAGTATCGTATTCAGATGTTTTAACTGTTGCTTCTTCGCAAGGTATTGTTAAATCATATGCTGGAATATAATGTTGTGTGGAAACTAATAAAAAATGATCACCAATCATACAGCATCCCTCTGCTGAAGAAAATTGATTAGAGCCATCATTTAAAGTTAACAAGAATCCATCCTTTAAACGAGGTACTTGCTTAAATACTTCTGGTTGTACTTCTAAAAATAAATTATCGCTCATTTTCACGACCACCATCGACTTCCACAGTTGAAATTGACATTTTATTTAACACACCTATTCCCCCTTAACTATAACTCAATTCTATATAAAAAATATTCTATTCTCAAATAATTGAACTTTTCAAATCGCCAATTTACTTCGGCTTTATCAGAGCTCATTCATATCAAGAGCGATTAACGCTGTAAAAATTAAACCGAAGATCTGATAAATTTTCTCTATTTTCTACAATATTTAAAACGCTTCCTTAGTCTATTATATATCTATTTCTCTTAGGAGTATGTTTAGATGTTTGAATAATAGTTGCCCAACTTTAAAGGTTATTCTTATAATATTTTACTTCATTTTCCAATAGAAAATTCAAAGGATTACTGGTTTTTCTAAAATAGTTTAGTTTAAATACATAGGTATCCTCCGACACTGTATTAGTTCATAATCATCTAAATACAAAATTTTCAAATAAAAATATTTCAAGCTCTATCGTTGACGAATGTAAACGATACTTATAAAGTAATAGAAATTGATTACATTTGTAAACTTAAAATGGTTAATTTATCTCACATAAAACTAAGAATAAAATAATGATTAAAAGTGGTTAGTTTTTATACGATTTAGCCTATCGGTAAAAATGAATTAACTTGGTAGATAAAGGAGAAGAAAGATGAAGACGATAGCAGTAGTTGGCGGTCATGGACAGGTTGGAAAAGGTAATGTTAGAGAGTTAACAAATCATGGGTATTTCGTTGTTTTAATGGGAAGAAATTTAAAAAAAATGGAAGTATTTGCCCAAGAATTTTTACCCATTCTAGAACAGAGTGAAGTAGACTTGAATAAATTTGTTATTCCTGAAAAACTTGCTGATCTTGATATGGTAATTGTTTGTTTGGACCAAACGGATACCCAGTTTGTCGAACAATGTCAAAAATTAGGAATTGATTATTTGGATATCAGTGCCAATAGTGATTTTTTGAAAAAAGTTAATTTGCTACCCATTCCTGAAAAAAGCAAGAGAGTCATTGGTTTAGGGTTAGCACCTGGTGTTACCAACTTAGCCGCGGCCGCGTACACTAAGAAAGAGCCATCTGCTCAAATGATAGTAATTGATGTCCTTTTAGGAATAGGTGATCGTCACGGTGAAGCAGCAGTAAGATGGACCTTTGAGCAATTAAATCGTACGTATATACATCCTAAATGGGCACAACCAATTGAAAATTTTGTCTATAGTCGAAAAACGGATTTTGGACCACCATTTGGGAAGCGTCGCAGTGCTAACTTTGGCTTTGCCGATCAGCATTTACTTTTTTCTGCAGATCCTTCACGCAATTATGTAACATTTCTCGGTTTGGATCAAAATTGGTTGACTGCATTGTTAAGAACAATAAAAAAAGTTGGACTAGCAAGACTTTTTAAAAATCCAAGAGTAATAAAGAGCCCCGTATGGTTCATGAAACGAGGATTAGTCGGAGATCGTTCTTTTGTTGTAAAAGTATCAAATGGACAAGTTAAAGATCCTGAAAAAATTGTTCTCTTTGGAGAAGAAGAAGCAAAAATGACTGCAGAAATCGCGGTATTTGTTGCGAACAAAATTTTAATAGAGACATTACCAAATGGGCATTACCATTTAACAGAACTAACTACCATGTCGGAGATACTAAGTCAGCTTCCACGTTTATCAGCCACAGAATAAATTGAAAAACTTTTTACACTATGAAAAATGGAAACAAGCTTCTCTAATTTGTTAAAATTATTCTTTTATTCTATCATTTCAACAAATATGTTGTAGTATGCAATAGCTTTTTTAGATTAAATTATAGTATTTAATTTTTTCTATAGTAATAAAATTCTATATCAACCAGATTACAATAATAGTTCTTGCTGTGACAGATATCGACCTTATATTGCGAGACACTTATACTTAAAACGAATTGGATGTGAAGTTACTTGATTGAAAGAGAAGAAGCTGAGGAAATAATGAAAAAATATAATCGCAGCTATGGAGAATTTGAAGAAAAGGCTACTCGAAAAGAGTTTATGACTGTTTTACAGTGGGTAGCTGAAGAATCTAATCGGAAACAGCGAAAGATTGCGGGATTGGATAAAGAGGAAGAGCAGTAGGCAAAAGCCCACTGTTCTTCTTAGTAAAAATGCCTAAAAAGGAAGTAAATGAATTTTAAATTGTAATCCTAAAATCTGTTTTACAAGAAGCTACTGATAGTGAGTATCTAGTACAAATAATATTTAAAAAAGACCGACTACATCATAAATTGAAGTAGTCGGCTTTTGTGTGCAATACTAAGGCTATTTAAGTGTTCTTCAAATTATATAACTTTATTTTGTATCATAATGAGAATAAATCTCCCATAGAACGTCATAGGTAATTAAAAATATGAAAATGCCATATGTTAAGAATAGCTTTTTCTTTGAAGACTATCTTTTTTTATTAGATAAATAAAATTGTTGCAACAAACAGTATAGTTTTTACCGTTTGAATAATTCTCTTATCGAAAGAAAGAGTAAAAGGATAAACAAGAAGATCCCTAAACTGTTTAATAATAATTTTGGGATTGAAAGGTTTGTGCTGAAATTATGGATACCTAATAGAATAAAGCATGAAAAAATAATAGTTGATACTATAAGTCCTTTGGATTTGTTTTTAGTAGACATATCATTAGACCCTAGCAGCTTCAAAATCAATACTAGCTAGTCCTTCGCTGATAGCTCCTGCAACACAGTTAACAGCTTCGTTTCTTTCAACTTGTTTCATTTCTACTAATAGTATTTTTTTTATATTTTGCATGTTGATCACACTCCCTTTTTGATAATACTATTATATTAAACTCGATACTGATTGTGGTAAAAAAATCGTAAATCGCTATTTTTTTGTCTTATAGCAGTTTTTTTAGACTTGCTTATAGGAAAATATTTGTATTGGTGAAATAATTTTAGTGAAGTGTGATTAGTATATAAATTTCTTTTGGAATAGTTTCGGATAAACTCAATCTTGTTATAAGTAATTATTATGATCGGTAGTGGTCAGGTAATGATATTAGGCTCTATCTCGTATTTTATCAAAATAGTCTGAAAACGATTTGATTTTATGATTGTAAATATATTTTGAGCTAAGACTTTTGATGAATTATTCAAAAAATAAAAGATCTAGAAATTTTTTACTAGCTAAAGATAAATTTTTTTCTTCTTTGTATGCAATCCCTATTTTTCTATATAATGGAACATCTAAATCTAAAATTGTTAGATCATATTGTACACGTTGTAAAATTAATTCCGGAAGTATACTAACACCTAATCCTTTTTCAACCATGGCCATAATTGCATAATCATCCCAAGTAGTGAAATTAATATCAGGTGAAAAGTCCATCGTTTCAAATAATGTAGTGATATTGGAGTTTCCATTTTTATCTAAGAGAATAAAAGGTAACCCAGAGAGATCATTGAGTGAAACAGAATCTTTCTTTTCTAAAAAGTGGTTCTTCGGTACTATAACTTTGAAATCATCTTGATGTATAAATTGCGTACTTAATTTTGGCAGTGTGGGCAATCTTAGAAATCCAAAATCTACCCTACCAGTAAGAATCCAATGTTCGATTTCATCATAATCTCCAAGTAATAATTCAAATTTTATATTTGGATATTTATTTTGGAAATTTAAGATAAGTTGAGGTAGCCAATGCGTAGCCACACTTGAAAAGGTCCCAATTCTAATTACGCCAAATTTAATGCCGTTCAGTTCTTCTAGCTTTCTCTGCATAGATTCATATTCGTCAAATAAATTTTTTACATATGGATAAATGTTAATTCCGTCAGAAGTTAGACGTAGACCTGTTCGGTTCCGTTCAAGTAATGTCACACCCCATTCATCCTCCAAATCATTTATCATCCTACTTATTCCTGATTGAGAATAATTTAAAGCTTCAGCTGCTTTAGTAAAACTTTTCAATTCAACTGTTTTTAGAAAAGCAATATACTTTTGAATATTCATATCCATGCTTACACCTCATTAATATCTGGTTTTATCATACTAAAGATCTGATATATTCTCTTTTGTGATGTAATTATACATGATAAAGTTTCTTTGTAGTAAATATTAAGTGAAAGAAGGATTCAGATTGATTAATGTTAGTGAAATAAAAACCAATAAACCTCAAAAATATGAGACACTTTTACAAGAAAAAGTTTACGCTGCTTTAGAAAGTTTAGACATATCGTATGAACGTGTAGAAACAGACGAAGTGATAACTATGGAAGATTGCGAACAGGTGAATTTGAAATTAGATATGCATATGGCAAAAACACTCTTTTTGTGTAATAGACAAAAAACAAATTACTATTTATTTATTACGAGTGGCGACAAACCATTTAAATCTAAAGATTTTAGTAAAGCTTTAGGAATCTCAAGAGTGTCTTTTGCTTCCAAAGAAGATATGACAAGTATGCTACAAACCAAAATTGGAGCAGCTACAGTTTTTAGCACACTAATTGATACAAAGAATAAAATTAAAATCATATTTGATAAAGATGTAACGGATGACAGGTGGTATGGTTGTAGTGATGGGACTACTACTGGATATTTGAAGATTTCAACAAATGAAATAATAGCAAAGTTATTACCCTATACAAAACATCAAATGGAAATTGTAAAAATATCCTGATGAACATTCATAGAGACAGGATTGTAATTAAAGTTGGAAATACAACTTTAACAAATACAATTGGTAAAAATAATATCTAATCTTTCGATAAAATGGATGATGTTTTAACCGATATTCAAAATCTTGGCTATGAGATAATACTGGTTTCATTCGGAGCCATTGTGATTGGTGCAAATAAGCTAAATTTCCATAAATATCCTGAAACATTAAAAATAAAGTGGTTGGCACAACTTTCTTTACACAACAAAAATACTTTTGAAATTATTTCTAAAAAATAAAAGCTAACCGCTCAAACAATTTTGAACGCCTCTAATAAAAAAGCCTGTTCTTCTTACTTTCAATAAAAGGGTTCTGTTGCAAAGTTTTCCAAAAAATCTATTTTAGTGTAAAATTGAGAAAAAAGACAGAGAGGACAGAGTAATGAATCATTTTAAAGGCAAACAATTCAAAAAAGACGTCATTATTGTCGCTGTTGGTTACTACCTGCGTTACAATCTAAGCTATCGTGAAGTTCAGGAATTGTTAATGATCGTGGAATAAATGTTTGTCATACTACGATTTATCGTTGGGTGCAAGAGTACAGCAAAGTCCTCTATTATCTTTGGAAGAAGAAAAATAGACAATCCTTCTATTCATGGAAAATGGACGAAACCTATATCAAAATTAAGGGACGTTGGCATTATCTTTATCGTGCAATTGATGCGGACGGCTTAACCTTAGATATCTGGTTACGAAAGAAACGGGATACGCAAGCAGCCTATGCTTTCTTAAAACGACTCCATAAACAGTTTGGTGAGCCGAAAGCAATTGTGACCGATAAAGCACCTTCTCTTGGCTCCGCCTTTAGAAAGTTACAGAGTGTGGGTTTATATACTAAGACAGAGCACCGAACTGTGAAGTATCTTAACAATTTAATAGAACAAGACCATCGACCTATTAAACGACGAAATAAATTTTATCAAAGTCTCCGTACAGCCTCTTCCACGATTAAGGGCATGGAGACCATTCGAGGAATATATAAAAAGAACCGAAGAAATGGAACGCTCTTCGGCTTTTCGGTGTCTACTGAAATCAAGGTATTAATGGGAATAACAGCCTAAGATATTTGGAGTTCAGAGAGGGCGCGTTTGATTTTCAAACTTCGCAACAGAACCGGATAACTTATAATGAATAACTATTCTGTGATGATTAAAAACTCGGCTAAAGCTGATTTAAAGAAAATCAAACAGTCTAATTTGAAACCTCAATTTGAGAAGGTTATTCAGACTTTAAAGGAAGATCCCTATCTCCCTACCCAATCATTTGAGAAGTTAAAACCTACACATGAAGGTAGGTATTCTAGAAGATTGAATAGACAACACCGGGTTGTTTATAAGGTAGATGAAGATGAACACGTGGTTGAAATTTATTCAGCAAGGACGCATTACGAGTCACAGTAATTACTTGTAAATACATTATCTCGTGGTATAATGTATTTACTAAGTAATTACATACTGTTAGAAATGAGGGATTTAAATGATTACAAAAACAAGAAAACAAGGCAATTCAATCATGTTGACAGTACCTAAAGATTTTAATGTTCCTAATGGAGTCGAAGTTGAAGCAAAGTTGGTAGAGAATGGTATTCTTTATGAATTTGTTGAACCACAAAAAGAATTTTATGATTTTAGCGAAGATATTTTGTCTGATATAATTGCAGAAGGCTACGATAAAGATGAGATTCTTGTAGAATTTAAGAATAGAAAAAACAAAATGCATTCTTCCTTTAGAGATATTGCTGAAGATACACTTACTAATTCTAAAGTAATGACTAAAGAGGAGTTGGCAACAGAAATTGGCTTATGAAATCGTTCCTTCAAAACATGTCATTAAGTATTTAAAAAAGCTAAAAGAGAAGACATTGAAAGAAAAATTTTTGAATTTAATTTATGATGAAATTGCGATTGATCCATATAAGGGTGAACAAAAAACTGGGGATTTATCAGGTATTTGGTCTAGTGGGTTCAAATATGCGGGCACAACATATAGAGTAGCTTACGAGATTATAGAAAACAAGGTTATTCCAGTATTGTTATGTGGAACGCATGAAAACTTTTATGAACAGTTGAAAAAATTAATCTAGTGATTTGTTGTCGTTCTTAAGAAGGACGGCTTCTTTTTTATCGAAGATCTGATTCATCCACATGACTAAAGTCGCGAGTATTCTCTGCTTCTCGATAAATTAAATAACGTCATTACTTTGAGGAAAGCTATAAATCAATATATTTCAGCTTTTCCTTATTTATGTACTACCTTTTACTTATTAATTATAAGGTAGTACATATATATCTTTTTTTTGGTAGTAACTAAAAATAAATATGTTATAATAGTATCAAATGAATATTGCTAAAAGAAAAGAGGTAGGAACGTGGTAGCGAAGAAATATGTAATCGGTAATTTTAAAGGTGGCGTAGGTAAAAGTACGTGCGCGCAAATGTTAGGGTTTGAATCAGCAGTTAATGAAGGAAAAAGAACCTTGATAATTGACTTGGATATGCAAGGAAATACTTCTGATGTGATGAACTTAACGCATATGAACTTCACTAACGAAGAAGGAGGCGGAGAAGGTGAACCGATTGTTTACGAAAATACTGTGACTGACGTGTTGATAAACAATCTTCCACCTAAAGAGGCTGTCTATAAAGTAATCAATAACCTCTATATACTTCCAGCAGACATGTCCTTTGAAATGTATGATGATTGGATCAAAGACCAATATAATGATTCATTATCCCAATTCAAATATATGAAAGAAAAGCTAGAACCATTATTTGATGAGTTTGACGTCATCTATTTAGATGTCCCACCTTCTATTTCTGTATATAGTAAATCCGCGATGTACATTGCGGACTGGGCAATCGTCGTCTTACAGACCCAAGTAAAATCGATGAGAAATGCGATGCAATATCTTGAGTATATGGACTTTTTTGTGAAAGAATTTGATACAAATTTATATGTTGCTGGTGTTATTCCTTTCATGTTGGAAAGCGGTGACGCAGTAGATCAGGAAATGTATAAACAAGCCCAAGAGATTTATGGGGAACATTTGATTAAAAATGTTGTACTCAAAAATGCGCGCTTAAAACGATACGACGGATCAGGTATTACGATGGAGAAGACAAAGAAAGGTCTCTTAAAACAATGGGATCGCAAAAGCCACGAATTATTTATCAGTATTTTGAAAGAATTGGAAGAACACGAGAATTGGTATGCGGAGGTGGAGTAATTGGCTGACATCAAAGGACTTGATATTTTTGGGAACAACAAAGGACTCGCCAAAATAAAAAAAGAAGCAGAAGCAAAGAAAAAGCAGCAAGCAATTACACCATCTGAAAATAAGCAATTAGAAGTGCACCAAGTTCAAGAAATAAAAACTTCCTCCAATGTTGAAAGACAGAGTAGAGGAAGAACAAAAAAAGTTGGCGCACCAATCAGAAAGTTTGATAAGGTTTATTCCACCAAGCATCCTTTAAAACTGTCGACTTTGTTAAATGCGACTTCCAGAGTTTTAGTAGAAAAGTATGAGACTAATATGACAAGAGATGAATTGCTTAGAAAAGCTTTAGATGAGTATATTAAACAGAATCTTACGCAAGAAGATAAGCAAGATTTGTTTAATGACGTGGTGAAAGAACTAGACTTGTTCAGAGAAAAATATCCAATTGTTCCAGAATTAGATGATCGTGGAGAAATAATAAGAACTACCAGTCAGATAAAACAAGATACCGAAGACTCACTGCGCAAAGGGTGGGGAATGAATAATAAAGTTAGATAATAATCAAAGAAGAACTAAGTAACTACCTTTAAACGGTAGTTACTTAGTTCTTCTTTGATTTGCGTGAAATAGAGGGGATTTATTTTTCTGGTTACGTGATTAAAAAATCCAAAAAATGAGCATAGGAACGGTTATGATTTTAGGGTGTGTTTTAATGAGATATTGTGATTTCATTAACAAGTGTATGATAATCTGTTGTTGAGTTAGTAAATAAGTAATAGAGCTAACTCTAAAATAAAACTATTAGGAGGAGATGTAGGTGAAAAAGTTTAAAAAGAAAATATATTTAGGATTGGTTGTTGGGGTGAGTATGTTTGGGTTCATGGCTCATACTAAACAAGTAACTGCAGATACTAACCAAAAAGAAAGGATTATGAGCCAATTAGATGACTCTCAAATAGAGTATGTACCCAATGAGCTAATTGTCAGTTTAAAGGCTACACAAAGAATTTCAACAGAGAAAAATAAACCGCAAAATTTATTGGGTGTAAAAGTTATGGTGGAAAAAGATTTGACTCTTAGGACAAATGAAAGCGATTATAATAAGCGAGATCAAGTATTATTAGTGAAATTGAACGAAGAAATTAGTGTGGAAGAGGCAGTAAGAACATTTAATGCTTCTGATATGGTCAATTATGCAGAGCCAAACTATGTGGTTGAACTAGAGCCGTTGAATGATGTTGAGGAGCCAAATACAACTGATTCTTTAGGAAATCGATCAATTATTCTTAACGATCCTAATTGGAGTAAACAAGCTAATTTAAGAGAGATTAGCATGCCATCAGCTTGGGAAGAAACCAAGGGTTCTAAGGATGTGAAGGTAGCGGTCATTGATTCAGGAATTGATTATCAACATGAAGATCTTTCTGGAAATGTAGATGAAAGTTTGAGATACGATTTTTTTGACGATGATACAGATCCTATGGATACTATGGGACATGGACACATATTGCCGGGATTATTGGTGCTCAAACAAACAACGAATTAGGTGTTGCTGGAATAAATTGGGATGTTACGATGGTACCTATACGTGTATTTGGTAGTAGTGGAGGTACCAGTTTGGCAATCTTAACTGAAGCTATTAATTATGCATCCCAAAAAGGGTTTCCAATTATCAATTTTAGTATAGGTAGTGTTGTTTATAGCAGTACAGAAGAAGCAATTAAAAACTATCCTGGATTATTCGTAGCAGCAGCTGGAAATAATGGGATAGATATGACTGATAAACCTTTTTACCCAGCTTCTTTGGATATACCTAATATTATTACTGTAGGAAATTCTAGTGGTTATGAACGAAGTTCTGATTCAAATTATAGTAAAACAGGTGTTGATTTATTCGCTAGAGGGTTTCGTGTTTTTAGTACATTTCTAGGAAGTAAATACACGTATATGTCAGGTACCTCGATGGCAACACCTCATGTCACTGGTAGTGCTGCATTAGCGTTGTCACTAGATCCTGATCTATCTACTGATGAATTAAAAAAAATCATTTTAAATAGTGTTGATTCATTTTATGAACTATCTGATTTATGTCTTACAGGGGGAAGACTAAATACGAATAATGTCGTACGACAAGTAACGGGTAAACTTACTGCATCTAATATCACATTAAGATTAAATAGTGAATGGTCAGATGAAATTGCTAAAGAGATGTGTCACGTTCACTGGATTGACCAGTCAGGAAATGATTTGACGGATCAAGTGGTTGTTCTAAAAAACGAAGTGGATACATCTAACTTTGGCGATTACGAAGTAGTATTTGCATCACCTGATTTAACAGATCAAATCTCAGTTACAGTGACCGTACCTCGATTACGTAAACTTACGCTAGGAAAAGAAACAGCAACCATTGATATTGGTTCCGCATGGGATAGTGTCATAGCCATTGATACTTTTCAAGTGAAAGCTATAGATGATTTTGGGAATGATGTTACAAATCAAGTACAGGTTACTATTAATGCTGATATAGATACAATTAATTCAATTCAAGCAGTGATTAAGTTTGAAGTTCCAGAATTAGGCTTAGCCCAAATTGGTAGACTGAATATTACTGCAAAAAATAGTACAATCAATGGATTGAATGAAGTTAGCATCGAGCACGTAAAAAAGATTATGTCGTTTTCGAAGAAGAATTTGGACATTTAGAGGGTGATACGATTGTCGGCATCCACCATAAAAGTGTCGTCATCACACTCGTTGAGCGACTTTCAAAAGCCATTATCGCCTTGAAACCAGAAGGCCGTAAGGCAGTTGATATTGAAAATTCGATTAATGAATGGCTTCAATCCGTACCCAAAAATCTTTTCAAATCAATTACCTTTGATTGTGGAAAAGAATTCTCTAATTGGAAAAGTATTAGTAATACGAATGATATTGATATTTATTTCGCAGACCCAGGAACGCCTTCCCAACGGGGATTAAATGAACATTCAAACGGACTCCTCCGAAAAGATGGACTACCAAAAGAAATGGACTTCAACCAAGTCAATCAAGGATTCATCTCATCCGTTGCGTCCAAAAGAAACCATATCCCTAGAAAATCACTAAATTACCAAACACCATTAGAAGTTTTTTTGAGTTACGTAAATGGAAAGTTTTGTCTCGCTTAATTTGACAAATAATAACCATTTGGTTTTCGTTTTCCTTGCATCGGTAAATGTAAAACATTGAATTCTCCCGTCTTAAACCGGCGATAGAGGGTACTTACTGAACAAGAGAAGGTTCGCTCTGCACGGCCAATAATGACGTCTGGGGTCCAACCTTCAGTTGATCTTTTTGCAATGTATTCTTTTTCCTCAGCAGGAAAAATGATTTCGGTTCTCCCACAACGTCGCTTATTTTCTTTGTATTGTTCAAGGTATTCAAGTGCTGTTCCACCACATTTGAGAAAGTTATAGACATTGTAAATTGTTTGGCGTCCACGTTTAAGCTGCTTCGCAACGATAGCAACCGGAGTTTCTTGATGAAAATATGCTTCTATCATTACAAGCTCGTTTGGTGTAAGATGGGTATAAGTCATTTATGTTCACTCTCCTTGTATGCTTTAGCGGGTATTACAATTTGAGTGTAACATAAATGGCTTTTTTATTTGTCTCGCTTAATTATACAAACGGCGAGAATATCGACAAGACTAGGATATTTTTTTATATATGCATATCCTTGTGGTGCAGTAACTCCTAAATTTTTTAAATTAGACAGACTTATTGGTAAAAGTATTTCTTCTAGGTGGATAATTTCGTAAGCATATTTTCCCTTTTAAACTAATTGTTCAAACTCATCGTCTCCTAAAAAGTAGTGTTGATTTTTCTTAAGTTTAGTAATTGGATTTTTTACAATCAATTTATACTTTAAAGCTTTGGTGGGGATTGTTTCGTAAATCCAAAAGATATTATAAGGATCTGAGGTAAGATAGAAATTTCTAAATTCAAAGTTTTTTTGTTTGTTTATAATTTTTTCCATGTATCGTGGATAGATACTAATAAGGATATTGTTAGTCATCGAGTGTCCATAATTATCGTGTGGATTTTTCATTAATATAAGCTAAATAACTATTTTCAGTTAACTTAGCTGCCAGTTCCTTACTAGCTTCAGTCATTTCTATTAATGCTTTCCAATTGGGGATAGGGCTATCCAAACCAGAAATTTTTGTCGACTTATTTAAACGATTCCATTTTCTAATTGTTGTTCCTACTCTTATAGCTGAACTCGAACTGCTTTCTGTATTGTATTTATTTTTCACTTGTAAAAGAATTGGTGAGGTTCCTAAATAACAGAAATCAACAGCTCGATATACAGAGCCGGCGCACCAAATCCAACCTTCAGGTTCTAACACTTCGGCTAAATATTCCTCTAAAATACTTCCGTTCATGTTCTCAGCGCTCATATATAAAAAATGTCCACGCAAGTAGTCATTCAATACTTTTTGATCATCAATATTAGCATTTGCTGCTACTCTAGTAGTTAAAGCAGCATCTTTTTCGCCAAATGTTTTAAGAGGTTTTTTTAATGCTGGGTTATTCCTATCCCTGATGTATTTATTACACCATTTTGTTAAGTAAATTTTTGCCATAATTAATGGATTATCACTATCAGGTACTGATATACCAGTGGTCCATTGTTGAGTGCAAAATAAAAAAGTTCTTTTAAATTTTTATGATACTTACTATCTTCAACGTCATCGATAACTTCATCAAAAATAATGGATGCCGGTTCTGTGGTTAAACCTTCATTTAAGATTGATTCAAAAGTTCTATTTTTGTTAGGCATATACGTCACGTAGCTTGTTATCAAGAATAAGATTCTTTCTTTTTTTTTTGCTTTTTCTAAAAGGGAGTATGCTAAAATAAGAGGGTATATAGCAACTTTAAATAAGAGATAGGAGTGTATCTTTTTGGGTGCAGAATTAAATCAAAAATTATTTAGTGCGGCAGATAATCTCCGTAGCAAAATGGATGCGTCAGAATATAAAAATTATTTGTTGGGGTTGATTTTCTATAAATATTTATCCGACCGTTTGTTGGAACAAGTGGTTCTTTTAGCAGATGAATCCTTAGAGGAATATGATACGGTAAGCAAACAAACGATGTTGTATCGCGAATTACTTTCAGATGAAGAATCAAAAGAAGATCTGATTGCAACAATCGTTGATATTTTGGGGTATGCGATTTCGCCAGAGTATCTTTTCAACGTCTTAGCGGATCAAGCAAAACAAGCAACGTTCCAATTGAATGATCTAAACAAAGCCTTTGTGCAATTGGCATCTACCTACAATCAATTTAATGGGTTATTTGATGATGTGGATCTCCAATCAAAAAAACTAGGAACAGATGAGCAACAACGAAATGTGACGATTACCGAAGTCATTAAGAAATTGAATGACGTGGAAGTTTTAGGTCACGATGGGGACGTGATCGGGGATGCTTATGAATTTCTGATCAGTCAATTTGCTTCAGAAGCAGGGAAGAAAGCCGGAGAATTTTACACGCCTCATATGGTTTCTGATATGATGGCACAAATCGTGACGTTGGATCAAAAAGAACGACGATTCTTTAGTGTTTTTGATCCAACCATGGGTTCAGGTTCCTTGATGTTAAATGTGCGTAACTACTTAACTCACCCAGATAACGTTAAATATCATGGGCAAGAATTAAATACAACGACATACAATCTAGCAAAAATGAACTTGATTTTACATGGGGTAGATGCCGAAGAAATGAATCTCCGCAATGGGGATACGTTGAATAAGGACTGGCCAACAGATGAACCTTACACATTTGATGCAGTAGTAATGAACCCACCTTATTCGGCTAATTGGTCAGCAGATACGACCTTCTTAGATGATTCTCGGTTTAATCGTTATGGGAAATTAGCGCCAAAATCCAAAGCAGATTTTGCGTTTCTTCTTCATGGTTTCTATCATTTGAAGGAAACAGGTACCATGGCCATCGTCTTACCACACGGAGTTTTATTCCGTGGCGCTGCAGAAGGGGTCATTCGTCAAAAATTATTAGAAGACGGCAGTATTTATGCTGTGATCGGTATGCCTGCGAACTTGTTCTTTGGTACATCGATTCCAACGACGGTGATTGTATTGAAGAAGAATCGTCAAACTCGAGATGTATTATTCATTGACGCTAGTCGAGAATTTGTCAAAGGAAAAAATCAGAATAAATTATCGGAAGAAAACATTCAAAAAATCCTCGAAACCTACGCTGAAAGAAAAGATGTCGAGAAATACGCTCATTTGGCAACCTTTGATGAAATCAAAGAAAATGACTATAACTTAAATATCCCACGCTATGTCGATACGTTTGAAGAAGAAGAACCAATTGATATGGTTCATGTCGGAAATGACATCAAGAAGATACGACAAGAACAGCATGTGCTAGAAAAAGAACTTTTAGAAGCTATCTCTTCCCTGCAAACAACACCTGAAAATGAAGCGTGGTTGCAAGGTGCGCTGGAGGTGTTCAAACATGAGCAATGATACACGACCAGAAATCCGGTTTCCTGGTTTTACGGAAGATTGGGAAGAGCGTAAGTTAGGAGATATGATGGATGTTACTTCTGTGAAGCGAATTCATCAATCAGATTGGACTAACTCAGGTATTAGATTTTTACGTGCTCGTGATATTGTCTCAGCTGCAAAAAATGAGGAACCATCCGATTATCTTTACATTTCAGAAGAAAAATATAATGAATATTCGAAAATTTCAGGTAAAGTTTCTCAAGGAGACTTGCTTGTAACTGGTGTCGGATCAATAGGTGTCCCCTTATTAATCACTGATGATAACCCAATTTACTTTAAGGATGGAAACATCATTTGGTTCAAGAATGAGCATAAAATTGACGGAAACTTCTTTTACTACTCGTTCATAAATAATAAAATTCAGAAGTATATCCGTGACGTTGCAGGCATTGGAACCGTCGGAACCTATACAATTGATAGTGGTAAAAAGACACCTATCTCACTTCCAACTTATGACGAACAGATCAAGATCGGTTCATTTTTCAAACAACTTGATCACACTATCGCTCTTCATCAACGTAAGTTAGATTTGCTGAAGGAAACGAAAAAAGGATTCTTACAAAAAATGTTCCCTAAAAACGGAGCAAAAGTGCCAGAAATTCGGTTTCCTGGTTTTACGGGAGATTGGGAACAGCGTAAGTTGGGGGGGATTGGTAAAACATACACAGGTTTAACAGGAAAAAGTAAAGAAGATTTCGGACATGGTGATGCTAAGTTTGTCACTTATATGAACGTTTTCCAAAATCCAAAAGCTACACTTGAACAACTAGAAAACGTGGAGATTGACCCTAGACAAAATGAAGTGAAAAAAGGGGATGTTTTCTTTACAACCTCTTCTGAAACACCTGAAGAGGTTGGGATGTCGTCAGTATGGACTCATGATATCAATAATATATATTTAAATAGTTTTACTTTTGCATATCGTCCAACAATAAAGTTTGATTTGGATTACTTAGCATTTATGTTAAGATCGCAATCTGTGAGAAAGAAAATTATATTCTTGGCACAAGGTATTTCGAGATATAATATCTCAAAAACAAAAATGATGGATATTTCTGTTCCTATACCAGTTAACTTTGAAGAACAACAAAAAATTGGTGCCTTCTTCAAGCAGCTAGATGATACGATCGCTCTTCATCAACGTAAGTTAGATTTACTAAAAGAAACGAAAAAAGGATTCTTACAAAAAATGTTTGTCTAGGAGGGAAGAAAAATGAAAATTAGTCACCGTGAGGAAGCGAAAGTCGAAGAGCAGTTGATCCGTGTATTGGGGGAAGGGCATAATCAGTGGACGTATCGTCCGGATCTAAAATCAGAAGAAGATCTTTGGGTCAATTTACGTCAAAAAATCATCTCAAATAATCAAGCAGAACTGAATGATTCTCCTTTGACCGATAAAGAATTTGAAACGATCAAAACGGAATTATTGCTACGAACGAAAACCCCCTTTGATGCTGCGAAATGGTTAAAAGGTGAAAATGGAATGGCTCGGATCACAATTGAACGAGAAGATCCACAATTGGGTTCTGTCTCACTTATCCTTTATTCCAATCAAGACATTGGTGGAGGAATCTCTACTTATGAAGTGGTCCATCAAATTGCAAAACGTGGAAGTAACATAGAAGCACGGGATCGACGTTTTGACGTCACCTTATTGATCAATGGCTTACCGATTGTCCAAATCGAATTGAAACAAGTAACTGCAAAAGATGGTGTTTATCAGGCATTTAACCAAATCAAAAAATATGCAGAAGAAGGCATATTTCGGAACAATATCTTTTCGACCTTACAGTTGTTTGTGGTTTCCAATGAACAAACGACTCGGTATTTTGCAAATGCCTTACCGAAGGATTTGCATCCTAAGTTTTTATTTAGTTGGCGAACGAAAGATAATAAAAAGGTAGAAAACTTATATGAGTTTTGCAAACAAGTGCTAAATATCCCGGATGCCCATCGCTTGATTGCGGATTATACGATTGTCAGTGAAGATCAAGACAATAAAACCCTCATGGTGTTACATCCTTATCAAGTGCATGCGATTCAAGCCTTGTTTATTGCCGCAAATAAACATCAATCAGGGTATGTGTGGCATGCGACTGGTTCAGGAAAGACGTTGACTAGTTTTGTATCTACTAAGCTTTTAGCACGAAAATCGGGGATCGATCGAACGATCATGTTAGTGGACCGCAAAGATTTAGATAATCAGACCACTACAGAGTTTACGAAATTTGCTTCGGAATTTAATACTGGGATTTCTTCCGGGAACGCCAAAGCGAATAGCTTGATCGTGGGAACAGGAAGTGCCAAAGAATTAAGTGAAACCCTGTTGGCAGATGCCAATGCAAATGTTGTGATCATTACAACCCGTCAAAAGCTAGATGCGGCGTTGAAATATGCAAAGAAACAAGAAGAGAAAAAAGGAACCAATCGCTTCCAAAAATTAATGGGGCAACATATCGTGTTTGTAGTAGATGAGTGTCATCGAGCGTTAAGTGCTGAAAATATGGAAGAAATCAAAAAAATGTTTCCGAAGTCCACTTGGTTTGGCTTTACAGGTACACCGATTTTCCCTGAGAATCGGAAACAAGCCAAAGGGCAATTGGCACGTACGACCCATGATCAGTATGGAGAGGTTTTGCATACCTATACCATCAAGAATGCGCTAGAAGATGGCTCTGTTTTGGGATTTCAAGTAGAGCATGAAAACACCGTGGAGCCGACTTCACTAGAGAATAAAATCTATCGGAAATTAAAAGAAGTAGAAACATACGCAGATTATTCATCGGAACAAATCAATCGTATGATCGATCAAATGGAGTCAATCAAAAAAGAAAGTTATTTGGACCCTGCTGTTTTTGAAGCAGATGAACATATCCAAAAAGTCATCCATAAAATGTTTCGTCCAGATAATGCCTATACAAAATTTGATTTTCGAAATGGCCGTCCAACGAAATCTGCAATCTTAACCACGAGTTCCATTGACATGGCTAAAAAGTATTATCGAGCCATCAAAGAGATGACGAAAGAGCCTGATTGGTTAACAAGAGAGTTTTCAGATCAACCCATTCGTGAAGGACGAACGATGGAGGATCCTGATTTTCCACGAATCGCTATTACCTATTCATTAGAAGAAAATAGCCGAGATTCAAGCGCCCAACAAGGAGAAATGCAAAACATTATTGATGAATACAATCAGTATTATGATACTGCCTGGTCACTAGCAGACATTGAGCGTTATAACGGAGACATCAATAATCGTTTGGCACGAAAAAGAGCGGAATTCAAACAATTTGGGAAACAAATCGATTTAGTAATCGTAGTGGATCGTCTATTGACAGGTTTTGACGCCCCTACGATTCAAACCCTATTTGTGGATCGTAATCTAGAGTATGCAGGATTGATCCAAGCCTTTTCACGTACGAACCGTACGTATCCTGAAAAAACAAAAGGACTAATTGTTACTTTCCGAAAGCCAGCGACAATGGAGAAGAATGTCGAGGATGCGACAAAACTGTATTCAGAAGCTAAAGAAGAATCGGGTTTGATTTATCCAAGTTACCAAGAATCCAAAAAAAGATTCAAGCAAGCATATGGTAAGTTAAAAGAGGTTTCATCCATGGAATCCATTGATGAACATACGCCACTTGAAATCCGTATCGAGTACGTCAAAGCATTTCAAGAATTGAATCGTGCGTATGAATCGTTAGTGACTTATGATGATTACAATGATGACATGGTGCAATCTTCAACTTTGAACAATCAAATTCAACTTTTGGAAGAACAAATTGGCGTGTACGAGACCGTGAAGGGTTCATTGATGGAGGAAGAACCAGAAAAAGAGGGAGAAGATTTTTCAACGATCGAATTTTATAGTGAAAATACCACTAAGTTGTATGATATTGATTCTACTTATATTGATCAATTACTAGGAACTTATGCTGCGAATAGTTCAGATGCACGAGAAGAAATTGAAAAAGCTTTGGCTAAATTGAATAAAACAGAAGGAGTCAAAGAAATTTACCGACAAATCTTAAATGCATTTGATATGGGGACTTTAGATAGTAATGAAGATATCTTTGTCATTAAACGTCGCTATTTTACACAAGCAAGTGATGATTTGATTCATGCCTTTTCCAATGAGTGGTTTGTTTCTGAGAAAGAATTACATGCTTCTAATCTGCAATATATGCCAGGTGAAGATCCAATTCCTAATATGAAAGCAATTATCAACAGTAAGGATTACGAAGGATATAAAGCCAAACATCCAGAAGCCAAGCCATTTAAATACCCACAAGAAATGAAGCGAGCATGGCGTAAAATGTTAGATGATGAGTTGATTCCACTTGAGAATGAATTGAGGTAAACGAGAAGAGTTAAGAAAATTGTATGATAAACATGTTAATAAATGATGCTCGAAATAAAATTTGGTTTTATTTTTACGTTGATACGATAAATAAAATTTGAAAGTAGAAGAAAATATGCACAACAATGAAACAAAAAAAACATATGAACTAAGAATAACTGCTGATGAGATTAAATCAACAGACCCAACATTTACTATGAAGAATCTAAGCTTAGGGGATAATTATCAACCAAAAGATGCTTACTTCCGTACGGCAGAAGGCGAAATAACTAGAAGAAACTACGGTAAAAATGAACGGAAAATTTAAAATCAAACATTACCGCGATTAGCTATTCAAATGTTTGAACGATCGATTGTTTCTCTACCAGAAAGCGAAAGAGCAACATTTCCTGTGTGTCGATATCACTCAGGAGATGAGATAATACGAGGGATTTTTCCAGATGTTGACAGTTTCAAAAAAAAAAGGAAGTCCATTGAATTTTTGATTTATAAATATAATGAAGACAAGCAGATAGTCATCTATTGTTGGAGTATTTTTTCAACTTTATTATTTGTACAAGAATGTTTGAAACGTTTTGGAACATCTGGGGATGAATTTATTCTTGTTTATAAAGAGAAAGAGAAAAAGGAAATACGAGTAGGAGAGACTCAGACTATGACCAATCATTTGCTGAAATCATATGTTTCACATTTACTCAAATCTAAAAACCTTATTCTACGTGGCGCTCCTGGAACAGGGAAAACATTCCTTGCAAATGAAATGGCAGCTGATGTCGTTTCAAATGGAAGAACTACACAAATCAATGAATTGAGCGAAGATGAAAAGAGCCGAATTGGATTTGTCCAGTTTCATCCTAGCTATGATTATACTGATTTTGTCGAAGGTTTACGTCCAACTACATCCGATGATGGCGTTGTTAGTTTCACCTTGAAAGATGGAAGCTTTAAGAGCTTTGTTGAAAAAGCAAAGAAGACAAAGAAAGTAAATGGACAAGATAATTTTGAAGAAGCTTGGGCTAAATTTTTTGATGCGGTAACGGAAGCTAGTATAGAGGGAGAAGGCTACAACAAACTTAAAACATTGACAGGTAAACCAGTACGCAATCTTCTAGCTTATGAAAGAAATGAAATTCAAGGTGTTTATCCTGCTAAAACCAATACTTATCTAAACCACGACCAAATTTATAATGTCTATCGTGGATTACCTGGTACGCCAAAAGGTGGATTTGATGCTTATCGAAAAGCGATTGTAAAACACTTAAAAGAAGAATTCGGCTTAAAAAACTATACGGCATCAACGGTAGATTCTACGAATAACCAAAACTATGTGTTTATCATTGATGAAATTAATCGGGGCGAAATTTCCAAAATTTTTGGCGAATTATTTTTCTCAATTGATCCAGGGTATCGCGGGCATAAAGAAGGTGTTTATACACAATATGCGAACCTCCATGAAAATCCAGAAGAAAAATTCTATATTCCTAATAATGTTTATATTATTGGGACGATGAACGACATTGACCGTTCTGTTGATACTTTTGATTTTGCTATGCGCCGGCGATTTACTTTCTTAGAAATAAAGGCAGAAGATTCAGCACAAAAAATGCTGAAACAAGAGAAAACAAAAAAACTTATGATGCGCTTAAATGAGGCGATCGTTGCCAAAGAAAAAGGTGGACTGTCAACGGATTATCAAATTGGCGCTAGTTACTTTTTAGGTATTGATAATGGCGAGGAGACAATGGAACAATTATGGGATACTAAGTTATATCCATTATTGAAAGACTATTTTCGTGGTGAACATAAGGCGAAAGAAAAATTAGAAATACTAGAAAAGGTATACTCTAATGACGGTGATTTAGATGAAGCTGAAACCTCTACACGATAATCAAGAAATCAATGACTCAGTTGTGCAACATCCAATCATTACGAACTTAGTTAATCGTGACTTAAGTAGTTTAGAGAAAGAAAATTTTATTATCTTTCCGCAACAGTTAAATCAATCCAAGGATCTAAGTGAAGATAACTTGATATTTCAATCAAGAAATGGAAAAATTTGGACTTGTAATGTCGTAGGTATCCTTAGCGATTCAACAGATGAATTAAGAATTCATTCTAGATTCGCTAATCAAATGAAGCATGAAGATTTCTTTTTACGTTATATGCTTCAGCGTGTTTTGAATTACAACGTGATTAATGATCATTTTAGTGCATCTAAAAAGATGACATACTACGATTTGTTGGTATTTCTCTTTCCTTATTATCTGAATGAAGCAATGCGTAAAGGGATATACAAAGAATATGTCAAACGAGAATACAATAATGCCAATATCAAGGGAGCTATTGATGTTGCAAAACACATCCGTTCGAATGTTCCTTTCGTTGGAAAAGTTGCTTATCGAACACGAGAGTTCAGCTATAATAATCATCTGACGCAACTTATTCGTCATACTATTGAAAAAATCCAAAATGAGTATGATTTCTTACTTAGTGGAGATGAGGATACGAAAGAAAACGTGGTTCTAATCAAACAAACAACACCTGATTATGCTAGATTAAACTAATTTAATATCCTTCAAGAGAATATCCTTCATCCAGTCAAACATAGTTATTACGAGGAGTATTCGGCTCTTCAACAAATCTGTATCCAAATTTTATCGGAAGAAAAATCAGGATTTGGAAATGATAAAAATCAAATACATGGAATCATTATCGATGTGTCTTGGCTATGGGAAGAATACATTGGAAAAGTCACTGGTTGGAAACATTATGGCAGAGATAAAGGGTTAGCAACAATGCATTTATTTCAAGAGCCCAACCGGTCCCCACGATATCCAGATTTTACATTTAATAATATACCAATTGATACAAAATACAAAAAACATCTTGATACTAGAAATGACTATAATCAGTTAGTCACATATATTCATATAATGAATTTAGACCAAGCAGATACAATGAAAGGCGGCTTTCTGCAACCTACTTCCGATCCCCTTCCTGCAAATCATGGGTATAAAAAAATAGGCATATTAAGCGGGCTAGGAGGAGAAATATTCACATATCATTTTTTCATTCCGCAAGCTGCGTCAAGTTATTTGGAATTTGTAGAACAGATGAGAGAGGTAGAAGCAGCACTACAAACTACTTTTCAATAAGTAGGAATTATAGAAATTTTACTCAAAAAATCTTCATTAAAAAATCTGACTAAATAAGTTGAGAAAACAGAATATACTTCAATATCCAGTGATTTATAAATATCATTCACTCATGATACCCAGCTCCGTATCACAAATAATGATATTTTTTAAGAGAAAAAATTATCCCTATTTTAAATAATAGCAATAGGTAGTGGTAGAGAGAAATTTATAAATAACTTTGTTATTTGCTTTGGTAGCCAAGTAAGTTGCAAAAGAAAAATAGATACTGTTAAAAAGATAATGTAGACATAGAAACAAATACGTAAAATTTTAGTTAGAATGATGGCAAGGAGAAAAAACATGATAGATGAAAAAAAGTGTTTAAAAAATCTATTGGAGGATATGGATGATATTGAAGAAAAACTATCTAAATGGACTGGGAAAACAAATATATTTCAGAACCCGTGGTGCTAGTTAATTTTAATATCCTAAAGAATATCTCAAAGTTCCTTCAAAACGTCGTTGTGCTCGACTTAATAGAACACTGTAAGCCAGTAATATGCTTTCAAATCTACTCTCTAGCCCTTTAACAGAACGTGAGTTGAAATTTTGACAACCTAATTTTTCTAAGGAAGAAAAAACAGTCTCAACTGTTTTTCTTTGTTTTCCAAGTAAGCTGTGGTCTAGTTTTTCTGATTTATCCATGTTTTTACGTGGCGGAACGGATATAGTAATGCCCTTAAGGGCAAGCTTTTCATGGATTTTATGGCTAATATATCCTTTGTCCCCTAGGATATTGGGAAGATTCGCTTCTTCCGATAAAGTCTCTAACACTTTCACGTCATGGACACCTGGATTCGTGATTGAGTAAGTAATCGGAAAGCCAGTCTTAGTAACGATCATATGAATTTTAAGACCATAAAAATAAGATTTTTTTGTTGAGTTATAGCCAACTTTGGCTATTTGATTCAATAGTTTTGCTTGTCTATTTCTAACTGGTTTACATAATGGACTAGGAAAACTATCTATAATTCCGACTAGTTCACCTTTGGTGAGCTTCTTGATGAAAAAGTATCGAATAATCTTGATAGTGTAAGCTAAGTTTGAACTTAAGCGAGTGAATCGACTCCTACTAGGAAAGTCACCATTAGGAAATAAGACGGAACAAACCGCTCTATACGTGGCTCTTTGGCTAGTATAGCCATTAATTATGCCCCATATAATACAAGCAATAATCACTGTATCGCGTTGCTTCAGTTGATCAGTATTTCTTCGGTTTTTAATCTTATCTGGTACACAATTGTGGTATATGTTAGAAACAGTTCTCATAATTTCCTTGAATGTTATAAAAGTATCTGTATAATGTTCAGTATATTTTGATGAACGCATATGTAGTCCTCATTTCTTGGGAGTTTTGAGACTACTATATGCGTTTTTTTGTTGATTTACCAACATGTTTAGACATTTTCCTCTAGGAAAAAATTAACTAGCACCAGGGGTTTATTTTAGTTTTTCTTGGAAATAAAAACAGCGAAAATCCGAACATTTTCACCTCTCTCACTTTATAACTTTTACAAAATAGTACTTCTCATAAAAAGCGCTCTAGTTAAAGAAAATAAGAGAAAAATCAAAAAAAACAAAAGTTTCTTTTACACTTGTTTCTATATTCGTTACAATGGTTATGGGAAGTTTTTCAAAAGGTTAAGAAAAGCTTACGGAGGTTTTTGAAATCAAAAAGTAGTAGGGGACAATAAAATGAAACATACACACAAAATCATATTGGCTGTCACTTCTGTATGCACTGTTATTATTCTAGGTGTAAGTATCTTTTTTGTTACACAAGCAGCAACAAACAATAAATTAGAAAACACTAGTCAAACAACTCAACACTCAAGCAGCAGCTCAAAACCTGTTGAAGATAAACAAACGACGAAACAGCTTGATCAAGCAAAACAGCTTGCTGCAAGTTATCATTATGATGAAGCCATCGCCTTACTTGAAAAAGACGACGCCAAAGAAGCGCAACAATTGTTAGCAACTTTGAAAAAAGAAAAAGAATCCTTGGTAAAATGGGAAGACCCGACCAAAATCTCACACGTCTTCTTTCATAGTCTGATCGTTGATCCAGCTAAGGCTTTTCATACCCAGCAAGCACAAGGGTATAAAGATTATATGGTCACTATTTCCGAATTCAATAAAACCATTGATCAGTTATATAAAAATAACTATGTTCTTGTTAATCTAAATGGATTAGTCAAAAAAGGAACAGATGGAAAACTGACCTTTACAGGTGTTTCTCTTCCAGAAGGAAAGAAACCGTTAATTCTTTCGCAAGACGATGTCAGCTATTATGAATACATGGACAATTCAGGATTTCCAAGTAAGTTGATTGTCGATAAACAGAACCAAATCAAGAATATTTATATCGACAATAAGAAGGAAACTGTTGGTGACTATGATATGGTTCCATTGATCGATTCATTCATTAAAAAACATCCCGATTTTTCTTATCAAGGCGCCAAAGGAACATTAGCTTTAACAGGCTATAATGGTGTATTAGGTTACCGTACATCAAAATCAGAATATGGTGATAACGAAAAAACAAACAAAGAAATCGAAGCAGCCAAAAAAGTTGCTGATCAATTAAAGAAAGATGGTTGGAGTTTTGCTTCTCATACTTGGGGACACTTGAATATGACACAAGCTTCTTTAGCCGATATCCAACAAGATAATGAACGTTGGCAAAATGAAGTTGCACCTATTTTAGGCAAAACAAATATTTTGATCTACCCATTTGGCGCTGACATCAGCGATTGGCAACCTTATTCTGAAGCAAATCAAAAATTTGCTTACTTGAAACAACAAGGATTTGATATCTTCTGCAATGTCGATGCCTCAACTCCTGCATGGGGACAACTAGGAACTGACTACTACCGTAACGCCAGAATCAATATTGACGGTATCCGTTTCGAAGCTGACCTAAAAGGAGAAAATCCAATACTTGATCAATTTATCAACGTCAAAGAAGTGTATGACCAAAAAGATCGAGGATAGAGGTTGTGAAAGAAGCGTCCAGCTCCGCCGACAATAAGAATGAATTTTTCTAAACAGCTTCTCATGTTTTGAAAAATCCAGACTTATTTCAAGGAGTTGGGCTTTGAACACCGTGAATAGAGGTTGTAAAAAGAGCGTTTTGACTTATTGTTGAAGGTCAGCTCTTTGAACACCGCGTGTTAGGTTGTGAAAAGGCTGGTCTGCATCAAGCAATAAGAATGAACAGAGAAAAACAGCTTCTTGAATACCGCAGATAGGTTGTAAAAAAACCGTTTTGACCTGACGATAACCAGTAAAACAGAGGTGAGACCATTGCTAAAAGTAGCAGTGGTCTCATCTCTTTTTTTGCACAAGTCATATTTGATTGTTTCGTTATTTTAATCAGGATAAAGTTCTTTTTTTTCATGCTAAAGAGTGATTCTTTCTTCTCGATTTTCACTTTCTTCGTTTAACTTTTGGTAAATACTTCTGTCAGAAAAAGCTCTAGGTAGACACACGAAAGCAGATAAAAAGCCTAACTTTTGCAACAGTTTATGCTGTCGTTCAAAGTTAGGCTTCTACAGTTTATAAATAGCCCTTTCTATCCATGAATCACATCAAGTAATGTCTGGAATAAGATTGCACTAGAAGCTGCTCCTGGATCAATGTGTCCAATCGCCCGCTCCCCTAAATAAGAAGCACGTCCTTTTTTTTCGACCAAATTTTTAGTATGTTCTTTGGCATTTTCGATGACGTCTGCGGTTAGCTGATTGTTTTTTAATGCTTCCGTAACAGGCAACCAAACATCTAGCATTGTTTTATCCTCTGCTTCAGCTTTTCCTCTTGCTTGTATCCCATTTGTACCTTCTTCGATGATTTTCCCTAATTGCTCTTGTGAATTGATGACGTCAACATCCTTTGTCGCTTTCATCATGTTCATGAATGCTGAACCATATAGCGGACCTGAAGCTCCTCCAACTTTGGAGATCATTGCCATCGAAAGAACTTTAAAGGTATCACTGATTGTTGTCGGTTCCTCTTTCTTAAAGGCGTCTTCAAATGCGGAAACACCTCGCCCCATATTATTTCCATGGTCACCGTCACCGATCGGCGTATCTAGATCACTAAGATAACTTTTGTGGTTCTGTTGCAAAGTTTTCCAAAAAATCTATTTTAGTGTAAAATTGAGAAAAAAGACAGAGAGGACAGAGTAATGAATCATTTTAAAGGCAAACAATTCAAAAAAGACGTCATTATTGTCACTGTTGGTTACTACCTGCGTTACAATCTAAGCTATCGTGAAGTTCAGGAATTGTTATATGATCGTGGAATAAATGTTTGTCATACTACGATTTATCGTTGGGTACAAGAGTACAGCAAAGTCCTCTATTATCTTTGGAAGAAGAAAAATAGACAATCCTTCTATTCATGGAAAATGGACGAAACCTATATCAAAATTAAGGGACGTTGGCATTATCTTTATCGTGCAATTGATGCGGACGGCTTAACCTTAGATATCTGGTTACGAAAGAAACGGGATACGCAAGCAGCCTATGCTTTCTTAAAACGACTCCATAAACAGTTTGGTGAGCCGAAAGCAATTGTGACCGATAAAGCACCTTCTCTTGGCTCCGCCTTTAGAAAGTTACAGAGTGTGGGTTTATATACTAAGACAGAGCACCGAACTGTGAAGTATCTTAACAATTTAATAGAACAAGACCATCGACCTATTAAACGACGAAATAAATTTTATCAAAGTCTCCGTACAGCCTCTTCCACGATTAAGGGCATGGAGACCATTCGAGGAATATATAAAAAGAACCGAAGAAATGGAACGCTCTTCGGCTTTTCGGTGTCTACTGAAATCAAGGTATTAATGGGAATAACAGCCTAAGATATTTGGAGTTCAGAGAGGGCGCGTTTGATTTTCAAACTTCGCAACAGAACCGACTGAACGAAGTGAGGGAAAGGCAACTAAAACGTCGATGGGCAGTGGGAGCGAAGCGCACACTTGATCTTTTGAACTTTTTTCTAATACTTGACTTTTTTCATGTATACAGTTATTTCGTTTTTCTTTATGGTTTGGTATTGTGTGAAGGGTTACAACTTGATGGTTGGTTTAGCGATCATGGCAATGGTTTGGATGAGTTTGGCGTTAGTAGGTAATTACTTTTCTCCTAATCCAGCAATGGAAGGTCAAGGATTGATCGATGTATTGACACATATCTATGCAATGGGCCCCGCAGAATATGCGAAGTCGATTTTAGTAAATGTATTCTTTGGTGCTTTCTTTGGTCGAGTGTTGGTGGATAGTGGTATAGCAGCTACATTGATTCGAAAAGTAGTGGAACTTGGTGGAGATAAACCACGGATCACGATGAGTTTGCTTTGCATCGTAACTGCTATTATCTTTATGTCTATGACAGGGATCGGACCAGTTATCTCGATCGCAGTGATTGTTTTACCTATCATGATGTCATTAGGGATTTCGGCTCCGATTGCATTGTTTTCATTCATGGGTTCGATCATGGCAGGGATTTTTGCGAACGTTGTGAACTTCAAGCAATATCAAACGATCTACGCTGGATTCAATCCGGCAGCAGAAAGCTATACGTATAACGATTATTTCCAAATCGGAATGATTGGTATGATTGTAAGTTTGGTTGTTGTTTTAGTTGTAGCTAATATATCAATGAATAAAAAGAAACATTACGCAATGGCTGCTGAAGTGCAAAGTGATAGCGGTGATGCACCGATGATTTCTTGGTTAGCAGTACTTATCCCAGTTTTAGATGTCGTGTTATTAGATATTCCGATCATTTTAGGATTCATGATTGCTGGAATCTGGGCATTATTATTTACTGGAAAATTACGTGGAGGATATAAAGAAATCTGCCGTCAATTCGCTAAATTATTTACAGATGGAGCGACAGATGTTGCGCCGATGGTTGGCTTTTTAATGACTTTAGCGATGTTCAATAATTCTGCTGCGTATGCGTCTTCTTATTTCTCAGCAATTTTTGGGGACTTTATTCCAAAAACGCCTTTAGTTTTGGCTATAGCATTTGCTATATTGACACCACTTGGGTTTTTCCGTGGTCCTTTAAGTTTAGTTGGTTCTGGTTCAGCCATTCTGGCAGTTGTTTTAGCAGTGAATCCAACAATGCCTGTTGCCTTCTTATTCCCGCTATTTGCAACAACAACGATTGCGCCGCAGCATTTAGATATTACGCAATCATGGGTAGCTTGGGGCTTAGGCTATACAAAAGTATCTTCAAGAGAGTATATGAAAAAATCAATTCCAACTGGTTGGATAATTGGAGCAATTGTCTGTATGATCACGTTCTTATTGTATGGTAACTTCTAACGGATTGTGACAATAGAAATGAAATGGAGGAATGACGGATGAAACGGTTTGTACGAATGGGGATCGACGTTGGCGGGACACATACAAAAGCGGTAGCGATCGACAATGCCACACATGAAATTATTGGGAAGTCTTCAGTGAAGACGACACATGATCATTTGAATGGGGTGGCAGCAGGAGTGGTGCAGTCTTTTCAAAACTGTTTACAAGAGAATCAAATCAGTCCAGATGATGTGGTTTTCGTGGCTCACTCGACAACGCAAGCAACGAATGCATTGATTGAAGGAGATGTAGCTAAAGTTGGAGTAATCGGCATGTCGAAAGGCGGTCTTGAAGGATTTTTAGCCAAAAGATAAACACGATTGAACGATATTGATCTAGGGAACAAGAAAAAAATCGAAATCGTCAATGCTTTTTTACCAGTAAAACATTTGAATGTGGATCGAGTGGCTGAAACGATCTCTAATTTAGAAAAAGAAAAAGCGGAGGTACTAGTATCTTCGATGGCCTTTGGGGTAGATAATGGTGAGCCAGAACGTGTTGTTTATGAAGCTGCTTCTTGTAAAGCTGCTTCTTGTAAAGCCATTCCAACAACGATGGCATCTGATATTACTAAATTATATGGATTGACAGACATCGGTACGCCAATCGTCAAACAGCATAATGGTATCAATGAGATCACCTTATATTATGACTTGCCGCTCTTCTTTTATTTCATCATCGGGTTGACCTTCATTGGTTGGCTGATTTTATTCATCATGTTTATTAGAAGTCGGATACATTCATAAAAAAATGAGGTCGAGACAAATCTAAAAATCAGTCTTTCTACAGACGCTCGAATAAACGGCGAGAGCAGAAGCAACTCCTTCGGAAATAAGCCGAAATTCACAAAAATTTGAAAAGCAATTTTCGTTCATTTCTTCTTATTTCTCGGAGTTAAACACTTCTGTCCCAGCTTCTCTCAAATAAACGGTGTCCAAAAGTCAGGCTTTTCGGGAATTTCAAAAAAGAGGTTGAGACAGAAGTAAGAAACACTTTTGTCTCAATCTCATCTTTTGGTTATTCTATCTCTTCATTTCAATTCCTACCAGTTATTGCTTGGGGTTCAGTGGCACAACTGTTTCTCTCTTGATCAAGTGATGAGGGATGACTAGGCGCACGCCGCTACTGATCTCGTTATGGATCAATTCTTGTAATTTTTGCATGGCTACTCGCCCTAATTCGGAAATATCGATATCGATACTTGTGAGATAAGGATGAGTCAGTGTAGAAAAAATCGAATTATTGAAACTGATGATCGATAAGGTTTCTGGAATAAGATAACCGTACATTTGCGCTAATTGCATCGTGCGAAGTGCAAAAATATCATCGATTACCACAAGTGCTGTAGCACCGGCGTTTTTTAAGATAGTGTCAAAGGATAGATAGTCTTCTGCCTTTTCGATCACAACGCTAGGGTGAACATCTAGTCCAGCCATCATCATCGCTTTTTGATACCCGAAATAGCGTTCGAAATAGAGGCTTTCGTGGGTCGTGTTCGTAACGAAAAGAATCTGTTCATGCCCATTTTGGATAAGAAAATCAGTTGCCTGTTTTCCCAATAGCTGGTTGTCGTTATCAACGTAGATGATCTCATTTTCATGCTGATAAGGTTGACCGATCAGAGTGAAGGGAATCTCGTTTTGATACAAATAATCGATGACTGGGTCTTCGCTATCAGAGTACACTAAGATAAAGCCATCGACTTGTTTTTGTAAGTGCATTCTTTGGACATTTTCTAATAAGACATCAAAATTTTTCGCTGTTGCAATGGCTATTGTCATGTCGTGGTGACGTGCTTCTTCATTGATTGCATCCATGATCTCTAAGTAGAAGGGATTACCGATTCGTTCTTTAGAATCAAGTGGCGGCAATATCACGCCGATGGCACTAGAAACCCGTTTACCTAAATTTCTAGCAGTGATATTCGGTACATAGCCAAGTTCATCCATGATTTTTCGGACTTTCTTTTTGGTTGCTTCGGAAATACTTGGATGGTCATTGATGACGCGTGAGACAGTAGAGGTAGCTACTCCCGCTTTTTTTGCAACATCTTTTACCGTAATTGCCATAATTTAAACACCTTTCTTCTAAATAAAAATCTCTTCTTTTCTGAGCTATTCGTAATCAAAACAAGCAACTATTGAGTATTTGCTATCTGTTCATTCGGTAAAATAGTAAACTGATAGGTCGTATGGTTGACCTTTTCTTGACCAGGGTACAAAGCGATCGAACCGAGTTCAGGTAAATGGACTAGATCCGGAAATTCTTGTGGCTCGATGGCTAAACCATAGTTTGAATGCATATGTTTCCCGTTGATCATAAAATCAGCTTCAAAACCAGTCGTAGAAAATAATACCACACTTCTATTTGTTGTTGCTATAGACAACTGGCGTCCAGATTGTTTTTCTGAAAGACACAGCACCTTTTTTGAACGTTTCGGTGTAGTAAGAACAAAAACGTCATCAAGTCCTTCTGGATAAGCGTTGAGAATTTCTTCGATTGTATGTGGTTTCTTGAAATTGATCGGTAAATCCGCTTGAGTGATTTGTTCGCCTGTTGGTAGTTTATCTTCATCTAATACCAATAGACTTTCTGCTTGGACAGCCAGTTCATGTGTATCAATGTCGCGTTTACCATTCCCAGAAAGGTTGAAATAGGCATGATTGGTTGGATTGCAGATCGTCTCGACGGGACTGTTCGTTTTTGTAATCATTTCCAGGCTATTCGCAGTTAGCTGATACGTGATCGTTGCTGTGATAGGACCAGGATAATCGGAAAAAGTGTCTTGTAAATAAAAGACAACGCCGATCGACTGTGGATTTTTGAACACTTCGACATCCCAATATTGGAAAGACCATCCATTTGTTCCTCCGTGGATATGGTGGTTGCCAGCGTTTTTTTCAAGTTGATGATTTCCCCATGTAGCATTTCGGATTCTGCCTGCTACGGGACCGACTGTGGCTCCAAAGAAACTTTCATCGGTTAAAACATCTGAAAGTTCATCATAAGAAAGTAAGACGTTTTCTAAATGTCCTTTGTTATCTGGAGCAAAGATTTGGTGAAGTCTAGCGCCATAATTTAGAAGAACGACGGTCAATTCGTCGTTCTTCAATGTGATTTTTTTTAATTCAGTGTTGGGGATAGGAGTCACTGAAATAGAAGGTTCAGGCATTTGGCTGCCACGTTTTTTTCAAGTAATCGAAAGTCAATGAAGCTGTATCAGGTACGATTGGAATATCCTCCCCAAGATCTTCTGAACGTCCTACGCCGATAGGTTGCGCACCACTAGCAATGATCGCAGCGATTCCAGCTTTTGCATCCTCGATTCCGATGCAGTCACGAGGGGTCAAACCGATTTCTTTCGCAGCAAGTAGAAAAATATCTGGTGCAGGCTTTCCATTAGCGACTTTTGCCGGATCAGCAATCGCATCAAAGTAGCTTTCTAGACCCATCTTGGCAAGTAGGAAAGGGCCATTTTTGCTTGCAGATGCTAGTGAAATCTTGATATTGTTTGCCCGTAAGTCTTTTAATAATTCTAAAATCCCTGGAAAAACATCTTTTGGTGTGATCGATTGGATCATTTCAAGATAATAATCATTTTTTCTTTTCGCTAATTCGAGAAATTCTGTTTTTGAGAATTGCTCTTCTTTTTTTCCGTGAGCAAGAAGGAGAGTCAGAGAATCTTCTCTGCTTACACCCTTCAATTGTTCGTTGAATGACCGATCTAAGGGAATACCGATCTCATCACCTAGCTTTTTCCAAGCACGGTAATGGAATTCAGCGGTATCTGTAATGACCCCATCTAAGTCGAATAATACACCTTTAAACATTCGCTTCACCTTCTCGTAATGGAATAGTCAAATGATCAGTAAGGACATACGCTTTTTCGTAGACTTCTAGCGGTAATGCTTCGCCAGATAAGAGGTTCAATGTTACCTGTTCATTTGAAACGGCGACAAATAACAAGCGGTCGCGATAATTGATATGGAATGAATAAGCAGACCATGTTTTAGGCAAGAATGGTGCAAATCTTAATTGTTCATGATCTGTCTTCATTTGCGCGAATCCTTGTACGATAGCAAGCCAACTTCCGGTCATTGAAGTGATGTGTAAGCCATCCTCTGTATCATTGTTATAGTTATCTAAATCTAAACGAGCAGTGCGTTGATACATTTCAACGGCTTTATCTTCCATGCCTAGTTCAGCAGCTAAAATAGCATGGATACTAGGAGATAGGGAAGACTCATGGACAGTCATTGGCTCGTAAAAATCAAAGTTGCGTTGTTTTTCTTCTTTTGTAAATGAATCATTGAAGAAGTAGATACCTTGTAAAACGTCTGCTTGTTTAATGAAGCAAGAACGAAGGATCTTGTCCCATGACCAATGCTGATTCAATGGCAATTCACTTGCGGATAGTTCCGCTACTGGTTTGAGATCTTTGTCTAAGAAAGTATCGTGTTGAACAAAAATCCCTAATTCTTCATCTACTGGGAAGTACATATTTTCAGCAATTTCTTGCCAATGTGCCAATTCATCGTCGCTGATTTTAGCAGTGCTCTCTTCTTTGAACTTCAAATAATTTTCTCGTGTGTAACGTAGTACCCAACAAGCAATCGTATTCGTGTACCAATTGTTGTTGATATTATTCTCATATTCGTTCGGTCCTGTAACCCCGTGGATCATATATTGATTGTTTCGTTTAGAAAAATGGACTCGGTCTGCCCAAAAGCGAGCGATTTCTGCTAAGACTTCTAAACCTTCATTTTTTAAATAGTCGATGTCGCCAGTGTAGTTAGTATAATTATAAATAGCGTAGGCAATTGCGCCATTTCGATGGATTTCTTCAAAGGTGATTTCCCATTCATTGTGGCATTCGACACCTGTGAAAGTGACCATTGGATATAACGCGCCCTTTAGCCCTTGCTGTTGTGCATTATGGATTGCTTGTGGCAATTGGTTATGGCGGTACTTCAAGAGATTCTTAGTGACTTCAGGTTTCGCTAAAGCGAGGTACAGAGGCACTGCATAGGCTTCAGTATCCCAGTAAGTTGCACCACCATATTTTTCGCCAGTGAAGCCTTTTGGTCCAATATTCAAACGTTCATCTTCGCCATAATAAGTAGAAAATAGCTGGAAGAGGTTGAAACGGATTCCTTGTTGTGCTTCATCGTCTCCTTCAATGACTACATCTGCCAATTCCCATCGTTTAGACCAAGCGGCTGTTTGCTCCTCTTTTGCTTGGGGATAGTGAACGTTCAATTCGTTGAATTCTTTAAAGAGATGTGTCGCTTGTTGCGCTTCAGGGATATCTCGGCTTGTGAAAATCAATACTTCTTTGTCGATAAGAAGTGTTTCATTTTCATTTAAGTCAAAGGTGAATGAACCTTCGATTGCTAAGGTGCCCTCTTGGTAGCTTGGCGTATATAATTTTCCATCAACGTAGTGGCGCATCCCAGCGGTCACTGTAAATTGTTCGATCTCAAAATTATTCGGGATCGTTTTAGTCGTTAAGTACGCTATTTCTTCCTTGACGCCATGATCGATGTCATTCCAAAAGTGTTCATCGTAATTGCTGTCTTCGTTTTGGACATTGCCATCTAGCTTAGAAATAACTTTTACAGTTCCATTTCCTTCCAACATTTCAATGGTTAAGCGAATATAAGCGGCTTCATTTTTGACAATACTTAAAAAGCGCTCGAATGAAAGACGAACTTTGTTTGATGGGGTAGTGACTGTATAACTACGTGTCAAAACACCGTTTTTCATGTTTAATTCCCAATAAAAATCTTCAGTAGTAAGTGTAGCTAGATCAATCAGCTGATCATCGATAAAAAGATCCATAGCGATAAAATCGACTGCATTGATTACTTTTCCAAAATATTCAGGATAGCCGTTTTTCCACCAGCCAACACGTGTTTTGTCAGGGTACCAAACACCTGCTAAATAGGTTCCTTGGTGATGATCACCAGAATATGCTTCTTCAAAATTTCCGCGCATACCCATATATCCGTTACCGATACTGGTCAATGATTCTTGCAAGCGTAAATTTTCTTTATCTAATTTATTCGTGCTGATTTTCCAAGGGTCGATCTGAAATAACCGTTTAATTTGTTTCATTGTTCTCCTCCTAGACGTTGTCGTTTATACGTCCATAATAAACGCAACCGATTGCGTAAGTCAACTAGAAAAGTGAAATTAAATTTTGAAGTGGATGAAAAAACAAAACAAAAGCGATTGTATCAATATTTACTACTATAATATGAACAGAAATAATGTATAAAGAACGATTGGGTACTTACAGAAAAAGCATAAAAATACGAAATAAAGCATTTACAAAAAAAGAAACACACGCTATAATAACTAACAACGAAACCGATTGCACAAAGGAGACGAGGAAATGAAAAAAATATTTAGCTTTGAGTTTTGGCAAAAATTTGGAAAGGCTTTAATGGTCGTTGTGGCAGTTATGCCAGCGGCAGGTTTGATGATCAGTATCGGTAAATCGATTCCGTTGATCAATCCTGATCTTGCACCTTTAGTTACAACGGGTGGCGTGATCGAAAATATTGGTTGGGCAATTATCGGAAATTTACATCTTTTATTTGCACTAGCGATAGGTGGTAGTTGGGCAAAAGAACGAGCAGGGGGAGCATTCGCTGCGGGGATCTCATTTATATTGATCAATCGGATCACAGGAGCAATTTTTGGTGTGACTAATGAGATGTTGGCAAATGAAGACGCATTTACGCATACCTTGTTTGGCACGAAAATCATGGTTAAAGGGTTCTTTACCAGTGTATTAGAAGCACCAGCACTAAATATGGGGGTATTTGTTGGGATTATTGCAGGGTTCGTTGGGGCGATGGCCTATAATAAATATTACAATTATCGTAAATTACCTGACGCATTATCGTTCTTTAATGGAAAAAGATTTGTTCCTTTTGTAGTTATTTTGTGGTCAACGATTGTTGCATTGATTCTTGCTATTGTATGGCCGAATGTCCAAGCAGGGATCAATAACTTTGGATTGTGGATTGCAGAGTCAAAAGAAAGCGCTCCGATTTTAGCACCATTCCTATATGGTACATTGGAACGTCTATTGTTACCATTTGGCTTACATCACATGTTGACGATCCCAATCAATTATACGCAGCTGGGTGGTACCTATGAGATATTATCTGGTGCGCAAGCGGGAACACAAGTATTTGGACAAGATCCTTTATGGTTGGCGTGGGCGACTGATTTGGTCAACTTGAAAGGCGCCGGCGACATGTCGCAATATGAATTCGTATTGACGAACTGGACACCTGCTCGTTTTAAAGTGGGACAAATGATTGGTTCTTCCGGTATCTTGATGGGATTAGCACTAGCGATGTACCGTAATGTTGATCCAGACAAAAAGTCTAAATATAAATCAATGTATTTTTCAGCAGCACTTGCAGTTTTCTTAACAGGTGTAACCGAACCATTAGAGTTCATGTTCATGTTTGCAGCTGTACCTCTTTACATTGTTTATTCTGTGATCCAAGGGGCAGCTTTTGCAATGGCAGATATTCTACCTTTACGTGTCCATTCATTTGGGAACATTGAACTATTGACACGTACACCATTAGCGATCAAAGCAGGATTAGGTATCGACTTGCTCAATTTTGTTATCTGTGTCATATTATTTGGAGTATTGACGTATTTTGTGGCAAACTTTTTGATCAAAAAATTCAATTATGCTACACCAGGACGTAATGGGAACTATGATAACGACAGTGAAGAAACGCCGTCAGGTTCTGCAACTAATGCAGATCAACAAATCATTAAGATCATCCATTTGTTAGGCGGAAAAGAAAACATCAAGGATGTAGATGCTTGTATGACTCGTTTACGTGTCAGCGTCGAGGATCCTGGGAAAGTCGGTTCAGAAGAAGAATGGAAACGTGCTGGAGCGATGGGCTTGATCGTTAAGGACAAAGGTGTGCAAGCCGTGTATGGACCAAAAGCGGATGTGTTGAAATCGGATATTGAAGATTTACTACAATCAGGCGCTGATATTCCAGAGCCAACAGTTGAGGCAACAAATAAAAATGAGAAGAATGAAGAGAAACATGTTTTAGGTATCGAAAAAGAATTATTCACTGTAGCAACTGGTGAGGTAATTGCTTTAACAGATGTGAATGATCCAGTCTTTTCACAAAAGATGATGGGTGATGGCTTTGCTGTCATTCCTGCCACCGGAGAAGTGACGGCACCACTTTCTGGTAAAATCGTGAGTGTCTTCCCAACCAAGCATGCAATTGGCATGCAAACAGCAGAAGGAGCAGATGTTTTGATCCATATGGGACTGGATACTGTTCATATGAGCCAGCCAGCGTTTGAGATCTTAGTTTCTGAAGGCCAAGAAGTAGTAGCAGGAACAACGATTGCTCAGATGAATCTAGATGCAATCAAGAACGAAGGGAAAGAAACGACGATCATAGTAGTCTTTACAGATGACAAAGTCAATGGGCTGACCATCAATAAATTAGGAGACACTGAACGAGGAACAGTGATCGGGAAAATAAACTTGTAAAGAATCACAGAAGTTCATGTGTGTATTTCATATCGAAAGAATGTGTTCGATGTGTGTAACTCCTAGAAGTAAGCCGATAATCCCGAAATTGCTTTTCCTATTTCAGGGATTATTGGCTTATTTTTTGAATAAACTACTTTGGGATCTTTACCTATATGGATCCAGAAGGTGGGAGCAATGTTTCGACCCATCCCATTAAGAAGGAGAATTATATGAAAATAATGACGTTGAATACGCATAGTTGGTTAGAAGAGGAACCACAAGAAAAATTAAAACAGATCGCTCAAAAAATCTGTCATGAACAATATGATGTGATCGCATTGCAAGAAGTCAATCAAACGATGGACGCAAAACGACTAACCAGTGAGCAGCTGAAGAATTTTAGTCAGGTGCAGGAACAAACGCCTGTCCGCTCGGATAACTTTGCCTATTGCTTGATCCAGCTCTTAGCAGAACAAGGTGAAACTTACTATTGGAGTTGGGAAATGAGTCATATCGGCTATGCTATCTATGAGGAAGGCAATGCGCTTCTTTCCAAACAACCACTAACTAGTCAAACGCACCTAGTCTCCGAAACAAAAGAAAAAGAGGATTACCATACTCGAAAAATATTAGTAGGTCAAACCTCTGTCAAAACACAATGTATTACTGTAGCAAGTTGTCATTTTTCTTGGTGGGTAGATGAAAAAAGCGGATTTGCATTTGAGTGGAAAGAATTAGAAGCAAGTTTAGCGCCTCTTACAACACCACTGTATCTATTAGGGGATTTCAACAATCCTGCTGAAGGCAGCGGGTACGATTTAGTGGCAAAAAGTCAGTTGCCTATTCGTGATGCTTATACAATCGCGCAAAAAAAACAAGCTGAAGCAACGATCGAAAAGAGAATCGATGGCTGGGAAAACAATAAAGAGGGGCTACGTGTCGACTATATTTATGTACCACAAGATTGCTTTGTTACAAGTTATCAACGTATTTTTGACGGGGAAAATGGCCCGATTGTCAGTGATCATTATGGGGTAGCAGTCACGTTGGAGTGAAGAGAAACGAAGGAATATTGTCACAATAAGAATATGGGACAAATCTAAAAATCAGGTTTGCTACAGACTCTCGAATAAACGACGGGAGCAGAAGCAACTCCTTCTTAAATAAGCCGAAATGAACAAAAATTTGAAAAGCAATTTTCGTTCATTTCTTCTTATTTCTCAGAGTTAAACACTTCTGTCCTAACCTCTCTCAAATAAACGACGTCCGAAAGGCAGGTTTTTCGGAAATTTAAAAAAAACGAGCAATACAAAAAATGTATTGTTCGTTTTTTCTCTAATTTCTCATAAACGATTTTTGTCTCGACCTCATTTTTTTATGAATGTATCCGACTTCTAATAAACATGATGAATAAAATCAGCCAACCAATGAAGGTCAACCCGATGATGAAATAAAAGAAGAGCGGCAAGTCATAATATAAGGTGATCTCATTGATACCATTATGCTGTTTGACGATTGGCGTACCGATGTCTGTCAATTCATATACTATGTATATAGTTAAGCTTTATATAATGGAACTGTATATTAAGAGGAGTGTCTTTATATGATTAGAAATCCATATTTACCTTTAACTGAAACAACTTTTTATATTCTGCTAGTTTTAACTACACCTGCTCATGGATATGCTATTATTCAAGAAATTGATAAGTTAAGCGAGGGATCAGTTAAGGTAGCTGCTGGAACTATGTACGGAGCGATTGAAAATTTACTTAAACTTAATTGGATAGAAGAAATTCCAAGTAGGGAAAAAAGAAGAAGAGTTTACAAAATTACTGATCTGGGAGAAGAAGTCTTAAGACTAGAAATAGAACGTCTAGGAAGTTTGATTAAGCTATCTTCTGATTTTGGATATTAGGAGGAGATAACATGAAAAAATTTAGAATTTTCTTATCCTTAAAAAAAAAAAGAAGAATGGATTAATTCTATACAAGAAGAAGGTTATAGGTTAGTTTCTGTTAGTTCAGTGGTGCCTATATATACTTTTGAAAAATTGGCTAGTAAAGAAAAGTTTATTCCTTATGTGCGCCTTGATTTTAGAGAAAAAAGTATGGGAAAAATAAAATATGAAGATTATGTAACATTGTTTTCTGATAGTGGTTGGAAACTAATAAAGGGAAGTCGTTCTGGTGGCGCTCAGTATTTTCAGCAAGAATATCCTGATGTAACAAGGGACATATTTTCTGACACTGATTCTCAAGAAAGTGTAAAGAAAAGATATGTAAAATATGGTTATACTTATGGAACTCTATTTTTATTGTATTTCTTTATTTTTTTTAGTAGTAATTCTTGGAATTTGGATAAGATATTGAACTTTAAATCATGGTATTTTACCCAAGGTTTATGGGAAATGGAGGGTATGTGGTTTTGGAAAGCGTTCATTTTTGAAACTCCGTTTGTTTTACTCCGTGTATTACCGTTATTTTTCTTTCTGTTTTTGGGTATCTATTATCTTTTACGTTCACTTATAAATGATGATTCAACAGTGATAACAAAATATTTTGTGTAAATAGAAAAAAGGAAGTCCCTTGTGTAGAATAGAGTTACCACAACACATTCACAGAAAAGAGGACTTCCATATGAACGATTTTACTACAGAAATTCTAAAGACTCTAGCGAACAAAGGCGATTTGAATGAATTATTCCGTGTCCATTTGGAAAAAGCTGTCAATACGCTTCTCAAAACGGAGTTAACGGCTTTCCTCGATTACGAAAAGTACGATCGCATTGGTTTTAACACGGGTAATTCTCGTAACGGCTCCTATGACCGTACAGTCAAGACCGAGTACGGGGAACTTCATCTCCAGATTCCGCGCGACCGCAATGGTGAGTTCAAGCAACAGACTGTTCCTGCTTATAGACGGACGAATGACACGTTAGAGGAGACCGTCATTCACCTCTTCCGAAAAGGTATTACCATGTCGGAAATCGCAGACTTGATTGAGAAAATGTATGGGCATCACTACACGCCCCAAACCATGTCCAATATAACAAAATCATTTACAGAAGAGGTAACGGCGTTTAAAGGGCGGGAGCTTCATGACAGTTATGCTGCTATTTATATGGACGCAACGTATATTCCGTTAAAGCGGAAAACCGTCGCCAAGGAAGCTATTCATATCGCAGTTGGCATTCGCCCGGACGGATCAAAGGAAGTATTGAGCTATGCGATTGCACCGACTGAATCCATCACGATTTGGGAGGAAATTTTATTGGACCTTCAAGAGCGCGGTTTGAAAAATGTCCTCCTGTTCATCACGGATGGCTTAAAGGGGATGGTAGGAGCGATTAGTCGGTTCTACCCCAAAGCCCGTTTTCAACATTGCTGTGTGCACGTTTCCCGTAATATTGTTCACAAAGTATGTGTCAAAGATCGAAAAGAAATCTGTGATGATTTTAAGGCTGTTTATCAAGCTAGCTCAAAGGAAGAGGCAAATACCTTTTTAGGGAGTATGATTGAGAAGTGGCAGAAAACTTATCCTAAAGTGACGCAGTCACTGATAAAAAATCAAGATTTATTGACTTTTTATGAGTTTCCGCCTGGTATCCGCCGAAGCATTTACTCAACTAATTTAATCGAATCTTTCAATAAACAAATCAAGAAATACAGCCACCGCAAGGAACAGTTCCAAAATGAAGAGTCGATGGAACGTTTCTTAGTCTCGTCTTTTGATACTTACAACCAAAAATTCCTAGGTCGCAGTCATAAAGGTTTCCAACAGGCCGAAGGCGAGCTCGAACAAATGCTGAGTCAACCGATGGAGAATTAGAAACAATCTACAGTAGGGAAGAACCATTTACACAAAATTATTGACGCTCCCAAGCTAAAACTCCTATTAATCGATCTACTAAAAATAAATAAAAAAATTCTTTTCAATTTTTATTTATGGTGTGACATAAATAAAGTAAAGTTATTCTTCTAGGTTAATCTTATTAATGCTCTTTCTCACTAGTGTTGCATGCAACACTAGTGAGAAAGAGTATTAAATATACTGCAAGGTAAGACATTTGGTAATTGAAGAATAACAAGCAAAAAAATAGCAGTCAGGTCTCTTGACAAAGTATAGTTGCTATTCTTTTTTTAGGCCCTACTTTAATGAAATTTTTGTTTGGAGGGGACGACTTCATTCCTTTGATTATTTCAGTTGAATTTAATAGAGAAGCCTGGCGTCTATTAAGAAATACTTTTCTTGATGAGCGTCAATTTTTTTAACGGAAATCTATCCTATACTAAATTCAGTAAAGAAAAAGGAGGAATCAAAGAAAGCTATTTTAAACAAACCAAAATTATAGGAGGAATAAATCATGACTGAAAATAAAGCTACTCAAGAAAGAACACCCCAAGAAAGATTGCAAGAAGAACAAGAACACAAGGAACATGTTCATCATACGAAAATTAATGCAGCGGCCATTGCGGATCATCTTTTAGGCAACATGCATACATTACATGTGAAACTGCACCAATATCACTGGTATGTAAAAGGAGCCAATTTCTTTACGTTGCATGAAAAATTTGAAGAGTTGTATAACGAAAATGAAAAATGGTTCGACAAACTTGCGGAGCGTCTAATTACTTCTGGGCATAAACCTGCTTCGACAACGGTTGAATTTGAAAAATATTCGATGCTTTCGGAAGATGCAGTTAATAAATACGCTAAAGCAGAAGACATGGTTGAAAATATTATCGAGGACTTCAGAAGCACTCGTGACCTAACTATTCGCGCGATTCGTTTAGCTCAAGACGAGGGTGACGATGCTTTAGAAGATACATTGATTGCTTTTAAAAATGACTTAGACAAGAACATTTGGATGCTGCAAGCGTTCATTGGTAAAGAAGCATTAGAAGATGATGACGCTCTTGATGAGGATGAAGATTAAGGTAAAGGTAGAAGCTGATTTAGGGATTGGAATTCTTTCCAGTCCTTTTTCCATTTTCTTGATGTGCATCAATTTTTTTGTAGTAAGAGACTTATATAATAAAAGCAGCGAATATAAACAAAATAAATAAAGGGGGAGAATGAATTGACTAAACATACCCATCATGAAATTGGCGACCACGCAGCCTGTATCCGCTTGGTTCCAATATTCAATCACTTAGAGGATAGCGCGATGAATTACATTGCTGAAAAAGCCCACACGAAACAGTATCAAAAAGGAGAGTTTCTGTTTCGTTCACAAGAAAAAGAGGATACTTTATATATTATCAATCGTGGGAAAATCCGTATTTATCGATTGGCAGACTCTGGCAAAGAGCAGCTAGTGCGGATCTTGAGCCCTGGTGATTTCACCGGAGAATGGACCTTGTTCAACCCGGATGCAGTACACGAGGAATATGCCGAAGCAACCCGAGATACCGTTGTCTGTATGATTCAGCAAAAAGATGTCCAAGATTTTCTGGAACAATACCCAGCTATTTCTTTAAAACTATTGGCGGAAATGTCTAAACGGTTAGAAAGTTCAGAACGTCAAACGACACAAGTAGCCGTGGAGAGTGTCATTACCCGTTTAGTTTTGTTTTTGGCAGAAAATGTGGAACCTGAAATGGGCAACTCTCCCACCATCACCCTGCCGATGGCAAAAAAGGACATTGCTTCCTATTTAGGAACGACACCTGAGACCATCAGTCGCAAATTTGGAGAATTGGAGGACGAGGGATTGATTCAACAGCTGTCTGGGAAAAGGATCAAGATTCAGGATTTAGATGATTTATTGCTTTACAGCGAATAATCGGACACACTTTTTTCTACACGTTGGTGTTCTGTCGCTCTTCATTAACAACGGGACAGAACTCAGTGCTTTTGCTTCCATCTGTCCGTTTTTGGCTTTTTTAAGACAGAACGACCTTCATTCATTGGAAAAATAAAAGCACAAACATGATAACCCTCAAGTTTTTTTGTTTTATTTTTCTTTAAGATAGGGTTGTCGAACAAAACGTAAAAATAAGTAGGGTGAATGTGCATTGTTTTTGGGTGATAGTTGCCATCACGTTGTCAGCAGCGGGTGCATTCTTTGTCGTCCCTTTCACCAAGAACACGATTGGCGGCGAAGCAAAAACGTCTAACGTTGTTGAGGCAGATAGGTTAGCTATGGAAAAAGAAGAGGAAGTTGTAAAAGGAGCCGGCGTAATCGGACACGGAAAAGTGGCGTATTACGAAGCGAGTGACCAGGGAGATAAAAGTGTATTCACTGTTTGGTTTCCATGGAGCTTAGCCGGAATCTTGTTCAACATCACCATGACTAGAATGACGCGAAAAATTGAAGAAATGGAGCAAATAGAATGGGATTCGTATTAGGCGTTTTGAATCCCCATGTGGTGGAGATTGGTTCTGTTGTGATTCATTGGTATGGAGTCATTATTGCAGCGGGCATATTAGCGGCTCTCCAGTTGAGCACCAAGGAAGCAAAGAAAAAAGGACTGGAAGAGGATACCATTATCGATATGGCCTTATGGGCAATTCCGATTGGACTCCTCGGCGCTCGGCTTTATTATGTGTTATTTGAACTTGGTTATTATCTGCAAAATCCAGGACAAATCCTTGCGATTTGGAATGGCGGTATTGCGATTTATGGGGGATTGATTGCAGGAGGGGGTACGCTATATTGGTATGCAAAGAAAAAAGGTACTTCTTTGGCACTCGTTCTTGATATTTTAGCGCCCAATGTATTGTTAGCCCAGTCCATTGGTCGTTGGGTCAATTTTATGAATCAGGAAGCTCATGGTGGGCCGGTTACTCGTCAATTCTTGGAAAATCTTTATTTACCTGAATTTATCATTTGAACAAATGAATATCAATGGTACCTACTACCATCCGACTTTTTTATACGAGTCATTGTGGAGTTTGTTGGGCTTTGTCCTCATCGTCACTATACGGAACCGAAAACAGCTTTTGCGTCAAGGAGAAGTCGCTTTGAGTTACGTTTTGTGGTACTCAGTGGGTCGGTTCTTCATTGAAGGTATGCGAACGGACAGTTTATGGATTGGCGAGTGGATCCGCGTTTCGCAAGCCTTGTCTCTGGCCCTGTTTATTGGCGCAATTGTAGTATAGTTTATACGCAGACAAGATTATCCACCAATTTCTTATTATTCTGATGGCAATAAGGGGCAGAAAAAGACTATTAAGATGGTGAATTGAGCAAAAAGATAAAAAGAAGTGCAAAACTTGATATGCGTCAATTTTCGTTTGCTAAAAGTGAGCTATATTACAGTTGTAAAGAGGAAAAGGCAGTGTTCATTAATCTGCTGCCTATAAAATAAAAACACATAAAGGAGATAGGAATTATGGAAAAAGCTATATTGCAATTAGAAACGTTGTCTTGTCCAAGTTGTATGCAAAAAATTGAAGGTGCTGTAAAATCAGTTAACGGTGTTGATAAAGACAGCCTTAAAGTATTATTCAACTCCAGCAAAGTCAAAGTCAATTTTGATTCAGCTGTCACTTCGATTGAAGAGATTCAAAAAGCTATCGAAAACGTAGGCTATCCGGTCCTTAAAGCAAAAGTCAAGGCCGCTTAACAGATTAAATGAACTAGGCAATTCTGGAAGAAAAGCTATTTTTTCAGGATTGCTTTTTTTGTTGCAATCCGATTCGAGGTGCTTAGAAACGATAAAAGAGAACTTTCTAAACTTGATGTCAGTCAATTAATTACTTAGGCAATTATTTTATATTATGTTTATCAATAAAAGAGAAATTAAATTTGGAGGGAAAAAGCATGCAACAATATATATTAAGCAAGAAAAATGTTATCACCGTCATCAGTGGATTGTTAATCGTACTCGGTTTCTTCAGTCACTTTGTTTTAGAAAACGTAGGACTTTCAGAGTGGTCTTTGATCATCGCCTCTGTCTTTGGGATTACGCCAATTGCCATTCAAGCGTTTCAAGCAATGAAAGTCAAAGTCATCAGTATTGATGTCTTAGTCAGTATTGCAGCGATTGGTGCGCTTTTTATTCAAAATTATGAAGAATCGGCTATTGTCACGTTCTTATTCTTATTCGGACACTACTTGGAACAACGAACATTGAACCAAACGCGATCTGCTATCAAAGAATTGACTGAAATGGCACCCGAAAGCGCCTTGAAACAAATGGATAATGGCGAATTTGAAGAAGTAGACGTGGATGATATAGATGAAGGGGATATCTTACTCGTTAAAACGGGTGCGAAAGTTCCAGTAGATGGCATAGTCCTTACGGGTGAAGGGCATATCAATGAAGCTAGCATTACAGGGGAAGCTGTTCCGGTCAATAAGCAAGCTGATGCAGAAGTTTTTGCAGGAACCATTTTAGAAAACGGAACGATTCAAATCAGAGCTGACCGAGTTGGTGAGGACACCACATTTGGTAAAATTATTGAACTCGTGGAAGAAGCACAAGATTCTAAATCCGAAGCAGAACGGTTCATTGATCGCTTTTCTAAATACTACACACCAGCTGTCTTGGTTCTGGCAATTGTTGTATGGGCGTTCAGTCAAAATATTGAGTTAGCAATCACCATCTTGGTTCTAGGTTGCCCAGGCGCATTAGTTATCGGAGTGCCTGTCTCAAACGTTGCCGGTATTGGGAATGGTGCTCGTAACGGTGTTCTTTTAAAAGGGAGTGAAGTCATTCAAGACTTCAGCAATGTGGATACAATTGTATTTGATAAGACAGGTACTTTAACTGTCGGAAACCCAACCGTTGCAGCGACTGAACTGTATGAAAAAGATTCTGCTGAAACGCTTGGCTATCTGGCCAGTGTGGAACGGGAATCAGATCATCCATTAGCAAAAGCGATCTTAAATCAAATTGGAGAAACAAACTTTTATCCTGTTGAAGAAACTGAAGTCGTGAAAGGCGGCGGAATCGTTTCAAGTGTAGCTGGACATAGAGTGGCTGTTGGGAATGTGGCCTTGATGGAAAAAGAAAATGTCACTCTTAGCAAAAAAGTGCAAAAAGATGTCAAACGGTTTGAACAACAAGGGAACTCTCTCGTTTTGACAGCGGTCGACGGTGAATTAAAAGTACTGATGGGCATTCGCGATCAAGTCCGTCCGGGTGTGAAAGCTAATTTGCAGGAATTAAAAGACTTGGGCGTGAAAAATCTAGTCGTTCTTTCAGGAGATAACCAAGGAACCGTTGATGTGGTCGCCGGCGAACTTGGTTTGACCGAAGCTCACGGCCACATGTTGCCGGAAGACAAATCGGCTTATATCGGAAAACTTCAACAACGTGGTCAAATTGTAGCCTTTGTTGGAGATGGCGTTAACGATAGTCCGTCCTTAGCTTTAGCAGACATTGGAATCGCAATGGGAAGCGGAACGGACGTAGCGATTGAAACATCCGATGTCGTTTTAATGAACTCGAACTTCAGCAACTTGCCTCACGCATTAGGATTAGTAAAAGCCACCGCAAATAATATGAAACAAAATATCGTGATTTCAATTGGAGTAGTGTTGGTCTTGTTGACCAGCGTCTTCTTCAGCGAATGGATGAATATGTCTATCGGAATGTTGGTTCATGAAGGTAGTATCTTGGTGGTAATTTTCAATGGCATGAGATTAATGAAGTATAAGTTGAAAGGTCGAAAAGAACAAAAAGAAGTATCAGCACCTGCAGAGAAAGTAAAAATATCTTAAGAATAAATTAGAAGAGGCTGAGACAATAGTCCATCCTTGAAATGACAAAAGCGGAAACTCAGATTTTTAAATCTGGGATTTTCCGCTTTTTTGAGTTCTTGAAAAAAAATAAGAGTATAGAGTATGCTCTTTATAAAATTAATTTTCGTGTAAATGATTAAAAAATCTAATAATAAAATTTAAATTCCTATTAAGTTGTAACACATGAAATTACATAGAATCGTGTATCTAGAAATTTGTATTAACAAGGTTCTTTAATTTTTTTATATTTAATCAAAGTAGAACAACTCTTCAAATTTTTTATCTAAAGCGATACATAATATCAATGCTAATTTTGCTGTAGGAACAAACACACATCTCTCTATTGAACCAATCGTATTTCTAGAAACACCGATCATATCTGCGAGTTGTTGTTGAGAAAGCCCTAATTCTCTACGGGTGTCCTTTAAATGATTTTTCAGTACTAAATCTGTCTCTTCTGAATAATTTTTATCTTGTTTACTCATATTGTTTCGATCACATACCAAACTAAGAACGCAATTCCAATAAAACCAGTAACAATACCATATACCAAGGTATCTTTTTCTTTCGTTTGCTTATAACGATTAAAGCTATGAAAAGATAAAAAAGATAATGGGATTGCACCAGTATCTCCAAACGGCAAATTCATATATATTTTATAGATAGTTATAAGCATGATTAACATAGCCATAGCAAAGAAACCTTTCTCATCACTCATATTATTGATATGGTCGTTGCCTTCATCTTTTTTTTCATTTCGGTAACTGTTTAATATCTTTTCTTTTTTCATAATTATCCTCCTTTTATAATGACAAGTTTATTTGTCTGAATAAAGAATAACTCAGACAAGTACGCTTGTCAATGCTGCTCTTTATTTGAACAATCTTTTGATACATGAAATTGCTTATAATAGTGTATTGGAATTAAGGTAGATTGACAAACGAGTGATCAAATAGATATACTTCATTCAAACAATCGTTTGAATGTGAGGTGAGATGAATGGAAAAAGTTTGCCAAGTGACTATCGTACATAAAGAAAAAGTAAATGTAATAAAAAATAAATTGGATCAAAAAGATTTTTCAAACTTACTTGTGTTAGGGAAATGTTTCAGCGATTCTTCTAGAATTAAAATTTTCTATGCTTTAGAAACCTATAAGGAAATGTGTGTATGTGATTTAGCAGAAATACTTACTGCTAGTGTCGCTACAACGTCACACCATTTACGTTTTTTAAAAAAACATGGAATGGCAAAATCACGTCAAGATGGAAAAGTAGTTTATTACTCTTTAGCGAATGAAGACATCCTTTCCGCTATTCGTGTTTTTTTTAAGTTATCAGAAAATCTATCTATGAAATCTTAGTTTGGAGGAAGTTATTTTGTTACAAAGTATTTTTTCAGCTATCGCTGTTTATATTTCTACCAGTATTGATTATTTGTTTATCTTGCTCATTATCTTTTCTCAAAGCCACACACAAAAAGGTATTCGTCACATTTTTTGGGGTCAATATCTTGGAACAGGTATTTTGGTAGCCGTAAGTTTGTTTGCTGCTTATGTGCTAAATTTTATTCCGCAAGATTGGATCATTGGACTTCTTGGATTAATTCCAATTTATTTAGGTATTCGTGTCGCTGTGATAGGTGAAGAGGAGGAAGAAGAAGAGGAAGTCGTTGAAAAGTTAGAATCTAGAGGAACCAGTTGGTTATTTTGGACTGTCGCCTTAATAACCATTGCGTCAGGTGGCGATAATTTAGGCATTTATATTCCTTACTTTACTTCGTTAGCCTTTTCAGAAATTGTTATTACTTTAATCGTATTTGCTTTCTCTGTTGCAATTCTTTGCTATGTCAGTTATAAATTAGCAAAAATTTCCTTTGTTTCCGAAACATTAGAAAAATATGAACGAATCATTGTTCCTATAGTGTTTATTGGTTTAGGAATTTATATATTGATCGAAAATGGTACGATTCAAACTTTATTAAGTTTATTTAATTAATAAGTAGTTTGACTGTTAGCACAAAAAAAGACAACGAGATTTAATCGATGTCTTTTTTTGTGCTAACAGATTGGCGCATTATCCAAATAGTATCATGCGATACATGAAATTGTATAAAATCATGTATCAAGAATCCTATCCCTATAGGGTTCTTTTTTTTTACCCCCCCTAAACACACGATTTCGTGTTATAATAACTGTAATCATGTATTCGAACAGACTAAAAAGGAGGGATTGTCATGGGCTATAATGTTCAGCCACTACGGTCGCAACAGGAGATTAATGATTTTTTATTTTGCCTGCGACGGAATAAAAATGCGGAACGTGACGTTTTCTTGTTTCTAATTGGAATTAACAGCGGTCTGCGCATGTCCGACATCGTCAAACTCAAGAAAAAAGACGTGATTACCTCAAAAAACCCGCGCATCGTGGAGCAAAAGACAGGGAAAACACGCATTTTATACTTAAGCAGCTTACAGGACTTGATTCACGGCTATACCGCACCCTTAGATCCGGAGGCTTACTTGTTTCCCACTACTAAGGGCGGCCATTTAGAAATCAATACAGTCTACCAGATGTTTCAAAAGGTCGCGAAGCTGTTAGGAAGGGACGATATCGGCACCCACACCCTACGAAAAACCTTTGGTTACCACTGTTACAAGAAAACCAAAGACGTGGCCACCTTAATGGAAATCTTTGGTCACAGCAGCGAGAAGATTACCAAACGCTACATCGGAATTAATGAAGATGAAATCAGTGAAACGTTATTAAATTTTCGGTTAGGTTTTTGATTGTACTAAGGTTCTGTTGCAAAGTTTTAAATAAAGAATAAAATCCCTTACGGTATCTATGATTTAAGCTGGGATTCCCAATAATACCTTGATTTCAGTACAGACCGAAAACCCGAAGAGAGTGCCTTCTTTTCGGGTTTTCTTATATAATCCTCGAATGGCTTCCATGCCTTTAATCGTGGTAGAGGCAGTGCGTAAACTTCGATAGAATTTATTGCGTCTCTTTACTGGACGATGGTCTTGTTCAATCAAATTATTCAGGTATTTAATGGTACGATGTTCTGTCCCTTGATAAAAGCCGTATTCTTTTAGTTTCTTAAAGGCACTTGTAATAGAGGGGGCTTTATCTGTGACTACAACCTTCGGTTCATCAAACTGCTTCACTAACCGCTTAAGAAAAGCATAGGCTGCTTGTGTGTCCCGTTTTTTACGTAACCAAATATCCAAGGTTAAACCATCTGCATCGATGGCTCGATACAAATAATGCCATTTTCCTTTAATTTTGATGTACGTTTCATCCATTTTCCATGAATAAAAGGATTTTTTATTTTTCTTTTTCCAAATTTGATAGAGTAGTTTGCCATATTCTTGCACCCAACGATAAATCGTCGTATGAGAAACGTTAATGCCACGATCATATAAGATTTCTTGAACTTCATGATAGCTAAGGTTATAACGAAGATAGTAGCCCACGGCTACAATAATCACATCCTGCTGAAATTGCTTTCCTTTAAAATGATTCATCGTCATTCCTCCTGCTATCTTTTTCTATTATTCTACCTTATTTGATAGTAGATTTAAAACTTTGCAACAGAACCAACGACAGAATACCAAATTTCAGAGATTAACAACTTACTGGAGAAAAAGCAAAAAGAACTCATCAAGCTGGCTAATAAGGGTCAAGATTATGAACATCTAGCAGATGAGATTGATGAGCTGAGAGACAAGCGACAGCTCCTTTTAGTAGAAGATGCCTCCCTCAGTGGCGAGAACGAGCGAATCAATGAGCTGATTGAATTTATCCGCAAGAACAAATTCCGTACCTTAGAGTACGATGATAAGCTTGTAAGGAAGATAATCCAGAGCGTTACAGTCTATGAAGAACACTTCGTCATATCCTTCAAATCTGGCATCGAAATGGAAATATGAAAACCAGAAGTAAATAGCCCATGACTCTACAGTAGAGTCGTGGGTTTTCTTTTGCTTGCTGATTATAATAATATTTTAATAACTATTGTTATTATAAACCAAATGATTTATAATATTCTTAGCGTAAACTTGGAGGTGCTGTATGACTACGGCAGAAATGATTAAAGAACTGTGTGAGCAAATGAATATAAGTGTTTCCGAACTTGCTAGACGTATTGGACAGACTCCACAGAATTTCAATAAGAAATTACAACGAGAAACGGTAACCTTAGATGAGTTGAAAGCGATTGCTGATGTGCTAGGTGTCAAGTTTGTGCAGGCTTTTATATTGCCTGATGGCAATGAAATAAAGATAGGTAATTAGGAGGTGTAATTTGTATTGAAAATCATAACAATAAATGATGTTGAGTATGCTGTATTTGCTGCTAATGAAGGTACTTCCAAACCACAACCTCATATCATAGAAACGAAATCTGGTACTATTCCAGAAGGAAAACAACTGAGTTTATTAAAAGAATATCTTAAGCAGAATGATATTTCCCCAATAAAAGGAGCAACAACATATTGGTGCATTGACAAGGTTCTTAAGCTTGATTCAAGTAAAGAAAAAACTATAAGTGAAACAATCCATAAACAAAAATACTTATCTTTAACTGAAGAAAATATTGAGAAACAGCATAAGTTTGTAGGTGCAAGCTCTAATTATGGGAAAGAAGGTCTAATAATACATGATGTTTTGAATGCATTTCCTCTTCATAATGATTTAAATACTATTGCGATGAAGATTGCGGTAATTGATGTAACAAATTCAACACATCTTTCTCAATATAAGAGCAGGTTGTCTTTATATGATTTGGCTAAAGTAATTCTGGAGATTCCAAATTTTGATGATCGGTTGGCAAAAGGAGATCCTCGTTGATAAATATTATCGCAAGGAACATTGGTGCAGTTAATATGTTCTCATTTGCATCCAAGTACTGTACATATCATAATGTGGAAGTGTGTGGGAGAGATGATTACTCCATCTTTGATGGTATCGTTAAAAATACTCTTCCACACTATATCCAAGGACTAACTACGAATAAGATTGATACGTGGCGAAGAAGTTTTGATTACGAGGCATTTAACGAATGTGTTGGAAAACTACTTGATGAAAATAATATACATATTCCTTTTAGAAGAAGAAAGTTAGATCACTTCTTGTGGTATGCGAATAGGTAGAATATAAGAAAAAGGCATCGTAAAAGTGATTCTGGATAAAATTAATGGGGGAGGAAATAATAGTGGGATTATTTGATTTTCTAAAGAAAAAACAAGGAAAGGTTAGTAAACACGTTGATTATCAACTGGCTTCTAGTCTATTTCGTACTGGTAAAGTTTTTGCTGAAAAATTGGAAGTGGACATATCAAATGTAGATGAGTTTCGTAAAACTTTTATCGCTTTTGATGTGGAAACAACTGGCCTAAATTCTTCTTCAGATAGAATTGTAGAGATTGGTGCGGTGCTATTTAAAGAAGGAGTTCCAATTCAATCATTCGGAACTCTTGTCAATCCAAAAGTTAGAATTGCAGCCTCAGCTTCGGCAATAAATAATATAACTAATGAAATGCTAAACTCTGCTCCAAATGAGCAGGAAGTTTACCCCCAGTTGGTAGAATTTTTAGGAGATGCACTAGATGGAAAAATCACTATGTGTGCACACAATGCAAGTTTCGATTTTGGATTTTTAAGTAACACATTTTCTAGACTTGGGTATGATGCTAAAATTAAGTATGTTGATACTCTGAGTCTCTCTAGAAAACATATAAAAGGCATTGTAAATCATAAGCAAGAGACTGTAGCGGAATATTTCGGATTAATAAATGACACTGCCCATAGAGCGGAATCAGATGCAGATATATGCGGAAAGATTTTTTGGGGTGTTTTAGATATTATTGAGGAGTCGTTGGAAGAACAAAAAAAGCAAATAGAAAAGATGACTCCAGACATAAAAGAACTTGAAGCTTGTGCTTTTATTCAAGATATTATTGAGAAAAAAGGATGCGACACCAGTTGGATCAGGTATCGAAAAAACAGTAATAATTATGTCGATGTAACTTGTCTATATACATTCTTAAAGTTTAAGTTTGCTAAGAAGGGAAATTACATCATTATTAGAAAAGATGCTACAAATGGAATTGATTTACCTATAGAACCTTGTACTGTAAGTGAAGGCGGTACAACAAATGTGCGAGTCTATTTTCGTAGCCCCTTTGACTTAACGCCTCTTTCAAATTATATTTTCAGTGCTTATAGCGATTGTTATAATTCTATGAATGAATATATGAGTGTTAGTAATTACACTAAAAAAGAAGCAGAGCAAAGCCTTAGTATGCTGAAATCTATTTCAAAATCAGCGATGAAAGAGTTATTATTCGATGCAAAAAATCGTGGATATGATGAGACTGAAGTTAACCTAAATATTGAAAAAGTGATATCTAGAGAAGATGTAATTATTAACGGGTTGCATAATCGAGTTTCATTAAACAAGATACGAAATATAGGGAATTGGGAGAAAGGATTTGATGCAGGTTATCCATATTGGGAACGTGGAGAAACTGCTAGGAAAAATGGCAAAGTAGATGAAGCTATTGCATTTTTTGATAAAGCTCGATATAACGGCTATGATGTTCCTGCGCTATATGATTCTTATGCTAAAGCTTATCGAAAAATTAAGGATTACGATAATGAAATTCTCATTCTTGATGAAGGAATTATGCGTAAAACACGGCACGATGTTGGTACTTTAGAGGCTCGTAGGGATAAGGCAATTAAGCTATTATTTGCTAAACAAGAGGCAGAGCGGATAGCTAAGGAAAAATCTGATTTTCTAAAAGCGAACAAAAAAGAGGATGCGATTAGTGAGCCTAGCAAGAAGCGTGGAAGACAGATTATTCAAATGACTGATGATGGAACAATAATAAAAGAATTCGATACTATAGCTTCTGCTGTAAAAGAAGTTGGCGTTAACTCAAAAAGTATTAGGGATGCTGCAAATGGAGTTCAAAAACATGCTGGAGGATACTGCTGGAAATACAAAGATTAGCAGATAATCTAAGATAACCTAGGATCTTCTTAATAGATACCCGTGGTGCTAGTTAATTTTAATATCCTAAAGAATATCTCAAAGTTCCTTCAAAACGTCGTTGTGCTCGACTTAATAGAACACTGTAAGCCAGTAATATGCTTTCAAATCTACTCTCTAGCACTTTAACAGAACGTGAGTTGAAATTTTGACAACCTAATTTTTCTAAGGAAGAAAAAACAGTCTCAACTATTTTTCTTTGTTTTCCAAGTAAGCTGTGGTCTAGTTTTTCTGATTTATCCATGTTTTTACGTGGCGGAACGGATATAGTAATGCCCATAAGGGCAAGCTTTTCATGGATTTTATGGCTAATATATCCTTTGTCCCCTAGGATATTGGGAAGATTCGCTTCTTCCGATAAAGTCTCTAACACTTTCACGTCATGGACACCTGGATTCGTGATTGAGTAAGTAATCGGAAAGCCAGTCTTAGTAACGATCATATGAATTTTAAGACCATAAAAATAAGATTTTTTTGTTGAGTTATAGCCAACTTTGGCTATTTGATTCAATAGTTTTGCTTGTCTATTTCTAACTAGTTTACATAATGGACTAGGAAAACTATCTATAATTCCGACTAGTTCACCTTTGGTGAGCTTCTTGATGAAAAAGTATCGAATAATCTTGATAGTGTAAGCTAAGTTTGAACTTAAGCGAGTGAATCGACTCCTACTAGGAAAGTCACCATTAGGAAATAAGACGGAACAAACCGCTCTATACGTGGCTCTTTGGCTAGTATAGCCATTAATTATGCCCCATATAACACAAGCAATAATCACTGTATCGCGTTGCTTCAGTTGATCAGTATTTCTTCGGTTTTTAATCTTATCTGGTACACAATTGTGGTATATGTTAGAAACAGTTCTCATAATTTCCTTGAATGTTATAAAAGTATCTGTATAATGTTCAGTATATTTTGATGAACGCATATGTAGTCCTCATTTCTTGGGAGTTTTGAGACTACTCTATGCGTTTTTTTGTTGATTTACCAACATGTTTAGACATTTTCCTCTAGGAAAAAATTAACTAGCACCACGGGTTAAATCTATATTTTGATATACAAATTACAGCTTCAGATACTAAGTTGCATAAACCTTTTCCGGACCCCATACAAAAGGCAATTGATGAATTGGGCATAAAAAATAAGAAACGATTTATATTGGTGATTCATTATATGACATGCAAAGTGCGAAAGCTTGTGGGATAGCATTTGGTTTAGCTAAATGGGGAGCCAAAAATATAGAAAATTTTCAAAGTGTAGATATAATTATTGATTCTCCTCAAGAAATACTTGATTTGTTAGAAAAATAGACAAAGAGCGTGAGATAAGGATAGGGTCTCACGCTCTTTGTTTTTCGCCATTTAAAGATTGAAATTTTTGCCATTTAAAAAGAAAAGTGACAGATAGGAATAAAAACTTATTAAATGTAGTTATGATCTGTTATATTTCATTTCTAATACTAGGTCTTCCACAAGCAGTGTTTCCTGAAGTGTTTTCTGGAGACTGGGGTATTGTCAGCTATTCTATATTAACATTGATTGCTATGGTTTTAGGTACTTCATTTTATAATGCCTTTGTAAGTAAGCATGTTGAGGAATATGAAGTATTAATGTACTTAAAAGAGAAAAAAACAAGTAATTAATATGAGAACACCACGCATAGTTTTTATTTTGAGATATCCTAGAATGAAACACATTAAGAACGAAAGCAAAGCAAAAGACGCCAGAACTTCTACTACCTTCTAAGTTTTTTCATATTTGTTTGTTATGCTATACATAGATCTGCATAATTAGACTTGCGCTGCCCGTTATTGAAGTTTCAGGCAGCGCTCTTTTTGGGGGATCGATAATGGAAGAAGAAAAAATATTTGAGAAACGCTGGCAGCTAGCATCAAGTGAACAAAGAGCAAGATACAATAATTTGATCACCTCCTACCCCACTGTTGACTAGACATATAAGGAAAAGAAATACTTACTTTGGCTGTGCCAGTTAGATATAGATACCTTTGAAACATTTGAAGTGATCCTAGATAAAATTAAACAGAATTGATCAGAAACAAGCGAAGCCTTCTCTCGGTTCGCTTGTTTTGCTATTTATTAGTTGGCTCAGGGCAACTCTAAGCTCGTTTGAAAGAAAACCGATGGATAATCCCCTTGTTTGTACCACTTTAGAATACATGGATGTACGTATTGCCATTGACTCCTATTAGTTACTGAAAAAAAATTTAAACAAGTTGAGTATTGCAGATAAATAGCTCCAGTGAGGTGAATAACTGCTCCACTCAAGGCAATAGATAGCTCCATCCAGGGCAACAAACTGCTCCACTTTCATATTTAATAGATGAATAACCTTCTGTATAATAGAAAGGCATACCTTTCGGTATGACAACTTATACAGGATGTTATTTTATAAAAACTAGTACTACTTGTTATATTATTAGTTATTGCTAGTCTTTATTCTTTTTTGTTTTTTAGTAATACACAAAATATCTCAACTACAGGAGATATCGCTTTTCACTTTTCTAGAATAAAAGGCTTGTCCTCAGTATTTTCTGGTCTAATAAATTTTACCACATTTAATAGTTATGGCGGAGGGGTCAATTTTTTTATCCGTATCTAACACTCTTTCCAGCCGTAATTTTTTACTGGATAACAAATAATTTGATTCTAAGTTACATTTTATACGTTTGGGTATTGAATATTTGTACAATTCTAGTGACCTATCAATATGGCCAAAGGTTCTTTAAGCGAATAGATGCAGCTTTCTTATTTAGCTGTTTGTATAGCTTTTATGGATATCGTTTAATTGATATATATCAGCGTTCTGCAATTTCAGAATCAATTGCGTTGACGATTATACCAGTTATCTTGTATTACACGTATAATCTTCTTTATGAAAGAAAGAACTGTGTGATTCCTTTAGCTATCAGTATGAGTTTGCTAATCTATACCCATGTTCTCTCCACTTTTATGAGTGTGATTGTTATTGGCTTCTTGTTTATCGGCTCTCTTTTCTCTAAGCGAAAAGAGAAAAAAGAAATGTCGGATCTGATATTAAATATGATAAAAGCTGTTGGTTGGACCATTCTTTTAACGGCTTACGTTTGGTATCCGATGTTACAACAAGTCCTACATCAAAAAATTAATCGTCCTTTTCGCACAAATCTTCAAGAAAGGGCATTGAATATTTCTGATAGTTTAATCGGTGCAGTAAATAATGATTTAGTTACGTTTACAATGGGAACAATTGGTGTGGTTTCATTGATTCTTCCACTTTTCTTTTTAAAAAAATTTACCAATAAAGAAAAGATTATTTATTTTTGTGCAGTGACCACTTGGTTTTTATCAACGAATCTTTTTCCATGGGAAATTTTACAAAAAACACCTATTCAAATCATTCAATTTCCGTGGAGAATCTTGGGTTTTCAAGTGCTTTTTGGTTCATTAATCTTAACCATAGTGTTTTTAAAGTGGAAAACAAGCAACAAAAAAAGTATGCGGAGCCTTGTAGGAATAGTTCTTATTATTTTTACTGTGACTGCAGCAACAGAAGCAAATTATTCGTATAAAATTCAGTCGTATAAAGGTCGTTTAGTTATGACCAAAAAAGATGTTACACGTTATACATCCTCAAGAACTGGAGGCCTATATGACTATGCACCATTAGATGCATTGAAATATAAAGATCATTTAAAGAAACATGAAGTAAAAGTTGGTGATCGATGGGAGAATGCATCTCATAAAGCATATAATTCCAAAATAGTCTATACAGTAGAAGATGCCGATGAGCAAAATATCACATTACCTGTATTCAATTATTGGGGAACAGTTGTGAAAGTAAATGGGAAAAAGAGCACTATAGAAAATGACAATGGTTTAGTGTCTATTAAAGGTACGGGAAAAAGAACTATAGTTGAGGTTTCATCTACGTATCCAACTACGATGATTCTATCTTTATTAATTAGTTCAATAACTTTTATATTCTTATTTACACGTTATTTAATAAGATGCTGCGGTTAAATGAAAATAGATTAGATAGATATTATAAATATGTTGATTCTATTTTCATAGCAATGGAGAAAATACATTAGCAATATATAAAAGAAGGTATCAAGAGTCACAGTGAATTTATTCCGAAAAGTGAAAGGAGTAAATATAAAATTTAATAAAAATATAGAACTAAATAGGAAAACGTAGACGTAATTTTCTACGTTTTCCTTTTCATATATATTAAATATTACGGAAAATTATACAAACTAATTTAGTGTTTTGTTTGTAATTCCTAATTTTGCTCCACTTTTAGATAATTTTTAGGTCTATTTAACTCATCAGACATTCTATGCTCATTTTCTCCAAATTTGTTTCAACTCTTTCGTACTTAATTTTGCGTATTTGAAAATTCTTCTTTTAGAGTACTTTTATTACGATACTAGTATGATATATATCTATAGCAAACAGTTAAAATCTTCCTAAAATAAGCGAATAGCATTCCTAAAACCTATAAAATTTTTAGATGAAGCGACAAGTGGACAATTAATAAACTACTTGAACATGAAATTATGGATCACCTTTCAAATTTAGAAAATGGAATTCTTATACTTATTGCGCAACATTTATTGATTACAAAATTATGTGACAAAAAGAACTAGTAGAAGAAGGAATAATGGCTTGATAATAAAGTACTACCTATTAAAGGTAGTACTTTATTTAATTTAGTATAAATTAACATACTACTATATTTTAGGTTTCATATTATATAAATTAATAATAAACTACCATTTGTTGGTAGTATAATTTAAAGGTAATAAGTTATTTTTTTATTACTATGTTTGGGTTTTATAGCAAGGAAAGTTTAATAAGAGTTTGGACCTAGCAAACAATATTAATGAGGTCATTAAATCTTATTATCTTTAATGATATAACGAAATATCTACAGACAAAATTATGATCTTGCGTAAAGTTATAAAATATTAATAAAAATATTTTATTAATGAAAAGCTTGATAGCACGGTTATTCATATGCTAATTCATTTCACTTTATAGTAAGGGGAGTTCTTAGTATATTGTTCAAACTTAAATTTCATATAATTTAATTATGTAAATTAGCTATTCTAAGAACTTCTACGGATAACTGCCCGTCTAAAATTTAAATAAGAGCTTAGAATCTTCATATAAGTAAGGTTAATTTTTTTGTACAAAAAAGTCGGAATATTCTGAGTTACTGAAATGATATAAAATCATAAACTAAACCCCTTGATTTTCTTCACTTTTAACAGAGTATATATATAAGTTCATGATTATGGTAAAATATATATATAATCATGAACTCAGAATATTTTTAAGAAGGGAAACAATAGTGAGCTATAATGTACAACCGTTAAGGACAAATGAAGAGATACAAGATTTTCAGTTTTGGCTAAGAAGAACAAGTAATCCAGAAAGAGATAGTTTTTTATTTTTGTTTGGAATCAATAATGGGTTACGTATGTCAGATATTATAGGATTAAAAGTTGGAGACATACGAGGTAAAAGTAAGCCTATTATTGTTGAACATAAAACAGGTAAGCGAAAACCGATTTTTATAGATAATTTGAGAGAAGAGATTTTATTATATACTGAAGGTAAAGAAGAAAATGATTGGTTATTTCCAAGTCGGCAACAAGGTCGACATATAACAAGGGATCGTGTCTATCAGATATATGCAGATATAGCAGAAAAATTAGGAAGAGATGATATAGGAACACATACATTAAGAAAAACTTTTGGGTATCACTACTACAAGAAAACTAGAGACATTGCTACCTTAATGTTTATTTTTAATCATAGCTCGCAAGCAATTACAAAAAGGTACATTGGTATAACTGAAGATGAAATAGGGGCATCGTTACGTGGTTTTAAATTGGGAGACTAATTGAGATATTAGGATATATTTTTTGTGTATAATGAAAACTTAGAAGGTGAGATTAATGAAGATAACTGAATTTTCGGAAGTATTTAAAACGTTTAGTAACATTTACAATAGAATACCAGAGATAGAACAAAATGTTGTAGTTGATAATGATTATTATATAGAGAATGATTTTAATAAACCAAGAAAATATGACAACCTATACAATTTTATACACAATAGAACAACAATAAATAACAACAGTAACACTCGAGTTTTGATTAATTCAGCATATTTTCATATTAAATATTTAAAGAAATATGAGTATGAATAAGTTGTATTAGATTATGGGCTAAATAGACAGTCATTTTTAATTTATGCAATAAATAACGGAAATTTGCCAAGCAATAAAAAGAACATAATTATTAAAACATATGCCTATCTAGAGGGGGGATCTAAAAAACTAATTAAGTCATGTAATATAGAGTATCAATTATCAATAGGAGAAATTAAATGTGTTTTCGAAGAAGATTTAGAACTTGACTTAAAAAAAATTTTTGCCAGCAATCATGATTATATAGGTTTGATTTATAAAATTATTGAGGATGATAAACAAACTGAGCTTAATATGTGCTATTTTGATAGAGAACAAGATTTTTTTTATTATGGTGGAATGGGTGGAGGATCTATTGTTCCAAAGATAAATTTAGTAGAGTTAGATGTAAATAATTACAGGGAATTATATGTTTTTAATAGTTTAGATTTTGAAATACCTATGAAACAGATGAAAAATATTGACATACATATACTGCCAAGTGAGTCGTGTCAAATAGAATATTCAATCGAATATTTTTACAAAGGTAAAAAAATAAAAAAATGTGACAAGTGTTTTGAATCAGCTGTGGTAAAGGTTCCTCAATTTAAACTAAATCCAGCTGCCTCGATACAATTTCAAGGACATGTATTTGATGTTTTAGCTAAAGATAACATAAAAAAATACAAAAAAGGTAATATATTCCATATGTCAACGGCACCTTTAAAATGTAGGAAAACGGCAATTTAAAATTGTTGGTTTTCCTACATTTTTGTATGCTCTTCTTATCACAAATGAAACGGATGCTCAAGGATGAAAAAAGACATACTTGAAGGAGTGATGATCTACGTAATCAATGAAATCAAACCCAATTATGCTGCGGCAAAACAATACGACTGCGACTACCGAACAGATAAGCATGCTTACGAAGAAGTTCAAGATAACTTAGATCGTAAAGATGAACAGACAAATTGAGTAAAAAAAGTTATGATAAAAGGTGAAATAATCGACTAAATAGAAAAGTATTATGTAATAATATAAACATAATAAAACAAAAATTATCCAAATCTAACATAGGAGGGTGGATATGGAAAATTCTCTATATTTAGTAACAGAACCTAACACTCAGCTGAAAGATTGTTACTTTAATTTTTGTGGGTATTCAAAAACAGAACCTAGACATAGTTTTGGACCAGCTATTCGAGAACAATACTTAATACACATAGTGCTAGAAGGTGAAGGCTATTATTCAATTAATGATCAAAAATATTTTCTGAAGAAAGGCCAAGGATTTGTTATCCCACCAGGAGTATCTACTTTTTATCAAGCAGATGAAAAAAATCCGTGGTCATATGTATGGTTGGGTTTAAGTGGCAATCTTGTAGAATACTATCTAAAAGAAATTGGTGTTGGAAAGAATCATCTTACCTTTAAAGTCGAAAATTTAAATTCATTTAAAGGATTAATTTTTGAAACTTTATCGTATGATCAGGACAATCTAGTCAGTGAATTGTCCAGACAAAAACAAGTTTATAAATTTTTAGAACTCCTCTTAAATTCAGCTAGTTATCTGAACGAAGGGATAATTACTAAAAAGATGAATCCTTTTGTTCGTCAAACAATTGAAATAATACGTGAGAATGCGTATCAAAAATTATCTGTTAAAGATATTGCTGTCAGTCTATCGATACACGAAAATTATTTATCACGATTGTTTAAGAATGATATGGGAATATCAATAAAAGAGTATATTAGTGAAATCAAAATTTCTATTGCAAACGATCTGTTATCATCAACTGAATATTCAATCCAGCAAATCAGTGACAAGATAGGATTCTCAACAGTACAATCTTTTTCTAAAGCCTTTAAGAAAGCAAATGGTGTTTCACCGGGAGTATATCGAAAACGTAGATTAGGTCTAGGAATCATTAATGGTGAATAAACTAAACATTTGATTTTGATAAATATTCGTTACTTTAAACGCTTACTATTTATGTGAGCGTTTTTTATAATGCAATAAAGAAACGGAGGAGAGCTTATGTATAAGGATAATGAAATGAATATTATTTATCGATCAGAAAACCAACAATTTCATTTGTTTAATCAGGAGATAAGTTACATTTTTAAGATATCGGAAGATGGTAAATTATTGCATTTATATTATGGTGAGAACTTACCAGATAATGACTATAGTCATCTAATTGAGATGCATCATCGGCCTATGACCACCTATAGAAATGAAAACGATTTGCTATATTCGTTAGAGCACTTAAAACAAGAATTTCCTGAATATGGTACAACAGATTTTAGACATCCTGCTATTTCATTACTACAGAAAAATGGCTCTCGCTTATCAGATTTTGTCTATCAAGGGTACGAAGTGGAAGAAGGAAAACCTAAACTAGAAGGTTTACCTGCTACCTATGTTGATAATAATGATGAAAGCAAAACATTGAAAGTTTATATTTTAGATTCAGTTACAAATGTTCAAGTAGAATTATTATATACAATTTATAGAGATTATCCTGTTATTACTCGTAGCGCGCGAGTTATGAATAAAGGAAAAGATATTCAAATAATCGAGAATATTAGCAGTTTGTCATTGGATTTACCCGATGCAAATTATGAATGGCAACAATTATCTGGTGCTTGGGGTAGAGAAAGAACTGTTAAGTCACGTACTTTACAACAAGGAATTCAATCAATCGAATCCACTCGAGGTATTTCAAGCCATCAACATAACCCATTCGTTACTTTAAAAAGAAAAAATACTGATGAAAATCAAGGAGAAGCTATTGGTGCAGCACTAGTTTACTCAGGAAACTTCTTAATTCAAGCAGAAGTAGATACATGGGATGTTACTAGACTACAAGTTGGCATCAATCCATTTGGATTTAATTGGAAACTTAATCCAGGAGAAACATTTACAGCACCAGAAGCGATTTTGGTTTATTCAACTAAGGGTTTAAATGCCATGAGTCAAACTTTTCATCAACTATTTAGAAAACGCTTAGCTCGTGGTAAGTGGCGAGAAAAAGACCGTCCTGTCTTAATTAATAATTGGGAAGCAACATATTTTGATTTTGACGAAGAAAAGTTGGTAAATATTGCTAAAAAAGCATTTGATGTTGGTATTGAATTATTTGTATTAGATGATGGCTGGTTTGGAGAAAGAGAAAACGATTGTGCAGGATTAGGAGATTGGCATGTAAATCCTAAAAGACTACCTAGAGGAATCGGCAGCCTTTCAGAAAAAATTCGTAGTTTTGGTATGAAATTTGGTTTATGGTTTGAACCTGAAATGGTGAATAAGGATAGTGATTTATATCGCACACATCCGAATTGGATTATTTCTACACCTAATCGAAAACCTAATCATGGTAGGAACCAATATGTATTAAATTTTGGGTTAGATGAGGTTGTTGAAAATATTTTCGATCAAATGTGTAAAATCATTGATGAATCAAACTTAGATTACATTAAGTGGGATATGAATCGTCCATTGACTGATGTATTTGACAGTCACTTGTCAGCAGATCAACAAGGAGAAGTATTCCACAGATATGTACTAGGCGTATATCGCTTATATGAAAAACTTATAACAAAATATCCTAACATACTATTTGAGTCTTGTTCATCAGGTGGTGGGCGCTTTGATCCGGGAATGCTGTATTATGCACCTCAAGCTTGGGCTAGTGATGATTCAGATGCAATTGAAAGGTTAAAAATTCAATATGGAACTAGTATGCTGTATCCAATTTCGTCTATTGGTGCTCATGTATCAATTGTTCCAAATCATCAAACAAACCGTATAACACCTATAAAAACTAGAGGAAATGTAGCCTTTTTTGGTGCATTCGGATATGAGCTCGACTTAAATGAATTAAGCGAAGGTGATGTAAGGATTGTAAAGGAACAAATAGCCTTTTATAAAAAATATAGAACCATAATTCATAATGGCACTTTTTATAGACTATTATCACCATTCGATGATGATAATCAAACCGCGTGGATGGTTGTTAGTCATGATAAGAAAACGGCTATTGTTGCTCATTATAAAACATTAAATGAGGTAAATGCTCCTTACCGCCGACTGAAATTAAAAGGGTTAGATAATGACGGACTTTATAATGTAGGACAAAATAGTTTGCGATCTGGAATGGAATTGATGAAGGCCGGACTAGTCTGTTCAGATGCATCTAGTGGACAAATAAATGATCAGAATCGACGTCCAGAAACATTTGATTTTGATTCCAAGATTTGGGTTATAACACAGGAGGAAAAGTAGAGATGAATAACCAAAAAAGCTTACTTCAAAAGGGAGCAATCTTAAGTATTTCATTAATGTTAACAAGCTCTCAAGCAATTAATGGTGTTATTCCACAAATGAAACAGTCTTTGGGGATATCACAAAGTCAAAGTGAACTTTTAGGAACTGCACCAAGTATAACTGTTATTTTGTTTATCTTATTATCTAGTTACTTTGCCAAAAGAATAGGAATGAAAAAGACAATAATTTTAGGTTTATTATTAGCTGGTATAGGAGGAATTATTCCAGTATTTACAGCTACCTTCCAAACCGTTCTTATTAGTCGAGTAATATTAGGTGCCGGTTTAGGATTATATAATTCATTGGCTGTGACATATATCAGCTCTTTATACTCTGGCAATACTAGAGCAACGCTATTAGGTATTAGAAATTCAATGGAAGCTTTAGGTCAGACAATCCTTATTTTTCTTGCTGGAGTTTTAGTGAACATTAATTGGACGGCTTCGTTTTTAGTCTATGCAATTGCGTTTCCTGTAGCTCTCTTATTCGCGCTAAAAGTTCCTGAAATTAGAGATGAAAATAGTGACATACCTGAAAATCATGTAAAAGAAAAGATGAATCCAATGGTTTTTGCCCTAGTTCTATTTGCAATCTTACTCGTAATGAATAGTATTGCTATTTCTGTACGATTTGCATCAATTGCAACTGAAATTAAAGGGGTAAACTTTAATGCTAGTAACTATTTAGCTCTAATGCCTATCTTAGGAATACTAGCAGGATTTATGTTTGGACCAATAAATAAGTGGATAGGAAAAGGAACCCTATACTTGGGAATTATATTCTTTATAATTTCAAATTTGTTAATTGCTGTGTCAAACGGTAATATGACGTTCCTGCTAACAGGTTTATTTTTATCAAGTATAACAGGATCATGGTGCTTCCCATTTATCTTTAGTAACTTAGATAAAGTCACTACAAAGAATACAATTAATTTTGCTACTTCATTGATTTTTATTGGCTGTAATATTGGTAATTTTATAGCTCCTATTGCTATGCAATTAGCACAATTTCTAACAAGAAGTACAAATTTGACTGCTCCATTTTTTGTATTCGCAGGAATATTTATTGTGATCCTATTTGTAACATTTTTTGCGACAAATAAAAAAAATACTAGAGTAATAACAAACTAGTAAAAAATTTTTCTCTATATTAAGGAAAGGTTAATAAATCGGTTAGTTAAAATATTGTTTATGATGGTACAAAAAGCATTCCGGTGGAGGAATGCTTTTTGTATATTTATAGTATACTGCCTAATAAAAGTGTTTGAAATACAAGTTTAGCTCACTCTCTACTAAACTATCCCATACATAAATTATGTTAGTAATTTGAAAATAGAGCCTATTGAAAACTCAACAGGCTTTTTTATATTTTTTTGTGTCTTGATTTAAATCAATGCAGATACTTCTTTCTTTTTTTAAAATAAAAATATAAAAAATGGGGAGTGATTTTGTATGACTGATTACAAAAAAATTTATGAAACATCAGCAACTAATACTGGTGGACGAGATGGGGTGAGCTATTTAAATGATGGATCATTTGAAGTGAAAATTTCTACCCCTAAAGAAATGGGTGGGTCTGGAAGTGGAGTTAATCCAGAGCAATTATTTGCGTTAGGATATAGTGCTTGCTTCCATGGTGCATTAGAAATTGTCAAGGCCCAACATAAAATTCACCATCTTTCACAAGTTACACATACTATTAAATTATATAAAAAACCAGATGATGCAGATTTTGTCAACGGCACCTTTAAAATGTAGGAAAACGGCAATTTAAAATTGTTGGTTTACCTACATTTTTGTATGCTCTTCTTATCCCAAATGAAATGGAGGCTCAGGGATGAGAAAAGACATACGCGAAGGAGTGATGATCTACGTGATCAATGAAATCAAACCCAATTATGCTGCACTAGCAAAACAATACGACTGCGACTACCGAACAGTTAAGCATGCTTACGAAGAAGCCCAAGTTAAAGAATCAAAACCTCCAGAACGTAAGAAGCGTCCAAGTAAGTTAGATCCTTACAGAGAAATCATCCAAGACAAAATCAAAGACCAATGCAGTGCTTACAGCATTTTCAAGTTTATTGAGCACAAAGGATTTGGAGGAAGCTACAGTTTAGTAAAGACCTATTGTCGCCAGATTAAGCAGGCGAAAGTACACAAGGCAACCGTCCGAGTCGAACATAGCCCTGGGCTTTCTGCTCAGGTTGACTGGAAGGAAGATATGCGACTAATCAGTAATCAGGGCGAAATTTTTGAGTTCAATATCTTTTTGTACGTCTTGCCATATTCCAAGAAAAAATATGTCACACTAACTTTCGACCGAAAACAAGACACACTCTTTGAGTGCTTAGATGATGCGTTTTATCAAACCGGTGGCGTTCCCAAAGAAATCTGGTTCGATAATATGAAGACAGTCGTTGACCATTCTCGTAGTCAGTTTTCCAAACCGCATTTCAACAAACGTTTTTATGCTTTCAGTAAGGATGCCGGCTTCACACCAATTGCCTGTCGGCCATTTCGTCCGCAAACAAAGGGCTGTGTCGAAGCTTTAGCCAGAACTGTTGACCGCCTACGGGTCTATAATCATGAATTTTATGATGCCGTTGAGCTGTGTCATTTAGTGAATAACCTTTGTGTTGAGTTAAATAACGAGGTTTCTCAATCAACTGATCAAACACCAGATGAACGTTGGCAGACGAACGAAAAAGAGCACCTGCATCCATACCAAAAAAACCTTTTGAATCCCTATTTTGAAGACTTTATTCGCCGTAAAGTCACCAAGGAAGCAATGGTCATTTTCCGTAAATGCAGGTACTCTGTGGCGCCTCGCTATATCGGTAAAGAAGTCGAAATCGAAATCGAACTCTCCGATAAAGAAGACCAAGTACAAATCTATTATAACGGAGAACTGATTCGGTCGCATCCATTAACGACAAAACAGCTGAACTACCACGAGGAAGACTATTTCCAAATCTTGAAATCCGATGTCATGAGTCACAAAGAAGACGATGAAATCAGAGCGTATACTCGTGAAAGTCTCAAGCAATATGATCTGGTGGAGGTTGCCGATGAAGAATAGCCATTACCAAGAACTGATGACCAACTTAGAGACTCTTGGTTTGAATCATATGTGGGAATATGTTCCTAACTACATCGAAGTGGCCAATCGAGAGGAGCTTTCTTTAACGGAAGCTCTTCTCGAGCTGACACGCAGAGAAGTTGATCATCAAAATAAGCAAAAAATGAATCGTGTGGTGGCACGCGCCCGCTTTCCCAAGAGAACCAGCCTGGAAGAGTTTGATTTTGCCTTCCAGCCAAGTATCAATAAGCGCGAAGTGCTAGACTTAAGGCACATGGGCTTTGTGGAAAAACATGAGAACTTGGTTTTTATCGGCAGTCCTGGTGTAGGCAAGACACATCTGACGATTGCATTGGGAATCGAAGCCTGTCGTCAAGGCTATCGGACACTATTCATCACCTGTCATGAGCTGCTTTTGCGTCTGCGAACAGCCTATGAAAAAGGTACCCTAGAGCGTGTTCTCAAACGATACGCTCGCTATGACGTCTTGATTATTGATGAGATTGGCTATCTTCCGATTCAAAAACAGGAAGCTGATTTATTCTTTCAGCTTCTTGCCATGCGCTATGAACACCGCTCTACGATCATTACGACGAACATTGTCTTATCTCGTTGGGGGGAGTTGTTCCAAAGTTCTGAGATCGCAGCTGCCATCCTTGACCGTTTAGTACATCACGTCAAGGTGTTCAAGATCACAGGCAAGTCTTATCGTATGAGAGACAAGATCTAAAGTGTCGATTGTCGACAATTACTATTGCCGAAAACCTACATTTTTATCCTGCCCAAAACCTACAATTTTAAGCTGCCCTTGACACATATTGATATACAAATATCTTCTAATTTAGAAGACATAAAAAAAGCCTTTAAAATTAAAACAATTGGCACTGCTCCTAATTTTAAATAACAAAAAAATTACTAGATAATCTAAAAACAGGATGGCATTATGAGAACAATAACTAAACTTCCTATATCACATATTTTGTAATTAGTGAAAAGCAAATTGACTACTATCATAAGTTAATGACTCTCATCTTAATATTTAAAATATATTCATATTTTTCTACTTTATCTAAATGCGATTTTCATATCTAATAATAGAAAAATAAACAATTAACAATAAAAAAGTCTTCATTTATTGTTAAAGGAAATAAGGATATTTCTCCTTTTATTATGTTATTATTGTTGAATGTTTTTTAATTATTTTTTTCGATTTTTCAATCTTTGTTTAAAAGATTTTATATCAATTATGCCGATTGGCGACTGGTAATTTAGTAATATAAAAATGATAATGAAGCTTGCCTTTAAAGTTGGGCTTTTATCTAATTTTAGAGACAGGCTTCATTATTATACTATTTTTTACTACATTTACAAAGCGTTCAAAGCATCAATTGTAGCTGCATTGTCTATATGAGTATATAAAGTTGTTGTATTTGTACTTGAATGTCCCAATTGTTGGGCAGTTAATACCAATGAATTTGTCTGTTGATAGAGTCTAGTAGCCAAAGTATGACGTAATTTATGTGGACTGACTTGGACTCTGAATCCTTTTGAATATTTTGCTACCATCCGTTCGATTGCAATACCGGATATACGCTTGGCTTCTCCTTGATAAATTGCTAGAAATAAAGCTTTTTCGTTTTCTGTTACTTTGTATCGTTCTTTCCGAATAGCTAGATAATTAGCTAAATATTCCATTGCAAATGCTGCTATATTTACTGCGTCTCTCTTATTTCCTTTTCTAGTTACTACCACATTATTCTTTTCTAAAGATAGGTCATCTAAATTAATATTTACAACCTCGGAGAGTCTTAATCCAGATCCTAAAATCAATGCATTGATCGCCAGGTCTCTTTCTACATCTCGTTGATAATAGATCAAAGCTCGTTTGCTCAAAGTTTTTTTATATTCATTGGCAATATAATCTAGATAATTTTGTGTATCTTCGTCTAGAAATAATTTTTTCTCGATTGCGTTTGCACGGGCAGCTAACGTAGTTTTATCTGTGATAGTTGCTACTTGATCCATAGGATTATTTTCTAAGTATGGTTTTCCTAAAGGATTATTGGAACTTTTCGAAAGATATTTAAATAGAACCTTTAATGCTGTGATATTTCTATTGATAGTAGAAGTAGATAGACCTAAGTTATTATTATCTTTGAGCTTAGTTTTTGTTGTCTCTTTTTTTACATTTTCCTTTGTGCGACGTTTCAAATGAGATTTGTACAAGTTTAGATCATAGGCAGTTAACTGTCTTATCGAGGTGATTGAAGTATCAGGAACGATAGACTCACTCAGAAGCCATTCATAAAAGAGCTTATAATTTTTTAGATATTCTAAAGTAGTTCGAGGTGATTGATCTTTATCCTCACGATCTTGAACAAAATCTTTTATATAATCGGGCATATGAAGTATGATTGTATCTATTTTTTGATATATTTCTGTATTTTTCATGTTATTCATCCTTTCGATAAGTAGGGGAGAGGAGTATCTCTATAATTGGACTATACCAATTATAGAGTGTTTTGTCAATTGGTATACTCTGAAATTTATTAATTTATTTCAAAAAAGCAGATAAATAGGTATAGATTTAATAATTTAAAATAAATGGTATACATGAATAGGAAAGGAAACAGAAGGAAGCAATCTTAATTTTTTAAATTGTCTAAATTATATAGAAAGAACAATCTTTCTATATAATTGCAAAGAAGGATTTTTATGATTATAACCGTAAACTACTAGCGGGCAGGACAATGGTTTTCTTTTATGTTTCTATGTTAGTTAACGAATAAGCTTGCTATAAACCTAATTTTTTGAAGTGAAGTTCAAATAAAATATAAAATTAAAACTATTTGAAGTTATCTTCAAATAATGTATAATAAGAGATATATTTGAATACTTCATTAGGAAGGATGGAACTGATGTTTCAAAGACCGTATTATTTATCAAAACTAATCGAATTTAAAGATACAGATTTTATCAAAATTATTACTGGAGTAAGACGTTCAGGAAAATCAGTTCTCTTAATGCTTTATAAAGAATATTTGATTAAAAATGGGATTGATAAAGATCATATAATATATATAAACTTTGAGAGTTTTAATTATCAGACAATTAACAATGAAAATATGTTGAGAGAGGCTCTGGCTGAATTAATACCTCACGATGATAACAAAATTTATTTTTTGTTTGATGAAATACAACTTGTTGAAGGGTGGCAACGCGTAATAAATGGATTACGTGTTAGCTTTAACAGCGATTTAGTAGCTACTGGCTCTAATGCAAATATGCTTTCTGGAGAAATAGCTACACTATTAAGTGGTAGATATATCGAAATTCCTATTTATCCATTATCCTTTAGTGAGTTTTTAATGTTCAAGAACATTGATAAGAACTCAAGATTCATTGATCAAGCATATGAAGAATATGAAAAATATGGTGGGTTTCCAAGTGTTGTTCTCGCTGATGAAAACATAAAAGATACAATCTTATCTGGCATATTTGATACAATTGTTTTAAACGATGTCGCATTACGCTCAGGTATAAAAGATCCTGCTGTTTTAAAAGCTATTATTCGTTTTTTAGCCGATAATGTTGGTCAGCTAGTCAATTCTTCTAAAATAGCTAACACACTTAAAAGTGAAGGAATAAAAACAAGTGTGCATACCGTCAATCGATATTTAGATATGTTAGAAAATGGTTACTTGTTTTATCGTGTACAACAATATGATATTAGAGGAAGAGATTACCTGAAGACAAATGGTAAATATTTCATAATTGATTCGGGACTACGCAGAAATGCCATAGGTAGAAAAGATGGTAATTATAGCAATAGACTAGAGAATATTGTTTATATTGAATTACTTAAACGAGGGTATACTATAGATGTCGGTAGACTTGATAATAAAGAAATTGATTTTATTGCAAAAAAATTAGATGAAACAATCTACATTCAAGTTACTTATGAATTACCCCAAAATAACCATGAAACTGATAATTTACTTCATATAAAAGATAATTACAAAAAAATAGTTATCACAGGACGTTATTATGATACTACTCAAATCGATGGAATTCATATCATATATATTGTTGACTGGTTACTTGGAAAACAATAGGACTCTTTTTGGTAAACAAAATTTATCACAAATAAAAGCATATAATAAGCCCTATCTGATAGGTATGGGTTATTATATGCTTTTTAATTTATAGATTTCCAAGTATATAGAAAACGTAAATTTTCTATATACTTGGATATGCTGGAATGTTTAAGAGAATAATTACATTTCTAGAAAATACAATAAAAATTACAGGATAATTAGCCATATCCTACCTCCTCTAGCAGTTGCTCAAAAGTTAGCACTAAGTAACTTCTTTTTTGTTGCTGGTAACAATTTATCAATACTAAAATAGCGTTTAAGTATCTAATAAATACTAATTTTAAAGCTCTTAATTATTATGAAACACGATATAACAATATTGCTATATCGTGCTATTGTAATATTATACATTTGAAGACAGCGTATTCTTGTTCTAATATCAGGAATTTTTTATAAATATCAGTCATATTAAGACTCAAAATTTATTGGTATGTTCCTCTGTATAGAGTTTGACCGTCTACCATTATATAGCAATTATTATCATTGTTGTCTTGCACCAATATACCGTTAAGGGTAGCACTAGGAGTAGTAACAATCACTGGAAACTCATGAGAAAGCTCGGTCATTTTTCCTGTTCTGCTAGAATCGTGTTCTATTGTCAAGCCATTTACTATAAACGTGAATACTTTACTTCCTATTGTTATAGTAGCTTTTTGAGAAACAGTTTCTGTAGCTGGAGCTGTGCTTCTTTCCGAATTTGTTAGGGTTTCACTGGATTCATTGCTATAAACAATTGTAGAGGATTCTACGGCTTCTTGAGTGTCCACGTTGGTGCTGCTAGCTTCATCTAGCTTCCTTTTGTATTGTTCGTTACTGATTGCTAAGCTTTCCCGTTGGTCATCAAGCTTATTCATTTCTGTAATGGTATAAAATAATCCTCCTGCTAGTGCTATATTAACAACTAAACTAACCGCAAATAATACCTTTTTCATTCTTCCTTCTCTTCTTTCTCTTTTTGTAATTCCTTACTTTTGGATAGGCTACAATTAACTAGACAGAAAAATTAAGGTGTGTAGACTAGAAGAAAACATACCAGGAGGAATTTTTATGTCTAAGAGAACACGAAGAACTTTTTCACAAGAATTCAAGCAACAAATCGTCAATCTTTACTTAGCTGGAAAGCCACGTGTAGAAATCATTCGAGAATATGAACTAACGGCTTCAGCATTTGACAAATGGGTAAAGCAATCTAAAACGAGTGGTTCATTCAAAGAAAAAGATAATCTTACGCCTGAACAAAAAGAATTGTTAGAACTACGTAAAAGAAACCAGCAATTAGAAATGGAAAATGATATTTTAAAGCAAGCAGCGCTGATATTCGGACGAAGAGACAAGTAATCGATGCGAATAAGCATCTTTACCCTATATCAGCGATGTGCAGAATATTAGGTCTATCACGTCAGTCCTATTATTATCAATCAAAACCAAAGAAAGACGAATCAGAACTTGAAGAAGCAGTCGCTGAAGAATTTATCCGCAGCCGAAAGGCCTATGGCTCAAGAAAAATAAAAAAAGCCTTATCAAAACGAGGCATTCAGATCAGCCGACGAAAAATTAGTAGAATCATGAAAAATAGAGGATTAAAATCGAGCTATACTGTTGCTTATTTTAAAGTACATCATTCTACTTGCAATGAAGCCAAAACGACAAACGTATTGAATCGTAAATTCTTAAGAGACAACCCATTAGAAGCGATCCTAACAGACTTGACTTATGTACGAGTCGGGAAAAAATGGAATTATGTCTGTTTCATTTTGGATCTGTTCAATCGAGAAATTCTCGGCTATTCTTGTGGAGAACATAAAGATGCCGTTCTAGTAAAAAAAGCATTTAGCCGTATCAAACAACCTCTGACAGAGGTTGAGATTTTTCATACTGATCGTGGAAAAGAGTTTGATAACCAAGCTATTGATGAATTATTAACAACTTTTGACATCAATCGATCATTGAGTCATAAAGGCTGTCCTTTTGATAATGCCGTAGCTGAATCAACTTATAAGTCGTTGAAAGTAGAATTTGTCTATCAATACACATTTGAAACCTTACAACAATTGGATTTGGAGTTATTTGACTATGTCAATTGGTGGAACCACCTTCGGTTGCACGGTACACTTGGCTACGAGACACCGGTTGGTTACCGTAACCAGAGATTGGCGCAGCGAATCCTTGATAATGAGCTCGGATGTGCTAACGCTAGCGAGGCAGTCTAACTTTAACTGTTAGCTCCTGCCGAAGATCGTCACATCCGAGGAGGCTCATTGTCAAGGACAATCGGAATAGCATACGGAAAGAAGTTCTGCACCTTATAAAATTTGTCAAAAAAACTGTTGCCATTCCACAACTTCAATACGTTTTTCCAATACTTCTTTTGCTTGTTTTGGATTACATACTTCTAATACCTCAAAATTTGTAGGGAAATCTAACCCTTTAGATTTAATTTTTTCTTTAAAATTAACTTGATACAATACACCAAATTCTCTTTCTTTGAGTTTCTCAATGAGTGCTTCTGTTGCCGCTTGGAATGATTTAGTTGTTTTAACTTCATACATAAAGTTCACTTATATTCCTCCATTTTTCATTTCATGTATATTTTGTGGAATCGACTTTTTTAGAATCTGCTTTGAATATTTTATCTATTAAAGCTTCTTTGATAATAGTGTCCATGATTTGGAATTCTTATTGGATAGAAATTTCTTTCTAGAACATGATTTCGTCGAAAGTTCTCATTGGTTGAGGATAGGCATGTTCAAAACAATCAGTCCGATATCCTTTTAATCCAGTTGCTGCACTATATAAAAAATTTCATCATAGTTTCGCCCTAGTCGTTCCAAAGATTCGATGACAAAAATATCCTTCTTCCTTAAAAAATGAAGTTCTTTTTGCAATTATTCTCGTGAGGTCTTCTTTTAACTACATAAAATTGTAACCACTGGTTTTAAGAGTAGTGTATCATCCCAAATCATATAATTAATTGACTGCGATTGTTATAAAACTCACGGTAAGCCATATAACTAGCAATAAATGAAGAAATCGCAGTAACTGAAATCAACATAAACATCACAACAATTTGGTAACGAATCGCTTGAACAGGATCAATTCCCGCAAAAATCAACCCTGACATCATACCTGGTAGGCTGACAAGTCCAACCGTTTTTGTTCGGTCAATAGAAGGAGCCATGCCCGTTTTGACGCTTTCTCTTACAATACTCATGGACGCTTGTTTTTTATTGGCTCCCAATGCCAATTTTTCCAATACCTGTTGGCGTTGGTCCGTAAATTTTGAATTCAAAGACCGATAGGTCACTCCAATCGCAGTCATGGCGTTGCTGGCAATCATGCCTGTAATTGGAACGATTTGGGAAGGGGTCCAGTCAATGACTCCTGAAAAAACAAGAATGAGTAAGGACAAGGCTGTTCCTACTCCAATAGCCGTCGTTGAAATTTTAAAAGAGCGGTTGATCCCCTCACTGCGTGTATGGGCGTTATAAGAAGCGTTGAACACAATGAACAAAACCATCGCTAAAGTGAGAAAGTTGTTATCCACTCGTAATACGTAGCTCAATACATATCCAATAAGGAATAATTGAACGACAGCGCGAATTCCCGCAATAAAAATGTCGTTTCCTAATCCCAATTTCTCTTTGTAATCAATCAACAAGGCAACTATCAAGAGGACAGAGGATAAAAGCAAAGAAAGATTACTGATTTCCAAATTGTTTGTCATTTCGATTCCTCCATTTTTCCACCTTTGATAGTAATCAGACGAGAAGCTTGGTCGATTTCTTCCTGGTTGTGAGTGACGGCCAACACCGTAGTTTGTTGGTCTTTCATCATGTCTCGGACTAAATCAAGGACAATCGCCCTGTTTTCTTGGTCCAATGAACTGGTAACTTCATCCAGGAGCAACACTTTCGGTTGATACATCAAATTTCGGACCAATGCAACCCGTTGTTTTTCCCCTCCTGATAGTTCCTTGACCTCTTTCGATAAGTAAGTTTCAGGCATTTGAACTCGTTCTAACAATTTTTTTGCACGTTCCCGATCAAATCCTTCTTCTCTTATGCGGGCAGGAAAAGACAAGTTCTCTTGAACTGTCTCATCGAATAGAGAAGCGTTTTGAAAGAAATAAGAGACTTCTTTTCTATACTCCACAGGATCGATTTTTTGCAGATCCGTACCTCGATAATAAATTTTTCCGGAAGTTGGGGAAAGCAGCGTACCAATTAATTTCAAAAGGGTACTTTTTCCACTTCCAGAAGGACCAGAAAAAACAATCACTTCCCCTTTGTTTACTGTAAAAGAGATATCTTGAAGGATTTGGTTTCCGTTTGCCTGAAAACCAACCTTCTCTAATTGAAACAATGAATCACTCATACCACTTCTCTCCTTTATAAAAAAGACCTGCACCAGTGGACCATCCATACGGGTGCAGGGCTTTTGTTTCATCCTAGTGTACCTCAGTGTTCGTTTGGATCGTTTTTGGCGTCTTCATGAGTAGGGTGAACCGTTCCTTCAAGGTGATCTGGACCAGCATAAATGGTATACAGTCTGAGCGGCTTATCACCGGTGTTTTCGATGTTGTGCCACATGTCCGCCGGAACAAATACGGCGTCATCATCCATCACTTTTTGTTGAACATGTAAGTTATCTTTAGAAGGCCCCATTTTACACACGCCTTCTCCTTCTTCAATACGGATAAATTGGTCAATGCCTTCGTGCACTTCCAAACCGATGTCATCGCCCGGTTGAATGGACATTACGGTGACTTGCAGTTTACTGCCTGTCCAAATGGTCGTCCGGTAATTATCATTTCCTGTGGTGGCGTCTTCAATATTAATGATATACGGCTTCTTCCCATGATCCTTGTAGTCTATTTCCATCTTCCATTCCTCCTAGTCTTTGTACTGAAACAATGATACCTACTTATTATTTATAATAATTCTAATTAATGGTACCACATCTAAAAATTCTATGCAAAAAAATTGGCTTTTTGGAGAGCGATTCTAAACAAAGACCATATAACGCGCAATTACAATTGGTACCCCTTAATCCTCAGCACATAAAGGAAAAAATATGGAATCAAAAAATAACCGATATGTACTCTGGTTATGACTTGAATTAGGGAGAATTTCAGAGACGACACATCATACTTTTTTAGTTTACACTTGTAAACTAACTAGCGTACATTAAGTTTATGCTCACTATCAAGCGTTGCCAATCCTTTAGACTCTTATCAATTTCGAAAGAAAGTAGCAAGGTTATTGATTGTGACTGTAAAAGTGGGGTGTTCCTATAAGCACATTAAACTATCTTCTCTAATTTATCATGCTATTTAAATTCTGTTTTTTCATGAGAATTTTTGGATAGCGTAAAATATTTTGTGTAAATAGAAATTTTAGGTAGATAAAAAGAAAGTCCATTCTGTAAAATTAAAGTTACCACAACCGAAATTTTATAGGAGGACTTTCTCATGACTAATTTTACTACAGAAATTATGGAAACACTAATCAATAAAGGTGATTTGGATGACTTATTCCGTCGTCATCTAGAATTAGCTATCAATACACTGCTACAAGCTGAATTAACGGCTTTTCTTGATTATGAGAAATATAATCGCACTGGTTTTAATTCAGGTAATTCCCGAAATGGGAATTATTCTCGTTCATTTAAAACAGAGTTTGGAGAATTAAATTTGGCAATTCCTAGAGATAGAAACGGAGAGTTTTCTCAACAAACGTTGCCTGCTTATAAAAGAAGTAACGACTCTTTAGAAACCACCATTATCCAATTATTTCAAAAAGGAATCACTATGTCTGAAATCTCTGAGTTGATTGAAAAAATATATGGTCATTACTATACGCCACAAACCATTTCCAATATCACTCAAATAGTATCTGAAGATGTTGTTGCTTTTAAAGAAAGGTCCTTAGAATCCCAATACTCAATCATTTTTATGGATGCTACTCACATTCCTTTAAAAAGACAAACTGTCTCAAAAGAAGCTGTATATATTGTCATAGGTATCCGACTAGATGGGACCAAAGAGGTTCTTGGGTTTAGTATTGCTCCAACTGGGTCTTCGTATGTTTGGAAAGAAATACTTCAAGACTTAAAAGACCGTGGTTTAGAAGAGGTTTTATTAGTTGTAACTGATGGTTTAAGCGGCATTAACGATAGTATCCATAGTATTTATCCAAATGCTCAATTTCAACAATGTTGTGTCCATATCTCTAGAAACATTGCTCATAAGGTTCGTGTTAGTGACCGACAAGAAGTCTGTAATGATTTTAAATTGGTTTATCAAGCAGCTTCAAAAGAAGAAGCTATGAATCAAATAAGTTTTATGATAGATAAATGGAAAAAGCAGTATCCACGAGTAGTTAAATTACTCATGAATCCTGCTATATTAACCTTTTATAATTTTCCTCCATCAATCAGAAGAACCATTTATTCAACTAACTTGATTGAAGGTTTTAACAAACAATTAAAAAAATATACAAAAAGAAAAGAACAATTTCCTAATGAAGAATCTCTGGAGAGATTCTTAGTTTCTCAATTCAACAACTATAATCAGAAGTTTTTGTGTCGGATTCATAAAGGTTTTAAAGAAATACAAGATACATTAGAATCAATGTTTTAACTTAACCGACAGAATGGTTTTTTCCATTTACACATAATTCTTGACGCAACCGAAATTACTAATAACCATATCTTATATTAGATATAGACATCAATTCTTTTAATTTTTTTGATTGCTTTGCATTTAAAGATACACCGTCTTTTTTTATTGCATTTGATATTTCTAAATTCATACGACTTAAAATTAAAGGTACTGAAGTTCCTTCATTTTTCAGATTTCCAAGGTAGGTGTGCAATATCATTCGAAGGGAATCATTTCCTAAATCTGTCTCTAAATCATCTAATAATTCAGTAATAATTATTTCTGCTCTTTTGCTTCGATCATCTCCGCCAGAAAACCATTTTAAATTACTCATTTATTAATCCTCCTTAATTTTAATTTACTTTTAAATAATTTTATTATAATTTCTCGAAGTCACTTTTTATCTAAATCAATTATCAAATCGCACTTGTTTATTAAGTTAAGGTTATGGGATATCATTATTAATGTCTTATTAGAGTATGTTAATAACTTATCAAAAATTCGCATTTCAGTTTTAGAATCTAGAGCACTCGTAGCTTCATCTAACAATAAAACTTTACTTTCTGATAATAAAACTCTTGCTAGAGCTATTCTTTGCTTTTGACCACCTGATAAATTCGTTCTATTTTCTTCTAGATACGTATCAAGACCCAGAGGAAGCTCATTAATAAAACTCCACAAACAAGTATCTTTCAATACTTTATCAAATTCTTTTTCATTAGGGACACTTTCTAAACCTAAAACTAAATTATCTTTAATGGATCCACTCACAATAAAAGATTCTTGAGGAACATAAGTAATTAATTTACGTAAGTCTTTTCTATTAATATTTTCAATATTTTTCTCATTTATACAAATTTTCCCGCTATCTGGTACATAAAATCCAGCTAGAAGTTGTGCTAAAGTTGACTTTCCCACACCACTATCACCTTTTATTCCTGGTGTTAGTATCAAATCTTAGACAGCTTTTCGTAGAGACAAGAATAAATTAAACTTATCTACGAGAGGATGAATTTTTATGACCCGATATGAAGAAAATTTTAAACAAATGATTGTTGAACTGAATCAAACTGGACGTTCTGTTCAAGGGTTAGCGAAAGAATATGGCTTATCTGAAGCAACGATTTACAAATGGAAGAATTTATATTTACCTGATCAGTCCACAGGACTGACTGGAAAATAAGTAGCTGAACTGAGAAAAGAAAATGCTCATTTAAATGAGGAACTTGAAATCTTAAAAAAAGCCGCAGCCATATTCTCTCGGAAAACCTAAATTCGCTTGTTCAATTTATTGAAAAATGGTGTAAGGATTACACTGTTTCTTTGTTGTGTCGGTTATTAGAAATCCCTAGAAGTGTCTATTATTTTTATAAGAATAAACCGTTGACAGCTACAGAAATCAGAAATAATAAGTTGAAAAAGAAGATTTCAACAATTTTTTTTTACGAATAAACAACGCTATGGTGCCACAAAGATCCATCAAGTTTTATTAAAAGAAGGGATTTCAGTATCTCTTAAACATGTCCAAAAGCTAATGAAACAATTAAATTTAAGGTCGATTGTAGTTAAAAAATATAGACCTCAAAGGTCTAATAAACCGATCATTTCAAAAGAGAATCTCTTAAATCAGGACTTTTCTACTGAAACGATCTGTGAGAAATGGGCAGCTGACATTACGTACATTCCTACTAAGAAAAATGGTTGGTGTTACTTATCTTCAATCATGGATTTACACACGAAAAAAATTATTAGTTATACATTTTCAAAACGAATGACTGTGGATTGTGTCATTCAAACATTGAATAAAGCAAAAATACATTATCACATTCCAGAAGGAATGATTCTACACACTGACTTGGGCAGCCAATACACAGCAAGAGAAGTGGAACAATGGCTTAAAACCAACAAAATAAGGCATTCTTATAGTAGAAAAGGAACACCTTATGATAATGCTGGAATCGAATCTTTCCATGCCTCATTGAAAAAAGAAGAAGTCTACACGACTAGCTACTCAGATTTTGAAGAAGCAAATCGAGCGCTACTTAGCTACATTGAAGGATTTTATAACCGAAATCGAATCCATAGCTCGATTCACTATCTAACCCCACAGGAATTTGAAGAATTAGCAAAAGAAAAAATGGCTTAACCGTCTCTACTAAAATGTGTCCAAGATATTGACTCAAATCCAAATTGAAGAAATGAAAAAGTTCGGCGCAGAAAAAATTTTCATCGAGAAACAATCTGGAGCAACGATTACTCATCGACCGATTTTCCAGGAAGCTTTAGAGTTTGTCCGAGACCAAGATATTTTTATTGTCGAAGCAATCGACCGACTTGGAAGAAATTACGACGAAATCATTGCTTCAGTCAATTACCTAAAGAAGAAAAACGTGCAGCTGATCATCACCAGTCTACCGATCATGGCTGAAGCAATTGGCAATCCTCTTTTGGATAAATTCATTAAAGATTTAATCATCCAAATTTTGGCCATGATTGCAGAGCAAGAGCGTACCGAATCTAAACGACGCCAGGCGCAAGGCATTAAAATTGCAAAAGCAAATGGCGTCTATAAAGGTCGTCCAAAACTCTATAGTGCAGATACAAAAAATCCTCAACGACGTTTAGTTTATGAAAACATCGTTAAGGATTTAAATGAGGGCATAGCTATTTCAAAAATTGCTAAAAACTACAATATTACTAGACAAACTATTTACAGAATTAAGAATGATATTGAGTATAACAGTAATCAAATGAATTAAAAAAGTTCTTTATACATTAAAATTTCTTCTTTTAACTCATCAATTCTAGGAGATCTAACATCAGAATCAGCAATTGCATTTAATAACTCATCAATATTTTCTTTATTCGCTAGTAAAGGATCATAGTATTTTATATTCTTTTTAATTAATTCCAGAGTTTTTATATTTTGTTCTTTGTAATTAGCTAGAATTTCTTCTACAGTTTCGCCTGAAATCATAGCCATATCTGAACCAGTATTGATTCCTTTGAATGGATAAGGTTCTTTATCATATGCCTTTATCATTTCTACTAAATCATCATATCCTAAGTGTTCTTTAACATACAGCATAAAATTTATTAATGTAAAAAATGGCATTGAAGAATAGTCTGGAAATATAAATTGAAACAGTTTGTTCGCAAAATATTTATCATCATCATTGCTTTCTGGTGACACTGACAGGCTGCTAAGCCACTTTAAATACAATTCAAATATAATTATTTGTTTTTGTGAATTATCTTCATTCTCATCATAAATAAGTTTATCGGGTAAAAGATTATCTAAGTTATCTACTAAAGATAGGCTATTAGCTTTCTTGGCATAAGATATTAATTTTAAAATATTATTATTTAGGAATAATCTATATTCTTCTCCAGATAATTCTTCTAAAAATTGTGATAGGAATTGATTATATCTGTTACTAGAATTCCAATTAAAAATAGAGTTTTTTGTATAGATATCGAAAAAATCATTTACTTTTTTTATATCTATATTCTTTCCTTCAAGATACACACATTTTATTTCGGAATAAATAAATTTGGATAAACGCTCATAAACATCATAATCGATAGTATTGTACGTATTTATTTCATCAAATTTATTCATGTCTATACTAGTGAAAAAGATAGACATAAATTTTAATTTTTTTTCATAGTCTTTATTTTCTTCACATTGATCTATATACATATCCATCAGATCGATTTCTTCTATCTCTCCATGTTGATCCACTGAATCCCATATGAGAGACCATATTTCTTTCTGAACAGCTTCATTCTTGGATAAGTTACTAATATATCTTTTCCTACATTCTGTTCTATATTTAACGGTTTCACTAGAATTGTTTTTTGAATAAGTACGCTTGTTAATAATCCAAAAATAGCACCTAACTAACGATAGAATAGATAAGCTTATGCCGATTACATATAAAAGAAGTACTATACAGTTAAGTTTTCTATAAAACTCATTACTTGCTGAATTTGTTTGATAGAAAAGTAAAGGCAATGTTAACAATATTAGTCCAAAAGACAGTTTTTTTATTTTTATAACTTGATCAAATACTACCATTTTATCCCAATCAACAGCATTCTCATTTTCAAATAAAAATGTAGCAATTGGTATAAATAATGCCAACACTGTACTTGTTATATTCCATAAAAATCCCGAATCCATAATTATTTTCCTCCTATATAAAATTTGTAAAATGTAAATATAATTACTCAATTATCTTTTTAAAAGCTTCCTCCATTAATATAATATTATCATCCAAATCGTCGATGTTTGGAGCGTCAATAATTTTGTGTAAATAACTCGTCCTTCTGCAAAATAATGGGTTACTCAGTAAACATTGAAGCTAATGTATCCGTCACTTGTTGGAAGCCTTTATGGCTTCTATTTAAGAATTTTTGATTGTATGTATCAAAGATGGATACTAGGAAACGCTCTAGTGATTCTTCATTTTGAAACTGATCTTTTCTGCGGCTGTATTTCTTGATTTGTTTATTGAAAGATTCGATTAAATTAGTTGAGTAAATGCTTCGGCGGATACCAGGCGGAAACTCATAAAAAGTCAATAAATCTTGATTTTTTATCAGTGACTGCGTCACTTTAGGATAAGTTTTCTGCCACTTCTCAATCATACTCCCTAAAAAGGTATTTGCCTCTTCCTTTGAGCTAGCTTGATAAACAGCCTTAAAATCATCACAGATTTCTTTTCGATCTTTGACACGTACTTTATGAGCAATATTACGGGAAACGTGAACACAGCAATGTTGGTATTTAGCTTTAGGATAAATCTGGTGAATCGTATCTTTCATGCCTTTTAAGCCATCGGTAATAAACAGTAAGACATCATGAACCCCTCTGGAGTAAATGTCCTGTAACAACTCATTCCAAACGTAGGTCGATTCAGTCGGAGCAATCGCATAACTTAGTACTTCTTTAGTGCCGTCTTCTCGTATACCAATGGCAATATAGATTGCTTCTTTGGAGACGGTTTGCCGTTTTAAAGGAATATAAGTAGCATCCATGAAAATAGCGACATACTTATCATTTAGAGTTCTAACTTTAAATGCATTTACTTCTTCAGTCTCAGTCAGCACTTTAGTCATGTTGGACATGGTTTGGAGCGTGTAGTGATGCCCATACATTTTCTCAATCAAGTCTGCGATTTCCGACATGGTAATACCTTTTCGGAAGAGGTGAATGACGGTCTCCTCTAACGTGTCATTCGTCCGTCTATAAGCAGGAACAGTCTGTTGCTTGAACTCGCCATTGCGGTCGCGCGGAATCTGGAGATGAAGTTCCCCATACTCGGTCTTGACCGTACGGTCATAGGAGCCGTTACGAGAATTACCCGTGTTAAAACCAATGCGATCATACTTTTCGTAATCTAGGAAAGCCGTTAACTCCGTTTTGAGAAGCGTATTGACTGCTTTTTCCAAATGGACACGGAATAATTCATTCAAATCGCCTTTGTTCGCTAGAGTCTTTAGAATTTCTGTAGTAAAATCGTTCATATGGAAGTCCTCTTTTCTGTGAATGTGTTGTGGTAACTCTATTCTACAGAAGGGACTTCCTTTTTTCTATTTACACAAAATATTTTACACTCTCTCGATGTTACATCTATAGAATTCTTTTATTACTTTCAAAGTATCTAAAGTTATCACAAATGATAGTTTTTCCAATACATGTATTTGTAACGCTGATTCTATTCCAATATTTGATGCAATATGATTAATAGTGCCAGTTCCATGAACATCCATTGATCCAATTCCATATATAGAAAAATATAGAGATTTGTCGATATTAAGTCTTTTCATCAACTTCAGTATGCTTGTTTTCTTTTCTTGGTCTAAATCGTACCAATGCCTATTGTCCCATCTTTTTGTTCCTTTATACTTAAATAATTTTTTCTGTTCATTCTTGTAATACGTAATTATATCATATGATTTGTCAAATTAAGCTAGAATAAAATGCTTCTTGTACATAGCTCAAAAATATTTCGATTGGTGTTCTGTAATTCAATGATTTTCTTGGAATATGATTACGTTGATTGCTGACACTGGAAATAAATGTCTGATTCACTTCTCTAAAATCCATTGATTTCGGCAGTCCATTACGACGCAGAATCCCGTTAGAATTCTCGTTTAATGGGCGTTGAGAAGGTGTTCCAGGGTCCGCAAAATATATATCAATATCATGTTGGTTACTAATGGCTTTCCAGTTAGAAAATTCTTTTCCACAGTCAAACGTAATAGATTTAAAGAAGTTTTTAGGGAAGCGAGAAAACCATTGATTAAGGGCAGTTTCAATATCTAATGCCTTAGGGCCGTTGGGTTTAATCGTGATAATGACTTTAGATAATCTTTCAACTAAAGTAATGACGGCACTTTTATGATGAATGCCAACGATCGTATCACCTTCAAGGTGACCAAACTCAGAATTGAAATCAGGATAATTATCAGGTCGATCATGGATTGAGCGCTGATACTGTTGTTTTCCCCGTTTTTCCTGATGGCCATTGGTTTTTCTTTTACCTTTCATCGGTAGTGTGTCAATATCAAATATTCCTTTAGAAAATAAACGATAAAGTGTTCTCATACCGCATGAAACAGGCCTTTCTTTTCGCCCGATAATGACGTCAGGCGTCCAACCAAGAGTGACTTTCTCTTTAATGTAATCTACTTCATGAGCAGGTAATTGAATGACTTTTCTACCACATTTTTTCTTATTTTCTTTATACTGGTGCCAATAATCAAGAGCAGTCTTGCCTTGGTTGAACTTATTGACTACACTATAAATAGTTTGTATAGCACGTCCCATTCGGTTAGCGATTTCAACCGGCTTATTATGTTGAAGATAATATGATTCTATCATTGTCAGTTCGTCTATGGTAAGATGTTTGTAGGTCATTTATGGTTACACTCCTTTGTTTTCTTTCGTCGGAAATACAATTTGAGTGTACCATAAATGCCTTTTTATTTTTCTAACTTAATTTTACAATTCGCGTATTCAAAAAAAATAGCACAATGGCAAAGATCATAAGAGAGATCATAAACCCCAATGAATGACTAAAAAGAAAAGCAGAATCACATGCCATATCATCCAATATTTCTTCAAGAAAATAAATAAGCGGGAAAAAGGGAAGGAATAGTAGAACATCGATCCAGCACCATTTTTTTCTTCTTTTGAAATAACATAAAACAATAAACATGAACGTGCAGGGAAGTAAAAACAAAGCTTTACTCATAACTAACAAAATACCAGCTCCTTTTATTTTTTTCTCCCCCACATTCAAAGAGTCACAATGGTATGTACTTAATAATAGAAAAATGGATCAACTTGTATGAATATCAGCTGAAAAGATCTGCACCAAATAAAAAACTTCCAGCCAAAACTGACTGGAAGTTTATTTTTTTCTGAAATATTCTAACACAAATATGAAAAAGATGGCCGAAGCTAATAAGCCGATTTCGTAGCAAAACAATGAGCTACCAGAGTCGTAATAATAAAATCCTCTAATCTTATGAATAAAATAGATCATCGGACAAGCAGATAAGAGTAAGTATTTATTAGGCCTTTTGAATAAGTAAAAGAAAGCACTGGTCATTATGATAAATGGTGTCCAAAACAAAAGTTTACTTAAGACAATCAAATGATCAACTCCCATATTTTTTACCAAGAGAGATCATAACATCTTTATCGTAAAAACAAAATATTTTTTTGCTCATTTTGAAAATTTAAACATACTCGTTCTTATCCAAATATATAAAAATCGCCCCTCATCCATCGAGAGGCGATAAGTTCTAATTTAACTCAATTTTTTTTGTTTCTTTTGGCTGATGAGCTGTTTTAGGTAATACTAATTTCAGCACACCGTTTTTAAAGGTTCCAGTGATTTTTTCTTCATCAACATTAGGAAGATAGAATGAACGTTTGTAAGAGACCGAATGTCTTTCTTTCCGTACATAGTTGCCATCTTCTTTATCTTCTGTATGGGACTCATGATTGGCGGAGATCGTCAAAGTATTATCTGAATATTCAACTGTCGTGTCTTCTTTGTCATAGCCAGGCATATCAGCAGTTAGTTTGTATTCCTTTTCATTTTCGACTAAATCCACTTTTGGATAACTTGAAACACCTAAAAAATCATTGAATGCTGGACTAAACACGTCATTGAAATCAGGGAACATGTCGCGAATGCTAGGTACATTTGCCATTTTTAATCATCCTTTCAATAAGTATTTTTTATTAATAAAGTTAAAATAAAGTTAATGCAATAGCATCTAAAGTTTTCATTAGAATTCTCCTTTCTTAAATGATAAAAAAATTATATATCAAAAAGAGAAACATTGCTTATATAACGCTTAGGAATTTTAGCAATCTATGCAAAAAGATGAAAATTTTTTTTGCTCTTCCATTAGTACACATTTTTTAGCTGAAGCTGTAAATTTCATGTCTTAATTTTTTTAGTGAGCTTTTATACTGGATTTGTAAGAAAAAAGAAGGAGAGGATCACATATGTCGGATTGGTTGGATATTGCAGGTGGATTTGAGTCAATATCTTGGACACATTTTAGTAGAGACGGTTAAGCCATTTTTTCTTTTGCTAATTCTTCAAATTCCTGTGGGGTTAGATAGTGAATCGAGCTATGGATTCGATTTCGGTTATAAAATCCTTCAATGTAGCTAAGTAGCGCTCGATTTGCTTCTTCAAAATCTGAGTAGCTAGTCGTGTAGACTTCTTCTTTTTTCAATGAGGCATGGAAAGATTCGATTCCAGCATTATCATAAGGTGTTCCTTTTCTACTATAAGAATGCCTTATTTTGTTGGTTTTAAGCCATTGTTCCACTTCTCTTGCTGTGTATTGGCTGCCCAAGTCAGTGTGTAGAATCATTCCTTCTGGAATGTGATAATGTATTTTTGCTTTATTCAATGTTTGAATGACACAATCCACAGTCATTCGTTTTGAAAATGTATAACTAATAATTTTTTTCGTGTGTAAATCCATGATTGAAGATAAGTAACACCAACCATTTTTCTTAGTAGGAATGTACGTAATGTCAGCTGCCCATTTCTCACAGATCGTTTCAGTAGAAAAGTCCTGATTTAAGAGATTCTCTTTTGAAATGATCGGTTTATTAGACCTTTGAGGTCTATATTTTTTAACTACAATCGACCTTAAATTTAATTGTTTCATTAGCTTTTGGACATGTTTAAGAGATACTGAAATCCCTTCTTTTAATAAAACTTGATGGATCTTTGTGGCACCATAGCGTTGTTTATTCGTAAAAAAAATTGTTGAAATCTTCTTTTTCAACTTATTATTTCTGATTTCTGTAGCTGTCAACGGTTTATTCTTATAAAAATAATAGACACTTCTAGGGATTTCTAATAACCGACACAACAAAGAAACAGTGTAATCCTTACACCATTTTTCAATAAATTGAACAAGCGAATTTAGGTTTTCCGAGAGAATATGGCTGCGGCTTTTTTTAAGATTTCAAGTTCCTCATTTAAACGAGCATTTTCTTTTCTCAGTTCAGCTACTTCTTTTCCAGTCAGTCCTGTGGACTGATCAGGTAAATATAAATTCTTCCATTTGTGAATCGTTGCTTCAGATAAGCCATATTCTTTCGCTAACCCTCGAACAGAACGTCCAGTTTGATTCAGTTCAATAATCATTTGTTTAAAATTTTCTTCATATCGGGTCATAAAAATTCATCCTCTCGTAGATAAGTTTAATTTATTCTTGTCTCTACGAAAAGCTGTCTAAGATTTGATACTAACACCATTAAAAATGTGGGCACAATACCTAACAAACGTACTAAATATTTACATGGATGATCAACTTAATGAAAAACAGAATCGATTAAATAAATTAAATCAAATCGTAACAAATTGGCACAATTTATTGCCATCCAGTCATTTGGTAGAAGGTCTACACGGCGCTTTCCAACGTTTATCTGACAGAAACGGTGATCGTCCAAACAACATTCATATTCCACCTGTATACATTTTAAAGCCATAGGAAAAAGCCTAGTATCTATTGCTAGGCTCTTTTGTATACCTCTACACATTCATTTCCTTCTTCCAGCATTCATAAGACTCAACAGTTGCACTTTTTTTCATTCTCCTACAAATTCCACTAAACAACGACCACTTATAGTCATCCAAAATAGCAGTACCTACTCCCCCTAATCCTAAGAAAAACAGTAAAAGTAAATACAAAAATAGCATCATATTATATGTACGGAGGCATTTCATTTACACAAGATTCTTGACGCTACCCATATTACTCAATAGATTAATATCAAATGGTGAAAATCAACGAAAAAAGGAGATCTATCAAGCAATCTCCTTCCCAATAAATCTCCTCTTATATAAAGTTATTTATGAACACTGATTTAAGCTAAGCTGCCGATATCACAATCTCATCATCCACTAAATCAGCCTTCAAGTTTTTGACATCTAAGTGGTCAAGGTAGAAATCCGTTACCTTATCACGAATTTGTCGTTCAATTACTCGCCGTAATGGCCGCGCACCCATTGCTTCATCATAGCCTTGTTCCATCAGCCAATCTTTAGCCGCTTTAGTTACCTCAAGTTTGATGGATTTTTTGGCTAAAGTTTTTTGTACATCCGCCAACATCAAATCGACAATTTGACTTAAGTCTTGCTTAGTCAGATGTGAAAATTCCACGATTCCATTAAAACGGTTCAGAAATTCTGGGCGGAAAAATGGTGCTAACTTATCCATTAATGACTGATCTCGTTGCTTGTCACCACTTAATGCTTCATTACCAAAGCCAGCATTAGAAGTAGCAATAATAATCGTATTTTTGAAATTAATGACATTGCCTTGTCCATCCGTTAAGCGCCCATCATCCATCACTTGTAACAGTAACGTTAATACTTGTGGATGAGCCTTTTCAATTTCATCTAATAATACAATGGAATATGGATTACGCCGAACCCGTTCAGTTAGAGTATTAGCATTATCTTCATAGCCTACGTATCCAGCCGAGGTACCAATTAATTTCGACACAGCTGTACGATCAGCATATTCACTCATATCTAGCCGAATAATCGCATTTTCATTTCCAAACATATCTAAGGCTAATTGCTTAGCTAATTCAGTCTTTCCTACGCCAGTTGGGCCCACAAACAGAAAACTTCCAATCGGCTGATCACCCTCTGAAAAGCCCGCACGGTTACGCCGAATTGCTCTTGCTACCATTTCAACCGCTTCATCTTGACCGATTACCTTACTTTTCAGACGCTTATCAAGATTTTTCAAGCGCTCAATATCATTAGCGCCCATATCAGAAACTGGTATACCAGTTAAACGTTCAACCGATTGTGCCACATCATCAATCGTGGCAGTGATTTTTTCTTTTTGATCCGTTTCTTTAATTTTTTGCTTGGTTTCCTCGATCGACTTCTTGATATCAGCGGCTTTTGTAAAGTCCTCCGCTTTAATGGCGGCCTCCTTAGCTGCCTCTAATTTTTTAAGGCGTTGATCCAATGTCTCAACATCAGTTTGCGAATTTTTAGACGCTAAATGAGCCGCAGTCATGTCGATCAAATCGATAGCTTTATCTGGCAAAGTGCGTTGTGGTATATATTGGATTGAATAATCCACAGCCGCCTTCAAAACATCATCTGGTAATACAACATGATGATGTTTTTCGTACAGCTCTTTAACACCTTGTAATATACGTAAAGTGTCAGCGGCAGTCGGTTCATTAATCACAACATCATTGAATCGCCGTGCCAAAGCCGCATTTTTCAAAATAGTATTGCGATATTCATCTTGAGTCGTAGCCCCGATTACACTCAGCTCGCCACGTGACAAAGCAGGTTTAATGATATCAGCCAATCCTTTGCCACCATCTTCACCACCAGTAGCACCCGTGCCGAGAATCTGATGAATTTCATCGAAGAATAGAATAATATTACCAGCTGCTTTAACTTCCTCTACCAGCTGTTTAATATTTTCTTCAAAAGAACCGCGATATTGAGTTCCCGCTTCCAAAGACGATAAATCAATCGAATAGATTTCTTTATCTTGAATCGTTTCTGGAACTTTACCAGCCACAATTGCCTGTGCCAGACCTTCGACGACTGCAGTTTTACCTACACCGGCATCACCAACTAAGATTGCATTATTTTTCGTTCTACGACTCAAAATTTCTGCAGTTTCTTGAATCTCTTTCTCACGTCCAATCACTGGATCTAGTAATCCATCACGAGCCTGTTCCGTCAAATTAGTCCCTAACTTTTCTAAAATCCCTCCTTTTTTAACAGCCTGTTTACCATCTTTAGATACTTCTATTGTTTTATTATTTTGGGGTAGCTTACCAGTTGCTCGGTATTGAGCAAACTCATCCGGTGTCAACGATTGTCCATTAACTAAATACCGTGCACGCTCCGAATTTTGATTATTCATGCGCCGAAATAATTGATTGAAAACATCATCCATATCATTGTTGAAAAAAGGATCATTTCCGTAAAAATTTGCCATATTACAACACCCCCATAAAAATTTATATGTGTAACTTAGTGACCATAATATCCTTTAAAACTATAACTGAATTGTATCACAATTTTTATGTATCGCTAAGTAAGGTGCTTATAGAATCAATTAGAAATAATTAGGATAATTTTGTTTAAACAATAGTAAAGAAGTGTTAAGCGTATCAGACTAAGACTTTGCTTTTTCGTGGGCTTCGATTGCCAGAACGTCCTTTGAAACTTCGTTCAATTCATTACCTCATTTCTTTTATTATTTATGATACGGATTAAAGCGTACTCTTTGCCCAAAAAAAAATTGTTAATAGGAACTTGATACAGATTAGACAGCTCATTTAAAAGAGAAAATGGAATATCAGAACTATCTATTTCATATTTGGACAACGTTTGAAAATGCACATCAGCAGCTTTAGCGGCTTCTTTGCTAGTGAATCCAGCATTAACGCGCGCTGCCTTTAACGACATAGCAGATTATTTTGGCGTATTGAAGTCTACGATTGATCCGCGGTATGGCGAGATACCGAAAAATTTAATACCTGTTAAAAAATATAGACAGATTCCTGTTTTGGGAGAAATTGCTTGTGGAGATCCTATTTTAGCTGAAGAAAATATTGAAGAATATAGAGAAGAGATAGACGAAAACTTGCCCACTGGTGAAGTCTTTTATTTAAAAATCAGAGGTAATAGCATGGTTCCTACAATCCCTTCTGATAGTTACGTGTTGATTCGAAGACAACCAGTTGTGGAAGATGGAGAAATTGCACCAGTTATAGTAAACGGCGACTCTGAAGCGACTCTCAAAAGAGTTAAACATGTTAATGATGTTGTAATGCTAATGCCCGATAATAATGATTATCATCCTTATATCATTGATGAAAATAATCCAGCAAGAATTTTGGGTAAAGCGGCAAAAGTAAGTTTTGACCTATAAAAAATACCCCATTCGCAGTTGGAGCTGCGGCTAGGGTTCTCATTTCCGAGACTGTGTATATTATTATATCAGAGATGGGGATGAAAAATGAAAATATTGTACGAATATTATTACTTTCAATAGGCGCTTTTCTTGTATTTATAGGTTTATTTGGTGGAATCATAGCAAGTGGAGATTTTTTATCAGGTGGATTTTCTGTCGTGGTAGGAATTCTTTTCTTGAGTTTTTCTCATAAAATGAAAGAAATCATCAAAGAACAAACGATAGAAAAAAATGAAGATGCTACTATTCAAAACCTTGATAAAGAAAACGTTATCGAAAACAAAATAGATATTGATGATTTGATTAAAAAATCAGTAAATATAACCGATCCTACCCCTCCCTCGAATTGTATGATCAACTTATTCTACCATTTTATTAATTAATTTGAAAATCTAATAAAAACTCTCACTCTAAAAGAGTGAGAGACTGCAAATTAGAGTACGGACTTTTTTGGAGTTCCGTTCCTTAATATTAACAAATGAATAAAATCCTTACAACATTTGAGAATAACTTATCAGTAGACACTTACAAAATATTCTCATACTATTTCCTCCATCATTAGTTTTTGTCTATATAAGTTATACTCAAAATCCTAAATATTAGGGATAAAGAATTCTCCTATACAATCAAAAATTTCCTTTATTTCGAACTCCGGTCACCTAACTCTGTTGATCTCTTACAAGCCAAAGAATATCTCTATACTACAAAGAAACAATAGGGTGCCTGGTTGGTCTCTTTGTGTTTTATTTTAGAATCTAGAACGTAAATATTCTTGTCATTCTGATTTTATCTAAGAATATCAATTAAATCTTTTTTTGCAGCCTCTGAAGCGGGCATTACAGAAAAGACCAGTCCAATAACCGAAGATACCCCAACCGCTAGTAAAATAGTAAATAGATCAAGTGACACGTTTACCTTTATCAAAGAACCAACACTATAAGCAAGAGCCATTCCTAATAAATAGCCAATTAACCCTCCTGAAAGAGTTAAAATCAAACCTTCTAAAAGGAACTGCAGCATAATCGATTTTCGAGTAGCTCCTAGGGCTCTTCTTATACCGATCTCTTTTGTTCGTTCAGATACAGATATATACATCATGTTCATTACACCTACCCCTGCGATAAATAAAGATATACCTGCTACAGCTGTTATAAAATAAGTGATCGTACTGAGGATTTGACCAATTCCTTTCGTTAACATAGCCGTATCTAACACTTCATATTCCCCCAAATGTTTCAAACTACCTTTTTCTTTCAATTGGTTTATCACTTTAGAGGTCACCTTGTCAGGTTCAACTCCTTCCTCTAAAGTTAACGTTAGAGACGATGTATCCTTTTCAGACTTAAAATAATAGTGATACGTAGCTTTTGGAATTTCAATGTTTATATTTGATAAGGAAAACAAATTATCTTGTTCTTCTCCTGGAAAAACGCCCACAATCCTAAATAATTCTTGCTTGATTTCAATTCCTTTACCTAATGCTTGCTCAGATGTATCAAATAGCTCTTTGGCAGTAACTGAATCAATCGCTGCGACTTTATTTGACAATTCACTATCTTGACTTGTTAAATTTCGTCCTATAGAAACTTTTTCACCTTCAGAACCTATAAGTTTGATTTGTTTGTTTGTTTTTTTTCCCTTAATTATCAAATCTTTGTAGATTTGCTCTTCGTCTATTTTAGAATAGTCAACTTTTTTAACCCCTTCTACATTTCCTATTATAGATAAATCTGCGTCTTGAAAAAAATCTGTATTTGTATCATACAAAGAAGTATCATTAGGTGTAAAATTTAGTTGAATTTCTACGTTTTTAGAATCGCTCTTAGTAAGATTTTTTATAGTGTCCTTCTCAAAACCCCTTCCAATAGCTAAAATTGTTATAACAGAAGAGATTCCTATTATGATCCCTATCATAGTTAATATACTACGCTTACGATTATTTTTAATCGCTTGCCAAGCTGAACGAAAATTTACATAGACGTTCATTGTACCAACTCCTTATCTTCAATAATGGCACCATCTCTAATCTTAATTAGTCGGTGACAATAAGGAACGACTTCAGGGTTGTGCGTAACCATAATAAGAGTCACGTCATCTTCTTTATTTAAAGTAGCAAACAGCTGCATAATTGCCTCTGATGTATTCGTATCTAAAGCTCCTGTAGGCTCATCTGCTATAATAAATTTTGGTTTGTTAATAAGTGCTCTAGCGATAGCAACTCGCTGCTGTTGACCTCCTGATAACTGCTTTGGGTATTTATATTCTTTTCCTCTTAAGCCAACTCTTTCCAATACTGAAAATACTTTTTCTTTGGTTTGAAAGGGAGAGATTCCATTATAAAGAAGCGGTAATTCTACATTTTCATAGACTGTATTACTCTCAATTAAACTAAAATTTTGGAAAATAAAGCCTACTGTCTGATTCCTTATTCTAGATAGAATATCATCTGTTGTATTAATCAGAGACTTACCTTCAAACAAGTATTCTCCTTCAAATTTACGATCAATAAAGCCTAAAAGATTAATTAACGTTGACTTTCCAGATCCTGAAGGACCCATAATAGCAATCATTTCCCCCTTTTTGACGGATAAATGAATATCTTTTAATACATGAAGAGATTCCTCTTCGTTGGTATAATATTTATTTACGTTATTAAGCTCAATCATTGTTTCACCGTCACTTCTTGTCCATCTTTCAAGCGTACACCAGGATTTTCGATGATTGAATCATTCTCTTTAAGCCCTGTCTTTACTAAGTATTTTCCATTTTCTTCCTTTACTTCTACTTTTTGTTTAATAGCTTTTCTATCTCTATAAATAAAAACAAATACTTCATTGTTTTCTTTAATCGTATTCTTTTTAGCTAATTCTAAATGATTCGTTGGCACATTTATTTGGACGTTATAACCATAATGAATAGGTTCTTTAGGGCTGACCATGAACGTGAAGGTGGAAACTGTATTATTTTTATCTGAGGATATATTAGTTTGTGTACTTACTTCCATATCTTCAGGTAATGCATTAACATCAGTGATTGTTCCTTCTATTGATTTTTCTTCATTGAGCAGATTAATATTTACTACTTGCCCTACTTTTACTTTATTATAGTCATATTCCGTAACGGTTCCTTTTATAACTTTATCTGGACTAACAATAGTTGCATACGGTACTGCTGCGTCTGTCTTGCCTTTATCGTTAATATAGACAATTCCTTTAATTGGTGCGGTTACCGTATTTGTAATTTTCTTTTTTGTTTGTTCAATAGTATTATTTACACTTGATAGATCAACATTCGCTTCATCTAGTACCTGTTTTGCTTGTGAGACTGCATCTTTTTGTGCATCTAAGGCTTGTTGTGCAGCTTCTATTTTATTCTCATCTTCAGCTTTCTCCGCTTTTTTCATTTCTTCATCTATTTTTTTATTTGTAATTGCAGCATGTTCATTTTTAGCAGCAGTTAAGCGAGTTTCTAATTCTTGTTGTTTTTGTGTTGCATTTTCAAGATTTATTTGAGCATTTGTAACAGCCAAATTCAACTTTTCTAGCGATTGCGTTTGTTCTTCCGCTTGATCCTCAATAGTTGTATTTTGATAAGTAGCAATTACGTCATTTTCATTGATCTCTTGACCATTTTTAACGGAAATAGCACTGATTTTGCCGAGCGTCTGATCTAAATTTAAGTAACTAGTATTTTTGGGTTGAACAATCCCTTTTAAAACTAAGGGTTCACTCTTTTTTACTTTAACTAGTTTATAAGAATCTTCTTCCACAATAGGGTTACTCAATTTGTAAATAACAGCACCCCCAATTAATAAAAAGCTGATTACTCCACCCATAATACTCAAATAAATTTGTTGTCGTTTAGTCATTTTTTTAGTCATTCTCTTCTCCTAGATCTAGTTTAAAAATACCAATTAAGACCATTACGACCGGTATCTTTAACAAAAATATAAAAAATATCGTAAATAATAGCATACCTAGGTTAAACGAAGAAACGCCTGTATTACTATCTAGGTTGTTAGTGGTTAATACAGTAAATAAAACGACAATAACGGTCCATACTAGATTTAAAAAGTAAGGATATTTTTTTATAATCTTTTTATTCTTTAAATTTTTATTAGCATAAAAAAACATTATAAAAAAAGCAATAGCCATCAACAAATTCAAAAGTGTAAATATTTTAATTGGCGCACTATTTAATTGATTAAAAATTTTAATTCCCTCGTCACCTAATTTTTGATAAGCAGCTTTATCTGGATTAAGTGATACTGGTAGATCAAAAATAGATAATACTATTTCAACAGCACATAATATTAATGCTATAAAATTCCATCTCTTTATTTTTTTAATTTTTACGTTGTAGTTTTCCATGCTATCCTCCTACTGAATGGCTGTTATTTACATTTTTTTCTTCAATACTTAACTCACTAAAAACATTCAATACTTGTGTCTTAGTGATCCCACGTAATACATATTTTTTTGAAGGTAAATTATTGGAGTTTAGTATAAGTTTGTACTTTTTAAACATACATATATTAGAATACTTAATAGTTTCTATTCCATTTGATAAAATCAATACTTTTCGATTAAAAAATACGCCAGGAATAACTAAGCACACACCTCGTTTTTCTTTAACTTGAATAGAAATAAAAAAACTATCAGAATATTTCTTACATATAGTGACTAACAGTAAAAAAATGTAGTACCTATAACCATGTAAGTACCCAAAATATACAATCCCTAAGAAAAAAAATATATATAAGATATTGAGGCACAAGAAACAAAGACTATACTTAGAAGATTGTTTCTCCAATATAGTCTCGAATTTTTTTAGTTGTAAATTTTCTTGAATTATATTTTTAAAAATATCGTATTTAATATATGGGAACAGCATATTTTTAAATTCATTTTTAGAACTATCATTTTTGGTAGTCAAACAGTATATGTTAAATATTTTCAAATATCGCATAAATACATTCTGGTACATAATCATGGTATTAATGTTATCAATATCAAGTTCTTTACTACTATAATCCAATATTCCATTTTTTTTATACAAATACTTGTTAGTGCTTTCCACTGAATAATTGCCATATCTTAATATCTGCACTAAAATAATTATAATGAACGCACCAAGTGTTAACGCAACTATTAAATAGGTATTCATTGTTACATCTTTATAGGAAATATTCAGATAACTAAAGTTATCTATAAAATCCAATGAAGATAAGACGACAAAAATTATATTTGCTGAAAAAAAAGACATTATTACTATGTCTTTTTTCATAGGTTTAAATATTAAATCAATCTTCTCCTCTTCTTTGTCCGTTACACCTACTTCAAAAAAAGAATTAAAGATCCATTTTTCAGTTTTATTTATACATCTAATAACTATTTTTTTATCTTCTTCTTCTTTTAAATTCAAAATGACTTTATATTTATTTAAAGCTTTATATAAAAACGACTGAGTAAATTCAATACTGTCGACATACTTTAAGTCTTGTTTATCTATTTTTAAAATGCTTTTATTAAAAATACCTTTTTCTAAAATAAAGTAAGTTTCAAAAAATCCATATCTAACACTAAAATACTCGGTTATTTTTTGGAATATTACATATACAAGGTAAAGAAGATACATAAAAAAAAGAAAAGTTAAGTTTTTATTTATTAGAAAAATAGAAAACGGAATAGATATAATTAAACTTCTAGCTATAGAAATAGTATTTATTAAAAAAATACATTTATTTAACTTTTTCATCTAATAACCTCTTCTTTTATTTTTCTAACATCATGTAAATTTACTCCTAGCAACTTATAATCCTTTACAATTGTTTTTAGCTCAACTTTTTTCCAATATTTTTTAAAAAACATATAGTCAGTCTCAATCACTGTATATACTTTAACTTTTGGAATTACAGTTATCTTTCTTATAATAAATCCTTCAAAAATGTATATATTCTTATAATCTATTTTAATTGAATATTTCTTTACATACATATACTCGTAAAAGATATCAAAAGGGATCAAGGTAACAACTAAGAGCAAGACAATCAAAAAAAATTTTTGATTCACAAAAATTTGGATCAAACCTGCAATGCCTATAACTAAGATTGACCCGATTACATTTTTAACTATTGAAAATAATAAATAATTATGATGCATCATAAATTCAAATTCATTTTTCATTGAAAAATTTCTCTTTTAAATGCTTATTTTGCTTCTCGTTCTTTATTCTGTCCCACTGACTTAATCCTGCCATATAATAAATAAAGAATCCTAACATCAACCCCATAACTATTAATAAACTTAGTTTTTCTCTAAAAACATATAAACTTAATGCAACAAAAATACCGGGAATTAAAAACAATAAATGCTTATTATTTAATTTAGGCATTAACCATGTTTGTACTGCCAATAGCCCTAATAATACAATTACTTCTACACTCATCTATAACGCCTCCTTATGCTTTTTATAAATCAAGCTAGCGATCTCTGGAAATAAAATATCTTCAGAAACAAGAATATCTAAATACACTTTTAATGCATCCTCTGTATATCTATCTTTTCCTATGGATAGGCTACAATTAACTAGACAGAAAAATTAAGGTGTGTAGACTAGAAGAAAACATACCAGGAGGAATTTTTATGTCTAAGAGAACACGAAGAACTTTTTCACAAGAATTCAAGCAACAAATCGTCAATCTTTACTTAGCTGGAAAGCCACGTGTAGAAATCATTCGAGAATATGAACTAACGGCTTCAGCATTTGACAAATGGGTAAAGCAATCTAAAACGAGTGGTTCATTCAAAGAAAAAGATAATCTTACGCCTGAACAAAAAGAATTGTTAGAACTACGTAAAAGAAACCAGCAATTAGAAATGGAAAATGATATTTTAAAGCAAGCAGCGCTGATATTCGGACGAAGAGACAAGTAATCGATGCGAATAAGCATCTTTACCCTATATCAGCGATGTGCAGAATATTAGGTCTATCACGTCAGTCCTATTATTATCAATCAAAACCAAAGAAAGACGAATCAGAACTTGAAGAAGTAGTCGCTGAAGAATTTATCCGCAGCCGAAAGGCCTACGGCTCAAGAAAAATAAAAAAAGCCTTATCAAAACGAGGCATTCAGATCAGCCGACGAAAAATTAGTAGAATCATGAAAAATAGAGGATTAAAATCGAGCTATACTGTTGCTTATTTTAAAGTACATCATTCTACTTGCAATGAAGCCAAAACGACAAACGTATTGAATCGTAAATTCTTAAGAGACAACCCATTAGAAGCGATCGTAACAGACTTGACTTATGTACGAGTCGGGAAAAAATGGAATTATGTCTGTTTCATTTTGGATCTGTTCAATCGAGAAATTCTCGGCTATTCTTGTGGAGAACATAAAGATGCCGTTCTAGTAAAAAAAGCATTTAGCCGTATCAAACAACCTCTGACAGAGGTTGAGATTTTTCATACTGATCGTGGAAAAGAGTTTGATAACCAAGCTATTGATGAATTATTAACAACTTTTGACATCAATCGATCATTGAGTCATAAAGGCTGTCCTTTTGATAATGCCGTAGCTGAATCAACTTATAAGTCGTTGAAAGTAGAATTTGTCTATCAATACACATTTGAAACCTTACAACAATTGGATTTGGAGTTATTTGACTATGTCAATTGGTGGAACCACCTTCGGTTGCACGGTACACTTGGCTACGAGACACCGGTTGGTTACCGTAACCAGAGATTGGCGCAGCGAATCCTTGATAATGAGCTCGGATGTGCTAACGCTAGCGAGGCAGTCTAACTTTAACTGTTAGCTCCTGCCGAAGATCGTCACATCCGAGGAGGCTCATTGTCAAGGACAATCGGAATAGCATACGGAAAGAAGTTCTGCACCTTATAAAATTTGTCAAAAAAACTGTTGCCATTCCACCTATTTTTTCATTAATACATTGTAGTTTCTTTTTTACTTTTGAATATGAATATCCTTTTTTACACATTCTTGATATATTACCTTCAGATAATAAAAAATCAATCATAAAATTTTGATCTTCTAAACTAAAATTAGAGAAATAATTTTCCATTTTTACCTCCTATAATAGACCCCCTACAGTCTCCCTTCCTTTCTGTTTTTAAGACACCCTATACCATTACATCAAACGACATTAAAGTATAAATAAAAAAATTCCTGCTAAATTGACTATATCATACAAAATAACTGAGTTTATTTTTGACTAATAAAAGCTTCTTTTGGACTCATAACCGTTAAAAAATATTGATATTTGGATAAATCATATTTGTAGAAGCTCTTAAACAAAAGAAAGAATCAAAATAGTAGAATGATTTTATATAATATAGGCTTGATATAGTTACATTTCATCAAATATTTTAATGTCAACTAATATTAAATGTTAAAATTTTTACTTATTTTAAAAAATTTTTCTTCTAAGAGAAAAAAATTTAATTGTGGAAAGCTAGTATTTGCAACAATACATCTTCTATGCATAAATATATATTTTGTCAAATATTTTTTTTGTTTTTGTGTGATATACAATTATTATGAACAAAAAAATGATTGGAGGAGTTATATTATGGGAGCAATCGCAAAATTAGTAGCAAAGTTTGGGTGGCCTATTGTTAAAAAGTATTACAAACAAATTATGCAGTTTATTGGAGAAGGATGGGCAATTAACAAAATCATTGAGTGGATTAAAAAACATATTTAAAATAAGGATGTGTTAGTATATGGGAGCAATCGCAAAACTAGTGACAAAGTTTGGGTGGCCACTAATCAAAAAATTCTACAAACAAATCATGCAATTTATTGGACAAGGATGGACAATAGATCAAATTGAAAAATGGCTAAAAAGACATTAATGTTTAAACTAAACTAAATTTTGAAAAAAGACTATAAAGTTATAAGGATATCCTTGTATTCTTTGTAGTTTTTTGTTGTGTAAACATTCGGCTTAACGCTAGATAATAATTACTATTTTATTTTTTTGAGGATAACCCTATATCAGTATACGGTTCTGTTGCAAAGTTTTAAATAAAGAATAAAATCCCTTACGGTATCTATGATTTAAGCTGGGATTCCCAATAATACCTTGATTTCAGTACAGACCGAAAACCCGAAGAGAGTGCCTTCTTTTCGGGTTTTCTTATATAATCCTCGAATGGCTTCCATGCCTTTAATCGTGGTAGAGGCGGTGCGTAAACTTCGATAGAATTTATTGCGTCTCTTTACTGGACGATGGTCTTGTTCAATCAAATTATTCAGGTATTTAATGGTACGATGTTCTGTCCCTTGATAAAAGCCGCCGTATTCTTTTAGTTTCTTAAAGGCACTTGTAATAGAGGGGGCTTTATCTGTGACTACAACCTTCGGTTCATCAAACTGCTTCACTAACCGCTTAAGAAAAGCATACGCTGCTTGTGTGTCCCGTTTTTTACGTAACCAAATATCCAAGGTTAAACCATCTGCATCGATGGCTCGATACAAATAATGCCATTTTCCTTTAATTTTGATGTACGTTTCATCCATTTTCCATGAATAAAAGGATTTTTTATTTTTCTTTTTCCAAATTTGATAGAGTAGTTTGCCATATTCTTGCACCCAACGATAAATCGTCGTATGAGAAACGTTAATGCCACGATCATATAAGATTTCTTGAACTTCACGATAGCTAAGGTTATAACGAAGATAGTAGCCCACGGCTACAATAATCACATCCTGCTGAAATTGCTTTCCTTTAAAATGATTCATCGTCATTCCTCCTGCTATCTTTTTCTATTATTCTACCTTATTTGATAGTAGATTTAAAACTTTGCAACAGAACCGTTACATCGCTTCTGAAAAGGATCGGATCATCGACTATTTAGCCGATAAAGATTACGATTTAAAATTACTCAGTGTGCATCATAATGGTCAATTTGATTATTTAGATGACGAAGTCAAAGATATGGATCCTGCTATTGTGATTCCTCAGTATTTTGCACAACTTTCAGAAGCACTAGTTGTTATAGAAGCAGATGTCTTTGCTCATTTTGACTATGGTTTTCGGGTATTTGGTCTATCCGTTGCTGAATTTAAACAATATGAAGCGTAGTTTTTACCGATTCTAGATCAAGTAATCAAAAATAAATTGGCATTCGAATTAAATGCTAAGAGCGCTTACTTGTATGACAATTTAGCGTTATATGAATATGTCATCGATTTATATCTTTCACGTGGTGGTACCTTGTTTAGTGTTGGATCAGATGGGCATTACCTTGAACATTTCCGTTTCCATTTCGATGATCTTTTTGCTCTGTTAAAAGCAAAAGGTGTGACGGAATTAGCGATTTATCAAAAAGGAAAGCGAATTATGGTTCCATTACCAGTCTAAAAAAACGTCCTCAGCATCAAAAGTGAGGACGTTTTTTTAGATTTCTTTTTCTAAAATCGGACAAATACGATCTTGTTTTCCTAAAGGAAAATGTTTGATCCCGATTTTTTTAAATCCATGACGTTCATAAAAACGAATACCTGCATGATTTTTTTCATAAACAGTCAAACGTAAATAACGTTTTTGTTTCGTTTTAGCATAACGATTCGCTTCATCGAGTAACCGTTGCCCTAACCCTTTGTTTTGATAATCTTTGAGCAGATAGAGCCGTTGAATCTCTATAGCATCTTTTTCATCATTGACTTTCATATAACCAATGAGTATTTGATGATCCTTAATACCAATAAATTTACTGGTTGACTGTGCCAATTCTACTGCCAATATTTCAGTTGTCAATTGTGTCTGTAAATATCCTTGCATATCAAGTGGATCTGCGCCATCGATAAACGATTCATAAAAACTGACAACACTTACAACTTGTAAAGCATCTAGATCATCATAATCTAAATACGCTAGTGTGATTTGATTGTTCATCTAACTCCTCCTTTTGACATAGTATACTATAAATCACCCGTGGTGCTAGTTAATTTTAATATCCTAAAGAATATCTCAAAGTTCCTTCAAAACGTCGTTGTGCTCGACTTAATAGAACACTGTAAGCCAGTAATATGCTTTCAAATCTACTCTCTAGCCCTTTAACAGAACGTGAGTTGAAATTTTGACAACCTAATTTTTCTAAGGAAGAAAAAACAGTCTCAACTGTTTTTCTTTGTTTTCCAAGTAAGCTGTGGTCTAGTTTTTCTGATTTATCCATGTTTTTACGTGGCAGAACGGATATAGTAATGCCCTTAAGGGCAAGCTTTTCATGGATTTTATGGCTAATATATCCTTTGTCCCCTAGGATATTGGGAAGATTCACTTCTTCCGATAAAGTCTCTAACACTTTCACGTCATGGACACCTGGATTCGTGATTGAGTAAGTAATAGGAAAGCCAGTCTTAGTAACGATCATATGAATTTTAAGACCATAAAAATAAGATTTTTTTGTTGAGTTATAGCCAACTTTGGCTATTTGATTTAATAGTTTTGCTTGTCTATTTCTAACTGGTTTACATAATGGACTAGGAAAACTATCTATAATTCCGACTAGTTCACCTTTGGTGAGCTTCTTGATGAAAAAGTATCGAATAATCTTGATAGTGTAAGCTAAGTTTGAACTTAAGCGAGTGAATCGACTCCTACTAGGAAAATCACCATTAGGAAATAAGACGGAACAAACCGCTCTATACGTGGCTCTTTGGCTAGTATAGCCATTAATTATGCCCCATACAACACAAGCAATAATCACTGTATCGCGTTGCTTCAGTTTATCAGTATTTCTTCGGTTTTTAATCTTATCTGGTACACAATTGTGGTATATGCCATTTATCTAGAAAAATGACAGAAATTTTAAGAGGTCAACAACGTTAGGTAATTGAATTTTAAAATAATGCAATAAAAGAAAAATAAACTGATACGATAGGAAGTGGTCAATTTATAATGAATTGTGTATCAAACAAGTTTTAATGAAGTCAAATAGGATTAGGTGATATAATAATTTTATATAGATAAGGGGAAGGAATTAGTGAGAATAGTATGACAAGAAAAAATCCAAAAGTGTTTATATCATACTCATGGGAAAGTGATGAAAATAAAGAATGGGCTAAGGAACTAGCAGACAAATTACTTGAAAATGGGATTGAAGCGTATATAGATCAGTATGATTTACATTTAGGTGATAGACTACCTTATTTTATGGAACAGCAAATAATTGATTCAGATTTTGTTTTAATTATATGTACAAAAGTTTATAAAGAAAAAGCAGATAATCGTATAAGTGGAGTTGGATATGAAGGGCATATTATTTCAGCAGAATTACTTTCTGGTAATAATGAACGAAAATTTATTCCAATAATTAAAGAAGGAAATCCAAAAGAAGTTTTACCAACTTTCCTTGATGGTAAACTTGGAATTGATTTAGCAGATGAGCGACATTACAGTGAAAATTTTAATGATTTAATTACAACAATATTTGGTGTTAAGAGGAAGCCAGAAGTAGGTTTTATACCTAAAAGTATTAAAAAAAGTCCGCTGCTACCTATAGAACAGAACAAAAATAAAGATGTCAAAATATTAGGAATCATTACTGATAAAGTAACTGTACCTAAAATGGATGGATCTAGAGGTTCTGCATTATATAAAATTCCATTCCGATTAAATAGAATTCCCAGTCCGTTATGGAAAGAGCTATTTGTTAGAAATTGGAATTCACCACCACGATTTACTACAATGCACAGACCAGGAATTGCTTCTGTAGAGGGAGATGAAATCTTGTTGAATGGAACGACTATTGAAGAAGTTCGAGATTATCATCGTGAAACTTTGAATCTTTGTATCGAGAAAAGTAATATAGACGAAAAAAATTTTTTGATACAGGAGGAACAGAGACGAAAAAGAGAAAATGAACGAATTAGGGAACATGAAGAAAGCATTCAGAAATTAGCCGATGAATTGGAATTTTAGCTAATTAAAAAGGCAATTATAATTCTATAACCGAGGTCATTAAAAGAGTATTATTATTATGGAATGATATTGATTAAAATAATATTTTAACTAGTGAATAGTTTTTTATTGGACACACAGTTTGTAAGGAGTGTATTTGTAAGTGGTTGGTAATGAATTTATTAAATGTAATATGTGTGATACTACTATTAATCTTAGAATGCAACTGGGGTACTTTGATATTCCATTTCATTTGAATTGTCCAAAGTGTAAAACTTCTATTGAGGGTAAAATACTACTTGAAAATGTTGAACACTATGAAGTTAGGGTCAATAATGCCTATTTGGTAAACGAATACGATTCTAACTTTTATTCTGTAGAATTATCCGCCGAGTTTCCAACGAGGAAAATAAAGAAAAAAAATATGGAAGCAAATTTTTATGAAATATCACCTTATATGAGATCACTCCAATGGTATCACAATGCCAAAGAACCTCAACAAATTATGGGAAATACAATGTTTTTTGCTAGATATTATAAAACCAATTGGTATGAACTAAAATCATATTTCGAGCTTTTTTGGAATGGTCAAAATCATATTTTATATAAAAAAATAAAAAAAGAACTGCCTAGATATCCTTACTTAGGTGTTAAAAACGTAGTTAATAACCTGGACGCTTGTGTTTGCCTACACCAATTGTTAATTACAACTACAGGAATTAGTAATATCTTAGACAAAGATTCTTTACAAAAATACATTGAGATAGGACACACTATTCTAAGCGATAAAGATAATATATTAGCATATGAAGAATTTATAGAAAAAGTAGAAAAAAATTTTACTGTCGCAGAAAAAAAGGCTTTTAATCTAATAGAGTCCTTTGCCAAAATATATGAACAATTAATTCCTGTTATAATACTAAAGCAAGCTAATACTCTTGGTAGAGTTGACAAGGAAGAATATGGCATAATGACTGCTGATTTTGAAGAATTAACTTCATTTTATGCAAAAAGTTATGAATGGATACTTGAAAATTTAGATTTTGTCATAGGATTAAACAATATAGCTGTAAGAGGTAATTATAATGTGTTTAGAAAAGAAAACAAAACATATGAAGACTATCTTAAACTTTTCAAGGGAAATAAATTAGGCTGGATGAATAAAGAGGAACCATTTAGTATACCTATACAGAGTTTAGATTCCAAAAAAAGGAATGCTATCCAGCATTTTGATAGTGAAATTAACTATGTTACACAAGAAATAGTATTTAAAGATAGAGATAATATACAAAGTATGTATCTCATTGAGTTTGCTTCGCTTTGTATTGATAATTTTGAATTAATATTTTATATACTAGAGTTGGTGTATAACTTAAGAAAAATCCACTATATAAAACAAAACTTTGTGCCGCATTTTAAGGAAGTTTCATTGTCTAAGCCTCCACGAAAGAACCCAAAGCCAGAAAAGGTAGGAAGAAATTCTCCTTGTCCATGTGGTAGCGGAAAAAAATATAAGAAGTGTTGTTTGAAATAAACTCATCATTTTAACTAATAATTTCCTTTTTTATTCTATGATTTGTCAAATTAAGCTAGAATAAAATGCTTCTTGTACATAGCTCAAAAATATTTCGATTGGTGTTCTGTAATTCAATGATTTTCTTGGAATATGATTACGTTGATTGCTGACACTGGAAATAAATGTCTGATTCACTTCTCTAAAATCCATTGATTTCGGCAGTCCATTACGACGCAGAATCCCGTTAGAATTCTCGTTTAATGGGCGTTGAGAAGGTGTTCCAGGGTCCGCAAAATATATATCAATATCATGTTGGTTACTAATGGCTTTCCAGTTAGAAAATTCTTTTCCACAGTCAAACGTAATAGATTTAAAGAAGTTTTTAGGGAAGCGAGAAAACCATTGATTAAGGGCAGTTTCAATATCTAATGCCTTAGGGCCGTTGGGTTTAATCGTGATAATGACTTTAGATAATCTTTCAACTAAAGTAATGACGGCACTTTTATGATGAATGCCAACGATCGTATCACCTTCAAGGTGACCAAACTCAGAATTGAAATCAGGATAATTATCAGGTCGATCATGGATTGAGCGCTGATACTGTTGTTTTCCCCGTTTTTCCTGATGGCCATTGGGTTTTCTTTTACCTTTCATCGGTAGTGTGTCAATATCAAATATTCCTTTATAAAATAAACGATAAAGTGTTCTCATACCGCATGAAACAAGCCTTTCTTTTCGCCCGATAATGACGTCAGGCGTCCAACCAAGAGTGACTTTCTCTTTAATGTAATCTACTTCATGAGCAGGTAATTGAATGACTTTTCTACCACATTTTTTCTTATTTTCTTTATACTGGTGCCAATAATCAAGAGCAGTCTTGCCTTGCTTGAACTTATTGACTACATTATAAATAGTTTGTATAGCACGTCCCATTCGGTTAGCGATTTCAACCGGCTTATTATGTTGAAGATAATATGATTCTATCATTGTCAGTTCGTCTATGGTAAGATGTTTGTAGGTCATTTATGGTTACACTCCTTTGTTTTCTTTCGTCGGAAATACAATTTGAGTGTACCATAAATGCCTTTTTATTTTTCTAACTTAATTTTACAATTCGCGTTTTAATGCTACTCCATGAAGCAACAATCAATTTGTCAGTAAAATTTCACTCTAACCAGTCTTTCGTAATAGTTTTTGGGAAGCTTTCAGAATTCAAACGTTTTTCACTTGATACTTTAGCAGCTATTGGTTTTTCGATAAACCAATTTTTTACATAGACAAAAATCAGGTTCTGGATATTTTCAACTTTTTCGGTTTTTAATTTTTGATAGGCTTTTAGCAGTGTCGAGTATAATTCCTGTTCTGCATTGACATAATAACTATCGAGTTCTTCAAAAATTATTGAAATACCACTTTCTGTTTCGGCTTTTTTCTTTGCATTATGAATAGTCTGGACAGTTTTTTGAGCTTCACTGTAACTTGAAGAAAATGTTTTTATTAAATTTAATACTCGTTCAGGGACAAATGTAGCAATGCTGTCGTTTGTCATGATTGTCTCAAAATTGTCTAACAACAATTGATCTTGTAGGCGGTCTTTTTCAGTGTCTATATTGTGTCTATTAGTGTCTAATATATTATTATTAAGTTCTGGTATGATTTTCATACCCTCTGATTTATCAACGTTTTGGCACGGTATGATTTTCATACCCTTTTGAGCCCCAAGGGATTCAGCGTCTGATTTTTCGTCGGGGGTGGGTATGATTTTCATACCCTCTGATTTATCAACGTTTTCCCTATTTTCTCTATCAAATTTTTCGAGTAAATAGATATCATTTTCTGAGACTTTTAATTCTGCTAGATATAGTCTATTAGGATTATTTTTCCCTAACTGTTTGTTAAATCCCATCTGCTTTTGTAATAATAAACCAAAGGATTCCAACTCTTTTTTGATTGCTATTGCTTTTTGTTTTTGGCAGTTTAATACGCTGCATAATTCATTTGTCGTATAAGTAAAATAAACATTACCTTCTTCATCGATTTGCCGTTTACTGATTGCAATCTCTAATCTTGCTTTTAAAAGCATATAGGCAATCTTAGTTGAATCTTTCATTTTTTTGTATTCGTCAGAAACAATAAAGACTTTTGGAAATTGATAAAATAATTCGTTGTAAACTCTATCCGCCTTAAAAAAATTAAAATCAGCCAT
>NZ_CP187859.1:2572500-2592273 GCF_050555455.1 Enterococcus sp. DIV1224 | reverse complement strand
ATAAGGCCTCCTCCTTCATTAAAAAGTGAATAACTAGTACTAATTTAGCATTTTTTTCAATAGTTTTCCACAGAAACCGAAGAAAAAAATTTTTTAATTACAATTATCCACATAATCGACAAATAAAAAAAAGAGAAAAACACAGCTGTCAAAAAAAGTTTTCCACACCACTAATGCACAGGTGGACAACTCGTAAAAATCACTAGATTTCCTCCTATACCTGTGGATAACAAATATATATTTATCAATAGTTTAGGGACAAAATGCACAGAAAAATGCCTGGTTGTGGATTACTTTTTTTACACGTGTGTTTTCTGTGTAAAAGTGCCTCGTTATTATTTGTGGATAATTCCTGTGCATAACTTTTTCCACATGGGATTCCCATAGAAAAAAATAATCTTGTGGATAAGTTTTGACAATCGATCTTCTATTTTATATTGACAAAATCACTACTTTGTCGTTATACTATCAAAGTATGTCTGTGTTTATAAAATAGATAAGAACATTTTGGAGGTGGAATATATGAAAAGAACATACCAACCAAATAAACGTAAACGTCAAAAAGTTCACGGATTCCGTAAACGTATGAGTACTAAAAATGGACGTCGTGTGTTAGCTAGCCGTCGTCGTAAAGGAAGAAAAGTTCTTTCAGCTTAGGCCACTGGGGTTTCAGTGGTTTTTTTTATACTCTTTTTTAGGGAAATGATGAAAGGACAATCGTAATTATGGTATGATTATGAGCGTAAGTGAGAGATAGAAAAGGAAAGAAAACTAATGAGAAAAGCGTATCGAGTAAAAAAAGAACGAGAGTTTCAAGCCGTGTTTCATACGGGAGATTCTTTTGCTAACCGCAAATTCGTCGTTTACCGTTTGAAAAAACCGGGACAGCCTCATTTTCGAGTTGGTTTATCTGTAGGAAAAAAGGTCGGCAACGCGGTAAGCCGCAATGAAGTCAAACGAAAAATCCGAGCAGCAGTTTATTCTATAAAAGAAGAGATTGATCCGGAGTTGGATTTTATTGTGATTGCTAGACCAAGTGTGAAGGGGCTGACTTATGATGAGGTTAGCTCCAATTTAGTCCACGTCTTAAAACTTGCAAAAATAATCGACAGAGAGGAAAAGAGTAAGTGAAGAAATACAAACGTTTACTTTTGATGGCCGGTATCGTTAGTTTGGTCATCGTCTTATCCGGTTGCGGAACTGGGGAAGTCAGCGCACAAAGTACAGGAATTTGGGATCGTTATATTGTTTATTACTTTGCTGAGGCGATCAAGGCGTTGTCATTTGGTAATGCAGGGATAGGGATCATTTTATTTACATTGATCATCCGTGTGATCTTGTTGCCGCTGATGCATTTCCAAACAAAGAGCATGCGCAAGACACAAGAATTACAACCGAAATTAAAAGCACTGCAGCAACAATATAGTTCAAGAGACCCAGAAACACAAAGTAAATTAAGAGAAGAGCAACAGCGTTTATATGCGGAAAATGGAGTCAATCCATATGCTGGTTGTCTTCCTTTATTGGTACAAATGCCAATCTTGATGGCGTTATGGCAATCTATTTCCCGTGTACCTGAGTTGAAACAAGGCCATTTCTTATGGTTGAACTTAGGGAACGCGGATCCAACATTTATCTTGCCGATTCTAGCAGCAATCTTTACTTTTGCAAGTACGTATTTATCTAGCATGAGTCAGATTGAATCGAATGCATCAATGAAGATCATGAATTTCGTGATGCCTGTAATGATTTTAGTGATGGGTGTCAATTTAGCCAGCGGTCTTTCATTATACTGGGTGGTTTCCAATGCCTTCCAAGTTGTACAAACGCTGCTGATCAACAATCCTTTCAAAATTCGAAAAGAACGGGAAGAAGAAGCACGTAAAATCCGCGAAAGAGAACGTGCATTGAAGAAAGCAATGAATCCTAAGAAAAAACGGAAATAATAGGGGAGGGAATGCTAATGCCGATTTATGAAGCTGCAACAATAGATGAAGCTGTTCAACTAGGTCTAGCTGATTTGGGTTTGGCCAAAGACCAAGTTGAAATCGAAATACTGGAAGAAGGAAAAAAAGGTTTCCTAGGAATGGGCCAAAAAAATGCACGGCTTTCGATCCAGCCAAGTATCAGTGAAAAAATTTCTGAAACAGTAGAACAGACGGTAGAAGAGATTTTAGAAGAAGAACCAACAGCTGAGATCGAGGTAGTCAACGAAACGATTCTTGAAGAAAAAACAGAAGAAGTAAGTGAGCTAGGTGATGAAGCAGCTTTAACGGAATTGGCAGTCTATCTTACTGAAATTTCAAAACAGCTTGATGCTCCAGCTCTTGTCAAAATGGAAAGAGAATCCAATAATATGGTCGTTTTCCATTTAGAAACACAAAAGCAAGGGTTACTGATTGGGAAACATGGAAAAACGCTGAATGCATTGCAATATCTGGCACAAGTCTTCATCCATCGTTTAGCAAGAAATAAGCTATCTGTAGTGGTCAATGTAGGCAATTACCGTGAAAAGCGCCAAGAGATCATTCAGCGTTTAGCTGATCGCACGGCTGAAAAAGTAAAACGGACAGGACAGCCTGTTTTCTTAGAACCAATGCCTGCCTTTGAACGTAAACAAATCCATGCTGCATTAAGTAAAGATGAACATGTAAAAACACATTCGGAAGGTGAGGAACCTTATCGTTACTTAGTAGTTGAACCTGCTAAAAAATATTATTGATTCCATTACTTTTTGAATAAATCACGTTGACAAAGTTTTTCAAACCAAGTATATTTTACTAGAAATCATTCTTATCAGAGTATACGATGAAGTAGTCACTAACTTTGATAGAAAAAAGCGGAACGAAACTGTTTTCAGTTTTGCTCCGCTTTTTTTGTACCTGTTTCATTTAACCAATCGTCGTTTGGATAAATTGGATCACTGTTCCATAAGCAAAAAGTTCCAGAAAATACTTTCCATCCCGATTTCTTTGCTGATACTCAAAATGACAGTTGATCACCGCATTCGCACCATATTCAAGAACCTTCATCTTTAATTTCCTCTTCGTTGTCAAGAAAAGATCCTCTTTGGGAAAAGCTGGGTCAAACAAATCAGCTTCTAAGCATTCCACAACAAAAACGATATCGCGGACGATATATTTTTGATTGATATTTCCTGTAGATAAAACAACATCGTTGATCCGAGAATCACTTTCTTCTTTCAATGCATCAGAGTTGAACTGGCTCACTCCTTTTCTCCTTTCAAAAGTGTATAGTTTAGATAGCGCTACCATTTAGTGTACCGTTTTTTTTAAGAAAGATAAAGCCTTGTTTATACAGCATTTTCTCTTCGAATAAACCAAAGAACACAAAGAGACATCCAAAGTCAATTAAATGTAAGGTAATGGAATCAGGTGAGGTACAACTTCATATAACTTGTTTTAAACACTTGATTCCTTATAGCAAGTGTGATAACCTATGACCAGAATTTAATCAAGAACAAGCAGTCAAAGTGCGAAGTTCACCGTTTATTATGCATAAAGGGTGGAGTGGGCACTTTTTTTGTGCGCAAAATGAAAAAGGAAGTGAAAAAATGGCTGAAATTACTTTAGAATTTGATACGATTGCGGCAATTTCTACCCCGCCTGGAGAAGGGGCAATCAGTATCGTTCGTTTAAGTGGCGATCAAGCTGTGCAACTAGCAGATAAAGTTTATCATTCTGGGAATAAACGACTATCTGAAGTACCAAGCCATACGATTCATTATGGACATATCGTTGATCCTAAGAGCGATCAGCTAGTCGATGAAGTCATGGTCTCTGTGATGAGAGCACCAAAGACATTTACGCGGGAAGATGTAGTAGAAATCAATTGTCACGGCGGGATCGTCGTAGTCAATCAAATTTTGCAGTTATTGTTAAGAGAAGGGGCAAGATTAGCTGAGCCAGGCGAATTCACAAAACGGGCATTCTTGAATGGTCGTGTTGACCTTTCACAGGCAGAAGCTGTGATGGATTTGATTCGGGCAAAAACAGACAAAGCAATGGGGTTAGCCCTTAATCAGTTAGACGGCAATCTGTCTGCTTTGATCCGCTCATTGAGACAAGAGATTTTAGAGACATTAGCTCAAGTAGAAGTAAATATTGATTATCCCGAATATGACGACGTCGAAGAATTGACTACGAAGTTATTGCTTGAAAAAGCACAGATGATCCAACAAAGAATCCAAGCACTACTTGCTACGTCCAAGCAAGGAAAGGTTCTGCGGGAAGGGTTAAGTACGGCGATCATCGGTCGGCCAAATGTCGGCAAATCAAGCTTGTTAAACCATTTGTTAAGAGAAGAAAAAGCCATCGTTACGGACATTGCAGGAACGACTCGAGATGTAATCGAAGAGTATGTCAATGTTCGAGGCGTACCGCTCAAGCTAATCGATACAGCTGGAATTCGGGAAACAGAAGATGTGGTGGAACGTATTGGGGTCGAAAGAAGCCGTAAAGCATTAGCAGAAGCAGACTTGATCTTACTTGTTCTAAACCAAAGCGAACCACTGACAGCAGAAGATGAACAATTACTGGAAGCGACAAGTGGATTGAAACGGATCATTCTTCTAAATAAAACAGATTTGCCAGCACAGTTGGAACAAGAAAAATTGAACAAATGGAACGAAAATGAACCAGTTTTTTCAATTTCCGTAGCTAAAAACGACGGACTAGATCGTTTGGAATCAGCTATTTCTGAGTTATTCTTCAGCGGAGAAACAGGAGAAAGAGACGCTACTTATGTTTCCAATACCCGCCATATCGCATTGTTAGAAAAAGCTTCCCTGTCACTTGAAGAAGTCATTGCAGGTATTGATGCAGGAATGCCTGTGGATCTCGTTCAAATCGATATGACGCGTTGCTGGGACTATCTAGGAGAAGTGGTTGGCGATAGTGTACAAGATGAATTGATCACTCAATTATTCAGTCAATTTTGTTTAGGAAAATAAAAGGAGGAACAAACGATTGAAACATTATGAAGCAGATGCGTATGACGTGATCGTTGTCGGCGCAGGACATGCCGGTTCAGAAGCTGCACTTGCTGCTGCACGTATGGGCTCAAAAACGTTATTACTGACAATAAATTTGGATATGGTAGCATTCATGCCATGTAATCCTTCTGTAGGCGGACCAGCTAAAGGCGTTGTTGTTCGAGAAATCGATGCGCTAGGTGGAGAAATGGGTAAGAATATCGATAAAACCTATATCCAAATGCGTATGTTGAACACAGGAAAAGGTCCAGCTGTCCGAGCATTGCGAGCACAAGCAGACAAACATGCTTATTCAACAGAAATGAAACATACAATCGAAAAAGAACCAAATTTGACGTTAAGACAAGGAATCGTCGAAGAACTGATCGTCGAAGATGGTGTTTGTCATGGTGTAGTGACTTCCACAGGAGCGAGCTATCGGGCAAAAGCAGTTGTTATTACAGCCGGAACAGCACTTCGCGGAGAAATCATTATCGGTGAATTAAAATATTCATCAGGTCCGAATAACTCTCAACCTTCTATTGGACTAGCGAATCATCTAAAAGAACTTGGCTTTGCTATCGAACGGTTCAAAACAGGAACACCGCCTCGAGTAAAATCAAGTACGATCGATTATTCTGTTACAGAAGAACAACCTGGTGACAAAGAGCCGAATCATTTTAGCTTCAGCACACCAGATAGTGCCTATAAACTAGATCAGGAATCTTGCTGGCTAACCTATACAGGTGAGACGACTCACCAAATCATTCGAGACAACTTACATCGTGCCCCAATGTTTACAGGGATCGTTGAAGGGGTAGGCGCTCGCTATTGTCCATCCATCGAAGATAAGATTGTGCGTTTTGCAGACAAACCACGTCACCAACTATTTTTAGAACCAGAAGGCTTGAACACAGAAGAAGTCTATGTTCAAGGGTTATCTACTTCTTTACCAGAAGATGTCCAAGTCGACATGCTTCATTCCATCGCCGGTTTGGAAAAAGTAGAAATGATGCGTACAGGATATGCTATCGAATATGACGTAGTAGAACCACACCAACTCCGTCCGACATTAGAAACTAAAGTCGTTGAAAATCTTTATACAGCTGGACAAACAAATGGTACAAGCGGGTATGAAGAAGCGGCTGGACAAGGACTGATTGCTGGTATCAATGCAGCTTTGAAAGTTCAAGGAAAAGAGCCTTTAGTGATCAAACGAAGTGATGGTTACATCGGTGTCATGATCGATGATTTGGTGACAAAAGGAACGAACGAGCCTTACCGTTTGCTGACTTCACGTGCTGAATACCGTCTGCTTTTACGTCATGATAATGCAGATTTGCGATTGACAGAAATGGGTCACCGTGTGGGCTTAGTAAAAGAGGACCAATACAAGGCTTATTTGAAGAAAAAAGAAGCAGTTGAACAAGAAATCAAACGTTTGATGAATGTACGGATCAAACCAACAGAAGAAGTTCAAGCCTTTTTAGCGACGATTAATGCGGCACCTCTAAAAGATGGCGTACTAGCAAGCGACTTTTTAAGACGCCCTGAGATTACTTATGCAGATCTTCTACGGTTTATTCCAGAGAATGAAGAATTAACACGAAAAGAAATCGAACAAGTAGAAATCCAAATCAAATATGAAGGCTACATCAAAAAAGCCATGGAAAAAGTAGAAAAATTAAAACGCATGGAAGCGAAAAAGATTCCAGAAAACATCGACTACGCAGCAATCAACGGATTAGCAACAGAAGCAAAACAAAAATTGCAGAAAATCCAACCAGAAACAATTGCCCAAGCTAGCCGGATCAGCGGAGTAAATCCTGCAGATCTAAGCATCTTAATGGTCTATATCGAACAAGGGAAGATTGCGAAAGTCAGTGAACCAGCGTAATACGTAATAATAAATAGAAGAGAGAACCAGTTTTTGCAGAAATTGCTCAAAGCTAGTTCTCTCTTCTATGTGTATTTTATGAGTGCCATAATAGAAAGAAAAAATCTATCGGCGTTTCTTACTTTTCAAATTTTTAAGAATCCATATGGAAGGATTGCATGTCTTGGAATTTTGCGTTAAAGTAGGGAGAGAATCTGTGAAACAATTGCTGTTTCACAATGAAAGGAATAATTATGATACCAGAAGAATTTCGCCAATCTTTGGCAGAAAAAGGGATAGAGCTTACCGATCATCAAATGGAACAATTTGCTATCTATTATCGGACATTAGTCGAATGGAACGAAAAAATGAATCTTACAGCCATTACGGATGAAAAAGACGTATACCTGAAGCATTTTTACGATTCGCTTACGTTAGCATTTGAAGTAGACTTTACGCAACCTTTATCTTTATGCGATGTCGGTTCAGGAGCAGGATTTCCTAGCGTACCTTTAAAAATTGCCTTTCCCGAATTGCAGATAACGATTGTTGATTCTCTGAATAAAAGAATAACCTTCCTGTCTGAACTAACTCGATTATTAGGAATTGATGCTTCCTTATATCATGACCGGGCAGAAACATTTGGACAAAATCCTCAATTTCGTGCATCATTTGACCTTGTCACTGCTCGTGCAGTTGCTCGTTTGAATGTGTTAGCAGAATTGTGTTTGCCCTTGGCTAAACAAGAAGGCTATTTTTATGCATTGAAAGCAGCAAAAAGTGAAGAGGAACTGACAGAAGCAAAACAAGCGATTGCTTTATTAGGTGGTAAATTCCTCAAAGAAGAGGCAGTTACCTTGCCGAATGTCTCTGACCAACGGCATATTATCGTCATTCAAAAAAAGAAAATAACCCCAAAGAAATACCCAAGAAAGCCCGGTCTGCCTAATAAGCAGCCAATCAAATAGGAGGAGAAGAGATGGCACAAATAATATCTGTTGCGAACCAAAAAGGTGGCGTCGGCAAAACAACGACGACGGTAAATCTAGGTGCTTGTCTTGCCAGCCTTGGCAAAAAAGTGTTGCTAGTGGATATGGATGCACAAGGAAATGCTACCAGTGGTGTCGGGATCAGAAAACCCGATGTGACAAAAGACATCTATGACGTTCTAGTCAATGAATTGCCAATTGATGAGGCGACGTTGATCACTGAACATGAAAATTTGAGTATTGTGCCTGCGACTCTCCAATTAGCAGGAGCAGAGATCGAATTGACATCAATGATGGCAAGAGAATCAAGATTAAAAGGATCTTTAGCAGAAGTCAGCAGCCAGTATGATTATATTTTGATCGATTGTCCGCCTTCTCTTGGCCATTTGACAATCAATTCATTTACAGCAAGTGATTCGATTTTGATACCTGTTCAGTGTGAATATTACGCATTGGAAGGATTAAGCCAATTACTGAATACGGTTCGTTTAGTCCAAAAGCACTTCAATCCAGAATTGGAAATAGAAGGTGTCTTGCTGACCATGTATGATGCACGAACAAATCTGGGAAATGAAGTCGTAGAAGAAGTACGCAAATACTTCCGCGAAAAAGTCTATGAAACAATCATCCCAAGAAATATTCGTTTATCAGAAGCACCTAGTCATGGAAAACCGATCATCGACTACGATCCACGTTCTCGGGGAGCTGAAGTCTACCAAGCATTGGCAAAGGAAGTGGTAAGTCGTGAAGAAAAGTAAAGGATTAGGCCGAGGAATCGATGCATTGTTCCAAGATTTAGAAAACTTAGAGACGGTGGATGTAAAAGATGATACCGTGGTCCAGTTGCCATTGAATGAGCTGCGTCCAAATCCGTATCAGCCTCGTAAGACATTTGAAGAAGTATCTTTGCAAGAACTAGCTAATTCTATTGAACAATCAGGCGTCTTCCAACCAATCATCGTACGCCGTTCTGCAGTAAAAGGATATGAGATCATCGCAGGAGAAAGACGTTTTCGAGCGTCCAAACTAGCTGAAAAAGAAACGATCCCTGCTATCGTCAGAGACTTTGACGAAGAAGCAATGATGCAAGTAGCCGTGTTGGAAAACCTGCAACGGGAAGATCTGAATCCATTAGAAGAAGCAGAAGCGTATGAAATGCTGATGAAAAATCTGAAACTGACACAAGCAGAAGTGGCTAGTCGTTTAGGAAAGAGCAGACCTTATATCGCCAATTATTTGCGCTTGCTTTCTTTACCAGATCTTGTTAAGGAAATGGTGCAAGATCAACGTTTATCTATGGGACAAGCTCGTACGCTGTTAGGCTTGAAAAACAAATCATTGATCTTGAAATTAGCCAATCGTGCAGTAACTGAAAATTTAACTGTCCGCCAACTGGAACAGATCGTTTCTGAATTAAATCAAAACGATGGAAAAGAAAAGAAAAAAATCCCAAGGCTAGCAAAGGAAAAACCCTATTATATCCGAGAAAGCGAAGATCGTTTGATGGATAAATTCGGTACGAGCGTAGCTATCCAAGAAAAAAACGGGAAAGGTAAGATCGAGATCGAATACCTTTCTCAAAAAGATTTGACACGAATTCTTGATATCTTGAATATTCAATTTGATGAAGAATAAACAAAAAGGAGGCTATTTTTATGTACGACTTGCACGATATCGTTGAAATGAAAAAACCTCACGCTTGTCAGACGAACCGCTGGGAAGTCATTCGAATGGGCGCAGATATCAAAATCAGATGTATGAATTGCGGACATATCGTCATGATGACCCGTCGAGATTTTGAAAAGAAATTAAAAAAAGTAATTGAAAAAAATGCAGAGAAAGAGTGAATAAATTTATGGCATTGACTGCTGGAATTGTTGGGTTGCCCAACGTAGGAAAATCAACTTTGTTTAATGCGATCACAAAAGCAGGAGCAGAAGCAGCAAACTATCCCTTTGCGACGATCGACCCTAACGTAGGGATGGTAGAAGTACCTGACTGGCGTTTGCAACGCTTAACAGAACTTGTACATCCGAAAAAAACTGTTCCGACGACTTTTGAATTTACAGATATTGCTGGGATCGTAAAAGGCGCTAGTAAAGGAGAAGGTTTGGGGAATCAATTCTTAAGCCATATCCGCCAAGTAGATGCTATTTGTCACGTTGTCCGCTGTTTTGATGATGATAATATCACTCACGTAGAAGGACGCGTCGATCCACTAGAAGATATTGATACAATCAACTTGGAACTAGTGTTAGCAGACTTGGAATCTATCAACAAACGCTATACTCGTGTAGCAAAAGTTGCTAAAACCAAAGATAAAGATGCAGTGGCAGAGCTAGCTGTATTGGACAAAATCAAACCTGTACTGGAAGAAGGAAAATCTGCTCGAACGATCGAATTCACAGAAGAAGAACAAAAAATCGTTAAATCACTATTCTTATTGACGACAAAACCGATTCTTTACGTAGCAAATGTGTCAGAAGATGATGTGGCAGATGCAGATGCGAATCATTATGTACAAGAAGTGCGCAACTTTGCGGCAGAAGAAAATGCAGAAGTGATCGTGGTCAGTGCTCGTGCAGAAGAAGAAATCGCAGAATTAGATGAAGAAGACAAAGCAGAATTTCTAGAAGCTTTAGGAATCGAAGAATCAGGTTTGGATCAGTTGATCCGTGCCGCTTATGATTTGTTAGGCTTAGCTACTTACTTTACTGCTGGGGAACAAGAAGTACGTGCTTGGACATTCAAAAAAGGAATCAAAGCGCCGCAAGCAGCAGGAATCATCCATTCAGATTTCGAACGCGGATTTATCCGTGCGGAAACTGTCTCTTTTGAAGACTTGGATCATTATGGAAACATGCATGCAGCAAAAGAAGCTGGGCGTGTTCGATTAGAAGGAAAAGATTATGTTGTACAAGACGGCGACGTAATGTTATTCCGCTTTAATGTGTAAAAGGGCTATCAAACTAGCTGTAGAATATGGTAGAATGTCTTTTGTGACGACCGTTGAGAAAAGGAACGGCTAAGGAGGACTATTAGATAATGGAACCAGAACAATTACGAGAAATCGTAAAAGAAAACAATAGTTTAGAAACAAAATTAACCAAAAGAAATCAACAGTACATTTTTGATTTGAAAAAATCTTTAGAAGCAGCGAATTTGTCTGAAGAAGAAAAAGTAAAAGCCCTTCATGACATTCTGCCTACTTTAGTTGCAGAACAAAAAGGCGGAAAAACAGCTCGCCAATTGTTCGGGACAGTCTCTGAAAGAACGGAAGCAATCATCAATAAACCAGCAGAAATACAAAATACATCGACCCCTTTATTGATGTGGTTGGATAATACATTACTACTGCTTGGTCTATTAAGTATCATGATCGCGATTACCGGATTGTTTTCACGTGGAACAACGCCAGCTTATGGCTTCTCTACACTCGTTCTAGGTTCTGCAATCGGGGGCTGGGTCTTTTATATGATGTACAAGTACATCTATCAGTATGAATATCCGGGAGCAGATCGAAGCAAGAAACCAGGAATGGGTAAAACATTGCTTATCCTAGGTGGAACGACACTTCTTTGGGTCGTGCTGTTTTCTGCGACAACGCTATTGCCGCCAGTTATCAATCCAGTATTAGATCCGATAGTAGTTATCATCATCGGAGCAGCTGCTTTAGCCGTCCGTTACTACTTGAAGAAAAAGTATGGGATCATTGGAAGTTTATCCGTTCCAAGAAGATAAACCAGAAAGCAGAGTAGTAGCTTTACTAAATATTGAGAGGTAGTAAAGGACCTCATTCCGTTTATCCATAGTTAAATAATAGTAAGGGGCTGTGACAAAAGTCTTGTCGCAGCTCCTTTTTTCGAATAAACGGTGTTCAATCAGCTGACCCTCGGCATTAGTTCAAAAAACGGCAAAATATGAGGAACTATTTTACCGTTTGTTTCTCTAATACTCAATCAGAACACTGATTTCACAACCTCTTCCTTAAACGGTGTTCTCCTGCCAACTCCTCGGTCACAAGTCACAATATTCAACAAACATGAGCAGCTGTTTTTTTGAAATTGTTCCTTGTGACTCGGAGCTGAACGGCAGGCTCACGACCTCTTTCTTAAACGGTGTTCAATCAGCTAACCACTTCTGTCGCACTCTCTTTTAGTATATACACAGATGTAAGCGATTTATATTGGTATTCTATGAGAAAGCTAATTTGATTCCATGTAGATCATTGACTTAAATGAAAAAATCAATTATTTTAATAGATAAACTAAATTAGAGGAGTGGTACTAAAAATGTCCAACTGGGAAACAAAGTTCACGAAAAAAGGATTTACTTTTGATGATGTCTTATTGATACCAGCAGAAAGTCACGTGTTACCAAACGAAGTGGATATGAGCGTACAATTAGCTAAAAATATTAAGTTGAATATTCCAATCATCAGTGCAAGTATGGATACCGTTACCGACAGCAAGATGGCCATCGCTATGGCAAGACAAGGCGGATTAGGTGTGATCCATAAAAACATGACGATCAGCCAGCAAGCGGATGAAGTAAGAAAAGTCAAACGTTCTGAAAGTGGCGTCATCATTGATCCGTTCTTCTTAACGCCACAGCATCTTGTAGCAGACGCAGAAGAATTGATGAGCAAATACCGTATCAGTGGTGTGCCGATCGTTGAAACACTTGAAAACAGAAAATTGGTAGGGATCATTACAAACCGCGACATGCGTTTTGTAACAGATTACCACATGCCGATTGCTGATGTGATGACAAAAGACAACTTAGTGACTGCCCCAGTAGGTACCTCTCTAAAAGATGCAGAAAAGATTTTGCAAAAACATAAAATCGAAAAATTACCAATCGTTGATAACGAAGGTCGTTTAAGCGGATTGATCACAATCAAAGATATCGAGAAAGTGATCGAATTTCCAAATGCAGCAAAAGATGAACATGGTCGATTGCTTGTAGCAGCAGCTGTTGGTGTAACAAGCGATACATTCGAGCGTGCGAATGCTTTATTAGAAGCAGGGGTAGATGCAATCATCATCGATACAGCTCATGGACATAGTGCAGGTGTAATCCGAAAAATCCAAGAAATCCGTTCAACTTTTGCAGATGCAACATTGATTGCTGGGAACGTTGCGACGGCTGAAGCGACAAAAGCTTTATATGATGCAGGGGTGGATGTCGTAAAAGTCGGTATCGGACCAGGATCGATTTGTACGACACGTGTGGTAGCCGGTGTAGGTGTACCTCAGCTCACAGCCATCTATGATGCAGCATCAGTTGCTCGTCAATATGGCAAAGCGATTATTGCAGACGGAGGAATCAAGTACTCTGGTGACATCGTCAAAGCATTAGCTGCCGGCGGACATGCAGTTATGCTAGGCAGCATGTTGGCGGGGACAGATGAATCACCAGGCGAATTCGAAATCTTCCAAGGACGTCGATTCAAAACATACCGAGGTATGGGTTCATTAGGCGCGATGGAGAAAGGTTCAAAAGACCGTTACTTCCAAGGTAGTGTCAATGAAGCAAATAAATTAGTACCAGAAGGAATCGAAGGTCGGGTTGCTTACAAAGGAAGTGTTGCAGACATTATTTTCCAAATGATCGGCGGTTTGCGTTCAGGAATGGGTTATGTTGGGGCAGCCAATTTACAGCAATTACGTGATGAAGCGCAATTCATCCAAATGAGCGGCAGCGGGTTAAAAGAATCACACCCTCATGATGTACAAATCACGAAAGAAGCACCAAACTATTCAGTTGAATCTTAAAAATACTAAAAAAGAGTGGTGACACAACATGTGTCACCACTCTTTTTTTGAATAAACAATGTTCCTTTGCCAACTCCGAATCACAAGTACAATATTCATAAAATATGAAGAGCTGTTTTTTGAAATTACTCCTTGTGGTTTGGAGTGAAACGGCAGGCTTACGACTTCTTGGTAAACGGTGTTCTCCTGCCAATTCCTCGGTCACAAGTCACAATATTCAATAAACATGAGGAGCTGTTTTTTGAAATTGTTCCTTGTGACTCGGAGCTGAACGGCAGGCTCACGACCTCTTGGTAAACGGTGTTCAAAAGCCAGTTTCTCGGTATTAAGTCCAATTTATGCAAAAATGTGGAAAGCCATTTTCACAAAATTTTTCTTAATACTCGAAACTAAGCGGCTTTTTCACAACCTCTGATAAACAGTGTTCAAAAGCTTGCATCTGCGGTAATAAGCCCAACAAAACGAAAAATCAGAGGAGCTATTTTTGTTTGGCAGTTCTTATTACTTGATGCAGGACAGCTTTTTCACAACCTCTTTATTTAATAACTTTCAGATTACCCATATAAGGAACGAGCGCTTCTGGAACTGTGACAGAACCATCTTCATTTTGGTAGTTTTCCAAAATGGCAGCTACTGTACGGCCAACCGCAAGTCCTGAACCATTCAAAGTATGAGCATAGTGGATTTTTCCATCATTATCGCGATAACGAATCATGGCGCGGCGTGCTTGGAAATCTTCACAGTTAGAACAAGAACTGATTTCACGATAAGTATCTTGTGCAGGAATCCATACTTCTAAATCATAAGTTTTAGCTGCAGAAAAGCCCATGTCTCCAGTTGATAAGGCCATTACACGATAAGGCAAATGCAGTTTTTTCAAGATATCTTCTGCATCAGCTGTCATTTTTTCCAATTCTTCGTAAGAATGTTCTGCATCCGAGAATTTGACCATTTCTACTTTATTGAATTGGTGAAGACGGATCAGTCCTCGAGTATCCCGACCGGCACTTCCAGCTTCAGAACGAAAAGCAGGACTTAGCGCAGTGAAATAAACAGGTAAATCCGCACCATCTAAAATTTCATCATTATAATAGTTAGTCAATGGGACTTCAGCTGTCGGAATCAATGTTAAATCAGTATTCTCCAATTGGAAAACATCTTCTTTGAATTTTGGAAATTGTCCTGTACCAAACATCGCTTTACTGTTGACGATATAAGGAGTAATCATTTCAGTATAGCCGTGTTCGTAAATATGCTGATCAAGCATGAAGTTGTAGACTGCACGTTCTAATCGAGCGCCCAACCCTTTATAATAAACAAAACGGCTACCGGCTACTTTTGCGCCACGTTCAAAGTCTAAAATATCAAGATTTTCTGCAATTTCCCAGTGTGGTTTTGGCTCAAAAGCAAATGTACGTGGTTCGCTCCAACGACGGATTTCTACATTGTCCTCTTCATCTGATCCAACTGGCACAGAATCATGGGGAAGGTTTGGCAAAGTAGTGGCAATTTGTTTCAATTTTTCATCTACTTCAGCAATTTCAGTATCCAATGCTTTGATGTTGCCGCCGACTTCTTTCATTTCAGCGATTTTAGCAGAAGCATCTTCTTTTGCACGCTTCAATTGAGCGATCTCAGCAGAAACGTCATTTCGATATTTTTTCAATTCTTCACTTTTGACTAGTAATTTGCGGCGGTTTTCATCTAGTTCCATGAATTCAACTAATGTTTCTTTTTTAACGCCCCGAGTCATTAGTTTTTCTTGTACTTCTTCGATATTTTGTCGCATCATTTTTACATCTAACATATGTTTTCCTCCTTTTTGAAAATAAAAAAAGACTGATCCATCCCATTATTCTTGGGACGAATCAGTCTGAAATTCGCGGTACCACCCAAGTTCAGCATAAGCTGCACTTGTTGAACACATAACGGCTGTTGAACCGACCTTTCTTATTTCGAAAGGGCACGTAAACGAACTGGAACTTCCAAATTATCCTTTGCTGATTTGCACCTGCCATCAGCTCTCTGAAAAAGAATAAAGTGTACTGGGTTCTGTGTTTTTCATTTATTCTAATAATTGTAATAAGAATAGCGAATATTTCAGCTTTCGTCAATAACTTCCTGTGCATCAATAGGTAATTTTTCATTTTTCTTGATTGGAAGGTGCATGATGAAAGAAGTCCATTGCTTATCTGATTTTGCATAAATGTAGCCACCATGTAAAGCCACAATACTTTGAGCGATTGCTAAACCAAGCCCAGTTCCTCCAGTTGCTTGTGACCGAGATTCTTCTACACGATAAAAACGGTCGAATAGATTATCGATTGCCTGTTGTGGGATCATTGCTCCATTATTTTTGACCGTTGCAACAACTTCTGAACCGACACGTTCTACTTCGATCACGATCTTCGTAGCTCCTTTTCCATATTTCAACGCATTCGTCAAAAGATTATTGAAGACACGTACAAGTTTTTCTGTATCGCCATCCATGATAAGGGAATCTACTTTTGACTGCACAAGTATTTGGATATTTTTTTTAGAAGCTTCCAACTCAAAATCAGCAGCTAACTGTTCGATCAACTGGATCATATCAAAGGCAGAAAAATTTACTGGGACAGCAGGCTGGCGTACCTTAGTGTATTCAAATAAGTCGTCCACTAAAGATTTCATCTGCTTTGCTTTAATATAAGCGGTATGTGTATACTTTAAAAGATCTTCTTCTGAGTGATACTGACCATCTTCTATCAATCCTAGATATCCAATGATAGAAGTAAGAGGGGTACGGATATCGTGACTAACATTTGTGATCAATTCATCTTTTGATTTCTCGATTTTACGTTCGTCTTCAATCGCTGCTACTGTGCTATCTACCAATCCATTGATACTTGTTACAACTCGGCTTAAGTCACCACTAAGTTCAAAAGGGATACGATGATCATAATTTCCATTTGCGATGTAATGAAGTTCACTGATGATATGTCGTAATTGCATTTGGCGATATCTTCGAATCAAACGCCAATACAAAACACCAATATCTAATAGAAAGAAAAAGGGAATAATAAAGTTTCGACCGTTCCAAAATAAATCAGTGTTCAATCGTTCCGCAAAAATATTCTTTGAATCCCAAATCGCATTTGACAAAGAAGGTGAACTATTGATTACCGAACTGATAACAACCAAAATAGAAACATTTAATAGAAGTAAAAGGATGATCGTGATGATTCCTTCCGCTAACAATTCGCTGATTTCTTTTGAAGTCAAGTTGATCCGACGGCGTTTTTCAGTTGCTCGTTTACTATCTTGCGTCAATTTTATAGCCCACTCCCCAAACGGTTTGAATGACTTTTTCACCACCAGTTGCTTCTTCGATCTTATCTCTTAAATGGCTAACATGAACCATGACAGTTTTAGCAGAGACAATACTTTCTTGTTTCCAAACACGCTCAAAAATTTCATCCGCGCTAAATACTCGATTAGGATGACTAGCAAGCAAGTAGAGGATACCGAATTCCAAAGCTGTTAACTGGATTTCTTTCCCATCGATTGTTTTAACTTCATGAGAGTCTTTATTGATGATTAATGCATTTACTTCTAATACATCAGGCTGATCTGGGGCAATCTGCATTTTTGTACGCCGTAATAAAGACTTTACTCTAGCCATTACTTCTAATGGATTAAACGGTTTGGTTACATAATCATCTGCACCAGCCACCAGTCCTTTGATCTTATCCATATCAGTAGTTTTTGCTGTCAGCATAATGATTGGGATTTGAGATTCTTTTCGCAGCTCTTTCACTACTTGCATCCCGTCCATCTCTGGCATCATGATATCTAAAATAAGTAAGTCAATATCAGGGATTGTTCTGATTTTAGATAATGCTTCTTTCCCATCATAAGCCTTTACTGCTTCATAGCCTTCATTGTGAACATAGATACTTAATAATTCAACGATTTCTTTATCATCGTCAGCAATCAAAATTTTCATAAATAAATCCTCCAGAGTCATATTGTTACTATTATTCTAGCAAAAAAAAGCAGAAATAGATAAAAGCAGCACTTTGTTAAGGAAAATTTTAGAAGGTGAGAGATTTGGTTCTCATAAATAGGACAAAAACATGAACGTTAAACTGAAAATAAAAGGATTTTTCGTTTTTTAAGGTTATAAAGACGAACAAAAAAAGGAGAAGAACTAATTAACGATCATATAAGCTGGAAATGTTGATAAATAAGCATTTTCTTATTGACTTTCGTATGTGATGTTGATATATTATTATTTGTTCAAAAGAACACCAATAACTTAAAATAATAAAAAATAAGTTATTGACATGTTGATAATGACATGATAAGATAACTGAGTTGTTAAAAAAAGAACAGCTTGCGAAGCTTGATTCTATCGAAAAAAACTTCAAAAAAGTTCTTGACAAATAACAAACAACAAGTTATGATAAATGAGTTGTTGAAAGATTTCGAAAAAACGAAATCGAAAAAACTTTTAAAAAAGAGTTGACAATCACTTGTCGCTCTGATATGATATAAAAGTTGTTACGGCAGCCGAAAATAAATCGGAAAAACACTTCCGATGAAGTAGACCTTTGAAAACTGAACAAAGTAAGACAAACCAAATGTGTAGGGCGTCTTGATTCAATTCAAGACAACAAACATTTTTTACAAGCAAGCAATATGCTAGCAAACAAATTGAGCTTAACAATCGCAAGATTGTTCGAACTTTTTATGAGAGTTTGATCCTGGCTCAGGACGAACGCTGGCGGCGTGCCTAATACATGCAAGTCGTACGCTTCTTTTTCCACCGGAGCTTGCTCCACCGGAAAAAGAGGAGTGGCGAACGGGTGAGTAACACGTGGGTAACCTGCCCATCAGAAGGGGATAACACTTGGAAACAGGTGCTAATACCGTATAACAATCGAAACCGCATGGTTTTGATTTGAAAGGCGCTTTCGGGTGTCGCTGATGGATGGACCCGCGGTGCATTAGCTAGTTGGTGAGGTAACGGCTCACCAAGGCCACGATGCATAGCCGACCTGAGAGGGTGATCGGCCACATTGGGACTGAGACACGGCCCAAACTCCTACGGGAGGCAGCAGTAGGGAATCTTCGGCAATGGACGAAAGTCTGACCGAGCAACGCCGCGTGAGTGAAGAAGGTTTTCGGATCGTAAAACTCTGTTGTTAGAGAAGAACAAGGATGAGAGTAACTGTTCATCCCTTGACGGTATCTAACCAGAAAGCCACGGCTAACTACGTGCCAGCAGCCGCGGTAATACGTAGGTGGCAAGCGTTGTCCGGATTTATTGGGCGTAAAGCGAGCGCAGGCGGTTTCTTAAGTCTGATGTGAAAGCCCCCGGCTCAACCGGGGAGGGTCATTGGAAACTGGGAGACTTGAGTGCAGAAGAGGAGAGTGGAATTCCATGTGTAGCGGTGAAATGCGTAGATATATGGAGGAACACCAGTGGCGAAGGCGGCTCTCTGGTCTGTAACTGACGCTGAGGCTCGAAAGCGTGGGGAGCAAACAGGATTAGATACCCTGGTAGTCCACGCCGTAAACGATGAGTGCTAAGTGTTGGAGGGTTTCCGCCCTTCAGTGCTGCAGCTAACGCATTAAGCACTCCGCCTGGGGAGTACGACCGCAAGGTTGAAACTCAAAGGAATTGACGGGGGCCCGCACAAGCGGTGGAGCATGTGGTTTAATTCGAAGCAACGCGAAGAACCTTACCAGGTCTTGACATCCTTTGACCACTCTAGAGATAGAGCTTCCCCTTCGGGGGCAAAGTGACAGGTGGTGCATGGTTGTCGTCAGCTCGTGTCGTGAGATGTTGGGTTAAGTCCCGCAACGAGCGCAACCCTTATTGTTAGTTGCCATCATTCAGTTGGGCACTCTAGCAAGACTGCCGGTGACAAACCGGAGGAAGGTGGGGATGACGTCAAATCATCATGCCCCTTATGACCTGGGCTACACACGTGCTACAATGGGAAGTACAACGAGTTGCGAAGTCGCGAGGCTAAGCTAATCTCTTAAAGCTTCTCTCAGTTCGGATTGCAGGCTGCAACTCGCCTGCATGAAGCCGGAATCGCTAGTAATCGCGGATCAGCACGCCGCGGTGAATACGTTCCCGGGCCTTGT
>NZ_CP187859.1:2402500-2567500 GCF_050555455.1 Enterococcus sp. DIV1224 | reverse complement strand
AGAAGAAGCAAAACGATTAAAACATCAATCAGTTAGTTCAGAGCATGTTTTACTAGCATTAGTAGTTGAACAAAATGGAATTGCTGGAAAAGTATTACGTGAAATGGATTTGAATGAGACAGAAATTTATGAAGAAATTGAACATCTGATTGGTTATGGCGGTATCCGTTCTTACCCTAAAGGAGTCTTTCTTCCATATTCTCCAAGAATGAAACAAGTTTTTGCTTTAGCTAGCAGCGAAGTAAAGAAAACGAGTTCTCAAAAAGTTGGAACAGAACATATTTTGATGAGCTTATTAAAAGATGAAAGTATCATGGCTACTCGAATCATGATCAACTTAGGTATCAGCCTTTCAAAAGCCCGACAAGTTCTGAAACACAAAATGGGACTAGCTGGTGATTCGGGTGGAAAGGGAATGAATCGTCGTAGAAATATACAAGATAAACGGCAAACACCGCAAGGAACACCTACACTGGATTCATTAGCACGTGATTTGACGAAATTAGCAAAAGAAAACAAGTTGGACCCAGTTGTTGGTCGTTCTAGAGAAGTGAAACGGCTTATTCAGATTCTTAGCCGACGGACAAAGAACAACCCTGTACTGGTGGGCGAACCTGGTGTAGGTAAAACAGCCATTGCTGAAGGACTAGCACAAAAAATCATTTTAGGAGAAGTACCAGAAGACATGCAAGAAAAGCGCCTGATGATGCTTGATATGGGATCTTTGGTTGCTGGTACGAAATATCGCGGTGAATTTGAAGATCGAATGAAAAAAGTCATCGACGAAATCTATAATGATGGTCAAGTAATCTTATTCATTGATGAATTGCATACCTTGATTGGTGCAGGTGGAGCAGAAGGAGCAATTGATGCTTCGAATATCTTGAAACCGGCGTTAGCTCGAGGAGAATTACAAACGATCGGAGCAACGACCCTAGATGAATATCAAAAATATATCGAAAAAGATTCTGCATTAGAGCGACGTTTTGCACGAATTCAAGTAGATGAACCAACTCCTGAAGAAGCGGAAGAGATTCTTCAAGGATTACGTTCAAGATATGAAGAGCACCACGGGGTAGAGATTACAGATGAAGCTGTGCGGGCAGCAGTGAATCTTTCTGTTCGTTATATCACTTCTCGTCAACTACCTGATAAAGCGATTGATTTGATTGATGAATCAGCAGCGAAAGTCCGTTTGGATCAAACCGATCACTTAACAAAATCAACTGTAATCAAATTAGAAATTGATGAATTAGTACAAGAAAAAGAAGCAGCAATCCAAAAACAAGACTTTGAAAATGCTGCGCAATTACGTAGACAAGAAAAAGCACTACGTAAAAAGCTACAAAAAGTTTCTGCAATCGAAGCAAAACAGGAACAAGGATATGCTGATCGTGTAACAGAAGAAGATGTTGCTACAGTTGTATCGGAGTGGACTGGTGTCCCTCTACAGCAGTTGGAGAAAAAAGAAAGTGAACGTTTGTTAGAATTGGAAGGTCTCCTGCATGAACGTGTGGTTGGTCAAGATGAGGCTGTCAAAGCAGTTTCACGCGCCATCCGTCGTGCACGAAGCGGCTTGAAAGATCCTGACCGTCCAATTGGGTCATTTATGTTCCTTGGACCAACTGGTGTCGGAAAAACAGAATTGGCCAAAGCACTTTCAGAAGTCATGTTTGGAAGCGAAGATGCCCTGATCCGTGTTGATATGTCAGAATTTATGGAAAAATACAGTACAAGCCGATTAATCGGATCTCCTCCAGGATACGTAGGGTATGATGAAGGTGGACAGTTGACAGAAAAAATTCGTCAAAAACCATATTCAGTGATTCTCTTAGACGAAGTGGAGAAAGCACATCCAGATGTTTTCAATTTACTTCTGCAAGTATTGGATGATGGTCATTTAACAGATTCTAAAGGTAGAAAAGTGGACTTTAGAAATACGATCATGATTATGACTTCAAATATCGGAGCGACACAAATCCGAGAAGAAAAAAATGTCGGATTTAATGTCCAAGATGTCACGAAAGATCACAAAGCCATGCAAAAACGTATCTTAGAAGAGTTAAAGAAAGCTTTCCGACCTGAATTCTTGAATCGAATTGATGAGACTGTCGTCTTCCATTCATTGAGTAAAGATGAAATCCATACAATCGTCCAAATCATGAGTAAAGCGATTATCAAGCGATTGAAAGAACAAGATATTCAAGTGAAAATCACCCCATCTGCAATCGATGTGATCGGGAAAGCCGGATTTGATCCTGAATATGGTGCACGTCCAATCCGTCGCGCACTTCAAAAAGAAATTGAAGATCGATTGAGCGAGGCGTTGCTTGGCGGAGAGATTCGTTTAGGTGACCACGTAACAGTAGGTGCTTCAAAAGGAAAGATCACATTGAATGTTCGCGGACCTAAAAAGGAAACAGTAGGTTCCCTATAGGTACTTGGTCTATGTAGCTGAATTTTTATAATAGTAAGACTTGATTAAGAGGTTGTGACAAGTTTTTTGTCACAATCTCTTTTTATATTTGGACAGAATATATCGAACTTTATTTTGACTTTTTGTGAAATAATTTTCAAAAATCCGACTTTAAATAGAAGAAGTATTGGAAAGTTTTTAGAGCTATGCTACTATTATGAAGTTGTAGGAGGAGGAAATTATGATCGAACTCATAACCACAGTAGAGACTATCAAACAAGCAGAACAGTTGCTTGCTGCAGGTGCAGACACACTATATTTCGGTGAAGAGCAATTTGGATTGCGTCTGCCTGCTTCATTTACACGAGAAGAACAGCGACAATTAGTAGAATTAGCACACAAGCATGGTAAAAAAGCAAATATTGCTGTAAATGGGATCATTCATCCTGAAAAAATGAAAAATGTACCTGAATATTTGGCTTTTTTAAAAGAAATAAACGTAGATGTGATCACAGTTGGTGATACAGGTATCATTTATACGATGAAAAAAAATCCTGAATTGCGTATACCGTATATTTATGATGCTGAAACATTAGTAACGAGTGCACGTCAAATCAATTTTTGGGCGAAAAAAGGCGCAGTTGGCGCAATACTTGCTCGTGAAGTTCCTTTTGAAGAGATGAAGGCGATGGAAGAAAAACTCGACATCCCTGTAGAAATCCTTGTGTATGGTGCTACATGCATCCATCAATCCAAACGTCCACTGCTACAGAATTACTATAACTATACGAAGCAAGACGAACAAAAAGATCGTGAAAGAGGTCTTTTTATCTCGGAACCTAAAAAAGAAGAGACACATTATTCTATTTATGAAGATAGTCATGGCACACATATTTTTGCCAGTAATGATCTAAATCTCTCGAATGAATTGAATGAACTTTATCAGCATCATTACCGTACATGGAAATTGGACGGGTTATTTACTCCAGGCGAAAATTTCGTGAATATCACTCAACTATTCGCCGAAGCAAAAAAACAAATTTTAGAAGGTAGCTGGGATCAAGCAAAAGCAGAAAAATTGACGAGCGAAATCAACAAATTACATCCTGAAAACCGTGAATTAGATACAGGATTCTTTTATATTGATCCTTCTGCTATCAAATAAGGAGTATGATGAATGAAATGACAGTAAAAAGAAAATTGAAACGTCCAGAAGTCTTAGCGCCAGCAGGAACACTGGAAAAGTTAAAAACAGCGATCCATTATGGAGCAGATGCAGTATATATTGGCGGAAATGCGTATGGTTTAAGAAGCCGTGCAGGCAATTTTACTTATGAAGAAATGGCTGAAGGGGTTGCTTTTGCAAAAGAACACGATGCAAAAGTGTACGTGGCTGCTAATATGGTCACCCATGAAGGAAATGAAGAAGGCGCTGGGGAATTTTTCCGCAGTCTGCGCGATGTCGGTATTTCTGCAGTGATCGTTTCTGATCCAGCTTTGATCGAAATTTGCGCGACAGAAGCTCCAGGTCTGCCGATCCATTTATCCACTCAAGCTTCAGCAACCAATTTTGAGACATTGGAATTCTGGAAAGAGGAAGGGTTGGAACGTGTCGTTTTAGCTCGTGAAGTTTCAATGGAGGAAGTGGCAGAGATCCGTAAAAATACGGATATCGAAATCGAAGCATTTATTCATGGAGCCATGTGTATCTCTTATTCTGGTCGCTGCACATTGTCCAACCATATGTCAATGCGGGATGCGAATCGTGGCGGATGCTCTCAATCTTGTCGTTGGAAATATGGATTGTTCGATATGCCTTTTGGTCAAGAACGAAATAGTTTGACTGATACAGGAGAAATTGAAGAAGAATTCTCGATGAGTGCAGTTGATATGTCCATGATCGAGCATATTCCAGAATTGATTGAAAACGGCGTAGACAGCTTCAAGATCGAAGGAAGAATGAAATCGATCCATTATGTATCTACAGTGTCAAACGTCTATAAAGCAGCTGTAGACAGCTATATGGAAGATCCTGAAAACTATGTCTGCAAACAAGAATGGATCGACGAGTTATGGAAAGTGGCACAACGAGAGTTAGCTACAGGCTTTTATTACAATACACCAACTGAAAACGAGCAATTATTTGGTGAACGTCGTAAAATCCCAGTATATAAATTTGTCGGTGAAGTATTATCTTATGATGAGGCAACACAGATTGCTACGATACGTCAGAGAAACTTATTCTCTGTAGGGGATGAAATCGAATTTTATGGTCCAGGGTTCAGTCATTTCAGTCAAACAGTCGAAATCATGCATAATGAAGAAGGGGAATCCATTGACCGAGCACCAAATCCAATGATGGTTTTGACCATGCCAGTCGCACAACCAGTGAAACCTGGAGATATGATCCGGAAACGTAAATAAAGAAAAAGCTGATACATCCTTGTTTCAAGCATCTTCGCATACAAAATCCAAGAAAAGTGTTACACTTGTTTTCTGTAGAAAAAGGATCGTTAAATAAAGGTTTTGATTGATCTCTTCAATAAGGAGGAACAAAATGCAAATATATGATTACATCGTAATTGGTGGCGGCTCTGGCGGTATTGCTTCAGCAAACAGAGCAGGGATGCATGGCGCAAAAGTTTTGCTGATTGAAGCAAATGAATTAGGCGGAACCTGTGTCAATGTCGGTTGTGTACCTAAAAAAGTCATGTGGCAAGCAAGTACGATTTTGGAAACAATTGAACGTGATGCTCCAAGTTACGGCATCCAAGCAGATTTAAAAAGTGTCGATTTCGCCGGTCTAGTAGAAAGACGAGAAAAATATATTGATTTTCTACACGGTGCTTACCAAAGAGGATTAGATAGCAATCATGTCGAGGCTATAAAAGGATATGCTACTTTTATCGATAGTCAAACGATCGAAGTAAACGGTGAAACTTATCATGCGCCTAAAATCTTGATTGCAACTGGAGGCCGTGCAAGCAAGATGAGCATTCCTGGTGGTGAGTACGCCATTGATTCAAATGGATTTTTTGAATTAAAGGAATTACCTAAGAGAGCAATTGTTTTAGGTGCTGGATACATCGCAGCTGAACTTTCAGGTGTATTTCGTGGTTTAGGTAGTGAAGTCATGTGGGCATACCGAAAAGAACGTCCACTTAGAACGTTTGATAACATGCTTTCGGACAATCTGATCCAAATGTACCAAGAAGCTGGGATCAAGACTTACGCACATCATATTGCTAAAGAAATCACTAAAAATGATGACGAATACACGGTGTTATTTGAAAATGGCGAAACCTTAACTGGCGATTGTGTCCTTTTTGCAGGCGGGCGTGTACCGAATACTGAAAATTTAGGTCTGGAAAATACAAATGTCGAATTGGACGAAAAAGGATTTATTAAAGTAGATAAATACCAAAACACAACGGATGAACATATTTTTGCAGTTGGTGATGTGATCGGTAAATTAGACTTGACTCCTGTTGCAATCGCAGCTGGCCGACGTTTGTCGGAACGTTTGTTTAATGGGAAGAAAGATTCTTATCTGGACTATAATCTTGTTCCGACAGTTGTCTTTACGCATCCACCAATTGCAACGATTGGTTTGACAGAAGAAGAAGCATTGGAAAAATATGGCGAAAATGAATTGAAAGTTTATCGTTCACGCTTTACTCCAATGTACTTTGCTTTGAATGATTATCGCCAAAAATGCGAAATGAAATTGATTTGCGTCGGAAAAGAAGAAAAAATTGTCGGCTTGCATGCTATTGGTGTAGGTGTCGATGAAATGCTACAAGGTTTTGCTGTGGCTATCAAGATGGGCGCAACAAAAGAAGACTTTGATAATACAGTAGCCATCCATCCAACAGGGGCGGAAGAATTCGTAACGATGCGATAATTTAATACTAGCAGTTCCAGCAGCTTTTTATTGAATAAATCAATGTAAAACCAGAAAATCAGTATACTGATTTTCTGGTTTTTTGTTTTTTAACTATTTATGTAAGATTGCTTCGATATTTTCCCAAAACGAATAAGTAGGGAAGTTGGATATTTTGATCATCTTCGTATTCAGCTGGTTCCTATCTAAAGGAAAGTCAGTCAAAACCAAATCATATTGATTGATCAACCGATAGTTCAAATCAAAAAAGCTATCCTGATATTCTTTTATTTCTTTTATCTCAGGAAATTTTTTAGTTAACAATTCCTTATATAAGAAACAAACTTTCGGTTCTTGAGAAGAAAGGATCATGACTGTATATGTCTTTTTTTTTGGAATGATTCGATCAATAAGAGCTGGAGACAGCAAAACCAGTTCTTCCAGCAATTCTTCATATAATAGACGATTGGTTAGAATAAACGAATAATTTTCTTCCACCAATGCTTGTTCATAAAAAGAAAGAATGAGTGGATCCGATTTCAAGACGATCACAAAGAATTGTTTAAAGGAATTGGTTAGAAAAGGTAAAAACTCCTTCTTGAAAGAAATCAAATGATACAAGTAATTTAATTGCTGATCAGATAACATTGTATCAGTAGATAAAGAACGATAGAAATTTTGTGACAAGTTTCTTAATTTTTTGATTTCATGAGCTGGCGCCTTTACAGAAGCAAAATGGATCATTTGGCTGATTGGACGCAAAAGTTCACTAGCTGTTTCTTTAGTTAAATAGAAATGATAATTTTTCTCCATAACGGAGCAAAATGTAATGTTATTTTTCGTTCGCTCAAAAAATAAATCAATATCCATTTCGAGAGGTTGGCTTTTCAACTGATCGGATAATTTATGTTTCTTTCCGATCCGGATAATAGAAATCAAAAAATAATAAATCAAAAACAGCTGTTTGTGGCCAGATAGTTTGTTTAATGGAGGATAAAGTTTCATGTATCGTTTGATAGCTGCAGACAATATTTGGGAATGAGGAAGTTGATTTGGTGTATAGATCTCCTCAAATAAACTGCAGTAAAAAAAACGTATTTGTCTCTCCTCACCTTGAATATGTACATATGGAGTAGTGTGGATTCTAAAAAGAAATCCTCGCTTTTGAAAGGATTCATTCAGAAACATAATGATTCTGCGAATACTTGCTGTACTTAGAAATAACTGATCAGCTAGTTTAGCAATACAAGGTTCTTGCATCAAAATGATTTTCAACAATTGTATATGGCTTGAATGTTTTAAGATAGTACTCGTGATGCTTTCTAAATTATATTCACAAGGTAATCTCAAAGAAACTTTCTGTTGCTCGTCGATATGAATAGATGCCGGAGAATGAACAAAATTAAATGCGGCAATATCAGATAAGAGTGTTTTTTTTGTTACAGCAATTTTCTTCGCTAAGTCTTCTAAATAAAATGAATCCATACTCAAAAGCATGGCTAATCTTAACTGTCTTTCTGATAATTTTTCAAGCATAGTTATATCTTCTGTCATATTTCCATCTGCGTTTTTTAAGAAATAATAGATAAAACGCTCCTTCACTTCCTTTCTTTTCTTTTCGGTCGTTCTTAACCATTATCCCACGTTATAGAGAAAATTAATTCATTTGTATGTTTGTTCAACAATTTTAAGCAACAGGCAGAATAAACAGCAAAAACAGCAAAAACAGAATGCTTTGACCTCATATTTTTGTTAATTAAAATAACTAAATAACCATAAAATGAATAGTTGGATGTTTTTTATTTTTGTTATTTTTAATTATGTATTTATAAATCATTATTGTACTCTCTATATTTACAGTAAAAAAATAAAACATAAATAAAAAGCTTAGATAGAAATATCATGCTTATGTTCTTTAGATTATTGTTATTTAAAATAGCAAATATAACTACTGAATGAAAACTAAACCAACTATACTTTTAATTATTTTATATAAAATTGTTTTTTTATTTATATCTTCGAGGGTTGAAAATGATATTTCAAGGGAGTTGCTCTTCATTCGATTTTTTGTTTCCGAAAATAAAAGATCGTTTTCTTTTATTTTTTTGATAAATACTCCCTTAGATATAGTTATTTATACTGTTTATCCAAAAATAATAATTATAACATACAAAAACAGTTTTTAAGAAACAGGTTTTCCAAAATAGAAAAAAAATAATACTAAATTCTAGCGTAAATAACTGTAGGATAGATTTAATAGCAAACGAGAAAAGGGGAAGTAAAAAATGGTAGGATTTTTGGAAAAACAACTAGAGAGACAAATCATGCTGATCTGCTTGTTAAGCATGGATATGGCTGAGATCAACGACCTTGCGGAAGAGCTAAAAGTGACGGATAAAACAATTATTGCAGATATTGATAATTTTAATTCTTCTTGTTTTCCTGCGTACATCGAGGTCAATCAGTATAAAGAAGTAACGTTGAAAATACCCAGTAACCTCAATTTAGATGATATTTTTATCAAGATCCTAAATAATTCTATCTATATAGAAGTCTTAAAATACATTCTGATTTCAGAACCGTCTTTAACTGAGATTTCAGCTAAATTATTTTTGAGTAAGACAAGTGTCAGGAGAATCATTACCAAAATAAATACGTACTTTTCAAAAGAAAGATTAGATATACAAATCATCTTAACCACCAGACTACAAATCATCTTAACCACTAGACTACAAATCATCGGTGATGAAATCTATATTCGCAAATTTTTCTCAAGTATGTTCAAAGAAATCTGCAAAGAAAAAGATCTTCCTTATTTTGAAATGATTTATAAAATGTTGAAACGCTGTTTGATCAAGCAAGGACGGGATGCTAGCTCTTCTAAAATCATTTATACAGTCTATTATATTTTTACTTCGATCATTCGAATCGGGAACGACCATCTGATTCCCAAAGAGGAACTGGCAGATCGGCCAGCTGTCGTTGACTCAATTATGGAAACGATCAAGAGCGATACCGTCTTCTGCACGCTTATCAATCAAAATTATAAATTTGTGATCAGTAGAGAAAATATAGAAAATATTTTGAGCCCATATCTCAGTCTGCTTTTTACCAATCCAGCTGAAACAGATGAGTATATGCTCAGAAGAGTAGAACTGTTTCTTAAACATTTCTATTATCTTTCCAATATCAATGAAACGGTCACAACTGAAAAGGTTTTGCATTTCACCAGTTTTATTACCTTTTATAAAGAATTGACTTTTTTCAAAGTCAGCTATGCAGATATCTTTTATAAGAAAATCCTGAAGAAAAAAGTCCAGATATGGGAAGCTTATCAAAGTGCATTGATCATCTCTAACTTATCCTCTGTACGGAAAAATGAACTTTTGTTAAAAGAATTACTGTTGGAGCTGATTGTCTCTTCGAATGAATTACTGCATCGAGTGGAGCCAAAACTAAAAGAACGGTCTATTTTGTTATTAAGTTCACAAGAAATGGGACTTCCTATTTTATATAAGAACTTGATTTTGAATAAGTACCCTTCTTTTAAGAAAGTCGATATTTATGAAAAAGATGTTTTTTCTTTAGACTATACACTGATCAACCAATATGACCTAGTATTGACCGATGTGAATTTGAATTTGAATCGCATATCTTCTGCCATTCTGAAAATTTCTAAAGTACCGACGGATGCTTTCTGGCATAATTTGGAAACGTTTCTTCATTCTACTTGAAAAAAGAGTTGCCAATAAATTATTATTTCGGAAAAAGTAGGTGTGGTATAGACAATTTTCAGCGTTAAGATAAAAACAAAAACACTGGAGGAACGAAAATGAAAGAGTTAATCGGTTTATTTTGTATTTTATCCTTTACGTTCAGAATATTGGCCTCAATGATCAAAGCATTGTATTACGTGGCAAGAACCCTTGTTTTATTACCAGTCGCAGGATACAAGTGTTACAAAGAATGCAAAGCCAACAAAAGAGAGAGTAATCTTTCAAATATTTCATCTACATCATCAAGGGAAAGCAATAGACAATATGGGACTATTGCCAATCGGATATCAGATGCTTCCAAGGATGCAGACAAGACAAATAAGTTAAAAAACGAACCGATTTTACCCAAGAACAAGCAACCTTAACAGCTAAATTAAAAGGAATTAACCAGAGCGCTAAGCTAATATCTCAAAAGCCATCAGTTCAAGAAAATTCTCGTCAAGTTCGCTGATACGAATCAAAAAAAAATAAGGGGCTGTGACAAAAGTCTTGTCACAGCCCTTATTTTCGAATAAACGGTGTTCCAGAAGTAGCTTCTTCGGAAATAAGCCAAAATTTCACAAAAATTTGAGAAGCAATTTTCGTAAACTCCTTCTTATTTCTTGAAGCTGACTACTTCTGTCACAACCTCTTCAAGTCGTTAAATGGCTTGTACAACGATCGTTAGTAATAAACCCAATACATAGCTAGCATTGAATAAGACCATATTTTTGATGGAATAGCTGAAACTGATAGGTTGGGGTAATGTTTGCTTGAATTGATCTAAATGCTTCTTCACAATTGGAAAAGTCAAGAAGGTGACTAAGATCGGCCATTCATAGATACCACTCAACAATCCCATCAAAATCACAAAATAGCAAGCATACATCAATAGCTGGAATAAGACTGTTCCTGCTGGGCGTCCGATATAAAAAACCAGTGTATAGCGATGATTTTCAATATCGCGGTCAAGATCTCGCAAATTATTAGCTAACATGATATTGGCAATCGTAAACACCAGGGGTAAAGAGGCTAAGACAATTGCTGCTATAGCCCAAAGGTTTCCTACCAAAGCAAATTGCCCGGATGAAAAGTTGATCGTCAGATCATAGACATCCGAACCGAATGTATTGACATAAACGACCATGGCAAAAATCCCAAGTCCCATAGTCACCCCGCTGAAGATTTCCCCTAAAGGCATTCGAGACAAGGGAATTGGACCGAATGTATAGAATACTCCGATAAAACAACAGATAAATCCCATCAAAAGCAAAAGCCAACCCGTATTGATCGTTAAAATAACGCCAATAACAAAAACAAATGCGATCATCGCTAAAATCATGTTTCGGATCAATACAGGGGATAGATTTCTGCGACCAATGACGTTTTCTTCATACTTATATACTTCAGAATGAGCTTTTTCATAATCCATGTAATTATTGATCGCGGTAGTCGCTAAATCAAAAACTAGCATCCCAATAAAAAATAAAAAAGTGTTTAGCCAATGTATCTCGTGAAAAAAAGCGATAGAGAATAATACCCCTACCGCAAAAGGAAATACACTAGCCACCTTTGTTCGTATTTCAACTACTTCTAAAAAGATTTTTAGTGTCATGGTTCGTGCTCCTTATTTTAATTCAGAACGGTCACCCATCGTGTAATGGGAATCCTCAGATAATTTGAAAGTGTCTTTAATTGGATCGGTCACATATACTTTATCATCTTTCGTTACGAAGATTGCTTCCGTCCCATTGTTCAATTCGCTTTCGACATATTCCAGACCTTTTTTCACACCCATTGAAAAGACTGCTGTAGACAGACCGTCACCATCGATCGATTTATCTGTTATGATCGTGACACTTGCGATATCGTTGTCGAACGGGTAACCCGTTTTTGGATCGAACAAATGATGGTATTTTTTGCCATCTACTTCTAAATAGCGCTCGTAAATTCCAGAAGTAACTAACGTTTTGTTCCGTTCTTTGATAGAACCTAGAACAGAGCCACGAGCCATATTCGGATCTTGGATGCCAACTGTCCAGTCTTGATTTTCGCCTCTTGGGCTGTATCCTAAGACATAGACATTCCCACCTAAGTCAACGATAGCAGTAGTCACACCTTGTTTTTTCAAGACTTTTACTACTTCGTCCGTAATGTAGCCTTTGGCGATTGCACCTAAGTCGATGATCATCCCTTTTTCTTTTAGATAGACCGTTTTTTCTTTGTCATTTAGTTCGATCTTATGATAATCCACTAATTTCAATGCCTGATCGATTTCTTCTTGTGAAGGTTTTCTGGCGTCATCAAAACCGATTCGCCATAATTGAGTGATCGCACCAATTGCCATATCGAATCCGCCTTGAGAATCTTGGCTGTATTCATAGGCTCGTTTGACTAACGTGTAGACGTCGTCAGAAACTTTTACTGGTTTGATACCAGCTTGTTCATTCACTTCATCGATCTCGGAACCTTTTTGATTGATCGTGATTTTATCACCAAGTTCTTTTACTCGATCAAAGGCAGGTTTCAATGCTGATTCTTTGCCTTCATCATACACACGGATACGAACGTAAGTCCCTAACAAGAACTGTTCATCAGAGTACGGATCTTTTAAGATCTTGGTAGATGCTGAACTTTCAGTGGTTGTATTTTTTGTTGAGTTAGTGCAGCCAGTTAGCACCATAAAAGAGATGCTCAGTGTGATTAAGGAAAATAGTAGTTTTTTCCGCATTGTTTTCCTCTCTTCATTTTGAAAGGTGAGACGACTGCCTAACCTGGCTATCGTCCCACCCTCCAACTTTTATTCGTATGATTATGTGATTATTTTTCTGTTACGATATTATCTACTTCGATTGTTTGAGTGTCGCCTTTTTCAGCTGCATTCACTAATTGTTGTGCATACATGATGAATGAATGTGAGCTGTGTGTAGCACCTGTAACAACTTCTACATCAGCTGGTGAGCCGTCTTCTTCACCCATTGCTTTGACGAATTCATCGTTAAGAGTAGGGATGTAAGTTTTTGGTTCTGTCCCGCTTTTGGCTTTCATGTTTTCATTGTATTCTGTATCATCTTGTTTTGATTTGCCGTCTTTGTCGATATAATCAAAGTTTGATTCAGTTACTTTGCCGCCAGCAACTGTCATTTCGAATTGCACACGGTAGCCGTTAGAGTAGTTCTTTTCTTCTAGCTTGTAAGTGCCGTCTTTCAAATCAGCACCATTGTCGATTTCGATTGTATCTGTGTTACCAGCTTGAGCAGCTTGGATCAATTGTTGTGCGTAGTTTTGGAAGCTTTCAGATGAGTGAGTAGCTCCAGTTACGACTTCCACACCGCTTGCGCTTTGTGCTTTTAAGAATTGGTCATTCAACTCAGGAATGTATTTTTCTGGATTTGTGCCAGATTTAGCTTCCATGTTTTTGTTGTATTCTGCATCTTTTGTTTTTGATTCGCCGTTTTCATTGACGTTATCATATTTTGATTCAGTGATTTTGCCGTCTTTTACAACCATTTCAAAGACTGCGCGGTAACCATTTGAATAATTTTTTTCTTCTAATTTATATGTGCCGTCTTGCAAGTCTCCGCCAGCAACAACTTTTGCAGATGATTCTGTTGTGCTTTTTGCAGTCGAAGATTGTGCTGTAGATGATTCAGAAGAAGAATTTGAACTTCCGTTGTCATCTGCGCCGCAAGCGCCTAACACTAGAGCTGAAAATGCTAACACGGCAAATCCAGTTACAAAACGTTTTTTCTTCATTTTAATACCCCACCATTCCATTTTTAGTCCACAATTTTTCTTTGTGATTCATTATACATTCTAATCTTTTTAGCCTATAAGTCAACTATTTTCGATAAATAACCCATGTAATATTTCAAACGTTTTCTTTCAGCAAATTTCGCGAAAAAACGCTTTATTTTAAAATTTGAAAAAAATCCAAAAGGAGTTAGACAAAAGAACAGAACATCTATATAATATATGGAGATTGTGTAATAAGTATCAAACTAAAAGAATTATCATATATTCATTATATAGATAGTCTATAAGGAGCGGATGATCAATGGCAAAGCAAAATATTGTCGTTGTAGGAGCAGGATATGCCGGTGTTTCAGCTACAAAATACTTGGCAAAGAAACTGAAAAAAGAAGATGTAGCAATTACTCTGATCGATCGTCATTCGTACCATACTATGATGACCGAGTTGCATGAAGTAGCTGGCGGACGTGTAGAACCAGAAGCAATCCAATACGATCTGCAGCATTTGTTTGCTCGTCAAAAGAATGTACAGCTTGTCACAGACACAGTTGTCGGTATCGATAAAGAACAGAAAATCGTCAAGACCAAATTAGGTTCCTATCCTTTTGATCAGCTGATCCTTGGAATGGGCGGAGAGCCGAATGACTTTGGTACACCTGGTGTCAAAGCACACGGATTCACTCTTTGGTCATTTGAAGACTCTGTAAGGATTCGTGAACATATTGAGAAAACAGTAGCAAAAGCTGCATTGGAACCAAATGATGAGTTGCGTAAAGCCATGCTGACTTTCGTTGTCTGTGGTTCTGGGTTTACCGGTATTGAAATGATTGGGGAACTGATCGACTGGAAAAATCGCTTAGCCAAAGATTATAAGTTGGATCCAAACGAGATCACACTGATGGTCGTAGAGGCAATGCCGACGATCTTAAATATGTTAGACCGAAATGATGCTGCAAAAGCTGAACGCTATTTGCGTAAGCACAATGTAGAATTATTATTGAACGCACCAATCGTAGAAGTGGCTGCGGATCATATCAAGCTGAAGGACGGACGCAACATTCCGACCCACACACTGATTTGGACAGCTGGTGTTAAAGGAACTTCTGATGCTGCTGATTTTGGATTAGAAGCAGCACGCGGACAGCGGTTGATCGCCAATGAATACATGCAGGCAAAAGGCTACGAAGATAAAAACATCTATATCATCGGTGATTTAGTCTTTTATGAAGAGTTTCCAGGAACACCGACACCGCAAATCGTCCAAGCTGCTGAACAAACAGGACACACAGCCGCAGCGAATATCGTGGCTTCGATCAAAGGCGGAGAAAAGCATAAATTTAAAGGAAACTATCAAGGATTTATGGTTTCTATTGGTGCTAAATGGGGGGTAGCTAACCTATTTGATAAGATTCATCTAAGCGGATTTTTAGCTATCGTAATGAAACATATCGTGAATTTGAAATACTTCTTTGATATTCGTTCTGGTTATTATATGTTCCAATATTTAATGCATGAGTTTTTCCATATCAAAGACGATCGCAACGTGACTCGAGGACATTCTTCTCGTTACGGCAACGTTTTATGGAGTGTGCCACTTCGTATTTTCTATGGTTTAGTTTGGTTCGTTGAAGCTTCCAAAAAAATCATCGGGAATGGTGAAGTGTTCAAACCAAGTACTTGGTTTGGTGAAGGATCATGGTTCACTGGAAACAGTGTATTCCCTTGGACATGGGAATATAACGTAACAGATGTTGCCAGTGGTGCTTCTGCTGCTGGAGATGCAACGACAGCTGCTAGTGGAGCAGGGGCAAGTGCCGGAGAAGCAGCGACTCATGCTGCACATTTCGGTTTGAGTTATGCATACGGAGAAGAACCAATGGCTGTGATTGAGAAGTCACCAGACTGGTTCACAAAGATCATGCAAGTGATCATGCCAAATAATGATGTAGCAATGTTCTTCCAGAAATTCATGGTATTCTTTGAAATCGCCTTGGCATTAGCATTGATTGCTGGGTTATTCACATGGCTATGCAGTGCGACAACGATCGTATTAGTGATCATGTTCTGTTTATCAGGTATGTTTTACTGGGTAAACATTTGGTTCATTTTTGTTGCTTTCGCATTGATGAACGGTTCCGGTCGTGCGATTGGTTTGGATCGCTGGGTGATTCCATGGCTACAACGTACACTAGGCAATTGGTGGTACGGTAGACCAAGTGCCCAATACGGCAAGAAATAAATAGACCAAAATAGATGAACAACGTTACTTGAATGCAAGATTTCAATAGAAAGGGGCTGAGGCAAACCGTCGCAGCCTCCTTTTTATGTAAAATAAAGGAATAAGATGCCCGAGATAAGCCTCCACGCTTAAAGCAAGACGCAGGTGTCACAACCTCTGATAAACGGTATTCCAGAAGTAGCTTCTTCGGAAATAAGACGAAATTTCACAAAAATTTGAGAAGCAATTTTCATAAATTCCTTCTTATTTCTTGAAGCTGCCCACTTCTGTCACAACCTCTTGATATAAATGGTGTTCCACCTGCTGCTTCTCGGTAATAAGCCCTAAGAATCAGAAAACATGGAAAGCTGTTTTCTATTCTTCGTTCTTATTACTCAAAGCAAGGCGCAGGTGTCACAACCTCTTGTTTTTATGCTAAAATTGGGTGAGTTAATCTGGAAAAAGGAGAACAAAAATGAGCCTTAAAGAATTTGCTGAAAAAAGTCTGCTCAAACCTTGGGATGTTTTTATAATTTTTCTTTTGACTGTTCTTTCTTTTTTACCAGTCATGATTTTTGGTCTTCAGCAAAACACCGCAACAGCAGAAAAAGAAGCGGTATTGCGTGTGGATGGCACAGAAATCAAAACATTCCCTTTGATGGCTGGAGAAAAGAGCTACACATATACTTACAAAGATAAACACGGAGATTATAACTTGATTGAGATAGATGGCGATCGAGTACGGATAAAAGAAGCAGATTGCGATGACCAGATCTGCGTACGTCGAGGCTGGGCAACGAAAAATGGCGAAACCATTGTTTGTTTACCACATAAATTAGTGATCGAGGTCCGATCAACAGATGGGGGTGACGAAGACAGTCTGATTTATTAGACCTTCACACACCATGAGCAAATTACAAAAAATGATTTATATTTCGCTACTTGTTGCACAAGGAGTGATCATTGGCTTACTGGAAAATATGATCCCTTATCCTTTTGCTTTTGCGCCTGGGGCAAAACTGGGATTAGCCAACCTGATCACGATCGTTGCGATTTTTACCATGAAAAAACGGGACAGCTTCTTGTTATTGTGGCTGCGACTATTTCTGACTACCTTGCTAGGTGGAACGATTTCTACGTTCCTTTATAGTATGAGCGGTGCGCTGCTTAGTTATTTTGGGATGTTATTGGTCAAGCAATTAGGTCCCAAACGTGTCAGTATCATCGGAATCAGTGCGGCCGGCGGGTTCATGCATAATGTCGGTCAGCTTTTGATGGCCTCTTTCATTGCGCAATCATGTACAGTCATGCTGTACTTGCCAGTCCTTTCCGTTCTGGGAATCTTGTCAGGAATCGCTATCGGGATCGCGGCGAATTATCTTTTACGACATGTGCAGACACTGCAACGATTCCAAAAAGATTATGAGCAGGGAACCAAACAACAATGGAGCCCGATGTTTACTAAAAAATAATCGTCACACAAGGAGTTTTTTTATGAAGCTACATCCAATGTGGGAAAACTATCCTGCTTTAAGTAAAGAATTGACAGAAACACTAAAACGGATGGAAGAAACTGTCCGTCTGAAAAACAAACCTGTCGAACAAGCAATCAAAGAAACGATCCATGCCGGCGGAAAACTGTTGCGACCTGCCTATCAGTTACTGTTCTCACAATTTGGACCAGAGCAAGACCGGGACAAAGCCATCGCTTTGGCAGCTTCCATCGAAATGCTCCATACGGCCACACTGATTCATGATGATATCGTTGATGAAGCAGATCTGCGACGTGGTCAGCCTAATATCCGTAGTCAGTTTGGGAATGTCGTTTCTGTCTATGCAGGAGATTATTTATTCGTCTGCTGTTTTAAACTATTGTCTGATTACTCGACTTCCCTGAAAAGTCTTCAATTGAATTCTCGCAGTATGGAAAAAGTATTGAACGGCGAATTAGGGCAGATGGATGATCGCTATAATTATGAACTTTCTGTAAAAGAATATTTGGAGAATATCTCAGGTAAGACAGCTGAATTGTTCCAACTAAGTTGTTCTGTTGGCGCTTTTGAAAGTGGAACAAGCGAGCGTTTCGCAAAAAAAGCAGGAGATATCGGACTTTCTATCGGGATGGCCTTCCAGATTATCGATGATATTTTGGATTATACAAAAGAGAGTCAGGAAATCGGGAAACCTGTACTAGAAGACATGCGTCAAGGAGTCTATTCTTTGCCATTGATCTATTCTTTGCAAAAAAACAAACAGAGTTTACTGCCTTATTTAGAGAAGAAAACGGAAATGACAGAAGAAGATGTTGAAGCCGTACGCAAAATCGTTGAACGTACAGGAGGTGTGGGAGAAGCTAAGAAATTAGCAGCAGCCTACACCGAAAAGGCGTTGAAAGAAATCAAGAAATTACCTGATACCTCTCTTCGAACGAGAGAAAACCTTTTTTCCCTTACTCAATTGATTCTAGACCGCAAAGACTGAATAGAATTTGGTGCAACACGTGGATAAATTCCTAAGGATGAAATCTGCGTGTTTTGGATCACTTGAAATGGATTTTTTGATGTTAACAAGCAAAAATAAAGAGCAACGTCGCTAACTGACGTTGCCCTTTATTTTTTATCTCGGATCATTTTTTTATCTTTTCGACTTCTTATGACTCATGAAAGTGATTCTTAAACCGATTACAAGTAATATAACGCCTGCGACTGTTATCCAATTATTTGATTGACTTCCAGTTTTAGGAAGTACTTTTTTTGATTTGTTTAAATGATCATCGCTTGTTTTATTAGTTAAGTTGACGTTCGTCTTGTTATCCGAACTTGTTCTTGGGAAAGAGACACTTGCATGACGACTATCACTTGTGATAAATGTTGTATCTGCCGTATCGGTACTGTCACTTATTGTTCGAGTAGTATCTGAGCTATCGCTTGTAGTCGTTGTAATTAGGTATGACGCAGATCACTGTACCTTATGACGTGAAATGGGGAAGTACGATTTCCTTGAGAGGACTTGGTGATCGTACAGCAGGAGCATACAGTTTGACGAGAAGCGTTGATGGTACACTACGTCTGTATTCAACTTTTGGGGATAACCGAGCGAACTTAGATACACAAGTTCATCCTTATTATGGAAGTAGTGTCTATTATTCGATCGAAGTACTAGACGGAGAAACAAGCACCTATCAATATGAAGTCACGGGTAATGCGGTTATCAGGAATGCAATCAATGGATTCAATCAAGGCGATCCGTTAGAGGTTTCCGCTGGGAATATCATTAAAGTTTACCATGCGGAATCCAACACCCGAAGCAGACTGATGGTAAATGAAGTTGCGGAAAACTATACATTCGGCACCCTTTTCTCTTATTATCGAGTGACTGACAATGGCTTAGTTCCAATCAAACAGTTGGAAGCCGAAGCAGTTCCTCAGACATTTAACTTAGGTGAAAGCGCCGATGAACGCAATCTAAAGGAATTGGTTAGAAATGTACGAGTAAATGGCACAGTCGTAGACGCAAGCGAGTATGAAGTCACCTTACGTTCAGAACTTGATACGTCATTGATTGGTACGCGTGAAATCGATATTGAAGTCCGTACAACTGATGGACTAGGTATCGTACAACTGACAGTTCCTTATGAAGTGAAGTGGGGGAACTCGATCATCGCCCAAGATCAGGCAGCAAACTCTGATAAGACAGTAGCTGTTCTGTCATTGACCGAAGAGAATAATTTGCCAAAACTGACAGCTACGCAAGGAGACGGACTTGATTCTTTCAGTCCAGTAGCCTCTGCACCACAAGCAGTATTTTATCGAGGTGATCTTACTTCACCAAGATTCTCCCTTTTGACCAATAACTTGGCTGTGGACGCACAAACACTGAGAAGCAATTGGAACAATGTTCTTAGACAAAATGAATTAGCCTATGGTGATGTGCTTTCTTTTGAAGTTTTCGATTCTGCGGGGAATAACCTACTTGGAAATAAAACAGCTGTCTCAAGAAATGAACAGTTAGTAAAAGAAGTAATCGGTCATCCACAAGCTTTTTACGAACTGACAGCTAATGGGTTCAATCTTCTACGTATCAACCAATTAAAAGTAGAAACGCAAACCATTGAAAGTGGATTGACAGAAGAGGAATTAAGTCAAAATATCGAATCTTATCTGTCAACTGACGGATTCGATACGATCCATGTGACAAAGTTCATCCAATATCCTGACACAAGTAAAGCTGGAACAAGTAACGGGATCATCGAAGTAGAAGAAACATTAGCGACAGGTGGCACAGCTACGTATAACTATACGGTACCATTTATCGTGGAGAACTCGACGGAATGGATCGATGTCAAGATTCCTAAAAAATTGCTTTTTGGAACGACTGACGCAAATAGTTGATGGGCTTTTTGAGTATTATCGTGTAGGGTTAGGCTTTGACTGCGATGGACTTGATAGATTTGAATTCTTAGCTCTGTTACTAGCGTTTTGAGTTAAGTTATCTAATGCTGCGTGGGTGGATTTTCGTCTGGTTTTTACCTGATGAGAGGTTAGGCTTTTAGAAAGGCTCTGTTTGTAGTCCTCAACTGCTTTTTGTAATTTTTGAGGTGGATTTTCTAGTTTCGCCATCTCTTTCCTAGCATTCCAACCTAAAGATTGATCAGCTCTGAGTGCATTATCAATTTTTACTTGAGTAGTTACGTAATTTTGTATTGCATTTGTGATCTTATTTTTGTTAAAAAGTCTATTCATGAATGTATCTACCTTTTTACATTGTTTTAAATTATTTGTTTGTTTAGCTAGCAGCGACTTAAAATCATTTAAACTGGTCTCTTGTTTTGCCTCTTGTTTTTTAAATGATTGTTCTTTTTGCTTCTGTTGTGTCTTTTGTTTCGCCATTGTTTTTCTAGTATTATCAAAGGTCTTTAATATTTCTGGTGCTCGTGTTTTCAGTTCTTCTCGTAATTTTGATGCTTTTAATTCTGCCTTCGCATATACCTTGTTATCTTCAACTATTTTGTATTCAGGTGTATGTTTTCCATGTTTGGGTGTACTTTCCATAACATTTATATTATCTCGGAGTTGTGCTACAAGATCTTTTGTTGTAGGATCTTTAATCTCATTGATCATTTTATCTAATAGTGTTTCTTGCCTATAATCTGGTGAATTTGCAATATCTTCTTTTGGCATGTCAATTCCTCTTTTCTTTTTTTATTTGTATCTTTGTATTCACTTTATCATGCTTTCTTTTTGTTTTTGTTCCGTCTTTTTCTAAGGTGGAAAATATCTGGTACGGTTTTCTGATATTTTCCATAAAAAATAAAACAAGGGGCTCCTTTATGAAAAAAGATTCGTACCGATTTTTTTCAATCCTCATTTATCCTTGTTGTCAAAGGCTTTTTTTCTTCGTATCATTCTTTTTTATTTTTAGAAATTATGGTCCCAAGGCATGAAAAAAAACATGTTATAGTAAAAACATAAGTGAAGTTGGCAGAGGAATCAGCCGATTTTTACTGTCTATCTAAGCGAAAAACAGCTGTCCACAAAAATCAAATCGAGGAGGATGCATTTGAAAAAACTCATCACTAATTTAACACGTACAGATGTTTCGCCCCTGATTCTTCGGTTAAAAGGAGAGAAACATGCATTTACGTTTGAAGACATCGAAAAAGAAAGCGGGATAAAATTGACGAGCGCAGACAAATTTTTGATCCGTTCTGTCGCAGAGAAAAAATTCAAAATGCAAGTGGTGTGCGAAGCACCGGAGAACCAGCTGAAGTTCTTTCCAAAAGCAAAAGAACTTTCTTGATCACTCTATTTATTGTTCTATCTATGTAGCAAACAGGAAAAAATAACAAATATGTTATTAAAAGTGTTGCAATCGCATACAAAAAGAGTAAAAAACAAAATAGTCCTTTATTATAGGAGATGGAAACACGAGAATGTCAGACAGGGGGGATGGGATGCGTTGATTTTTTAGTTGTAAGTTGGTTGCTACATAGATAATAAAGGGGGAGTAATTGGATTGAAAAAGAAAATCATTGGTAGTCTATTACTATCAACGCTAGTGTTGACGAGTATGATAAATATGTTCATCAATGAAGACTTGCAAGCGGAAAATCACGTGCTCAATATCAGTCGCACGCTTCAAGAAGAAAAGGTGAACGATCTCAATCCTGGGGGAGAAGATGGTATCGGCAATGCCTGCCACTGATAGTCATCGAAAACTATCGCGCAGGTTATATCGGCTCTATCGACATCGTTCCTCAATAAAAAAGAACGATGAGAAGATAGATATTTTTTAGGAAACAAGCACATAACTTATGATCGCATAAGTATTTTCACACAGGACTAGCAAATAGTCCTGTGTGGGTATCATAAAAAAACTGAATAGAAACAATAATCAGCTTTACCACCATTGATAGAAAAGAGATAGAAAACCGAGAAAAGGAATCGGTCCTCTATCTCTTTTTGCTGTACAAACGCATGTTTCTCCTGTTTTTTGCATGGATTCCTTTAAAGAAAGTGTACCATGCTTTCTTGATACGTTTAGAACACCTTTTTCTAGAGGATAGAAAAAGGTAAGTCAAGAGAATAAGGAGAGTCGTTTGAAGAGAACTCAGAAAAAAGGACACTGTATGAGATCAGGTGTCCTTTTGTGAAATCTGCTATTATTGCGTACGGATAGATGTGAGACTGATTTCGCCAGAAGACAAACTCATTTCCTGTTCATTTGTTTGGACGATCAGTTCGCCATGATCACCGATTTCTTTTGCAAGACCGACATAAGTCGTTCCTTTCTGATTGAACGACACGGTTTTTCCCAATACGAATGATTTTTCTTTATAGAAGTCCAATGCTTTTTTCGGTTGAGAAAGATAGGTGAACAATTTCTGCCAGATTTTGCTGATTAGCTGATTCCTTGTGATACTCGCTTGTCCATCAGGAAAGACAGAGGTGGCTTTTTCTTGGAGATCAGCTGGAAAATGATTTTGAGGAACAGAAAAATTCAGCCCGATCCCGATGATGATATGACTGATCCTGCCGCTTTCCATATCACTGACTGCTTCAGATAAAATCCCACAGACTTTTTTTCCATCCATGTAGATGTCATTGACCCATTTGATCGAAGCAGAACGACCGGTAACAGATTCAATGGCTTTCACACAGGCACTGGCTGCGATGATCGTATATTGAGGCAGTTCATCAAACCGTTTGTCTGGATGGAGTAAGAGACTCATGTAGATTCCTCGTCCAGGTTCGGCAAAAAAAGGTCGTCCAAAACGTCCACGAGCTTGTTCTTGTGTATCAGCAACAAATAACTTCGAAACAGAATCTCCGTGAGCTGCTGCCAATTTGGCATCTTTCATCGTAGATTCAGAAGTCAACATCGTTTGTACCTTCAAATCGGGAATAAAAGACCGTAGCTCTTGCTGGATTTCTTTTGCATCTAGTACGTCAGAGGGCAGGTAACGATACCCTGTAGGCCCGTGCTCAAAACGATAGCCTGCCTTTTCCAATTCTTTGATGGCTTTCCAAATACTTGTCCGGGAAACTTCCAGTTGCTGTGCTAACTTTTCTCCGGAAAGAAAATCTGGTGTCTCTTTCAATAAATGAAGTACTTTGTCTTTTGTTGTCATGGCACCAAGCTCCTTTCTCATCCATTCTATCAGGAAGAAGGAGAGAACAAAATAGTTTTCGAAGAAACAACGGTTGATACATAAAGCAAAAACGAAAGAAGAAAAGAGAAAAAAGAAGAGGGTGGGCGTTCATTTTTTGTCCCAGCCTCGTTCTGATTATGAAGATAAAAGTACTTGATCGTCTTTCAATGTCGTGCCGCTGTTTTGTTTGAACAACGCCAATAGTTGAGGTACTGTGAGCTGCTGTTTTTCCTCTTGCTGGATATCGACGACGATCCTTCCTTGATGAAGCATGATCAGTCGATTTCCATAGCGGATCGCGTCTTCCATGTCATGTGTGACCATGAAAGCAGTGAGATTCTGCTCGGTGATCAGCTTTTCTGTCAAGTCCATGACAGTTTTGGAAGTAGCCGGGTCAAGCGCTGCGGTGTGTTCATCTAATAAGATCAGTTCTGGACGCTGTAATGTGGCCATTAACAGCGTGATGGCTTGACGTTGTCCCCCAGACAGCAAACCGATTTCTGAGGATAAACGATTTTCCAAACCCAAATTCAGCCGAGCCAGCTGTTCTTTGAAAAATTTTCGGTCTTGCGGTTTGACACCACGGAAGAAGCCGCGCTTTTTTCCTCGTTTCATAGCAAGAGCAAGATTTTCTTCTACCGTTAAACGAACGGCTGTCCCTAGTTTAGGATCTTGGAATACGCGACTGATGGATTTCGAACGTTCGACAACGGATTTTTTCGCGATATTTTTTCCATTCAATAAAATCTGTCCCTGATCGACAGAAAATGTACCGGCGATGCTGTTCAGCAAAGTAGATTTACCAGCCCCATTTCCGCCGATGATCGTCACGAAGTCGCCGGGTTCTAAGGAAAGATTAATCCCTTTCAGGACATAGTTTTCGTTGATCGTTCCTTTTTCAAAGGTATGATGGAGATTTTCCAATGTTAAGACGTCATTCATTTGACACTACCGCCTTTCTTCTTTTGAGATAAATGGAATTTTTGCTGAATCTGCGGGAAAGAAAGACAGATCACTAGCACGAAAGCAGAAGCAAGTTTCGAATCACTTGGTTCAACATTCAGTTCGAAGACTAACGCTAAAATAAAGCGGTAAATGACCGCACCTAAAACGACAGTCAAGAGACGGAGCAATAGTGGCTGGTTACGTAACAAAACTTCTGCGATGATAATAGAAGCTAGTCCAATCACGATCGTTCCAATACCAGAATTCAAATCAGCAAAGCCGTTGTTTTGCGCAAGCAAGGAGCCAGAAAGAGCAATGCATCCATTAGAGATCATATAACCGATGATCTTCATATTATCGGTGTTGATCCCGTTTGCTTCGCTCATTGCCAGATTATCGCCAGTTGCACGAATGGCAAGACCTGTTTCTGTACGTAAGAACAAAACAAGTAAACATACAACGATCAAAGCAAAAAGCAGACCGACGATCAGTACAGCGTTGTCTTTTGTTATGCCGAATGACTCGACCCAATGAAAGATCGTTGGCTGACCCAATAAAGAGATGTTCGGCGTACCCATCACACGGGATGTGACAGAGTATAAACCAGTCATGGTGATGATCCCTGCAAGAAGGGCGGGGATTTTTAATTTTGTGTGAAGCAGTCCGGAAACAAGCCCTGCTGCCGCACCCCCTAAAAAGCCTAGAAGACAAGCTGTCAATGGGTGATAGCCATTTGTAATACTTACTGCCGCGATCCCTGCGCCTAAAGGAAAGCTTCCTTCAGCAGTCAAGTCGGCAATGTCCAAGATACGGAAAGTGATATACACACCAATCGCAAGCAGGGCCCATAAGACCCCTTGCGATGCAGATGATAAGAAAAGAGAGAGCAGATTTGTCATGAGAATCCTCCTGTGTTTTATTCAGCTTCTTTGATGCTGTCTGGATTGATACCTAATGCTTTGGCCATGTCTTTATTGACATACAGTTCCAAATCATTTGCTGTTTCGACAGGAAGTTCACTTGGCTTCTTGCCGTCTAAGATTTTTGCTGCCATGATCCCCGTTTGTTTGCCCAAGCTTTCGTAGTCGATCCCTACTGTTGCTAGACCGCCGTCTTTGACTTGATCAACTGCGCCAGCAACGACAGGTGTTTTTGTTTCTTTTGCGACTTCACCGACAACACTTGCCGCACTTGCGAACGTGTTATCAGTAGGAATATAGATTCCGTCTACATCTTTAGCTAGACTTTTCGTCACTTGTTGGACATCATTTGTGGAATTTGCTGTCAGTACTTTGACTTTGACGCCCGCTTTTTTCAATTCTTTTTCTGCCAAATCAGCTTGGATCTTAGAGTTTGCTTCATCGTTGTTATACATGATGCCGATTGTTTTGGCGTCTGGCACGATAGTTAACAGTAAGCCGATTTGTTTTTCGATTGGCACCATATCTGTCGTGCCAGTCACATTGCCGCCAGGTTTTTCATTGGATGTGACTAAATGAGCTTGTTCCAAGTCTGTGACCGCTGTGACAGTCATCGGGATAGTGGTTGTTTCATTTAATAAAGATTGTGCTGCTGGGGTGGCGATCCCAAGTAGCAAATCAGGATCTTCTTTGACGAGCTTCTCACTCATGCTTTTCAGGTTGTCTTGATTGTTTTGGGCATTTTGATAATCGATTGTTAGATTATCGCCTTCTTTATACCCTTCTTCTGCTAATCCTTCTTTAAATCCTTTATAGGCAGCGTCTAACGAGTTATGTTGTACAAGTTGCAATACGCCAATTGTTTTTTGTCCATCTGATGCCTCTGCGGAATTGTCTTTTTGTGCGCAACCTCCTCAAGCTAGTAGCAGAGCAGCGCCTAATCCAATTAATATGTTTTTTTTCATTTCTTTTTCCTCCTTAATTTTGGGAAACAAAAAATCCATTCAGACAAAATGTCCAAATGGATTGAAAAGTCGGAAAATAAATTGAAAAGTAGAATGCTTGATACTTTTACTTTGTATTTTCACTGCTCAGCCACTTAGCATTTTGTCTACGTGGCTTTTTGCTGCAATACAAAGTTCTTTAGCCATCATAGATACAAACTGTCGTTTAACGTTTGTATCCATCATGATGAATACAAACCTATCTAAAGTAGCTAAAGTAAAAGTTATTCAGTTGTGTTGGTACGATTTGCTTGATATTGGTTCGCATAGAAGTTCCTCCACAAAATGAATTTTCTAAAGTATAACCGAGAAAAAATGGTCTGTCAATTAAGAATTGTCAGATAATTGAAAACATAAAATTGAAAACATTAAGAAAATATTGCGAAAAAGCAGAAGAAACGCCAGGAAGTGTTGACTTTTATAGAAAATAAGTGTAGTATATGAAGTTGCAAAAACTATCTGATGAAGAAAAGGCAGAAACGAAATATTGTCCGTTTCGGCTTTAATATAAGGAAACAAAAGTAGAAGCTCACGAAGTAAGGTTTCAAGAGAATGTTCTATTTTTGGTTTTTTTTTGCCTAAAAGCCGCAAAAAATGTCTGTTGTTGCCTAAAAATAATATTTGAAATATTATTGTAACAATTGATCGGGTAGTCTTTTTGAATGACATTTTAGAGGGGTGAAGAGCTTGGCTGGACACGTAGTAAAATACGGAAAACATCGCGAACGTAGAAGTTTCGCAAGAATCAGTGAAGTGTTGGAATTACCAAATTTGATCGAAATTCAAACAGACTCTTACCAATGGTTCTTAGATGAGGGACTTAGAGAAATGTTTGAAGACATTTTGCCAATCGATGACTTCAATGGCAATCTATCTTTGGAATTTGTAGATTATGAATTGAAAGAACCAAAGTATACAGTAGCAGAAGCTCGTGCGCATGATGCAAACTACTCTGCACCATTACATGTAACATTGCGTTTGACAAACCGCGAGACTGGCGAAATCAAAGCACAAGAAGTATTCTTCGGTGATTTCCCATTAATGACAGAACAAGGAACATTCATCATCAACGGGGCAGAGCGAGTAATCGTTTCTCAGTTAGTCCGTTCACCAGGTGTCTATTTCCATGGAAAAGTCGATAAAAACGGAAAAGAAGGATTCGGTTCTACTGTTATCCCTAACCGTGGCGCTTGGCTAGAGATGGAAACTGATGCAAAAGACATCTCTTATGTACGTATCGACCGTACACGTAAGATTCCTTTAACCGTATTAGTTCGTGCGTTAGGATTTGGTTCCGATGATACGATCTTTGAAATCTTCGGCGACAGCGAAACATTACGCAATACAGTCGAAAAAGACTTGCATAAAAACGCAAGCGACTCAAGAACAGAAGAAGGTTTGAAAGACGTTTACGAACGTTTGCGTCCAGGCGAACCAAAAACAGCAGACAGCTCACGTAACTTGCTGAATGCTCGTTTCTTCGATCCAAAACGTTACGACTTAGCAAACGTTGGTCGTTACAAAGTAAACAAAAAATTAGATTTGAAAACACGTCTATTGAATCTGACATTAGCTGAAACATTAGTTGATCCAGAAACAGGCGAGATCATCGTTGAAAAAGGAACAGTTCTGACTCACCAAGTCATGGAAACATTAGCTCCTTTTATTGATAACGGTCTAAATTCAGTGACTTACTATCCATCAGAAGATGGTGTGGTCACAGATCCAATGACTGTCCAAGTCATCAAAGTATTTTCACCAAGAGATCCTGAACGTGAAGTGAACGTGATCGGAAACGGCTATCCAGAAGCAGCTGTAAAAACAGTTCGTCCAGCCGACATCATTGCTTCAATGAGCTATTTCTTGAACTTGATGGAAGGTATCGGCAATGTCGATGATATCGACCACTTAGGAAATCGTCGTATCCGTTCAGTCGGTGAACTTTTACAAAACCAATTCCGTATCGGGCTAGCACGTATGGAACGTGTGGTTCGTGAAAGAATGTCGATCCAAGATACTGAAACATTGACACCTCAACAATTGATCAATATCCGTCCAGTTGTGGCAAGTATCAAAGAATTCTTTGGTTCTTCTCAGTTGTCACAGTTCATGGATCAAACAAATCCTCTTGGCGAATTGACACACAAACGTCGTCTTTCAGCCTTAGGACCTGGCGGATTGACTCGTGACCGTGCCGGTTATGAAGTTCGTGACGTTCACTACTCCCACTATGGCCGTATGTGTCCGATCGAAACTCCTGAAGGCCCAAACATCGGGTTGATCAATAGTTTGTCCAGTTATGCGAAAGTAAATAAATTCGGATTTATCGAAACACCTTATCGTCGTGTAGACCGCGAAACAGGTCGGGTTACTGACCAAATCGACTACTTGACAGCAGATATCGAAGACCATTACATCGTAGCCCAAGCAAACAGCCCATTGAATGAAGATGGAACATTTGCTCAAGACGTTGTTATGGCGCGTGCTCAAAGTGAAAACTTAGAAGTATCTATTGATAAAGTAGACTACATGGACGTATCACCTAAACAAGTAGTTGCCGTTGCGACAGCATGTATTCCTTTCTTGGAAAACGATGACTCCAACCGTGCCTTGATGGGTGCCAACATGCAGCGTCAAGCAGTGCCGTTGATCAATCCTCAAGCACCATGGGTTGGTACTGGTATGGAATACAAATCAGCGCATGACTCAGGAGCTGCTTTGTTATGTAAACATGACGGTGTCGTTGAATACGTTGATGCTTCTGAAATCCGTGTACGCCGCGACAACGGTGCATTAGATAAATACGATGTGACAAAATTCCGTCGTTCAAACTCCGGAACAAGCTACAACCAACGTCCAATCGTTCATTTGGGTGAGAAAGTCGAAAAAGGAGATACTCTGGCAGACGGACCATCTATGGAACAAGGCGAAATGGCTCTAGGTCAAAACGTTTTAGTTGGTTTCATGACTTGGGAAGGGTACAACTATGAAGATGCGATCATCATGAGCCGTCGTTTGGTAAAAGATGACGTATACACTTCTATTCATATTGAAGAATATGAATCAGAAGCCCGCGATACAAAATTAGGACCTGAAGAAATCACACGCGAAATCCCTAATGTCGGGGAAGACGCATTGAAAGATTTAGACGAAATGGGTATTATCCGTATCGGTGCAGAAGTCCAAGATGGCGATTTGCTTGTAGGGAAAGTCACGCCAAAAGGGGTAACAGAATTATCTGCAGAAGAACGTCTATTGCATGCGATCTTTGGCGAAAAAGCTCGTGAAGTCCGCGATACATCATTACGTGTACCGCATGGCGGCGGCGGGATCGTTCACGATGTGAAAATCTTTACTCGTGAAGCTGGAGATGAATTGTCACCAGGCGTAAACATGTTAGTTCGTGTTTATATCGTTCAAAAACGTAAAATCCATGAAGGGGATAAAATGGCCGGTCGTCACGGAAATAAAGGGGTTGTATCCCGTATTATGCCGGAAGAAGATATGCCATTCCTACCTGACGGAACACCAATCGATATCATGCTGAATCCTTTAGGGGTGCCTTCACGTATGAACATCGGACAAGTATTGGAATTACACTTGGGTATGGCTGCACGTCAGTTAGGTATCCACGTAGCAACGCCAGTATTCGATGGTGCAAGTGATGAAGACGTATGGGAAACAGTTCGTGAAGCCGGTATGGCCAGCGATGCGAAAACTGTTCTGTACGACGGACGTACAGGTGAACCATTTGACGGACGTGTGTCTGTCGGTGTGATGTACATGATCAAACTTGCTCACATGGTCGATGACAAATTGCATGCACGTTCAATAGGACCTTACTCATTGGTTACACAACAACCATTGGGAGGTAAAGCTCAATTTGGTGGACAACGTTTTGGTGAAATGGAAGTATGGGCACTGGAAGCTTACGGTGCGGCTTATACTTTACAAGAAATCTTGACATACAAATCAGATGACGTAGTCGGACGTGTGAAAACATACGAAGCAATCGTCAAAGGTGAACCAATTCCAAAACCAGGTGTACCGGAATCCTTCCGCGTATTGGTGAAAGAATTGCAATCACTAGGTCTGGACATGCGTGTCTTGGATATCGAAGAGACAGAGATCGAACTTCGCGACATGGACGATGAAGACGACGATTTGATCACTGTTGATGCTTTGACAAAATTTGCCGAACAGCAAACTGCCAAAGAATTAGAAAAGAAAGCTGCTGAACAAGTGGAAGATGAAAGAGACGATGTCATCCAAAACTTTGAAACCGCAGAAGATAATTTAGACTAATCCGGTCTATGAGCTGCAAGGCGGTCGAAGATCAGCCGTCTTGCGGTTTGCCATTAAATGAAATGGAGGGAACCCCTTTTGATCGATGTAAATAAATTCGAAAGTATGCAAATAGGTTTGGCTTCTCCCGAAAAAATCAGAAGCTGGTCTTACGGTGAAGTAAAAAAACCTGAGACGATTAACTATCGTACCTTAAAACCTGAACGCGAAGGGTTGTTCTGTGAGCGGATTTTTGGTCCTACAAAAGACTGGGAATGTGCCTGCGGAAAATACAAACGTATCCGTTATAAAGGAATCGTTTGTGATCGATGCGGAGTGGAAGTGACTCGTTCGAAAGTTCGCCGTGAACGCATGGGACATATTGAATTAGCAGCTCCTGTTTCACATATCTGGTACTTTAAAGGGATTCCTTCACGTATGGGACTTGTATTAGACATGAGCCCACGCGCTTTGGAAGAAATCATTTATTTTGCTTCATATGTGGTTATCGAACCAGGAAACACGAATTTAGAGAAAAAACAATTGTTGACAGAACGCGAATACCGCGAAAAACGTGAACAATATGGACAAGAGTTCCAAGCTGCTATGGGTGCAGAAGCGATCAAACAATTACTTGATAATGTTGATCTAGATGCAGAAGCAGCCGAATTGAAAGAAGAATTGAAATCTGCACAAGGACAAAAACGTACACGTGCGATCCGCCGTTTGGATATTTTAGAAGCATTCCGCGCTTCAGGAAATCAACCAAGCTGGATGGTTATGGATGTTATCCCTGTTATTCCACCAGATTTGCGCCCAATGGTTCAATTAGAAGGTGGACGTTTTGCAACAAGTGACTTGAATGATCTTTACCGTCGTGTCATCAACCGTAATAACCGTTTGAAACGTTTATTAGACTTGAACGCACCTGGAATCATCGTTCAAAACGAAAAACGCATGTTGCAAGAAGCAGTAGATGCATTGATCGATAACGGTCGTCGCGGACGTCCAGTAACTGGACCAGGTAACCGCCCATTGAAATCTCTTTCTCATATGTTGAAAGGGAAACAAGGTCGTTTCCGTCAAAACTTGCTAGGTAAACGTGTGGACTACTCCGGTCGTTCCGTTATCGTTGTTGGACCTTTCTTGAAGATGTACCAATGTGGACTTCCAAAAGAAATGGCCATCGAATTATTCAAACCATTCGTGATGCGTGAGCTTGTTCAACGTGAACTAGCTTCAAACATCAAAAATGCGAAACGTAAAATCGAACGTCAAGAAGACGAAGTATGGGATGTCTTAGAAGACGTAATCAAGGAACACCCAGTATTGCTGAACCGGGCACCTACGCTTCACCGACTTGGTATCCAAGCATTCGAACCAGTTTTAGTACAAGGACGCGCAATCCGTTTGCATCCACTTGTATGTGAAGCTTATAATGCCGATTTCGATGGAGACCAAATGGCTGTCCACGTGCCATTGAATGAAGAAGCACAAGCAGAAGCACGTATGTTGATGTTAGCTGCTCAAAACATCTTGAATCCTAAAGATGGTAAACCAGTTGTTACTCCTTCTCAAGATATGGTTCTAGGTAACTACTACTTGACAATGGAAGAAGAAGGACGCGAAGGCGAAGGAATGGTCTTCAGAGATCAAAACGAAGCTGTTATCGCATGGCGCAACGGATACGTTCATTTACATTCACGTATCGGTGTGAACCCTAACTCATTAGGTGAAAAACCATTTACTGAATGGCAAAAAGAACGTACGATGATCACAACAGTTGGTAAGATCATTTTCAACGAGATCATGCCTCCTGAATTCCCTTATCTGAATGAACCAACAGACTTCAACTTGACCGTCCAAACACCGGACAAATACTTTGTTGAAGCTGGTACGGATATTCCTGCACATATCAAAGAGCAAGAATTAGTATTACCGTTCAAGAAGAAAAACTTAGGGAACATCATCGCAGAAGTCTTCAAACGATTCAAAGTAACAGAAACTTCTAAGATGCTTGACCGTATGAAAGACTTAGGGTACAAACATTCAACACATGCCGGTATCACAGTAGGGATCGCTGACATCAGTGTACTGAATGAAAAACAAGAAATTATTGAAAATGCCCATAAACAAGTTGAAACTATTACAAAACAATTCCGTCGTGGTCTGATTACAGATGACGAGCGTTATGAACGTGTCATTGCTGTTTGGAACGCTGCAAAAGACAGCATCCAACAAAAACTGATGGAAGGTTTGGAAGCGAAAAACCCAATCTTCATGATGTCTGATTCTGGAGCTCGTGGGAACATTTCCAACTTTACACAGCTTGCCGGAATGCGTGGTTTGATGGCCGCTCCTAATGGTCGAATCATGGAATTGCCAATCATTTCAAACTTCCGTGAAGGACTATCTGTCTTGGAAATGTTTATCTCAACTCACGGGGCTCGTAAAGGGATGACCGATACAGCCTTGAAGACTGCCGATTCAGGCTACTTGACTCGTCGTCTGGTTGATGTGGCTCAAGATGTAATCATTCGTGAAGAAGATTGCGGTACTGACCGAGGTCTTGAGATCCAAGCAATCCGTGAAGGAAATGAAATCATCGAATCATTAGAAGATCGTTTAGTGGGACGTTACACTCGTAAAGAAGTACGTCATCCTGAAACAAATGAATTGATCATCGCAGGAAACCAATTGATTTCCGAAGACATCTCAAAACAAATCGTTGATGCAGGTGTCGAAACAGTGACGATCCGTTCTGTCTTCACATGTAATACAAAACATGGTGTCTGCAAACATTGTTACGGACGCAACCTTGCAACTGGCTCTGACGTTGAAGTCGGCGAAGCAGTTGGTACGATCGCCGCTCAATCAATCGGTGAACCTGGTACTCAGTTGACGATGCGTACATTCCATACGGGTGGGGTTGCCGGAGACGATATCACTCAAGGTCTTCCTCGTGTCCAAGAAATCTTTGAAGCACGTAATCCGAAAGGGCAAGCAGTGATCACAGAAGTAACAGGGGATGTCATCGATATCTCAGAAGATCCTGCAACACGTACCAAAGAAGTAACAATCAAAGGAAAAACAGATACACGTACGTATACTGTTCCTTATACAGCACGTATGAAAGTAGCAGAAGGCGATATGATCCACCGTGGTGCACCATTGACAGAAGGATCAATCGATCCAAAACAATTGTTGCAAGTCCGCGATGTATTATCTGTTGAAAACTACTTGCTTCGTGAAGTACAACGTGTTTACCGTATGCAAGGGGTAGAAATCGGCGACAAGCATATCGAAGTAATGGTTCGTCAAATGCTGCGTAAAGTTCGTGTAATGGATCCAGGAGATACAGATATCTTGCCAGGTACATTATTAGACATCGCAGACTTTAAAGATCAAAACTACAATACGCTAGTCTCAGGAGGCGTTCCTGCAACTTCTCGACCAGTCTTGCTAGGTATCACAAAAGCATCATTAGAAACAAATAGTTTCTTATCTGCTGCATCATTCCAAGAAACAACTCGTGTCTTGACGGATGCTGCGATCCGCGGTAAGAAAGATCCTCTTCTTGGTTTGAAAGAAAATGTTATTATCGGTAAGATCATCCCAGCTGGTACTGGTATGCAACGTTACCGTGACATGGAACCAAAAGAAGTCGGTGTAGCAAGTGAAAATGTCTACAGTATTTCAGATATTGAAGCGCAAATGGCTGCAGAAGACGCAATGAACAATCAAACAAAATAGAGGTTGTGACAGAAGTTACTTCTGGAACATCGTGTATAAGAGGTTGTGAAATCAGCGTTTTGACCTGAGTATTAGAGAAATAAACGAAAAAATAGTTCCTCATATTTTGCCGTTTGTTGAGCTAATACCGACGGTCAGCTGATTGAACACCGTTTATTCGGAAAAAGGGAGTGTGACAAGTTTTTTGTCACACTCCCTTTTTTTGCTTATATGAAGTAGTTTACCTCTCATCTGTTTGGTTAGAAGAAAGAGTAGGAGATGATCTTGAAGCTACAGGTTTTGCTATGTCAGCTAACTGTTTACTGCGTTTCACTTTTTGTTTTATTTCTTTTACTGTAGTTAGGGATACGCCAAAAAATGTTGCCACATGTTTTTGTTTAGTATAGGGTATTGTTAATGCTTCTTCGATTTGATTACGTAATTTTTGTGGTATCCTTTGATTTTTTTCTCTGGAAATTTTTCCGAATTTCCCATGAAAAAGCTGATGGGTCATTTTTTCATCATAGTCTTCTTCAAAATGTTTTTGGTATATATTATTTACTGTAAAGTTAGACACGCCAAAAAATGCGGCAATCTGCCTTTGACTAAGATTAGGCAATGTTAATGCATGTGTGATCTGTTCGCGTAATTTCTGTGATAAACCCCTTTTTTCTCTTTTTCTGGAAATTTCGCCGAATTCCTTGTATAAGACTTGATATGTATGATTTTGAGCATCACCTTCTGCAAGTTGTTTGAGGTATATATTGCTTACTAAACATGAGGATACGCCAAAAAATGTGGCAATTTGACTTTGTTTAATATCAGGCATTGTTAATGCGTGTTCGATTTGATTACGCAATTCTTGTGATAGTCTTTTATTCTTTCCTTCTCTAGAAGGAATAGGACCAAATGTCTCATACAAAAGCTGATAAGCGTTATTTCCATCATTTCCTTCTACTAGATTGCTCGTTTTTTGTCCATCCACAACAAAGGAAGGTCCTGGCTCAGTAGGCGAGATGGGTTCTTCGTTCGTTTGTTGATGGAAGATTGGATCGGGCAATGGTTCATCAATAAATTGTCGCTCCTCTCTTGTGAGAGACTCGTGCTCCATTAAGTTATGGAAACGATAACCTTCCCCAAAGATGTCAATAGGTGGAGATGAAAATGACTCCTCAAATGGCGAATGTTCAGGTGAATTTGGAATAACTGAAGCTAGTTCATTAACGAGTTGCTTCTCATCTTCTAGGAGAGTTAGAGCATCATCCTTTGAATGAGAATCAAATTCGTGGGAAGTTACAGGGGGCGTTTTTATTTTTTTGTTCGCTTTAGTTAATAGTTCATCAAATGCAATAAAGTCAGTGGATGTATCTGAATGTTTTCTTTTTGCTTTAGGCATAGTTATCCCTCCGATAACATGGATTTGTTTATTCGCATGAAAAAATAAAGGTACATAATTTTGGAATAAGCATACCATATAAAACTTATACACAACGTGGCTGAAAAGACAACTTTTTCTTGCCTGTGGAAAAAATAGTTTAATACAAACCTTATAGTTATCCACAACCAATTAAAAGAGAAGGAAAATGAAGAAAAATCTGCTAAAATACCGGGAGGGGGTAAAAACAAGCAAAATAATTTTAATTATCTATAAAACAGGTATGATGAGAAAAAAGGGGGATTTTATATGACAAAAAAAGCAGTTTTCGCAGGCGGATGCTTTTGGTGTATGGTCAAACCATTTGAAGAGCAGCCAGGGATCATTTCTGTGACATCCGGTTATACAGGCGGGCATGTACCAAATCCAACTTACGAACAAGTAACAACAGGCACAACAGGGCATACAGAAGCCGTAGAGATCGAATATGACCCAGAAGTTATTTCTTATGATCAGTTGGTGGAAATCTATTGGCAGCAAACCGATCCGACTGACGCGTTAGGACAGTTCGCTGATCGTGGTGATTCTTATCGACCAGTGATCTACTATAGTGATGAAGAAGAACGAAACATTGCAGAGCGTTCAAAACAAGCATTGCAAGACAGCGGGCGATTCGATAAGCCGATCGTGACAAAAATCGAACCAAGAAGCGAATTTTATCCTGCAGAAGATTACCATCAGGATTATTACAAGAAAAACAAGCTCCATTACAATCTTTATCGAGAAGGTTCTGGACGTGCCGGTTTCATTCGTCGACATTGGGGCGGCAAAAAATAAGAAGCCGAAAAAGCTACTTCTGGAACACCGTATATCAGAGGTTGTGACAAGTCGTTTGTCACAACCTTTTTTCAATACCTAAAATGAAGGACGATCAGCAAGGCACTACTCAAAAAAGGAATGAAAGGCAGCTTTTCCAACTTTTTTTTATGACAGATAAAGTAAACAGAAAAAAAGGATATTCCAAACAGGCTAGCCAGAAACAAGACCCGAAGCAACTCTTCCAGAGGCAAGCCCCCACTCCAAGAAAGCACCAACAGAGTATCGCCAGCTCCGAGACAGGATTGACCATAGCGAAGGCATACAGCGCCTACGATGAACGTTAACAACATACTGTGCCATTGGAAAACGCCGGCCTGCAACCAAAAAATCCATAAGACAGCCCAGGAGCAGAATAGCGTGTGAGAATGGACCATGAAGTAAAACAAGTCTATCAACGAAAATAGCAAAGCCGAAAGCACCCAAATGAACGTCGAAAAATTTCTTGCGGAAGAAAAAGTAAAGAACCAGACAAAAAGACCACCACATAAGACTTCTGCCAGCAAATAGTAGAAGGGCAACCGACACCGGCAATAGCGGCAGCGAAAACGTTGGACGATGATCGAGAGAATCGGAATCAATTCATACCAAGAAAGCGAACGACAGCATTTGACACAATGGGATCTAGGATAAATAATAGAGTGACCTAACGGAATCCGCTGGGCGGTTAAACATAAAAATGACCCAATACAGCAACCAATGATAAAATAAAGTAACACGCCATCTCCCCCTTTTCAAAACCAAGATACGCAAGCTTAAACTAAATTTTTGTACATACATAAAATTTGAGGTGAAAAAATGAACGTTTCAATCGGATTAGATATCGGAACCACACAAACCAAAGCAGTTGCTTTCACAGATGAAGCCCAAGAAGCAGCATCCGCTTATTTTCGCTACCCTTTGATCCAAGAAACACAAGGGATGGCAGAACAAGATCAGGAATTGATCTTTCAAGGCGTCTGCACCGTTATAAAAGAAGTAATTAAACAGTTGCCTTCAGACACGACCATTCAATTTGTCTCCTTCTCCTCTGCGATGCATAGCCTGATATTGTTGGATGAAGAGAAAACACCGTTATCTCGAATGATCACTTGGGCAGATAACCGAGCAGCGGACGAAGCAGAAAAACTGAAATATACCGTGCTTGGCAAAGAATTTTATCGGCAGACTGGGACACCGATCCATCCAATGACACCATTGAACAAAATCAAGTGGCTGCAAAACAGCCAACCTGAATTATTCAAAAAAACTGCTTATTTTGCCGGTATCAAAGACTATATCTTTTATAGATTGTTTGGCGAACTCATCAGCGATTACGGAACAGCTTCAGGAACTGGATACTTTGACATCCATGAATTCCAATGGGCAGAAGAAGTGCTTGACTACTTGGGCATTCGAACAGAACAATTGCCGCAAGTGTTTCCTTCCACCTATCAAGTAACAGGTCTACCGTCAGAAACAGCAGCAGAACTAGGTTTGCCAAATGATATATCATTTGTTTTGGGAGGGGCAGACGGGCCGCTTTCTAATCTAGGGTTAGGCGCTTTTGGTGATACGATTGCCGCTTTGACTGTAGGAACGAGCGGAGCACTTCGTTTTATTACTACTCAGCCTCAGTTCCATCCAGAAATGGAGACGTTTTGTTATGTTCTGGATCAGAAACATTGGGTAGTGGGAGGAGCGACTAGCAATGGTGCTGGCATCTTTGATTGGGCAGGGCACACATTTTTACAGGAAGTCGTTCAATCTGCTAAAGAAAAAGGCGAAAATCCATATGATGCACTGCTTTCGGCTATTGCTTTTGTGCCAGCAGGTGCCAATGGTCTGATTTTTCATCCCTATTTGCTTGGCGAGCGAGCACCGCTTTGGGACGCAGATGCGTTTGGCAGTTTTATCGGCTTGCAGCGGCAACATACAGAAAAAGAAATGATGAAGGCGATTCTAGAAGGGATCTGTCTCAACCTTTATCGAATTTTAAAAGGAGTTTGCCAAGAAAATCAGCTCACAGAGATCCGTGCTACAGGCGGTTTTGCTCAATCTCCGATTTTTCGTCAGATGATGGCTGATGTACTGGGTTACCCGCTTGTTTTCCCTACTGTCACAGAAGCATCCGCATTAGGAGCTGTGATTTTAGGCTGGCGAAGCATCGGAAAGATTCAAAGTATCAGTGAAGCACAGGAATTGATAGAATTGAAAGCGCAAGTCGGAGTACAAGAAAACGATCATAAAAAATATCAGAAAATCTATCCATTATTTGTTTCGACACAAAAGCATTTAGCACAGACTTATCAGCAATTTGCTGAACTGCGAGAAGAATTAGCTGATTCTGAAAAATGATTGGCTTTACGGATAAAAAAGCGAAATGAAAATCGTTCTCAGGTAAAGGATTTTGTTGTACTTTTCATTGAAAGTCTACTATTATTTTAAGTGTAAGAAAATGTTAGGAGGCAAGAAAGATGAAATTCCAACAAACCAAAGAAGTATTAAATCAATTAGTTGCAGATCTAAGCCAAATGTCTGTTGTTGTTCACCAAACACATTGGTACATGAGAGGACCAGGTTTCCTTACATTGCACCCAATGATGGATGAGTTCATGGACGATTTGAACGCTCAGTTAGATGAAGTATCCGAACGCTTGATCACATTAGACGGTTCACCTTATTCTACATTACGTGAATTTGCAGATAACACGAAAATCCCTGATGAAGTAGGACGTTGGGACCGCACGATTCCTGAACGTTTGGAAACACTTGTTGCAGGCTACCGTTATCTAGCAGATCTTTACCAAAAAGGAATCGAAGTTTCTGGAGAAGAAGGCGACGATCCAACACAAGATATCTTTATCGAATTCAAAACAGCCACAGAAAAACGTATCTGGATGATCCAAGCTCATCTAGGCAAAGCGCCAGAGATCGACGCGTAAAAACTTTGTTGAACTTGACCGAAAAAAGGACGCAGAACTTGATAGTTCAGCGTCCTTTTTGTTTTTCATTTTGGCAGGAAACGACCCTTTTATATAAAAGAAAGAAAAAGAAGTAAAGTTTCATATAAATTTTTCAATCAAGCAGAAAAACGTTGACATTGACTAGATTAGCGGGTAATATGTTAAATGGTATTGTTTGCCCCACAAAGAGCCCCGGAAACTCGAAGTGTATGTCAAACATCAGAACTTAAATTGGAGGAAAATAACGTGCGTACAACATATATGGCCAAACCAGGCGAAGTAGAACGTAAATGGTATGTAGTAGACGCAACTGATGTTCCATTGGGACGTCTTTCAACAGTTGTTGCATCTGTACTACGTGGTAAAAATAAACCAACTTTCACACCTCATTTGGATACTGGCGATTTCGTCATCGTCATCAATGCAGACAAAGTGAAATTAACAGGTAAAAAAGCGACTGACAAAATTTATTACCGTCACAGCAACTACCCAGGAGGATTGAAATCAATCACTGCTGGCGAATTGCGTGCTAAAAATTCTCGTCGTTTGATCGAAACTTCTGTAAAAGGTATGCTTCCTAAAAACACTTTAGGCCGCAAACAATTTACAAAATTGAACGTATACGGTGGAGCAGAACATCCACATGCAGCACAACAACCAGAAGTTTTAGACATCACAAACTTAATCTAATAGGAGGGAATTTCATTGGCACAAGTTCAATATATCGGCACAGGCCGTCGTAAAAACGCAGTTGCTCGCGTACGTCTAGTACCAGGAACTGGTAAAATTACTGTAAATAAAAAAGATGTTGAAGAATACATTCCACATGCTGACTTGCGTGAAGTAATCAATCAACCTTTCGCTGTTACTGAAACAAAAGGCGCATATGACGTATTTGTTAACGTAAACGGCGGAGGATACGCTGGACAATCAGGAGCTATCCGTCATGGTATCGCTCGTGCATTGCTAGAAGTTGATCCTGACTTCCGTTTAGCGCTTAAACGTGCTGGCTTGCTTACACGTGACGCACGTATGGTCGAACGTAAAAAACCAGGTCTTAAAAAAGCTCGTAAAGCATCACAATTCTCAAAACGTTAATTGCGATTATCGTTCGAGTTCACGAGTTACGAGAATCGTACTGGGCGAAGCAATGCTGAGCGCAGTTACCTTGATCCTAACTTTTCTGGCACTTTCCAAGTTTTGGAAAGTGTCTTTTTTTTGTGTGTTTTTAGGTGCAAATAAATGAGATGAATATTGAAACGAAATAGTCAAAAAAAAATACTTTTTAGCTACCTCATTTTTCATAAATTTTAACCTTTTCTCTAGTTTTTAACTTTTCAAGCTGTTTTTCTAAACTCTCAGTACGTTGTAGAAAGTCATTGAGAAAGATTTTGAATATTTGGGCATTTGCATGGTATTTCTGAATAATATTTTTCTTATTAATTGGTTCTTTTTCACAATCGAAAAATTTGTTTAATACCTCTAGTATTGATGACCATGATTGAAGTTGCTCAAGCGTTATTTCTAGCGCATTGATATCTTGTTGAGTAATGGTTTTAATCGGTTGATTCTTCTTTGTCAGTAATTCTTTATTTTCATTTTTCGATGTCATAAGGGTACCTCCTGCTATTTTATAAAACCCATGTCTATTTGAACAACAATCTAAAATTATTATACTATACCATGTTTATATAGACAACACGGGGGAGGAAATACAAATGAACGAAAATGAAGGTGGTAGAAAAGTGGAAGTGCTAATCAACGATTTATTAGCAGAACGACAAATGTCTTTAAGAGAGCTCGCAAGATTATCGGGAATTGAGCCATCAAATTTAAGCAATTTGGCAAATGGAAAAAGACAGAAAATTTATTTAGAACACATTGAAAGAATCGCGGATGCGTTAGAGATTGATGATATATCAGAGATTATTAGGATAGTAGAGAAATAGCATCTTATCTTAAGGAGGAGGTTTAAATCGGAAATTGGTGGGAAAATCAGAAATTACGAATTATGCAATTAGAATGCGATCAAGCTCTTGATTCTGGAGATATTGATAAATCTCTAAAATTGAGTGAAATTTGTTTTAATTTAGGTCATGAAGAAGAACTAGACACGATGATAAAAGCCAGTTATTTATATTGTTCAGCTACTAGTTTAATGGATATTTTGCCCAAAAATGAAAATATAGACACTAAAGAGCAAACTTATGAACGGTGTCTTTATTTATATAGAACAGCAAAAGATTTATGTTTGTTAGGCTATGATGAATTGATAATGGACGATGAATCTTCTATAATTTCAAAAACTTATATAGACGGACTCTTTCTACAACTAACTGTTAATTATGGAAACATACTTTCTCAGTGTGGTAGATATGTAAAATCAATTAATAATTTGAATGAAGTTTTAGAAATGAACTTTCCTATGGCAGTTGGAAATTTAGCTTTAAAAATAGTAGACTATTCTTATTTTGATGAGAGCCATAGGCATATTATGTTTTGTTATGCATTTCATTTACTGGAAAGTGTTTTAGATGAGAAAGTAACGTTTCCTGAAAAGGAAATGGCACAGGTACTTTTCTATAAATATTTAAATGGGATTAAAAGTAGTGTCAGTTTAGATTATTTAAAGATTGATTTTTCTTTAACGGACTTTTTAGAACCTATAGAGAATATGTCTGAGGAAGAAGAGAACTATAGATCATGGGTTGGGGCTAATGGAGTAGCACTCAATCAATTGAATGATCTTTTTTTGGAAATGGAAGTTGGCTATGATCCATTACACTTACCTGGAATAGTAGAAGATATAGATAATACGTGGTTTCCGAGGTATCATGGTATTTTTAATCAAATTAAACAAGAATATGTATCTGCAAGATTTTGGATTTATGAAGGATTGACTGATAGAACGCTACATTATTCTGATAAGGATGTATATTTAGTGGATACTCTTGACTACCCAGTATATGGAATAGGAATTGAAAAAGTAAAAGCTGCGTATCGAAGCATATATTCAATATTTGATAAACTTGCTTATTTTCTAAATAAGTACTTAAAATTGGGCATATCCGATGATGTTATTAGTTTTGTAAATCTATGGTACAAAGATGTGAGAAATCAAAAAAGGAGGAAGGAAATCCAAAAAATTCAAAGAGAAAATTATGCTTTGAATGGGTTGTGGTGGATATACAAAGATTTAAGAAACAAAACAGTGTATGGTGATAAACATATTGATCCAGTATTAAAAAAAATATCTGGTGTAAGGAATGCTATGGAGCATAGGTATCTAAAAATTTTAGACTATTACGAGTTAAATTTAAATAAAGAAAGTAGCAGATTAGATGAATTTGCCTATAATATTAGCTTTAATGATTTTGAAGAGCTAACTATTGAGTTGTTAAAGTTAGCAAGAGAAGCTATAATTCAATTGATTATGATTATCAAGATTGAAGAGAGTAAAAAAGTTTTCCAGCGTTTTTATACAGAAAATACCAGCCGCACAAATACGGAATCTAGCGGAATCGGGCTTTACCTGTCAAAAAAATTGGTGGAAGGAATGAGAGGAGAGATGACCGCTAAATTAGACGGGGGCATCTTCTCCATCTCCGTCAAGTTGCGGAGGGTTTAATTATACAAGATTAGTGAGAACTAGTAGAAAAATGTATTATCTTATATATATTTAATAGAGAAAAAAGCCTGTGATATAAATATTGCAGGCTTTTTTATTGATTTGAAATAATCAAGAATATTAGAAACTTCTACATTAATCAAGAACTTTCTTCTGTATGAAAATAGAGATAATAATTGTACACTTAAGCTGTATTCAGGAGGTGAAGATAATGGGCATCGAATTTAGCGAACGGCAAATGAAAATACTATACTTTTTGATTGAAAATGAGCACACAACTTACAAAGAATTATCAGAACAATTATATGTATCTACGAAAACAATTAGCAAAGATATTTTAATTTTGAAAGAAATAATCCAAAAAATGCCAGATGTACAAATGTTGGTCCAACCTAAAAAAGGCGTTTCGCTTATTGGAAAAAAAGAAACACTTCGAAATTTATTATCCAGTTATAAAATCAATATCGCAGACTCTCCGGAGGACCGTCTAACTTATGTGTTTGCTAAATTATTGAATACTAATGATTCTCTAAAGATTCAAAATCTTGCTGACGAATTATACGTGAGCAGGTCGACGGTAGAAAGCACAATGAAAGATGTTAGAAAAAGACTAAACAAGCATGGGATGTCCTTAGTTTCAGATCGAAATGGCGTGCGCATCAAAGCTGATGAAAAAAGTAAAAGAAGGTTGATGTCAGAAGTTGTGAACTATTATTGGGGTGGCTTTACAGCATCTAACAGTAAAACAGATCTCTTAGACTTGAATATTAATTTCATTGGTGAAGCAAATAATTTCTTAAATAAGGACATATTGAAAAAAGTAGCCGAATTGCTTAATCGATACATGAATAAGACACAATTGAAATTTACAGATTATGAATTTCAAACTTTAGCTATCCACCTTGCTATTGCGATAGAAAGGATTGAAACAAGCAATTTCTTATCACGTAGTAATAATTCTGAAGAAGAAATCTCAGAGAACACACTTATTTTAATCAAAATGATTGAAAAAGCATTTTCAATTATTGTGCCAATAGATGAACAAGCTTATGTTGACATCCACATTACTTCGATTGAAAAAAATGCTATGAATCACGACTTAGATCAAACGAAGCTTTCCTATTTAGATATGGGTGTTGAGCTACAAGAGCTAGTAAGAACTAAATTAAATGAATTTTATCCTGATGAAGAATTGATCAATAATCTAGTATTACATCTCAATGCAGCAGTTAAAAGACTCAAATTGGGAGTAAATATCTATAATCCTTATACGGACAAAATCAAATATTCTTTTAAAAGGTCATTTATGATAAGTGTGGATTTATTAGAGGAAATCGAAGAGAGATTCTGTATACATTTCAATGAAGATGAAATCGCTTACGTAACACTCCATGTTCAATCACTTTTGGATCGTTACAAACCTGACAAAACGAAAGTGATATTAGTTTGTAGTAGCGGATATGGAACATCAAAATTATTAGAGCAAAGAATAAATAACGGTTTTGCAGATATGGTTGAGATAAAAGATGTACTAAGCATCAATGAACTACAAGATCGAAAAGTCACTGATGAACTTGTTATAAGCACGATTCCGATTGAAAATACAAATTTTCCTGTTATTGTTGTTAGTCCTTTGATGTTAGGGGCAGATGTCAGAAAAGTAAAACAGTATCTACAGTTAAATGAACAAACAGAAGATGCTTTTCTAAATTTATTAGATAAACGATTTTGCTTTTTTACCCACCAAATAAAGGATAATCAAGTGAACGTTTTAAATATAATTACCAAAAAATTGGTAAAAGAAAATTACGCGAAAGAAGGGATACTAGAGGGAGCAATCAAAAGAGAAAAACTATCTTCAACAGCGATGAATGATTTTGCTATGCCGCATATCGAAGTAGATTTTATAAAAAAACCAGTAATCTGTGTCTACGTTAATCCAGAAGGAATTGATTGGGATGGGACACTTGTTCATTCTGTTTTCTTTTTTGCACTTAATGAAAAAGTAAAACCTGAATTGAATAAAATTTATGAAACATTCAATGAAATCGCTTCGAATCATGAGTTATTAGCAAATTTAAAAACGAGTTCGTCGTTTGAAAAATTAGTTTATATATTGAAAGAAGGCTTATAAATGATCAGTGAAAAAATCAATATAAATAATATAGTGATAGATTTAAATGCATCTGATAAAAAAAGTGTAGTCGAAAAATTATCGAAATTGTTAGAGACTAATGGGTTTGTGTCTGACCACAAACAATTTCAAAAAGACGTATTTGACAGAGAAAACCATATGACCACAGGAATTGGGAAAAATATCGCCATTCCTCATGGCAAAAGCCTAGCAGTAATTGAATCAACAGTGGCTGTAGCCAAGTTAAAGCGGTCTGTTGAATGGGGCGCATTAGATGATCAACCAGTTGATCTCGTCTTTTTGTTAGCAATAAAAGACACTGATAAAGGTACTAATCATTTACGTATTTTAGCAGAATTATCTGGAAGATTGATGGATGACGAGTTTGTTAAAAGAATAAAAGATTCGAGAAATAAAAAAGAATTGGTAAAAGCTCTATCATTTTAAAAGGAGGAATTTCATATGACAAAAATAGTAGCAGTAACAGCATGTATCGCAGGGATTGCCCATACTTATATGGCAAAAGCTAATTTAGAAAAGTTTGCGAAGAAGAAAGGGTTAGATATTAAAGTAGAAACACAGGGGGCTATGGGGATAGAAAACAAACTTTCAATTTCGGATGTTTCCGAGGCAGATGTTGTCATATTTGCAGTAGATACAAATGTTTCAGAACGAGGTCGCTTTGATGGTAAACCGATTTTAACAGTAGGAACCTCAGAGGTAGTAAAAGATGGTGAAGAGACGATTGATGAAGCAATTGCATTAATTAACAAATAAAAAATGTATCGTGGGGGAGTTACTAATGGAATTCAAGAAACAAGGAAGAGAAATTTTAAATCATTTCCAAAGTGGGGTTTCCTATATGATCCCGCTTGTCGTAGCAGCAGGGTTACTAACTTCTATTGCAGTCATTTTTGGTGGCACAGGTGTTTGGGACCAGACGGATAATTCTGGGGAGTCCTGCGAATGATTGGTCAGACGGGATTACAGTTTATTGTACCGATGATTTCAGCCTATATCGCATATTCAATTGCTGACCGTCCCGGTCTAGCACCAGCTTTTATCACTGGGATGATGTGTCAAAATCTTGGTATGGGATTTATTGGAGGAATGGTTGCTGGATTAGCTTGTGGCTATTTAGCTAATGCATTGAAAAAAGTAAAAGTACCGATGCAAGTTATTAGTCTAAAATCAATTATGCTGATTCCTTTTGTTACTACATTAGTTGTTGGAATCATATTATGGTATGTACTAGCTACGCCTATTCAAGCAATGACAACAGGACTGACTAATTGGCTAGAAGGCATGTCAGGAGCAAATGCTGCTTTGATGTCGGCTATTTTAGGAGGAATGATGGCGTTTGATATGGGAGGACCTATCAATAAAATTGCATATGCTTTTGGGGTTGCTTCTTTTTCAAGCGGAAGCTTTGGACCTAGTACAGCCATGTTATTAGGTATTGCTATTCCGCCATTTGGAATGTTTTTAGCAACAATTTTAAACAAAAAACTTTATGATGAATCAGAACGAGATAATGCAAAGACAGCTATGATTATGGGCCTTGTTGGGATTACTGAAGGGACGATCCCGTTTGCCGTGAAAGATCCTTTACGAGTAATACCAAGCATCGTGGTGGGCACTGCAGTAGCATGTGGTCTAAATGGATTTTTTGGTGTTACTCAAGAAACAATGCTTTCAACCTTTATGGCAATTCCTTTTGTTACGAATATACCTCTATATTTAGTATCAATTGTTATTGGGGGAGTGGTTACAGCGTTAATGGTCAATGCACTAAAATCCATCAAGTATAAAAAAGAACAACAAGTAAATTCAGTAGAAGAAGGAAAGTAGGGGAATCTGACATGGTCAATGCACATATAATTCAACACACGCACTGGGACAGAGAATGGTATTTTACAAATGAAGATGCCATCGTATTGTCTGATCAGGTCTTTACTGAAGTTCTAGATGAATTGGAAAGGAACCCTAAAGTAAACTTTTGTTTAGATGGACAAACTTCAATCGTCGATGAGTATTTGGAGATCAATCCGCAAAAGCTTAAGGTTATCCAACGACTGATGAAAACAGGACAACTATTTGTGGGACCGTGGTATGCACAAACAGATGCCTTATTAGTGGATGCTGAATCAATTTTAAGAAACTTAATGATTGGGATCAGTGATACGATCCTTAAATATGGAGATCCAATGATGGTAGGGTATTTGCCTGACACGTTTGGGTTCAATGCGAATTTGCCTACACTTTTGCATCAAGTAGAAATCGATAATTTCATGTGTTGGCGAGGATTAAACTTTGAAACGATGGTTCCATCTCCTTACTTTATCTGGAAAGGATTAGGAGATAAATTTGTTTATGCCATGAATTTTCCATTTGGTTATATGACTGGAATGATGACCTTAGACGCAATTAAAGATATTCCTGAATTTGCAAAAGAAAAGTTGGATGAAGCAGTTGAAATGCTTCATATGCAAGGAAAAAACAAAGATATTTTAGTACCTTCGGGTGTAGATCAAAAGTCAATGATTTTAAATTTTGATCAAGTCGTAGAGAAGTTGAATAAATACAGTAAATTCCACAATATTATTTCAGATTATCCTTCTTATGTAGAAGTTATCAAAAATAAAAAAGAATTACCTGAATATAAAGGTGAACTTCGTCAGCCGGTTTACTCTCGTGTTCATCGTTCGATTGGCTCAGTAAGAACAAAAATGAAAATAGAAAATTTTAAATTGGAACAAAAAATTTTAAAACGAGTTGAGCCGCTCATGCTGATTGCAGAAAGAAATGGTATCCATATCAGTAAAGGCCTACTTCGTCGGTTATGGAAAAAGATTTTGCAAAACCAGGCTCATGATAGTATTGGTGGCTGTGTTTCAGATAATGTTGCGGAAGATATTTTCCATCGGATCAAAGAAGCTAATGAGATAGCCGACGGAATCGAAAACCTTATTGTAAAACGGATGGCTGATGCATTAAAGCTAAAATCGAATGAAGTCCTTGTTTTCAACACAACGACTGAGAATTATAGTGGATCGAAAATCGTGCATGTAGTAGCTGATTCAAAGAAAATACATTTCAAAGGCAGTCCCTATAATATCATTGAAAAAGAAGTTTATTTTCCAGAACGGAAAAATGCTTATCGGATGATTGCTACAGGTTTCGAATATTTTGATGAACCAGCTTATTATGAACTTGACATAAAAATAAATGTAAATGTGCCAGCGCTAGGATACACTGTTGTTGAATTTGAGAAAAATAATGAAAAATTAGAAACAGCAATCGAGATAGACAAAACTGAGATAAGTAACAATAAATATAAACTTTCTTTTAAGGATGGGCACTTGAATTTGATAGTTGGAGATAGACAATATCTTGATTTCGTTCATTTGATCGATTCAGCAAATGATGGCGATACGTATGATTATTCACCATTAGAAGGAGATACAGAACTATCTCTAAAATTTGAAACAGCTAAAGTATATAAAGATTCTTTACAAGAAACATTAGTGGTTTACGGAAAAGCTCAACTTCCTAAAAATTTAAAAGATCGTTTATCTGAAAAACCCGAAATGGAAGAAATATCTTATGAAATATCGTTCAGTCTGGGAGAAAGTCAAATCGTTGAAGGCACACTCAAAATTCATAATACTGTTTACTCGCATCGTATGCGCTTAGCAATTAATGTTTTAGATAAATCTGAAAAATCAATTGCACAAATTCAAAACGGATTTATTGAAAATACCCCTGATGTCATTCCTCCGGATTGGTCAGAAACTATGGTAGAGAAACCTGTTAATTTAGAAATATTCGATAAGAGTGTCTCTGTGGCAGAAAATGATCATTATTTTACTTTTTATGCAGATGGTTTAAAAGAGTATGAACGTATAGAAAATCAATTGATCATAACCTTATTTTCAACAACAGGGGAACTTGGAAAACCTAATCTTGCTTGGCGACCTGGGCGAGCTTCAGGAGATACGACAAATGAAGGGCATGTCATGATGGAAACACCGCTAGCTCAAGAAATAGGTGAGTATAAAGTCACTTTTGGATTTAATGTAGAAGAAGGAAGATTTAATGAGTTCAAAGTGGCAAAACAGGCAGAAAAACGGTTAGAACAATCTATTTCTTATCAAAAGCAGAAACTGAATGTATTTATTCACAGGTTAGATAACAAGATTTGGCCATTACAAAACGAACTTGATGTTCCTCGTAAATTTTCATTGATTGAATTACCTGAAGACTTAATTGTATCATCGATTTATCCTTCTTATTTTCATGAACAAGGATTTGTTCTTCGCTTAGCTAATCCAACAGAACAAGAAAAAATAGTACCTGAGGCTATCCTTTCCCTTGGGACAGTTGTCAATGCACTGGAGAATAAACAAGAATTAACAACAATTCCTCCCTATGATTATTTGTCAATTTTGATAAATGAGAGATAAATATGTAATATACAAGAAAAAACACCTTTTATTTTGAAAGGTGTTTTTTTACCCCCTTTTCAAATAGCGCAACAGTGCTATACTAAAGCTAACAAATAAAGGAACGGAGAGGGATATGGGTCAAAGAGAATTTATCGTTTCAATTATTATTGCAGTTGTTATTTTATTGGTCATTTTAGACATTTTTTCACGTTTGAAATTAAAGGAAACAGTTCGTAGCAAATGGGGAAAAATTCCTTATCAACCGAGATTTGATAAAGAAGAAAGCTTGAAGGAAGCATGGCTCACGGAGAAGAAGTTCCGTTCATGGGATAGCGAAATCGACGATCTTACTTGGTATGACCTGGATATGTTCGAAGTATTCGAAGGGATCAACAGTACCTATTCTAGTGTAGGTTCAGAAGCGTTGTATCAACGTTTACGCAGCTTTGATTTTGGCGAAGATCAGCAGTTAGAAAAACTGATTGCTTTTTATCAGGAAAATCCTCAACTGAGAGAAAAAATCCAATATCAATTCGCTCGTTTAGGAAAAAAAGATCATAATTTTGCAAAACAATATCTAGCGGATGGAAAAAGTAAAAAGATTGGACGCGTAGGTTTATTTATTTTTCTTGGCTTGCTTCCGCTGGTGGGTGTAGGTTTGCTTCTTTTAGGTCAAGTACTAGGAATCTATTTGGCAATCGGTGGGTTAGTATTCAATACGGTCTATTATCTAGTGAAGAAACAAACACTAGAAACAGAGCTGAATAGCATGAGTTATTTGGTTTCAACGATTTCAGCCGCCAATCAGTTAGCAAAACTGCCGACACCACTTCAAGAAGAGCTGAAACAGCAAACTAAACCATTAAGAGACATCCCTAAATTAGGTTTTTCATTTCGTATGAAGAGCGGGAGTGAAGCAGAGTTGATTTTTGAATATGTCAACATCATGTTCATGCTGCCATTTATCTCCTATCATTTCGTTCTCACTAAATTAGAAAAACATTCAACTGAAGCCATCAAGCTGTGGGAATTGCTGGGAGAATTAGAAGTAGCTGCTGCAATATTGAATTACCGTACTTATATGCCCATCACTTGCCGTCCGGAATTTACTGAGGGCGGTGTGACAGCGAAAGATATCTATCATCCATTGTTAAAAGAAGCGGTAGTGAATCCAGTCAACTGGCAGAAGAATACATTAGTCACGGGTTCCAATTCATCAGGAAAATCTACGTATGTCAAAAGTATAGCTATCAGCTGTATTCTAGCACAGACGATCCAAACAGCGATTGCAGAACAGTTTATCCTGCAACCTGGACATGTGTTGACTTCCATGGCAATCGAAGATGATTTATTTGAAGGCGATAGTTATTTTGTTTCAGAAATCAAATCGATCAAACGTTTGCTGGACCAAGTGGCTTCCAAAGAACGCTGTTACTGCTTCGTAGATGAGATTTTAAAAGGGACAAACACGATCGAACGGATTGCTTCTTCCGCTTCAGTCGTTCGGTGGCTTGCGGAGTATCCATCTTTAGCATTTGTCGCCACACATGATATCGAATTGACAGAGATTTTAAAGAATTATTGTGAGAATGTCCACTTTGAAGAACAAGTAACAGAAGGAAAAGGAATCAGTTTTGATTTCAAATTAAAAGAAGGACCTTCAAGGACCCGAAATGCGATTGCCTTGCTGAAAGTTTTGGATTACCCAGAGACTTTAGTAGAAACCGCAAAAACGGAAGCCGCGTCATTTGATGAAAAGCGGCAGTGGCATGTATTGGGATAGGCGAAGTGATCGAAAGTATTCATTGGATCAAAAATCTTGGCTTTTGCTTCCGCCGTTTATACGTGTTTAGAGCGTGAGACAAAAGTGTTCTTTACTTTTGTCTCACGCTCCTTTTGTTGCACATATGAATAGTAATCCTTTATCTTCGATTTGTTTTTTCTGAAAAGGTTGTCTGACTTCATCCGATTGATGTCTTTTATTAGAAGATTTTCCTGAGCCCAGCAACCTGATTTTTCGCTGGAACCAAGTTGTTTTTTCATCTGCTGTATTCCATGATACAATAAAGAATCATGTCTATAAGGAGATAGGAAATAAATGGCAAATGCGCTTGAAATAAATAATTTGAAAAAGGTTTATGGAAGTGGGGTCGAAGCATTGCGAGGAATCGATCTTTCCGTGAAAGAAGGAGATTTCTATGCGCTATTAGGACCAAATGGAGCTGGGAAGTCTACAACGATCGGAATCATTACTTCTTTAGTCAATAAAACATCTGGAAAAGTGAAAGTCTTCGGTTATGATCTGGATACGGATCTAGTCCGAGCAAAGCAACAGATTGGATTAGTCCCGCAAGAGTTCAATTTCAATCCCTTTGAAACGGTCCAGCAAATCGTCGTGAATCAAGCAGGTTACTACGGTGTGTCTCGCAAAGAAGCGATGAAACGCAGCGAAAAATATTTGAAGCAGTCCAATCTTTGGGAAAAGAGAAATGTCCGTGCACGTATGCTTTCCGGGGGGATGAAGCGAAGACTGATGATTGCTAGGTCATTGATGCATGAACCACGTTTGCTGATCTTGGATGAACCAACAGCAGGAGTCGATATTGAATTGAGACGCGAGATGTGGGAGTTTCTCCGAGAATTGAACGAACATGGTACAACGATCATTTTGACAACGCATTATCTAGAAGAAGCTGAAATGCTTTGTCGCAACATCGGGATCATCCAATCAGGTGAACTGATTGAGAATACTAGTATGAAAGAGCTTCTATCCAAACTGCAATTTGAAACATTTATCTTTGATTTAGCGCCATATGAGACCAAACCTGTGATTGAAGGATACGCTTGTACATTTGAAGATGAACAGACAATCGCTGTCGAAGTTGAACGAAATCAAGGGGTGAACGGAATCTTCGATCAGCTGACAAGACAAGGAATCAAAGTTCTTTCTATGAGGAATAAGTCGAATCGTTTAGAAGAACTGTTCTTGAAAATCACAGAAGAAAATGATCATACGGAGGAGAAAAATGTTTAATCTTTATTTTACTGCATTAAAAAGTTTAGCTATCAAGGAAACGAACCGCTATTTGCGTATATGGGTCCAAACACTGGTTCCACCAGTGATCACGACATCCTTGTATTTTGTTATTTTCGGAAAAATGATCGGTGGTCGGATCGGTGACATGGGTGGTTTTTCATATATGGAATTCATCGTGCCTGGTTTGATTATGATGTCTGCTATCACTAGTTCGTATGCCAACGTTTCTTCGTCCTTCTTCTCTCAAAAATTTCAGAAAAACATCGAAGAAATCTTGGTAGCACCTGTTCCTACCCATGTGATCATTTGGGGCTTTGTGATTGGCGGAGTGGGTCGTAGTATTCTCGTCGGCTCTCTCGTAACGATCATTTCCTTGTTTTTTGTACCACTTCATGTGTATTCATGGTTCATGGTCATCATTACATTATTGATGACAGCGATTTTGTTTTCGTTAGCAGGACTGCTCAACGGGATTTTTGCTCAGTCTTATGATGATGTATCGATCGTGCCTACATTTGTCTTGCAGCCGTTAACTTATCTAGGTGGCGTTTTCTATGCCATCTCGATGTTACCGCCCTTTTGGCAAGCTGTTTCGAAAGTCAATCCGATCGTTTATATGATCTCCGGTTTCCGTTACGGATTCCTTGGAACGATCGATGTGCCAGTAGCAACATCGATGATCGTACTTGTGTTATTCATCGTTGTTTTGTACGCCGTTACTTGGTATTTGATCAATAAAGGAAGAGGATTGAGAAGTTAGAAAAGAGGTTGTGAAATCAGCGTTTTGACCTGAGTATTAGAGAAACAAACGGGAAAATAGATCCTCATATTTTGTCGCTTGTTGAGCGAATACCGAGGGTCAGCTGATTGAACACCATTTATTCCGGAAAATGGACTGTGATAAGATTTTTGTCACAGTCTTTTTTGTTCAATCAGAAACATCTTTTAAGCTGTTCACTTTGCTTCTTTTTTTGTTTCCTAGTATAATGACAATGTTTTTGAGAAAGATTGCGACTTCACTGCTTGATAGAATGGAGAGTAACAAACAAATGACTACTAATTTTTGGAAAGAGCTGCCAAAGCCTTTTTTTGTTTTAGCACCAATGGAAGATGTAACAGATGTTGTATTTCGCCATGTCGTAAAGCATGCAGCAGCACCGGATGTCTTCTTTACTGAGTTTACAAACTCAGACAGTTTCTGTCATCCAGATGGAAAAGATAGTGTACGAGGAAGATTGACCTTTACAGAAGATGAACAGCCGATGGTTGCCCATATTTGGGGAGACAAGCCAGAATTTTTTAGAGAAATGAGCATTGCTATGGCAGAAATGGGCTTCCAAGGAATCGATATCAACATGGGCTGCCCAGTTCCTAATGTAGCAGAACGTGGAAAAGGCAGTGGCTTAATCCTTCGTCCAGAAGTAGCGGCACAATTGATTGAAGCAGCTAAAGCTGGCGGTTTGCCTGTTAGCGTCAAGACGCGTATCGGTTATACGGAAATGTCTGAGATGGAAGAATGGATCAGTCACCTACTTCATCAAGATATAGCCAATCTTTCTGTCCATTTGCGTACGCGTAAAGAGATGAGTAAAGTAGATGCACATTGGGAAGTCATTCCTAAAATCATTGCTTTACGTGACCAAATCGCTCCGCAAACACTAATCACGATCAATGGAGATATCCCCGATCGCCGGACAGGAGAAGAATTGGCTGAAAAATATGGCGTAGATGGCATCATGATTGGCCGGGGGATTTTCAAAAATCCTTATGCATTTGAAAAAGAACCGAGAGAACATACAGAAAAAGAACTGATTGGCCTACTTCGTCTGCAACTAGATCTGCAAGATCATTATTCAGAAATCATCCCACGTTCGATCACAGGACTGCATCGTTTCTTTAAAATCTATATCAAAGGATTTCCAGGAGCAAATGACTTGCGTGTTCAGTTGATGAATACGAAATCTACCGATGAAGTACGAGAGATCTTAGACACCTTTGAAAAAGAACATCCAACACTTTTCAGTGAACAATGATTTCTTGCTTGAACACCGTGAATCAGAGGTCGTGAAAAAGCTGTCCTGCATCAAGTCATAAGAACAGCCAAACAAAAATAGCTCCTCATATTTTATGAATATTGTAACTTGTGACCGAAGAGTTGGTAGGAGAACACCGTTTATCAGAGGTTGTGACAAAAGTCTTGTCGCAACCTCTTTTTTAACCAAAAAAGTGCAAATAGTTTACTTTAAGTAAGAGAATAATTATGATGGATAAAAAAGGTGGAACAAATAACATACTATATATATTGAAATGAACATTGTATGGATGCTCCAACTTGATGAAGCTAAGGAGGAATTCGTATGTCAGAAAAGGAATTAATGAAGGTAGTCGGTTTTTATGAAGGGTTGCCGATTGATGATCCAAAAAGCTTTATGGATGAAAAAGAACAGGCACCTGTACCCACTTCACAGGATCTTCTGGTAAAAGTCAACGCAGTATCTGTCAATCCTGTCGATACGAAACTTCGCCAAGATAATGGGATAAGAAATGCTTTGCGTATCTTAGGGTTTGATGGGGTCGGGAAAGTCGTTGCTGTAGGTGATGAAGTGCAAAAATTTTCTGTCGGCGATCGCGTGTTTTATGCAGGTACAACAACAAGAGCAGGAAGCAATCAAGAATACCAACTGGTTGACGAACGTATTGCCGCTCTTGCACCGAAAAATCTGTCAGATGAAGAAGCCGCAGCGTTGCCATTGACTTCATTGACCGCTTATGAATTGTTATTTGAAAAATTTGGTCTGATTCCAGAAGAAAATGCCAACCGCGGGAAAAAAATCTTAGTGATTAACGGAGCTGGGGGCGTCGGTTCGATTTTGAATCAGCTAGCGCATTGGGCTGGTCTAGAAGTCTATGCGACTGCAAGTCCGAAGAATTTTGAATGGCTGAAAAAAACAGGCGTAGACTATCCAATCGATTATCATCAAGACTTAAGTAAAAGTTTTCGTGAATTGGGAATCGATCAAGTAGAGTATGTCGCTGTATTATTCGATATTACCCGCTATTTTGATCAAATCAAGCACCTTGTCCGACCATTTGGACATGTGGGAACGATCGTAGGAATCAAAGAGCCGTTAGACATAGGTGTTTGGAAAAACCAATCTATCAGTTTCGACTGGGAGTATATGTTCGCTAAAACAGACTATAACTATGAAATCGAAACGCAAGGAGAAGCTTTAGCGCACATTGCTGCTTTAGCAAACGAAGGGATTATCCGCAGTACATTGAGCAAGGTCTATTCAGATGGGATCAATGCGAAGAACTTGAAACAAGCAACCAAAGACGTAGAAACAGGACATATGTTAGGAAAAGTCGTTGTTAGTGGTCCGTTCAACGGATAAGCAATAATACGCCGATTTTCTTCTTATTATAAATAAAAAACAAGAGCGCATGACAGTAATTTGTCATAAGCTCTTGTTTTTTTATTTATAATAAGCGAATCAATGAAAGGGAAAGAATACCTACCAAGACGATCACCAATAAGCTTTTTGAAAGAATAGCAGCTAAAAGCGTAGGAACTGAAGCCAAAGCATTTTCGAGATTGATCTGCGGCAGATGTCCGATGTTCTGGGTAAATAGACTGCTGAACCATAAAGCAGACATAATGACGATTGGGACAAAACTTAAATACTCAAGCAACGGTCGCGGTAAGTCGAATTTTTTCAGTAAGACAAACGGTAGGACCCTAGAAAGCCAAGTCGCTAGAGTACAACCTAAAATAGTCAGCAATGTAAACTCAAAAGAAGGCATGTTTGATCCACACCCCCAATCCGCACCCGATCAGTGTTACAACTACGATCACTAAGTTGCTTGGGATAAAAATCAGTCCGACATATACCAGAATCAAAGTGAGACCAATCAGAATCAACTGTAATCGTTTAGAGGTGTTTCTATCAGAAATGACTTGAAGATAAAGTAAGCCGATAAACATAGCGACGATGGCGAAATCCAAACCAAACTTTTTCGGATCAGTAATAAAATTACCTAAAAGTGCGCCAACAAGAGAAGAACCCACCCACGTCAAATAAGAAATCCAATTAGCTGTATTCATCCAACGAAAGTTTAACTTTTGTCCCGTATAGTTCAATTTATTCATTCCCAGAGCGAAACTTTCATCTGTCAGCAATGTGCCAATGAGCAGATTTTGAATCAGCCGATTTTTCTTGAAATAAGGGGCGATCGTCATACTCATCAAAATCATTCGGGAATTGACTAGAAAGGTCGAGAGAACGATGGAAAGCAACGGACTGTGGCTAGCAAGCATACTAACCGTGATAAATTGGGCGGAACCAGCATAAATCAGCAGGGACATCAACGTGACGACCAGCGGATGAAACCCGGCAGCTTTCCCAACGATACCAAATGCAAGTCCAATACCGATATAACCAAAAACGGTAGGTAACGTGTCTTTGATCGCAGTTTTTATATCTAACTTTTCATCCAATAACAAAACTCCTTTAGCACGACATAAATTTTCATAATTGTCGTCAAACTTGTGAATATTCTAAATTTTTATTTAACGTTTGTCAATGGTAAATAGTTCATACGAGGGGCATACTTAGAAGATAAAATTCTACTAGAAAAAATAAAAATGAGTATTTTTCATATAGCAAAAATAAAATAACGTATTATATGTATTAATTTACCGCTTATTCTTTATCCCCTAATGGATTGCAAAATTATAAAACAACTATTATGATTAAGTTTTTTTAAAAATACTGGTAAATGAACAATTGGTTTTAACAGCGATGATATCATGAAAAACAAGGAACGTCTTACGAAAAAATGATTTTTAGAAATGAAAAATGAAGATCTGATGGATTGGTATATGTTATTTCATACAAAATCATGTTGCGATTGTTTTCAACTGAAGGAGAGCCATATTTATAAAGGAGTTGGCAAAATGGAAGTATGGGAGATCATCGAATTTGTTCGAAAGCAAAAAGGTATCTCCGTAGCAGAATTATGCGGAAAGGAAGTCAGCCGATCCGTTTACGAACGGTTTGTAAAAAATCAAGCAGACACGACAGTTAGCAAATTTTCATATTTTTTACAAAAACTCAATCTTGGTTATGATGAACTGAGGATATTCGATTATCCGCCGGAAGTGGCAAACATGGACCGGATGATGAAAGAAATGGTTTTAGCATTTATGAATCAAGATAAAGAAGAATTGCAACATTTGATCAGCCTGTGCGAAGAAAAAGGAGACATCACTCAAAAGGAGAGACATCTAGCTAGTTTATGCAAATTACTGATTGCTCGTATAGTAGATGAGCCAATTGATGTTGCTGATTCAGAAGTTTATCAGTATCTGATTTATGCACAGACATGGACGAACTATGAGTTGGTGTTATTCAATCATTGTATGTATGCTTTTGATCCATTCTTTATCGATTTAGTGTTAGATAAAGCATTAGTCAGTATTTCCGCTTATCAAAACAGCAAGGATCGAAAGAATGAGAGCTTTCGGATGCTGGCAAACGCGATTATCCATTTTATCCAGCAGCAACAACGCGGACTAATTTGGAAATATATCTCAAAACTTGAAGCAGTCTTTTTAGAAGAAGATATGTTCTTTGAACGAAATCAGTATTCCCTACTCACTGGAATCTGGGAGATGATCAAAGGAAATGAAAAAGGAAGACAAAAAGTAAACCAAGCGTTGCAGATTTGTCAGCAACTTGGTGCAACGAAATATCATAAAATGAATCATGAACTTTTGAGAAATGTAGAAAGAATCTATGAAATCGATTTTCAATTAGACGAATTACTAGTAGTAGACAAATAAAAAGAGAGACAGCCGAGGTGTTACATCAAATACCTTGGGTATTTTTTTGCATGAAAAATATCAAAAGGATAATGAGACAATAAAAATCAAATCAAAAAAAATTTTTTCAAATATTTACGTACTTAATAAATGGGAGAATATTCACCACATATAAAACGAAGGAGGATCATCTGCATTTACAAGAGGGAATATTCGTTCTGGATAGAAAGAAAAGGGGGACAGAGGAGTATTGTCAAGTAAATATTAGCCGTTTTTTTTATATTTTTTTGAGAAAGAACATAAAACATTAAAATATCAGCCAGTTTTTAAGAATTATTTCAAAGTGATTTGTAATAAATTTAAAAAGGTCATACTTAGAAAAATATGTGAGATTAGAAATAATTTGTATAGTTATTTTTCTTGGATTTTTGACCAGTCAAAAAAGGAGGAATAAGGAGGCAAAATAACACGTCGTATACGACACATGATGTGCGTGAATGCTACATTTTGACCACAGAGACAAAAAATAGTTTATGATGTACGCGTAACAAAAAATAACTTTTTATTAGGAGGAACAAACATGGCAGGAGCAATTGCAGTCACACCCGAACAGCTTAAATCACAGGCAAAGGTCTACCAGCAGGCAGCATCTCAAATCCAAGATGCGATCAGAAAGGTCAATTCCATGAACCAACAAATCGCTCAACAATGGAAAGGACAAGCCTTCCAAGCATATTTAGAGCAATACAATCAGCTGGAAGGAAATGTCAAACAGATGGAGCAGTTATTGGAAAGCATCAATCAACAGTTGAACAAGTATGCTGACACTGTGGCAGAGCGGGATCGTCAAGACGCTGGCTCATTTGGATTTTAAGCAATAAGGCAATAATAATTATTCAGTTTTGAGTGATCAGCAGACACATGACCTCATCGAGCATGGTCGTTCCTCACGGCTTAATATCGTAAGAAAAAATGGATGACAATGTTTTTCTGCATTTTTTGATGGCGTTCGCTTCTCACTGAAAAACTGAATCGGCACATGAAGCCAGATTCAGGAGCAAGAAGAGGCTGGAGCCACTATTTTTCCAGCCTCTCCTCACTGTTCCTGCTTTTGGCTAAAAGTGCGCTGAGAAACTATCTGCACTAAGGCCAATTTTTGTACAAACTTTTGAAGAAGTTTCTGCAAAAATTTGTCTTACTGCGTAGAGCCAATTGTTTTTAACCGCATTTATTTTAAGGAGTGGAAGAGTTTAGATGTTAACTGATTTTAGAAGGAACATTTCATTATTTCTAACAATTGCCGCTAGCTTATTTTTACTGCTTTTCTTTCTTTACTTAGGTTTCAAAGATGAGAACGTCACGATCAGTACAACTGATCTTACAGGGAAAATGCAATATGCACTAGTAAACGAAGATAAAGGAGCAGTCTTTGAAGGCAAAAATTATTCATTAGGTTCGGATTTTGTGACATTGATCAATAAAGACAGTAAAAATCGCTGGGAAACCACCACTCGAAACATCGCTACAGCTGGTGTAGAAAGCGGGCAATTTGATGCTCAAATCATCATTCCCCAAGATTTTTCTGAAAAATTGCTCTCGCTGCAAAGTATCAATCCGGAAAAAGCATTGATCGAATATCAAGTTCGAGATGGACAAAATGAAATCACGAATCAAATGATTCAAGACAATGTCAACACGATCTTAACGGACTTCAATCAGCGGATTATCCAAATGTATTTTTCCAGTATCGTCGGGAATTTATTTGAAGCACAGCAAAATGTGAATCAAATCGCCGGAACACAAGTAAACTATCAGACGAATTTGGAATCATCTATTTACAGTCCATTCAAAGAAATCCCAGGCAATTATACGAATGTGCTGGAAACAGCCAGTATTTTAGACACAGACAATCAGTCTTTTACTGCCCAGCAGCAAGCCTTTGTCCAGTCGGTCAAAGAGTTGCTGGACAGAAACAATCAAGGATTAGAAGGAGGCAGCCAATCGACTGAAGCAGTCAAAGAATCGGTCGAGGACTACACGAAGCAGGCAAATGAAAAACTGAAAGAATCGATCAGACAATTCAATGATCAAGTAGCGATGCAAAAAAAGCAGCTCAACGAACAATGGGAAACAGATACGGCAGACTATAAAAAGCAGCATGATCAATTGAATGAAACAATCTTGTCCCAGTTGGGTGATTTTTATACCAGCAATGAACAAGAAAGCACAGGTGTGTACGCCGGTTTTTTATCAGAATCGGTTCTTTTCCAAGTGACACAAATAAAAAGAATCACGGAACTTCAGTCAGAAATCGGTGAGCTACAAGCCCAGACAGAACAGTTGACCCAGTTGAAAAGCCAGATTGCAGCGACTTATTATAACGATCCTGCAGCTACTCCTGATACAGCAACCACCGAGCAAGTGAAAACAGCTATCCTCCAGCTGATTTCCGATTTGGGAGGGAACGCACCCAAATTGAACGCTGAGTATCAAGGAACACTAGAGACCTCATTGGCTCAGATCCCAGACAAGAGCTTGGAACAGTTAGTGGACGAATTAGCAAAACAGCAAGTGATCACACCTGATCAAGCTTCCCTTTACTTGGATGAACTGGCAATCGTCCGAAAATACGCCAATGATTTGAACAAGCCATTGGGAAAAGAGGTCCATTTCACGTATTTAGATCCTAGACAAGGACATCCTGAAATGATCACCATTCCGCAGCAAACAGTCACGCTTTCCATGGACCCGACAAAAGAGAATACTTATTCGATCCAATTACCAGCTGATTCGCAAGAACAAGTCAGTGTGATGCTAGATGGTCCCAAGCTGCAAGAAATCGAACAGTTAGTGAATGATGAACTGCATCCTTATCGCTATCAAACTACGATCATCGACCATTCAGATCATCAATTTACATTCGCAGCACCTGAAAAAATCGAAGAAACGGAAGAAAGTACACAAGATTCAACAGATGACCCGCAAGAAAAAGAATTGCCGAAACAGGTGACATTCACGGTCAACCTGCCGATCATCTGGCATTTGAACTCAATAGAACAAGCGACATCTTATAATGAACTTTACTATTCATGGTGCAGGAACGAAACGGTCCAAAGCGATCATCAGTATGCCGTCTATCTCCCGATGGATCAGCCGCTGATCGATGATGTGCCTAAAATTCTGACACATTTACAAGCACTGGATACTGCTGCGCAGCAAATCGCGACTCTTTTCGGTAATCCGAACCAGTCGTTATCAGTCCAGTCTTATGCTGCCATGATCCGTGCATCAGAAAACCAAGGGAAAACAGTTCTGGAACTAGCTAAAGACCAATCGATCTATCGTCGGTATGACAATATTACGAATGCTGAGAAACAAACGGTCATTACCGATAAATTATATGAAGAATACAAGAAATCAGGAGACAGGATCTACAAGGACACCGAGACTCAGATCAATCGACTGCAAGCGGTCATTGGGCATGAAACAGATCAGAATAAAGAAGAAGCCAGCCCTACGCTTTACGGCACATTGAATCTGATGACCATCCCGGAAAAACTGCTACAGGAAGCAGATAAATTGAATCGATGGTTCACAGATGCCAACCGGCAAATCAAGGATTCATACAATGCATGGGGCGAAACAGCAAAAATCGAAGCCGCATCAGTGATCAATGAAGAAAATCCGCATCCTGAAGAAAACGAGACGAAACAAATTGCCACCCAAACAGAGTCTTTAGTCCAAACGATGCAAGAACTGATGCGATCATCCAAAGAAACGGCTGCTAGCACCGAGAAATCTGCTGCAGAAGTCAAAGATATCGCGCCGGTAATCGAAGAATTAAAAACAACGACAGCTGATGTTCAGACAAATGCAACAACGATCCTCACCAATCTGGATCAATCGATTCAACAATCGAAGCAAATAACGAAAGAAAACGAAGAATATGCAAAGACCTTTGAAAAAGTGTTGTCCAACACGAAAAACGGCGGAGCAGACAATACACAAGTTTTCCATTTTCTGTCACGGCCGATCCAAGGAAAAGGTGTGTTCGGACAAACAAGACAAATCTCGTTAGTTCCTTATTACGCAACATTAACTGGCGCGATTCTGCTTATGGTCGCAGGGCTTTCATTACTAGGATTTATGAAAAAACGTAAAGTGACAGAAGCCAATCTGCTGGTTCAGCCGACAAGGATATGGCTGAACGTTCCTAATGTCTTCCTTCTTTCGTTTGTGACGATCTTACTTGCCGGTTTTTATGCTGGTGCTACCAGTGCAAGTGCTGGCACGGCGAATCGCTTGTTGTGGTTCAGCTATGCCTTTTTGACCTTTGCCAGCATGCAGCTGCTTGTCACAGGCTGTTTACGGCAATTCAAGAAACTTACCTTATATGGTTACGGCAGCGTTCTAGGATTGTATTTCATACTCACACCATTATTAGGAGTGACGGTCAAAATAGGTTCATTCACCGAGTTTCTCTATCGGCTGTCACCGCTCCAAAATATCCAAAATGGTTTCACAGTCCTGCTGAATGGCGGCCGTATCGGTTGGGTCAGTTATCTTGTGATCGCCATCCTTCTTGTTTTAGGACTGTTTCTGAATCTCATTGTTCTTCCTGAAGAACAAGATAGAAAAGAGCGTGAATCATGAATAAAAAAAGAAAAATCTGTTGGATCATCGGTATTTTGAGTGTTCTTTTTCCTATTAGCTTCGACGGAACACGTGTGCATGCTGAACAAGGGTCTCTTACAATCAACAATCAGGTAATCTATGAGGATCAGCAAACGGAAGCAGGCGGAAACGAGGTCTCTTTTGCCATCAATGACTTGTTTTTGGCGGAGAAAGAAGCGAAAGATCAGCAATTGAAAGCAAAACAAAAAGAACTGGTCTCAACTGCACAGGAAAAAATATTTTTTGAGGAAACGACTGAGCCAGAAGCTCTTGACCAAAAAGTAATGCCTTATCTCTTCAAAGAAGGAGACACTGTTGCTTCAGTCCAAAGTACTTCTTCTTCAACCATGCAGCAAAGGAAAGTAAATCAGCTGGTTACCTTTAGCGGCTATGTTCTTGGCGGAAGCCTATGCATAGGAATCGGTCTATTTTTAGGGAAACAATTAGCTTATCACAAAAATAAAAGGAGCAGGAGTGGCGTGTAGCATGGAAAAAGGTACAACAATCAGTATCAGTCTGCATACAGTTGATCGGATCATCGATCTGAAAGTCCCAAGCCAAGTCACTGTGGCACGACTGAAAACAATTTTACAAGAGTCGTTTCCAATCATTCATATCCGACTTCCCGAAAATTTTGAATTGGCTCTTTTGAATAAACCCATTCATTTGAGAAATGAGGCCATCTTAGCTGATTATTCTTTAGGCAATGGCGATCAGTTACAAGTGATCGAAAGACAAAAAAACAGGGAGGAAAACCCACTGTGAGAGAAATACAGAACATCGACCAAACCATTGGATTTATGAATGAGACTAACGCTGTAGAGGTGACTCTGCAGGCCAATCAGTATAGGCTGGACAAACTGACACAGTATCAGCACTTTTTAGCACCTGGTATCCGAATGCTGTCAGGAGAGATTATAGAAGCAACAGAAGAAAAGCTGGTTATTCGCTATAAAAAAGAAACGGCTACCTTGCCGCTTGAACAAGTCGTCAAAAAAGAAGAACTTTTCCAACGTTTGCTGCTGGCACAAAAAATCCATTTCTTAACGGATTTTCTACACCGTCCAGCTCAGCCTTTCCTCCATCCTGCTAATCTATTCGTTCGTGGAGAAGAACTAGTTATCGGGCACCGAGGATTTATGGAAACGATCGTCCCTTATATCAATGAAGAAGATGATTTTATCAAGCAATATCGGGCATTGGTCCTTTATATCCTGCATCCTAGATTAAACTATGAACTGCTGATCGAAGGCAGCGGTACGCTGAAAGATGCCTTTACAAAAAAAATAAACGAAGCAGATACGATCGAAATCATCGATCAGTTGCTAGCAACGGAGATTCTGAAGCAAAAGCAAAAACGAGCCAAAGAAACACAAGTGGTCAGTAAAAGAAATCATCAGATTTTTAAGTGGAGCAGCTTGGTATTGGGGGTATCGACAATCGGATTTGCTGTTGCGACAGGGATCTATGCTCTGGATAAACTCCCGGCACAAGAGCGTATCAGTTCCGCTGAGACACAATATATCGCCAATGATTACGCTGGTGTTTTGAATACGTTGAAAGAAGACGAACCTGAAAAACTGCCCACTGGTGCTAAATATGTTGCCGCAGTCAGTGCCGTACAACTGGACAATTTGTCCAATGAACAAAAGGCAGCTATTTTAAATAACTTGTCCCTTAAATCGAGCGACAACACATTGCTTTACTGGATCTATGCTGGAAAAGGGAACTTCGATAAGGCACTGGATGTCGCTAAGAATCTTGGTGACAATCAATATATCTTACACACTTATACCAAGTTATACGATGCAACAAAGACCAACAACAAGATGAAAGGTGAGAAAAAACAAGAATTGCTCACAAAGTATGAAGAAGAGATCAATAAATACATGAAGTTGTTAGGAGGAGAAGATGGAAATGAAGCCAACTGATCGGTTCGTCCCATTAAGTGATCAAATCCGGACATCTGTAAAGATCCTCTTTGATATTTTTTATTTTGGTGAAACGTTCGTCCATGAACAACTCACCGAGAAACAGCGTCAAGTCGTACTTAACGGTCAAAGCTTCACTTATGAAGACCAGAAGTTATTGTGTGACGGAAAACCAATCAAGTCAGATGAACACTTGCTGATTTTAAGACATGAAGAGCTGGAAACTGTTTTTACGAATAAACCCAAAAAAGATTTTCTGATCTCCGGAGCGAAAAAATCGGCAGTTTTTTTAGAAACAGATGCATTGATCTCAATTCCTATCGATCCTAAAACCAAAGAATATCAGCTGAAGATCTATCCGAGTAAGGAACGTGTTTACTACAACGATCAGCTTATACAAGAAGGTACATTTTCGTTTGGCGTAGGAGATCGGTTGATGGTCGATCGTTTAGTGATCGAAGTCCGGGAAAAGCAGCTGCGTTTCACCAGTCTGGGCACAAACTATCAGCTGGATCCATGGAAACTGGTAGAAGAAACGTTTCTTCCCGAATATCCGAATGATTTCCCATTTTTTAGAAGAAGCCCGCGTATCCATTTGAAAGAACCAGCGAATGAAATCGAGATCCTTGCACCGAAACCAAAAGAAACAGAAGGCAGGAATGACTTATTGAAAACAATCGTGCCACCACTTGGTATGGTCGTTTTAAGCGGTGCCACAAGTTTTCTTAGCGGAGGAAACCCGATCATGATGCTGAGCATGGGTGGTGCGAGTCTATTGACAGCTGGTTTTTCAGTTTCCAGTTATCTGACCAATAAAAAAGAAACGAAACGAACAAACGAGGAACGGGAAACCACCTACCGCCAGTATATGCTTCAAAAAAAATCAGAACTGAACAAGCTGCAGCAAAAACAAAAAGAAGCGTTAGCGTATATGAATCCTTCTATAGATGATTTGGCTGTGATGGCTAAAGAATATCATGCGCGGATCTATGAGCGTATGAGCCGCAATGAAGATTTTTTGAATATTCGAGTGGGCACAGGAGAAATCATCTCCAGTTTCAAGACGAACTACCAGCCAGCAGAAGAAGATGATTTGAGCAAAGAAGCAGAAGAACAGCTCGTCTGGCCTTATAAACAGTTGGACGAAGCGCCAATCGTCGTTCCGCTAAAGGATCAGACGCTAGGATTAGCAGGACCATCTGCTGTACTGCGAACCGCCGTCCAAACCATCCTTTTCCAATTATCGGTTCTTCATTCGTACCGAGATGTCGAATTCATCACATTGGTTCCGGAAGCGGATTATCAAAAGGAGTGGAGTGCCTGGCGCTGGCTGCCCCATACGAAGATCCGACATTTGAATCTTCGGGGAATCGTCCATCACGCACAGTCACGGGACATGGTCCTGAATTCCTTTTATCAAATGCTGACAAAGCGACGCCAGCAAGTCAAAGAAGCCGGAAATGAAACAGTTGTTTTTCAGCCGCATTACATTTTTTCGATCCTTGATGAAAGCTGGCTTTCAGGTCATGGATTGAATGAATTTCTGGCTGAAGACATGAGTCTTTACGGTGTGACAGTCATTTGGGGAAAAGAAGCCTTGAACATGCTGCCGGAGACAACGACAACGCTCATCGAATATTAAAGTAGTGAATCTGCTACCCTGATCAATCAAAACAGCGAATACATCAATCAGACCTTCTTGCCGAATCATCTGCCAACTAGCTATCCACTGGAGCAAGCCATCCAGCGTTTAGCGAACCTGCAGCACGTGGAAGTGGAGAAGAATGCGGTGCCGGAAAGTCTTAGTTTATTAGATCAATACGAAGTGAAAAAAATAGAAGAACTTTCTATTCGGACTCGCTGGTTGAAAGCTGAACCAAACAAATCAATTCGTTCTTTGATTGGTTGGAGAGGAAAATCGGAGTATGTCTATTGGGATCTGCATGAGCGGGTTCATGGTCCACATGCACTCGTTGGAGGAACGACTGGTTCAGGAAAATCGGAGTTTTTGACCACCTATTTGCTAGGTTTGGCGATTAATTTTTCTCCAGAGGATATCGGAATGCTGATTATTGACTGGAAAGGTGGAGGAATTGCAAATACATTAGAAAAATTACCTCATTTCATGGGGGCAATTACTAATCTAGATGGTGCAGGGACGGCTCGTGCATTGGCAAGTATCAAAGCAGAACTGAACAAAAGACAAAGAGAGTTTGCTAAATATGGAGTAAACAATATCAATGGATACATGAGTTTATATAAACAACGTCTAAACCCTAATCCAGCTATCACTTATCCTAGTAAACCATTACCACATTTGATTTTAGTTTCAGATGAATTTGCTGAATTAAAAGCAAATGTTCCTGAATTCTTAGAAGAATTGACCTCAGTAGCACGAATCGGCCGATCGCTAGGAGTCCATTTGATTCTAGCCACACAAAAGCCATCTGGTGTGGTAAATGACCAGATTGAAGCAAATAGTACAAGTAAAATCGCACTTAAAATGGCTAGTGTCCAAGATTCGAATGAATTACTAAAAACCCCAGATGCTGCTCAAATCATAAATCCTGGTCGTGGTTATCTTAAAGTTGGCGAAAATGAAGTATATGAATTATTCCAAAGCGGTTATGCCGGTGTTTCATATGATCCAGACAAAATAATCGAAGAGAATGTGGACGAACGGATTTTTATGATCAATGATTTAGGGCAATCAGAGGTGCTCTATGATCCTGGTGAGGAAGTGATTCAAGGAAAAGATACTAGCGAATTACCAACGCAACTAGAGGCAGTGATTGACAAGATCGATCAAATTTTTCAACAGTCGGATTATATCCTCCCCGAGAAGCCTTGGTTACCCAATCTGGAAGACCAGATCGTGACGCCGTCTGTGAAAGAAACGAAAGAAAGAAAAATGGATATCCCGCTTGGAGTAGTAGACATACCGTCCAAACAAACACAAGAAATCTATAATTATGATTTGGTAAAAGCTAGCCACACTGCTATATTTGCAAGTCCGGGGTACGGAAAATCAACAATATTGCAAACGATTACAATGAATCTTTCACGTCAGAACACGCCGGATCAGATTCACTTTCATTTATTGGACTTTGGGAATAATGGTCTATTGCCATTAAAAAATTTGCCTCACACAGCAGACATTGTCACTTTGGAGGAAGACGAAAAGCTGCAAAAAATGTTGGATAGGATTTCTCTTGTATTAACAGAAAGAAAACAGTTATTCAAAGAATGCGGCGTAGCAAATCTTGAACAATATGAAACGAAAAGGCAAATAACATTACCAATCGTTGTTACAGTCCTTGATAGTTATGATGGTCTAAGCACGGATGATACGCGTAAGGAAAAAATCGATGGAATTTCGTATCGAAAAGAAAGAACAGTTTTATGTGGCAGGTGTGGCGAAAAAAGTCCCTGTCCAATTTGAAGGAGTTAATCAAGAAATACAAAAGTTAGCGCAGACGATCACGGAGACTCAAAGGGAAGAGATGCATAAGTTAGGAGATTTATATCCACATCAAGTAATCAACGCTTCTTATGGATTTGATGGAGACCGCTTGGAAGAAAAGGGTAGTTTGATGCACATGATCGGCTTTGCTACGACAAAAGAAAATCCGTACGCTGATTTAGAAATGTTTGCTATAGAAGAACACACTTGGGCCATTTTTCCTAATAAAGGACCATTTCCCCAAACTTTACAAGACACTTGGGGGAAAATCTATGCAGAATGGCTTCCTTCTTCAGATTATGAGTTAGTTGAAGCTCCCGAGATCTCTTTTACAAAATGGGGAGAGGACTTCAGTCATGTTTACAGTGAAATTTGGATTGCAGTGAAAGCAAAAAAATAGTTAAAAAATGAAAGTATCCCTACAAGAAGAGCGTAATCGTGTCATTTCTCTTTAATTTTATGTAAGATGAACTTAACATAATAGAAAGGGTGGGAGAAATGGCAAAGTATAAGATTGAAGAAAAACCAGAGTTTGCAGTGACAGGTATTGGTGTGGAATTGAAAAGTAGCAATACAGATTTTGTCGGTTTGGCAGCAGAGAAGCAAGCCTTTGAGCAAAAAGTCATCAGTGACGGAACAATAGACACCTTGAAACAATCTGCTGAAAATCATTATTTCTTTACAGTCAACGAACCCTATGACGGGAAAATGATGTACTATGTCGGTGTTCAAACGAGTCAGGATATTCCTAACACTACGAGAATCATCCCATTTCCAAAAGGAACCTATCTCATTGTAAGCGCTTCTGCTGAGTCGTCTGAAGAGTTGAGAAATGATTTGACGAATACGGCCTTTGGACATGTTTTAAGAGAAGTAGAAGATTACGCCTATGTTGGGGGACCGAATGCTGTCGTTGAAATGGGTGTTGCCGATGGGAAATACATTGGAGAAATCTGGATACCGGTAGTCAACAAACCATGATAATATAGAGGTCGTGAAAGTAGCGTTTTGACCTGAGCATTAGAGAGGAAAAAGAGGCATGACAAGGATTTTGTTCCTGGGAGAATAAAAGAATTTATGTAGACGATTCCGATCAGAAAAATGCAGGCCCAGTAGAGAGAATTATAAAAATCTCTCTACGAGGCCTGTGTTTTCTGGTCTTTTTTCTTTTTCCAAAACGGCTATTTTATGTATCAGACTATCAAGTGTGATCTTAGCCATTTCTTCTTCTGCTTTTTTCTGCAGCCGAGCGTAGCTTTCTTCTAAAGCTTCCTGGATATTTGCACCAACGACGCAATTTGGGTTTGTTTTTGGATCGACTTGGATAAGCTGTGTATTACCTTCAATGCTACGATAGACATCTAGTAAAGAAATCTGATCTGGTCTTTTGGCAAGGGAAGGTTGCGGTTTTCCGGTTTTTGTAAGGATCAAGCCGGATTTTTTGAGCTGACTCATGATTTTACGTACATTTGCTGCATTTGTTTCGATACTGCTGGCAATCATCTCACTAGAAAGCAATCGGGTATCTTGAAACATTTCAATATAGGCAAGTACATGGATTGCATCACTAAATTGCAGAGAATACTTCATCAATTGTCATCCTTTCATTTTTTTTGCTTGACTTATCTTACCACACTCTTTATGATAAAGGTGTAATTTATAAATGTACAGCTGTAAATCTTAACAAATAAAAGGAATAAGGAGTGGGAAAGATGCATTATTTAGTAACAGGAGCAACTGGAGGTTTTGGTGGTTATGCGCTGGAATTCTTAAAAAAGATGGTTCCACAAAATGAAATCTATGCACTAGTACGTAGTGAAGAAAAAGGAGAAGCACTGAAAGAAGCTGGATTTAACATACGTATTGGTGATTATGATGATTTAGATTCAATGAAAGAAGCGTTGAAAGGAATAGATCGATTGCTTTTTGTCTCTGGCGTTCCAGGAAATCGCCAAGCCGAACATGAGAATGTAGTGAAAGCAGCGCAAGCAGCCGGGGTATCTTATATCGCTTATACAAGTTTTGCAGATGCCGATCACTCAATCAGTGTATTAGCGCCAGATCACCAATTCACTGAAAAAACGATTAAGGATTCAGGTATTCCCCATACATTTTTACGGAACAATTGGTATGTAGAGAATGAATTACCTATCATTGGGCAAGCTTTAACAACTGGTCAATTCGTTTATGCTGCAGGAAATGGAAAAACAGGTTGGGCATTGAAACGTGAATATGCAGAAGCCGCAGCAAAAGTACTAGTAGAGAATGACTCCCTAGAAATCTTAGAATTATCCGGCCATCTAACTGACTATGAAGAATTAGCCAAGGCATTAGAGCGTGCGACAGGTAAAGAGTTAGAAATTATTGAAGCAAGTGATGCAGCGTTTGTCGAAAATCTAAAAGAAGCCGGATTCCCTCAAGAAGCAGCTGACATGTTTTTAGCGATCCAACATGATATCAAAAAGGGTCAGTTAGCTGTTTCTTCTGATGATTTAGAAAAAGTTTTGGAAAAACCATTAGTCTCTCTTGAAGCAGCATTGAAAGAAATATTGGATCAGGAATAATGGATGATATAAAGAGGTTGTGAAAAAGCCGCTTAGTTTTGAGTATGAAGAAAAATTTTATGAAAATGGCTTTCCACATTTTTGCATAAATTTGACTTCATGCCGATAAACTGGTTTTTGAACACCGTTTACCAGAGGTTGTAAAAAAGCTGTTCTGCATCAAGTAATAAGAAGAGTCAAATAAAAAATAGCTCTTCATATGTTTCGTTTGGCTGGACTTATTACCGCGGAGTTGGCAGGAGAACGCCGTTTTTATTCGAAAAAAGCAGCTGAGACAAGATTTTTGTCTCAGCTGCTTTTGTTTATCGATAAAAAAGTCTGGGGAAGACGATGGATCATGCTTTGTTGGAAACAGAGCCGATTTTATCATTTGCTTTTACATCACGTGCGGGTTTAATTTCTAGGTTTTGGACTTTGTCGCCATTTGTGAATACAACGACCATATCCGTGTTTTTGCCTGCAGATTGAATAGCAGCAAGATCAACTAAAGCAATCAATTGACCTCTTGCGACTTTTTGACCTTCTTCTACATATAAAGTGAATGGTTCGCCTTTTAAGTCAACGGTGTTGATGCCCATATGAAGTAAGACTTCGATACCAGAATCAGTTTGGATACCAACGGCATGTTTCGTTGGGAAAATGTTTGTGATCGTACCAGCGATTGGAGAGAAGATTTCTCCATTTTCTGGTAATACAGCATAGCCGTCACCCATCATTTTTTCTGCGAATACATCATCTGAAACTTCAGTGATTGGAATCAGTTTCCCATTTGCGATAGCGTAAATATCTTGTTCGATCGTTCCACCGGCAAACGTCTCTGTTTTAACCACAGTGTTTGTTTGTGTAGGTCGTGCTGCAGCGCCACCATGCAATTTTGCCATCTCATCTGCAACGAATTGTACTTCTGTACCTACGATGACTTGCGCATTTTTCCCATCAATGATTTTCATTCCAGGTACGCCAGTGGCTTTGATTTTGTTTTGATCGATCAGGCCTGTATCTTTGACTTGCAAACGAAGACGTGTAGTACAGTTGTCGATTGAAGTTACATTGTCAGCTCCGCCTAATGCAGCGTAGATTTTGTTTGCTTGTGCAGCATATTTATTGTCTGAATTAGTCGTTGCAGTATCGTCATCTGAAAGATCTGCTTCCTCGCGGCCAGGAGTCATCAGATGGAATTTTTTGATAGCAAAGTTAAAGCCAAAGTAGTAAATTACTGCTGTTACTAACCCTTGGACGATCAACATCAAAGGCTGATTCGCAATCGGATTTTTCAAAGATAGGAAGTAATCGACAAATCCGGCACTAAAGGCAAATCCTGCTGTCCAATGGAAGAATGCACTCACTGCTAAAGAAATCCCAGTGAAAATGGCATGCAAGACATATAATGGCCAAGCAACGAACATAAATGAGAATTCAAGTGGTTCTGTTACACCAGTAAAGAATGAAGCAAAAGCTGCTGCTAACATCAATGAAGCTGTTTTTGCTTTGTTTTCTGGACGTGCATTTCTGTAAATAGCATATGCTCCTGCTGGAAGCCCGAACATCATGATTGGGAAAAATCCAGCTTGATACATTCCTGTTACGCCTTTTGTTCCTTCAGAAGCCAAGAATTTACCGATATCATTGATTCCAGCTACGTCAAACCAGAACACGGAGTTCATTGCTTGATGCAATCCTGTAGGGATCAGTAAACGGTTGAAGAAGCCATAAAGACCTGCACCAACCCATCCTAAACTCAAAATGAATTTAGCAAAAGAAACTAAAGCAGAGTAAACCGGAGGCCATACGAGCAGTAGCACTGCACTGATCAGCAGCATGACGAAGGCAGCTAAGATTGGCACTAAACGCTTGCCGCTAAAGAAAGATAAAGCCATCGGTAATTTTGCTTCGTGGAAACGATTATAAAGAGCTGCCGCAATCAATCCGGCAATAATACCAATAAATACGTTACTGATCTGAGCAAAAGATGGATCAACTGATTCTGGTTTGATATTCAATAAAGTGGCTACTGAATCAGTTTTTAAAACATTTACGGGAACTTCAAATGCAACCAAACCTGCCAAGGCAGCAGCACCTGATTTGTCCACTGACATCCCTAGTGCTAACCCAACAGCAAACAGCAAAGGCAATTGACCTAAAACTGCGTTACCGCCAGCTTGTAAAAAATGAGCGACAATGTCGTTACTATAAGATGCCCACCAGTTTCCGATCCCTACTAGCAAAGCAGCAGCAGGTAAGACCGCAACTGGGAGTTGAAGGGAACGTCCCATTCGTTGTAGATATGCTTTCAATTTTTTTCCTCCTCATGATTGTTAACATTTGTTTGTACGATTGCGCTTCTTAAACGCTCGATATGGATGGCCAAGTAACCCAGTTCTTCTTTCGTGATCGCGAGCTGGTATTCTTTGGTCAGCAACACACGGATTTTTTTAGAAATCTTATAGCTTTCTGGGTATTTTCGTTTGACCATTTCTACGATTTCCGTATCTAAGACAGCATATTGTTGTGCATGGGTTCGTTGTAGAAGCAGTCGTAAATGATTCACCAGTCTTGAATAATTCAGTGAAAATGGTTCTGAATGGATATCTGTTTCCAATTCTGATTCCACTAAATGGATGATATCAGATACAATCGTCACTTCACGGATACTGCGATGGTTATTATTTCGACCGCTTCGTCCGCTGTGGATATGGATTGCGATATATCCTGCTTCGTCATAAGTGTATGGAATCCCAAGCTCTTTTGTCAGATATTCTACTGCCCATTGAGCAATACTGAATTCATCACTGTAAAGCACTTCGATTTCTCTCAAAAGCTTGTTGCGGATGACGATACCGTTATTGATGTTCTCCGCAGAAAAAGCAATGTGGTCGGTCAAAGCGATCAACACATGTTCATTCAGTTTCTCCATCAAGACAGTTTCCGCATGATCGATGATTGTTTCTGCTGCAAACAAAAAGCGTTCATCGATCTGATTGAGTAGATTTTGCAATTTGATTTGTCCTTCTGGCTCCATGACGAATATCCGCTCAATATCACGATCAAAGATCAAATCATTTCTTTTTCTGTCAAATCCAATTCCTTTTCCAATAGCTACTTTTTCCTGCCCACCGTCATCTACCAATACTGCATTTTGATTAAAGATCTTTTTGATTTTCATGCGCGCACCCTTTTTGAAGATTTGGTTTTCATGTCTGCTAGACCAGTTGATTGCGACCAAACAAAAATAGACACGAAAAACCTCCTAGGGAAACCATGTTCCTCAGAGATTTTTCATGCCTAGTATGATCTAGTCACATGAAACGAATTATTGTTAACGTAATCATTTTATATAGACAGTTATGTTTTGTCAATTCTTTTTTTATAATTATAGTAATTTAAAGGAATATATGAGGATCATTGAGAGCACAAAATAAAGAAACGTACGTTATTTAATTATGAGCATTGACTTACTTTTACTTTTTTAGTTACACTGTTATTTAGGTAAAGTTTCATATTTAAAGGAGAAAAAGAATGAAAGCAAGAAATTTATTATTTAGCGTTATTCTTTTAGGAAATCTAGCAGTTGCCAACACAACCGTGCTAGCTGAAGAAACGACAGGAACAGTCACAGCTCAGACAACGAGTTCTTCAGAAATAGGAATTGAAAACGATACAGAAAGTACGTTGCAGTCAGCTACTGTCTCCGAAAATACGGTTTCAACTGAAGAATCAACAACAGGGACAACAGAACAACCGCAAACGGAAGAAAGCACATCAGCAGAAGCTCAGAAAAATCCAGAGAATGCGGAAGAAATCACGAACCAATTGACAGATGGACAAACATTGACACATACCCATCAAGCAGATTTGTCTGAATTCGAAAACTATACTGGCTACGCTTTTTCTGCCCGCTCATCTGCTAATTCTCAACAAGCATTCATTGATAGTATTGCATCCACTGCACAAAGCTTGGCAAGTGCCAATGACTTATACGCATCAGTCATGATTGCACAAGCAATCGTTGAAAGCGGCTGGGGGAACAGTACCTTGGCTTCTGCTCCTAATTACAATCTATTTGGAATCAAAGGAAGCTATAATGGCCAATCTGTTACGATGCCTACTTCGGAATATGTCAATGGACAATGGATTACGGTAAATGCTGCTTTTAGAAAATATCCTTCGTACAAAGAATCATTACAAGATAATGTGACGGTATTGAAGACGACTTCTTTCCAGCCGGGCGTGTATTACTATTCTGGTGCATGGAAAAGCAATACGAACTCTTACAAGGATGCTACAGCTTGGTTGACCGGTCGTTATGCCACTGCGCCTAATTATGGTGCTACACTAAACAATGTAATCGAGACTTACAATCTGACGCAGTATGATACAGCACCAACTTCAACTTCTCCAATGTATCGTTTATATAATCGTCATACAGGAGAGCATTTGTATACATTGAATGCCGGTGAAAAAAATTATCTGCCAACTGTAGGCTGGGAATATGAAGGAATTGCTTGGCAAGCACCAAACAGTGGACAGCCTGTCTACCGTTTATACAATCCTTACAGCGGAGACCATCATTACACAATGGCGCAATCTGAGATCAACTCCTTAACAAAAATCGGTTGGCGCTATGAAGGTCTAAGTTTTTACTCTGGTGGTTCCAAGCCAATCTATCGACTATTCAATCCAAATGAAAAAACTGGTACCCATCACTATACCTTAAGTGCGAAAGAAAGAGATTGGCTAACGCCAATGGGCTGGAGATATGAAGGAATAGGATTTTATGGTTATTAAAAAGAGGTTGTGACAGAAGTGGTCAGCTTCAAGAAATAAGAAGGAATTGACGACAATTGTTTCTCCAATTTTTGTGAGATTTCGGCTTATTCTCGAAGAAGGTACTTCTGGAACACCATGTATCAGAGGTTGTGAAATCAGCGTCCTGACCTGAGTATTAGAGAAACAAACGGAAAAATAGTTCTTCATATTTTGCCGTTTTTTGAGCTAATACCGAGGGTCAGCTGATTGAACACCGTTTAAGGAAGAGGTTGTGAAAAAGCTGTCCTGCATCAAGTAATAAGAACAGCCAAACAAAAGCAGTTTCTCATGTTTTTCGTTTGGCTGGACTTATTACCGTAGATGCAAGTTTTTGAACACCATTTACTCAAAAAAGGTTGTGACAACATTCTTGTCACAACCTCTTTTTATACCCGTTCAATCAAATTGATCCAGCTTCCAATATTCGATCAGATTATTCAATTTTTGACCGTAATCAGGATCTGTCGCGTATGTTCCTGTTAATGCACGGGTAGCATCTCTATAAGAACGTGCATTGACTTTCCATGTCCCCGCATATCGGTTTGGGTCCCAAGAAACACCATATCTTAATTTTAAGGCGTTATCTAAGAAGGATTGGTCAGTGGACTGATAGACCCGAAATTTTGAATTGACAGGGACAACGACACCATTAATCACTTCGTTAGATATATGCCAGATATAGCCATACTTTCCTTCATCTTCGCCGTCTTTGAATTTCATCCCAAAGAAGTTATTCGCGTGCTGAGCTAGATAGCTTGTGCCATATCCTGTTTCTAGGATCGCTTGAGCCAACATGACAGAAGTATACAAGCCATGAGCAGGCGCGATACGATTCGCACTTTGGCTGACAGAATTGATGAATCTTCCCTGAGGTGTCTGATCATTCACTTGTCCTAGAATCGTCAGTTGGTTTGGCTGATAGCCGCTTGGCCGCCGGTCGTTTTCAACAATGGTTAGCTGGATACCTTCAACAGGCAAATTCATTCTGACAGAGCCTGCTTTTTGTCCATTTGATGCCCAGCCTAACCAGCCTCTGGAACGAACAAAGGCACGATAATAAATATCATAGTTTTCAGCAAGTTCTCCTGTTAACTGAAAGGAAAAGGCTTGAAGAGAGCGATTTTGTCCAGTCGTTCCTGAGATCGCTCCATTGGATACAGTTCTGGTCCAACCGCTGTCAGCTATGTGTGAATCATATTGGATACCGCCAGTATACCTTGATGTTCTTAAATTTGCGCGAATCGCTTCAAATTGTCTTCCTTGATTTGCGTAGCTGATCGAGTTGTTCAGGCTCGTTTGGCTTACCCAGCCAATATTCGATACATGTCCTTGCAACGTGATTCTAGGTGGAGCTATACGAAAGGCGCGAGTAGTTGCACCAGGTGCGGCTCCTCCTTTCCTTACTAATACAATTTGAATCGCTTCTGCACGGTAAGCATAGCCTTGTGTACCAGCTGATTCACCGTTCTTTGCCCAGTTCATCCAGCCGAATTCTTGTGCATGTACACGATAATAAACGTCATATCGGGTGCTGATTGTGCCAGTCAGATTGATGCGGATCGCCTCAATAGGCAGATTTTGTCCAGTCGTACCAGAAATCGTGCCATTTTGTGCCCAGTTGGTTTCCCAACCTTTGTTAGCGATATGGGATTGATAAGTGATACCGCCACCAATTGTATTTTCAGATAAACGCAGTTGCATTGCTTGAAGACTTAACCGTTGGCCAGTCGTACCAGCTTGAGTAGCAGCATCTGTCTGGCCTAACCATCCTCTGTTAGTTACGTGAGTATTCGCCAATACGGATGGTTCCTTTTCGATATAAGAAATACCGTTAGTAGCAGGGCCGGAACTGTTTTTGTCCAATAATTGGATTTCAATTGCTTCGATTTGATGACCGTACCCAAGTGTTCCGGAAGGATTTCCGTTCATTGTCCAAGGAAGCCAGCCAAAATTTCGTACATGGACTCTATAATAAACATTGTAAGTTGCTGCTAATTGTCCAGTTAATCGAATATTGATTCCTTCAATCTGTTTGACTTGTCCAGTCGTTCCAGAAATAGCGCCATTAGCTACCCAATTTTGCCATCCTGAACCTTGGACATAAGAGGTGTATTCAATAGCACCAGAGAGGGAGGATGAAAGATGGATACGAAAAGCTTCTACTTGTAAAGATTGACCTGTTGTTCCTGAAAGTTGACCGCTAGAAACATTTGGCAGCCAACCACGATTTTTGACATGTGTACTATAAGTAATAGATGGATGTGCAGTACGCAAGGTAGATTCATCTGTCTGTGGCACTTTGTTTTGCGGCTGGAAAGAAGAATCAGTTGTTTCTTTTGAATCAGATGCTGTACTTTCAGCTGTTACTATCTGTTCATTTGAGGAATCAGTCTCTGCTGATACTGGATCCTCTGGTTGGAATTCTTTCTGTGAGACAAAAACGATTGAAGAATCCTTTGCTGTCAGCGCATAAAACACTTGATCGCTGATTTGGACTGCTCTTTGTACGTGATAACTTTCTGAATGTGAAATGGTTTCCTCTGATTGTTCTAACCAAGCTTGATCAAGTGACAGAGAGGCAACGGCTGATTCAGAAAGCTGACCTTGTGATGCTTCAACTGGAACTGTTTTTGGCTCATGAGCAGTTACAGAGTTTGCTGCTACCCATCCTTCATAGTTTGCTGTTTGGATATGTACCCAAGTTGTTTGATCCGATAACGCTACTTTATCCGTGATGAGGGCTGGTCCAGATATTTTTTGATGTTCTTCTTGGCGATAGAAGGTAGGATAAATATCTGTTTCATTCAGAGTCGTATAGGTTTCTGTCATACTTATATGTGTTTGAATGATAGGACCAGCTGCAACTTCTGAGTAATACGCACGTACGGAAGAAAGAAAATGCTCCTTGTCTAGAGTGATCGAATCGTCAAACATCAAGAAATCTGCTGATTTTTCCAAGGGTAAAGAATAGGTTTTGATTTTTTTTGCTACATAATAGGCCAGATAATTGGTGACTTGTTCTGTTGGCTCTGTTGGTATGACTAGTTGGATCGTTCCTTTATCCACCCATTGTCCATCGGATAGCTGGACATCAGTAGAGACAATCTCATACACACCTTGCGTATCAATGTAGCTATGAGCAGATTGCTGCTGAATGAACGATTCCTTTGTTTGTTTTGAAGCTGAAAGGTGGATTTTATCAGGTTTCATTTGTTCAAATCTACCATTGCTCCTTGCAAAGAGGGATTTCCAGAGATTTTTGGCGGTGTAAAATTTTATACTGCAGAAGAGCTGTCTTCTAGATTTTGATAGGAATTCTCTCCAGATAGGCTTGATTGGGATGGTGCGCTTTCATCTTCTGATAGGGTAGATGTTTCTGTTGTTTGAACATTTGCCAAAACGGTATCAGCAAATACGAGACTATTAGGTAACAACGTCGCATTCACTAAGAGAAATACTGCGGCTACTATTCTTTTTCTCACATCATTATCCTCTCTTTCTTTTTTATTGTTCCTTCTTTTCATTCTACAAGAGATTTCTTTTATTTACACTCATTTCTATTGAAAGCCTTTGTTTTTTAATTTCACAGCTGATTCTTTGACTTTTTTCTTTTTTTATTCTATTATTGACAAGTCAATCGTTGACTAGTCAATTATTAGAGAGGAGGAAATTATGTCTTTAGAAGAGATTAGCCACCTTTTATATCAAATCAAATTAGCCGATCAAAAAATCGTCCAGATCTTTGAGGAAAATATCGGTATAAGTCTTACTAGATATGAGATCATGATGAGACTGAAAGAAGAAAATCCATTGCTGCAAAGCAGTTTGCAAGAAAAGTTGCAGATTGATCAAGGAGCAGTTACACGTCATCTGAAGGTTTTAGAAGCAAACGGCTATGTTTCGCGTCAGAGAAATCCTCAGAACAACCGGGAAGTGTACGTAGCACTGACAGAAAAAGCCCAGCAGAAAATCGAGCATTGTGAAATGGACCATAAAGATACAGGTTCCGTGCTGTCCCCAGCTTTCAGCGATGCAGAAATGAAACAATTCCTAACACTTTTAGATAAATTGAATACCCAACTTTGCAATATAACAACAGAAACGAAAGAGGTTAATAATAATGGAACAAAAAAATGATTTTTCAACAATTATGACTGGTAGAAGATCCGTTCGCGTATATGATGAAACATACAAAATCCCACACGAAGAAATGCTGGAAATGATCAAAGAAGCGACGACTGCTCCTTCTTCTGTCAACATGCAACCATGGCGCTTTGTGGTCGCTGAAAGCGAGGAAGCAAAAGAAATCTTGCGTCCTTTGATCCGTTTCAATACGAGACAAAATGATACTTCTTCTGCAATGGTCATGATTTTTGGCGATATGCAATGTTACGAATATGGCGAAGAAATCTATAACCAAGCTTACGAATCAGGGAAGATGCCAAAAGAAGTCAGAGATCAACAATTAGCTGCGATCATTCCTTATTACAAGAGCTTTTCAAGAGAAGAAATGAACGATGTAGTCAAAGTCGATTCTAGCTTAGCGGCTATGCAATTCATGTTAGTTGCACGTGATCATGGCTATGAAACAAATCCAATTGGTGGATTCGAAGCAGATCAGTTGGCAGAGGCATTTGGTTTGGATAAAGACCGCTATGTTCCAGTTATTATTTTATCAATAGGAAAAGCGGTAGAAGAAGGTTATGAGTCTGTTCGTTTAGCACCAGAAAAGATCACTACGTTCAAATAAAAGGTTTTCAGTTACTATTCAGTAGCTATTGCTTTTTTTGAATCGTGTGTGGTAACCTAATAAAAAAGGAGGTCGGAAAAATGACTGCATCGATGAAATTACGTTTTGAACTTTTGAATAACAACTAAATAAATTCAAAAGACATGTATAAACAACAATTTCATGGGTGGAGTATGTCCATTTTTTCGAACGACAGTAGAATAGGTGAAAGCTATGACAGATTTGATGATTTAGTCATAGTTATTTCGTTCAGAGTAGGAAAAGATGTTATGCAGTTTTTTTGCAAACAGATTTTTCTGCTCTTTTTTAGTATCGATAATTGTTGTTTTACATGAAATAGGAGTGTAAAACATATGGAAAATTTAGCAATAAATATAACAAACCTGCAAGTTCGTTTTGGTAACCAGTTAGAATTATCTATTGATTCTCTTCGTGTCTATCAGCAAGATCGGATAGGAATCATAGGAGAAAATGGAGTCGGTAAATCAACGTTGCTGAAACTGATAGCCGGAGAACTTATCCCCAATCAAGGGAAAATCCAAACAGAGATCACTTTCAACTATCTGCCTCAATTAACCTATCTTGCTGAAACAAAGGATCTGAATTTGGAATTAGCCAGTCATTTCCAGTTAAAACTGGAAGAAACTTCGGAACGGAAATGGAGTGGAGGGGAAGAACGAAAGATCGAGTTGATACGTCTTCTTTCTTCTTATGAACAAGGGATGCTTCTAGACGAGCCGACGACCCATCTAGATAGAAAAAGTGTGGATCGACTGATTGAAGAGCTTCGTTATTATTATGGCACGCTGATTTTTGTTAGTCATGACCGCTATTTTCTAGATGAGCTGGCAACGAAAATCTGGGAAGTAAAAGACGGAGAAATCCGAGAGTTTTCGGGGAATTATAGTGCCTATCTCACTCAAAAGGAATTGGAGAAAAAGACTCAGCTACGAGAAGCAGAGTCGATCATGAAAGAGAAAAAACGATTGGAAAAATCGATCCAAGAAAAGAAAAAACAAGCGGAAAAGTTGGAAAAAGTGTCTAGTAAAAAGAAAAAGCAACAAATCAGACCGGATCGGTTGTCTTCCTCTAAACAAAAAGACAGTGTACAAAAAGCCATCCAAAAGAATGCGAAAACATTAGAGAGAAGACTCCAAAAAATAGGAGAAACAACTAAGCCGCAACAGATGAAACAAATCCGTTTTCCAGTACCAAAATCTCTTGCACTCCACAATCGTTATCCAATCATGGGACAAAATATCCAATTGGAAAGAAACGGGAGAATATTACTGATAAATAGCGATTTTCAATTTTCTTTAGGTAAAAAAATCGCGATTGTCGGCGAAAATGGTTCAGGTAAGACAACCTTATTGGAACATATCCGCAAACAAGGAGAAGGAATCCTCCTTTCGCCGAAAGTAAGCTTTCAAGTCTATCAGCAAAAGGATTATCAAATGACATCTGAAGAATCCGTCATTCGTTTTGTCATGAGACAAACAGAGTTTTCGGAATCGCTTGTCCGTAGTTTGCTGAATCACTTAGGGTTTGCTCAGGAAACTCTGACGAAACCGTTGTGTACGTTAAGTGGGGGAGAAGCGACCCGTTTGACGATTGCTTTGCTTTTTACTAAGCCAAGTAATGTGTTGCTGTTAGATGAACCGACTAATTTCATTGATATGGCAACGATCGAAGCTTTAGAGCAGCTGATGCAAGTATATCCGGGAACGATTTTGTTTACTTCTCATGATTCCTACTTTGTCGAACGTACGGCTGATGAAGTTTATGAAATAAAAGGGCAGAAAATAAAAAAAGTACTTACGAGAAATTTTTAAATGTGCTACGATGATTTTCGTGACAAATTTAAAGGAGTGGTACAGATTGCCTACAAATAAAAAAGAAGGAATAATTTTTACAACAATGATGTGTTTTTTGATGGTCTTGGGGATGAGCGCGTATAATTTATGGCTGCATCAAGATCTTCATTTATCAAGTTTGTTGATTGGTCTAGTGCCTGGATTCGTGGTGGCTTTCATTTTGGATGTCTTCATCATCGGTGTGCTGGCGAAAAAAATTGCCTTTAAACTACCAGTAAATCCAGAAAGCAAGATCCAAATGATCTTAACTATTTCCTGCTTGATGGTTTTAGGAATGGTCACATGTATGTCTTTGTTTGGTGTGATCATGGAACAAGGAATACCTGATCAATTATTCTCTGCTTATATGAATGCTTGGAAAATGAATGTGATTGCCGCTTTACCGTTGCAGTTGATCATCGTTGGCCCACTTTCAAGAAGTGTGTTGAAAGCCATTCAAAGCAATGAATGATGGAATACTGTTTATTTGAAAAAAAGGTTGTGACTTGCTTTTTGTCACAGTCCCTTCAATGCAGTTCTAGAAAGAAAAATGATCCGAACGATAGGTTTTTGCCTGTCTTTCGGATCGTTTTTCTTTTTCAGCTGTATCGTTCTTTTAGTGAAGAGGATTCGTTGCTTAATAGATAAATCTAGAAAGGTTCTGTTTATCCATTACTCAAAAAACGGCTGCATTTGTTCTCTTACTTGCTGACACCATTGGAGTTCCTGGTGACAAAGCATGATTCGGCGCTGGATCACAACATAACGCCCAAATTCTTGTCTCTTGTCTAGCGAGAGGTCATTCAATTTTTTTTGATTTTTTTGCATGATTTTGTTCAGCTGTTGTTCTCTAGTGAATAGCAGTCCAGTAGCTGTTGTTTTGTCGAGTGTTGAAAAAGCATAGATTTTTGCTAAAAATTCATCTTTTTGTGTAGGAGCTGGGGTCTCCTCTTTGATCCATTCCTCCACAAGGGCACGTCCTTCATCAGTCAAGTGGTAGATCTTTTTTTGAGAGTGCTCGTCTTTGTCCAAAACGGTCACATAACCCTGCTGGTCTAACTTGGCAAGCGTCGTATAAATCTGACTGTGATGAGCTTCCCAAAAAATCGTGATCAGCTGCTTCAATTCATACCCAGAACGCGGTTTGGATAAAAGCACGCATAATAATATATAGGCTAAAGTATTCATAAAAATCCTACCTCTCGTCTTATTTTCTTTATTATATCACAGTAAAATTTCCATGTTTTACATGTGCATATTTACATGTAAAATAAATCATGTATGATGCTAATAGAGAGAAAGGGATGGATATATTGGAGAATCAAATAGATATACAAGAACAAACAAATGAAGAAACAAAGGGGAAAAGTTCGGCGCTAGTTGTAGCAGCTACCTGTATGATCGCTTTTATGGGAGTGGGCCTAGTAGACCCGATCTTAAAAACGATTGCTGCACAGTTAAACGCTACGCCAGCTGAAACGACCCTGTTATTTACTAGTTACATGCTAGTCACTGGTGTGGTGATGCTATTTACAGGTTTCCTATCTAGTCGGATTGGCTTGAAAAAAACATTGATGACCGGATTGTTTATCATCGTTGTATTCGCTGGTCTTGGTGGATTATCTGGCAATATCGGTATGTTGATTGGGTTACGTGCTGGCTGGGGAGTCGGGAATGCTTTATTTGTCTCTACTGCTTTAGCAACGATCGTCAGTATTTTAGTCGGTAACACAGAAAAAGCAATCATGATGTATGAAGCAGCTCTTGGCTGCGGAATGGCTGTTGGCCCGCTAGTCGGTGGGGTCTTGGGCAGCGGTTCATGGCGTTATCCATTTTTTGGGGTAGCATTTTTGATGTTTTGCGGTTTTATAGCCCTAGCGGTACTTTTACCTGAAACTGAGAAATCAAAGAGAAAAGTAGGCCTTTGGGAAGGTGTCAAAGCGTTAAGCAATCATAAACTTCGTTCAGTTGGACTGATCGCATTGTTATATAATTTCGGATTCTTTACTTTACTTGCGTATGCGCCATTTTTATTGATTGGCTATTCTGAATTAGAAGTCGGTTTTGTATTTTTTGGCTGGGGTGTGCTTCTGGCTATTGCTTCGATTTTCGTTGCACCAGCTCTTGAGCGGAAGTTTACGACTTATCGGACGATTTTAGCTGCATTTGTCTTATTCATTATTTGTTTGCTGTTATTAGGAGCTGGAACTTCTATGCCAGTCCTTGTACCGATCAGTATTGTGTTAGCAGGATTTTTCCAAGGAATCATCAATACACTGTTGACGACGATTGCTATGGAAATACCCGGTCTGCAACGAAACGTTGCTTCTTCCAGCTATAGTTTTGTCCGCTTTTTCGGTGGAGCTTTAGCACCATTTATTGCAGGTGTGATCGGCGAACATATTGGTGAAAGCTATGCGTTTTATTTTGCAGGGGCCATTGTTCTTATCAGTGTATGTTGTATCATTTATCACCGTAATTATTTTGCTACAAATGAAGAAGAATAAGAAATCAGAGGTTGTGAAAAAGCTGTCCTGCATCAAGTAATAAGAACAGCCAAACAAAAATAGCTCCTCCTATTTTTCGTTTGGTTGGACTTATTACCGCAGATGCAAGCTTTTGAACACTGTTTAAGGAAGAGATTGTGAAATCAGCGCTTTGACCTGAGTATTAGAGAAGCAACGGAAAAGTAGTTCTTCATATTTTGCCATTTGTTGAGCGAATACCGAAGGACAGCTGATTGAACACCGTTTATTCGGAAAAAGGGAATGTGACACGATTTTTGTCACATTCCCTTTTTTTCTCAAAATAATGAAACTGGAAAATTTTCAGTAGGTAAGCTAAAATTCATTTAAGAAAAAGAATGGGGGGATAATAGATGCTGGAAGAATATTTTCAGGAAGTCGGGTTGACACTCGTTGAATTACCCATTGAATTTTCAGATGATCGGTTGATTTATCGTGGCTATATCAAAGAATTGCCAATGATCAACGCGGAAGGTGAAACTAGAAAAGCGATGCAGCAAAAAATAGCTGGTATGTATCAGGTGTATCGGGAACAGCTATTGGCAGAATCAGCGGAAGAAGAAAAAACGATGAACTTGTCCATGGATGAGCTGCTTCGTTATTATGATGGCGAAACATTTGACGGATTTTCACTTCTTAACGAAGAGGAAACAGATTTACCAGGCAGCTGGTAGGAGAACACCGTTTATATGGAAAGAGGCTGGGACAGAAGCGTTTAACTCCAAGAAATAAGAAGAAATTCACGAAAATTGCTTTTCAAATTTTTGCGAATTTCAGCTTATTTCCGAAGGAGTTGCTTCTGCTCCCGCCGTTTATACATGTTTAGAGCGTGGGACAAAAGTTTTTCTTTACTTTTGTCCCACGCTCTAAAAAGTTCGGCAGTTTTTTGCCGATGTTCAAAGCACCCTACTTATCGTACGGATATTTTTTAGCGGAAAGTCCGATTCAAGTGGTTTTTATTCAGCTGATATTTATAAGATAAGTGAAAGATACCAGCAATCAGCAACGTAATCGTATAGGCAATTGAATGATCGAAAAAAGAATAGTAATTGACTCCAGCTAACAGGCATAATGCAACCATATAGCTGATGTGTAAGCGAGCAACCAAACCTTTTGGCCCAATTTTGTCAAAATACTGCGCCCATTTTTCCCGTTGACTCCCTATGCTTCGTTTTTTGAACTGAAAAAAAAGGGATAAAATACCGACTCCTAGAAAAGCAGCGATATTCAGAGAAATAAGGTAAATAAAAAAAATCATTAAAATTTCAAACATATTGACACCTTTCTAATTGGATAGAACCTTTACAGTAAAAAGGCAAAAGGCGTGAATAATGTTTCACACGAAACATTATTCGCGGATTTGTCCATCGCCATAAATGATATATTTTGTGGAAGTTAATTCATTTAACCCCATTGGACCACGGGCATGTAGCTTTTGAGTGGAGATGCCGATCTCTGCACCAAAACCAAATACCGATCCGTCTGTAAAACGAGTGGAGGCATTGACATAGACAGCCGCCGCGTCCACTTCATTCAAGAAACGCTGACTAGCCGAATAGCTATCTGTCACGATTGTTTCTGAATGCTTGGTGTTATGTCGGTTGATATGCGCAATTGCTTCACTTAAAGAATCGACTACTTTGACGGCAAGGATATAATCTAGATATTCAGTATCCCAATCTGCCTCTTCTGCTAAAGCAGCTGTCTCTAGATATTCTAACGCACGAGCATCCGCACGTAAAGAGACGCCGTGTTCTACCAGTTCTTTTTCAATGGCTGGTAAGAAAAAGGGTGCGATCTCAGAATGGATCAGTAATGTTTCTGCCGCGTTGCAGACAGAAGGACGGGAAGCTTTTGCATTGACGATGATTTTCACTGCCATAGACAACTGTGCTTCTTTATCGATGTATACGTGATTATTTCCTGTACCTGTTTCAATGATAGGTACCGTTGCCTGTTCTTTGACTCGTTGGATCAATTTTGCTCCGCCTCGAGGGATCAGCACATCTAAGTATTCTGTCAATCGCATTAACTGTCCTGCAGTTTCGTGTGAAGTATCATCGACAAACTGGATGGCATAAGGAGATTCGCCAGCACTGACCAGTACTTGCTGCAATAGTTGGACCAGTAATTGGTTCGAGAAGAATGCTTCTTTGCCACCGCGAAGGATAACGGCATTCCCTGATTTGAACGCTAGACTGGCTGCATCAGTCGTGACATTTGGACGAGATTCGTAAATGATACCGATCACGCCGAGGGGCACGCGCTTTTTGCCGATTCTCAATCCGTCGGTGTTCGTCCACATCTCATCTACTTTTCCAATAGGATCGTCTAACGAAGCAATCTTTTCGATCTCTGCAGCCATGGCATTGATTCGCTCAGGTGTCAGCTGCAAGCGGTCTTGCATCGTTTCACTGATATTGTTTTCGACTGCTTTTTCTAAGTCTTTCTGATTTGCTTCGATGATCGCTTGTTGATTCTTTTTGATGGTTTTCGCCATCTGAACAAGTAGCTCATTTTTACGGTTTGTAGGCATAAGTGCTAGTTGTTGCGCACTATCTTTTGCCTGTTGCCCTAATTGCATCAAATCAGTCATTTCAAGTCCTCCTTAAATAAAGTACCTACTTCTTTTCCTGCAAGAATATCAAAAATGATTGCCGGATTTTTTCCATTTGCTAGAATCATTGCACTGTTTGCTTCAAATATCCTAGAAGCTGCTTTTAATTTACTTTGCATACCGCCTGTTCCAAAGGTGCTGCCTGCACCACCTGCTTGTGCCAGAATCTTTTCATCGATTTTATCGATATAGCGATACATCTGAGCCTCGGGATTTGTAGTCGGATTATCTGAATAAAAACCGTCGATATCAGAAAGAACGATCAAAAGGTCTGCCGCGACAAGTTTTGCCATGATTGCTGACAGCTGATCATTATCGCCAAATTTTGTCAGATGATCTAATTCATCTACTGCGACAGTATCGTTTTCGTTCACGATAGGAATCGTATCCATGATCAAAAGCTGTTCCAATGTATTCCTCACATTTTTACGACTTTCAGGGTAATCTACCACGTCTCTTGTCACGAGGATTTGTGCTGTCTGCTGATTATATACACTGAATCTTTGATTATAGATATTCATCAATTCGGCTTGACCAACAGCCGCCGCAGCTTGCTGTTCAGGGATCAAAGTCGGACGTTCTGACAAATGTAATTTATGCATACCGACGCCTACAGCTCCCGATGAGACTAGGATCACTTCCTTTCCACGATTTCTAAGATCGGAAAGGACAAAAGCTAACTGATCGATCGCCGCAAGATTGATGTTTCCATTGGGATAGATCAATGTACTTGTTCCTACTTTGACAATAATTCGTTTTGCATTTTTTATTTCTTTACGCATGTGACACCTCAATCAAATATCCACTCATTAATTTCGTTCTATTCTACTTGTTTTGACGAGTAAAGTCATGTAAAAAATAGTTTTTTTGTACAACTTGCAGTTGTTCGGTAAAAGAACGCGTTAATGGTTGACTTTAGGATAGCAGAATTTCTTGAAGAATTTGTAAAGAGAGTCTTTTATAGCCTCGAATATGTTAGAATAGGAGTAGTTTATTTAGGGAGGAAAACCGGTGAGAAAAAGAGGATTTGAAGTTATTTCTAAATATAAAGAGCAAAATATCAATCTACCGCAGCGCGCTACACATCATGCTGCTGGCTATGATTTTGAAGCAGCAGAAGAGGTCGTGATTCCAAGTATCTGGAAAGCAGGCTGGAAAAAAGGATTGGAAACAATCGCAGATACATTGAAAAAAGACGTATCAGAAAATGAAAAACAGTTGAAACCGATCCTCGTACCTACTGGGATCAAAGCCTACATGGGAGAAGATGAATTTTTGCAGCTTGCTAACCGTTCAAGCAATCCGTTGAAGCGGTTTTTAGTGTTGACGAACGGCGTGGGTGTGATTGACAGCGATTATTACAATAATGAGGCAAATGAAGGCCATATCATGTTCCAATTCACCAACTTTGGTTTCAAGGATGTAGTGATCAAAAAAGGTGAGCGTATCGGTCAAGGGATCTTCTTGCCATTTTTAAAAGCAGATCAAGATCAAACGACTGCTCAACGTCAAGGCGGATTTGGTTCTTCCAGTAAATAAAACGATAAAGAAATTTAAGCTTGATTTAATGTCTCATGGTTAGAATAAAAGGAGGCGGTACAATGGCAAAAAAATCAAAAGTACAATTTGTTTGCCAAAATTGCGGGTATGTGTCGCCTAAGTTCTTGGGACGCTGCCCAAATTGCGGAAAATGGAATACGATGGTCGAAGAAATCGAACAAGATACAACAGACCGCAGAACGCGAACAAGTTTGACAGGAGAAAAAGCGAAACCAACAAAAATAGCAGACGTCGTCCCTAAAAAAGAACCTCGGGTCAAAACGAAATTAGAAGAACTGAACCGTGTGCTAGGTGGAGGTGTGGTACCGGGATCCATGGTCTTGATCGGTGGTGATCCAGGTATTGGTAAATCCACTTTGCTATTACAAGTTTCTCAGCAATTAGCAGCCATAGGCGGGAAAGTCTTGTATGTATCCGGCGAAGAAAGCGCAGAACAGATAAAATTACGCGCGGAGCGCCTCGGAAGTATCAACACAGAATTTTATCTATACGCTGAAACAGATATGAATGAAATCAGTCGTGCCATCGAACATATCTCCCCTGATTATGTTATTATTGATTCCATCCAAACGATGACGCAGCCAGACATCACAAGTGTGGCAGGAAGCGTCAGCCAAGTAAGAGAAACCACTGCAGAATTACTCAAAATCGCTAAAACAAATGGGATTGCCATCTTTATCGTCGGTCATGTTACGAAAGAAGGTTCGATCGCCGGTCCAAGAATGTTAGAGCATATGGTGGATACAGTGTTATATTTTGAAGGTGAACAACATCATAGTTTCCGAATTTTACGAGCGGTAAAAAACCGATTTGGCTCAACGAACGAGATTGGGATTTTTGAAATGCATGAGCATGGATTGGAAGAAGTCGCTAACCCTTCACAGATTTTCTTAGAGGAACGCCTAGACGGTGCGACTGGCTCTGCTATCGTTGTAGCAATGGAAGGAACACGTCCAATTTTGGTAGAGATCCAAGCATTAGTCACACCTACTATGTTCGGAAATGCTAAGCGAACAACAACAGGTCTTGATTTCAATCGTGTATCTCTGATCATGGCAGTGCTGGAAAAAAGAGCTGGACTACTTCTTCAGAATCAAGATGCTTACTTAAAAGCTGCAGGTGGGGTAAAATTAAATGAACCAGCGATTGATTTAGCTATCGCTGTCAGTATTGCTTCAAGCTACAAAGAAAAAGGAACACAGCCGACGGAATGTTTCATCGGTGAAATCGGACTGACTGGAGAAATCAGACGTGTCAGTCATATTGAACAACGGGTCAAAGAAGTCCAAAAACTCGGCTTCACAAAAGTTTACCTGCCTAAAAACAACTTAGGCAACTGGGAAGCGCCAAAAGGAATCGAGATCGTTGGAGTAGCAACTTTGGCTGAAACGTTGAAGCGTGTGTTCCGCTAAATAATAAATGATTGTCGAAACGGAGGAAAAACGATGCAAAAACGTGTCATTACGTTGCTGATGATCATTGTCGGCGCAAGCTTGGGTATTTCATTTTTACCCTCAGCTTGGCAGGCAATTGGTCAACAGTCAAATGGGTGGCTGAATAATACATTTACCAACAGCTTGTTAGGCGCACTTATTTTCTTTTTATTATCTTTGCTGTTGGCCAAACATATCTCAGCTATTATCAAACAAGTAGAACAAAAACTAAGCGAGGTCAGTTTGACTTATCTTCTCTTCGGTGCGATCGGTGCGATCATCGGATTGACTTTGGGCGTTGTGATCTCAACCCCTCTTTACAATATGGAAATTCCATTCGTCAATAGTGTATTGCCGATTTTACTGATGATCATCTTAGGTTATCTGGGATTGAGAATGGGAACGACACGAATCGAAGAATGGAAGAAAGTCTTTGGTTCACGAAGTAAAAAAATCGAGCAAGAAACAGCTAGCCAAGTGGAGAGCCAACTGTTAGAACGAAAATCAGGAGAAAATTTCCATAAATATAAAATCTTGGATACAAGCGTGATCATTGATGGTCGGATTTATGATATTACAAAGACTGGATTCTTAGAAGGAACCTTGATGATCCCTAATTTTGTTCTTTACGAACTACAATACATCGCGGACTCAGGGGATAGTTTGAAACGTGTGCGTGGTCGTCGCGGATTAGATATCTTGAATGCTTTGCAAAAAGAAGAAGGTATATCTGTCGAAATGTATGATGGAGACTTTGAAGATATCAGCGAAGTAGACAGCAAATTGATCAAATTAGCCAAGCTTTTAGACGGTGTCATCGTAACCAATGACTATAACTTGAATAAAGTCTCTGAATTCCAAAATGTACCTGTTCTTAATATCAATGCGTTGGCAAATGCCGTGAAACCAGTCGTCATTCCTGGCGAAACGATGAATGTTCTAGTAGTAAAAGCTGGGACAGAACGCCAGCAAGGGGTAGCCTACCTTGATGACGGCACGATGGTTGTCGTAGAAGATGGACAGCATTACATGAATGAACGTATCGAAGTCGTTGTGACAAGCGCTCTTCAAACAGCCGCTGGACGCATGATCTTTGCTAAACCTGCCCATGCAGGACGAGGGATCGACAATAAAAAAGAGACAGAGAAAAAGACAAAACAATCAAAATAAAAAAGAAATTCAGCCAACTGGTAAGGAAATTCAACCAGTTGGCTTTACTATTTACCTTAGAAAAGGTAAAATTTGTGCTGAGTGGCTTTAAATAAATGATATTTGAGAAGCCGTAACTGACGGAATTTTTACTGTTAGTCAAAGTCTAGTTTGAAAGAAGAGGAAGAAAATGACGAAAGTACGCGTACGCTATGCACCAAGTCCAACTGGGCACCTGCATATTGGAAATGCAAGAACTGCATTGTTCAATTATTTGTTTGCCCGCCACAATGATGGAGACTTTATTATTCGTATTGAGGATACTGACCAAAAACGTAATATCGAAGATGGCGAAAAAAGCCAGTTGGAAAACCTTGCTTGGTTGGGAATGGATTGGGATGAATCTCCTGAAAATCCTGGAGAATACGGCCCTTACCGTCAATCTGAACGTAAAGAAATCTATCAACCGCTGATTGATCAGTTACTTGCTAGCAATCGAGCATACAAATGCTATTGCACAGAAGAAGAATTAGAAGCAGAACGGGAAGCACAACGCGCAAGAGGAGAAATGCCTCATTACGCAGGAACATGTGCGAACTTGACACCTGAAGAACAAGCAGAAAAAGAAGCACAAGGTCTAGAATCTGTTGTACGTTTCCGTGTGCCTCGCAATACAGAATACGCATTTACAGATATGGTAAAAGGCGCTATTTCGTTCGAATCCGATAATATCGGCGGCGACTTTGTCATCCAAAAACGCGATGGTATGCCAACCTATAACTTTGCTGTTGCGGTCGATGATCATTTGATGAAAATCACTCACGTTTTACGTGGAGATGACCATATTGCCAATACACCAAAACAACTGATGATCTATGAAGCATTTGGCTGGACGCCACCAACATTCGGACATATGACGTTGATCATCAACAGTGAAACAGGCAAAAAACTAAGCAAACGTGACGAATCAATCTTACAATTTATCGAACAATATCGCGAATTAGGTTATTTACCAGATGCAATGTTCAACTTTATCGCATTATTGGGCTGGTCACCTGTGGGCGAAGACGAAATCTTCGAACACCAAGAATTGATCAAAATGTTCGATCCAAAACGCCTAAGTAAATCACCCGCAGCTTTCGATGCGAAAAAACTGCAATGGGTAAACAACCATTACATCAAAGCAATGGATCTAGATGCATTTACTGACATGTGTCTGCCTTATCTAATCGCTGATGGTCGTGTAGCAGAAAACCCAGATGAAAAGACAATCGAATGGGTGAAGAAGATCGTTAGCCTGTATCAACCTCAAATGAGCTATGCTGCAGAAATCGTTGATCTGTCTACGCTATTTTTCAATGAACATCCTGTATTGAATGAAGCAGCAAAAGAAGTACTTGCTGGTGAAACAGTTCCTACTGTTCTCCATGCATTTAAAGCACAGCTAGAACAAATGGAAGTAGTAGATGCTCCAACTGTAAAAGCTGCCATCAAAGCTGTTCAAAAAGAAACTGGCGTAAAAGGGAAAAATCTTTTCATGCCGATCCGTGTAGCTGTATCAGGACAAATGCATGGCCCAGAATTGCCTGAAACGATCGAATTGCTTGGTCGTGAAAAATCATTAGCACATTTAAATCAAGTACTGAACTAAACACGATGAACAGAAAAAAGTAAGCAGCTGATCATTACAAGAGAGATACCGGGTGGTGCAAGGTATCAATGAATGGTTGCCGAAATGCCTCTGGGAGTGGTCTTGGCGAAAATACAGAAAACAGGAGAAACTGTTTTACAGGAAACGAAGTAGCCAAGAACGTATAACAGGCGTTAGCTGTCAGAGATAATCGTTGATTATGAAGAAAAGTGGAACCACGCGGAAAGCGTCTTTTGATAAGGAAACTTATTTAAAAGGCGCTTCTTTTCTTTATAAGAAGCTGTTTTCCTACATAAAATACTTACGAAAGGAGTGGAAAGTCATGAGTTGGTTTGCCCGAGCGATTGATGCAGCAAAGAGAAACGATCCGGCTGCACGTTCGACAGCGGAGATCGTTTTGACCTATCCTGGCTTTCATGCCTTGTTTTGGCATCGTTTCTCTCATTTTTTATATCAGCATCGGCTCTTTTTATTGGCGAAGATCAATGCTCAATTTTGGCGTTTCCTGACAGGTGTTGAAATCCATCCAGGAGCAACGATTGGAACAGGTGTATTCATCGACCATGGAATGGGAATCGTCATTGGCGAAACTGCAGAAATCGAGGATGATGTGATTTTGTTCCATGGCGTAACATTAGGCGGTACGGGAAAAGAAACAGGTAAAAGACATCCAACGGTCAAACAAGGAGCCATGCTCTCTGCGAATGCGCAGATATTAGGACCGGTAACGATCGGAAAAAACGCAAAAATCGGTGCAGGTGCCGTTGTGTTGAAAGATGTTCCAGACGATGCTACAGCGGTAGGAGTACCAGCAAAAGTCGTTCGAATCAAAGGAGAAAAAGTGAGGAGATCAGAATGATAAAAATCTACAATACATTGACCAGAAAAAAAGAAGAATTCATTCCTATACAAAAGGGACATGTCGGTATGTATGTCTGCGGACCGACTGTGTATAATTATATCCATATCGGAAATGCTCGTAGTACCATTGCTTTCGATACGATTCGACGCTATTTTGAATATCGAGGCTATAAAGTCGATTTTGTATCGAATTTCACGGATGTAGACGATAAAATCATCCGTACAGCAAACGAATTAGGCATCACAGCACCAGAAGTCGCTGATCGTTTCATCCGAGCATTTGAAGAAGATACGAAAGCGTTGAATGTCGAGCCTGCTACACTGCATCCCAGAGTCATGGACCATATGCCAGATATTTTAGCATTTATTCAAGTGTTGGTTGAAAAAGGCTATGCTTATGAATCTTCAGGTGATGTGTATTACCGTACCCGTAAATTTGAAAACTATGGGAAATTAAGTGACCAATCCATCGATGAATTGGAAGTCGGCGCAAGTCAGCGTACTGGTGAAGAACAGCAGCAAAAAGAAGACCCATTAGATTTCGCTTTGTGGAAACAAGCAAAACCAGGCGAGATTTCTTGGGATTCACCATGGGGCAAAGGACGTCCCGGTTGGCACATCGAATGTTCCGTCATGGCAACAAAACATTTAGGCGAAACGATCGATATCCATGGTGGCGGGCAAGATTTGGAATTTCCTCATCACGAAAATGAAATCGCACAAAGTGAAGCGAAAACAGGGAAAAAATTCGCTAATTACTGGATGCACAATGGCTATGTAACGATTGGCGAAGACGATGAAAAAATGAGTAAATCTCTAGGGAATTTCATCACTGTGCATGAAATGATCCAAAACGTCGATCCACAAGTCTTGCGCTTCTTCATGGCGACCACACAATACCGTCGTCCGATCCGTTACAGTGAAACGACGATGAAAGAAGCAGCCACCAATTTACAACGACTGAAGAATACGTTTGACAATTTGAAATTCCGCCAAGAAACTGCCTCAGAGAATTTGGCAGATGATGCGGATAAAATCGCTTTGTTAGAAAATTTGGAACAGCGATTCATCGAAGAAATGGACGATGATTTTAATGCAGCAAATGGGATCACAGTGGTCTATGAGCTTGCTAAATGGCTGAACACTTATCTAGACCAGCCGGAAGTTTCTGCCGCTGTCTTGGCACAGGGAGAAGCTTTATTCTCGCAATGGCTTTCGATCTTCGGTATTTTATTTACAGCAGAAGAATTATTGGATGAAGAGATTGAACAATTGATCGAAGAACGAAATCAAGCAAGAAGCAATCGTGATTTTGCCCGAAGCGACGAAATCCGTGATTTGTTGAAAGAAAAAGGGATCTTATTAGAAGATACACCCCAAGGAACCCGATGGAGAAGAGAAGCATGAGAGATTACACACAATTGAACGGTTTAGCCTTGGCTTACGTGGGAGATGCGATTTACGAAATCTATGTTCGCGACCACCTGATCGATCAAGGAGAAACAAAACCCAATAAGCTGCATCGTGCGGCAACGAATTATGTTTCTGCGAATGCACAAGCTTTTTTGATTCAGCAAATGCTGGAGGAACATCTTTTGACAGAAGAAGAAGAGCTTTATTATCGCAGAGGAAGAAATGCCAAAAGCCATACGAGTGCAAAAAATGCTGACGTTACGACTTACCGGGTCGCAACAGGGTTCGAAGCACTGATGGGTTATCTGCATTTGACAAAACAAACCGAGCGGATGGAAGAATTGATCCGCTGGTGTATTCAGAAAGTTGGTGAAAAAAATGGGTAAAGAAAGAACAAACAAACATCAATCGAAACGTGGATTTGAAGACAAAAAACAAAATAGATATCCAAATAAAAAGCAAACTGGACGAAATCAGTCAGTTTCTGATCAAAATGAAGAAGCATTAGAAGATAATTTCGTCTTTGGACACCATGCCGCAGTAGAAGCGCTACAACAAGGGCGAGGGAATAAACTCTTTCTTCAAGAAGATTCACGAGGAGAAAAAGTAGAAGAACTGAAAGAAATCGCACGTGAGCAAGCTGTACCGGTCAAATGGGTCCCTAAACAAAAATTAGAAACTTTGAGCAATCATGGCGTGCATCAAGGAGTCGTTCTTGCGATTACACCTTATGAATATTTATCCCTTGACCAACTGATTGAACGAACAAAAGAGAAAAAAGAAGACCCCTTCTTTTTGATTTTGGATAGTATCGAAGATCCACACAATTTTGGGTCGATTTTACGGACAGCAGACGCAAGTGGCGTTGATGGTGTGATCATACCAAAACACCGAGCAGTTGGAATCACGCCTATCGTAACAAAGACTTCCACTGGTGCAGTGGAATATGTGCCTGTTGCACGTGTGACGAATTTGGTACAAGCTGTGCAACAGCTCAAAGAGATAGGATTTTGGGTATTTGGCACAGATATGACCGGCACAAACTTCCAAAAATGGAATGCCAAAGGATCCATTGCTTTAGTCATTGGTAATGAAGGCAAAGGAATGAGTCCAGGATTGAAAAAAGAAATGGATGAATTACTGACGATTCCAATGACTGGGCACGTCCAAAGTTTAAATGCCAGTGTTGCTGCTGGATTGCTGATGTATCAGGCTTTTTCCCAACGTCAGGGGGAGTAGGTCATGAAAAAACAGCTGTTGATTGTAGATGGCTACAATATGATCGGTTCGTGGCCGGAACTGGTCCAGCTTAAAAAGCAGGACAAAATGGCAGATGCAAGAGAAGCTCTTTTGCATCGTTTATCAAATTATGCGAAATATGAAGGACTGGAAGTCATCGTTGTCTTCGATGCTCAATTAGTACCGGGCATCCAGCAAAATTATAGGAAATATCAGTTGGATGTTGTTTTTACGAAAGAAGATGAAACGGCTGACAGTTATATCGAGAGAATCGCTGGGCAGCTGAATGATCGTTTGACACAAGTAACAGTGGCGACAAGCGATCTAGCAGAACAGTGGATGATTTTTTCTCAGGGGGCGTTGCGAACTTCTGCTTACGAGTTATATAAAACGATTAAAAAAACGGAAAAAACAATAGCCCAAGAAAATAAAGATATGCATTTTGTTGATTTTCGACGTAATTCTCCGTGGAATGAAGAGCAGTTAAAAAAATTGTCCCAAAAATTGGACGATTTAATGAGAAAAAATAAATAACATATCGTTCTAATCAGTTCGATGAATCATTGATGATAAGATTCCTCCATAAACGAATTTATGGAGGAATTATTTTATGTCTGAGGAGTTATTGCGCGCTGCACGTAATGGTGACGAAGAAGCATTTGCTGCCCTGTATCAAAAATATTTTCCACTCTTACTACGTTTGAAAAACACTTACTATTTAAGAAATTATGTTACTGAGGATTGGGAACAAGAAGCGAGGATCGCTTTATATCAGGCATTGAGAACTTACGAAAAAAGCAAAGGAGTCAGCTTTGGAAGTTATTATAAAAGTATCATAAGCAATCAAATTTATTCTTTATTGAGAAAACAGAACGCGCTGAAGCGCCGTGACCAAAAAGACGAAGTCTCGATCGACCAAAAAATAGAGACAGAAGGACCAGATTTTTTAGCAGAGATCACCTTGCAGGAACCTTTAGCGATTCAGCATCTTTTGTTAAAAGAAGCAATCGAAAATTGCGAGATCCGATTTTCAAAAAAAGAAGCACAAATTTTTCATTATTACATGCAAGGGGTTGATTTTGCGGAGATGGCTGAATGTTTGTCAATGGATCACAAGCAAGTGATGAGTGCATATGGAAGGGTAAAACTCAAAATAAAAAAACACTTAAAATTTTATAATGAGGAATAATTTAGAAAAATCTTAATGAGCTTCTTACTTATTTTTATTGCATTTCTTTTTTTTTTATGGTAAACTTGAAAATTTTAAAAATATGTGGTATAGTTAGCAGTAGAGGTGAACTGTATGCCAACAACTTTAGCTTCAATCAAGAAAGATTTAGAAGGTCGTATCGGCAGCCCAATCATGTTGGTTGCTCAGACAGGAAGAAAGCGTCAAACAGAACGCCGCGGCGTTTTAACAGAAACCTATCCTTCAGTATTCGTTGTTGACTTGGATCCTGAAGAAAATTCTTTTGAACGAGTATCTTACAGCTATTCAGATGTACTTACTCGGACAGTTGAGATCGAATTTTTAACTGAAGCAGTTTAAAAAGCAAACGAGCCTGAGATTCGTAAGGTTCGTTTGCTTTTTTGTGTATGAATCGGTATGCTAATAATAAAAAAGTAGGAGGCGTTTACTTAGTGGAATACCAGGTAAAGAAATTTGAAGAATTGTCGACAGCAGAGTTTTATGCAATCGTCAAAGAACGGATTGCAGTCTTTGTTGTGGAGCAACAGTGCCCTTATCAAGAAGTTGATGATATCGATGGACAAGCTTGGCATACGTATTTCCAAGATACTGATGGGAAGATCCTTGCCTACACGCGGGTATATGAAGAAGCAGAGTGCATCCATTTTGGTCGCGTTCTTGTTCATCAAAATAACCGTAAAGACGGTTTAGGAAGAAAGATTGTCCAAGAAACGATCAACATGATCCAGAAAAAATTTCCAGAAAAACCAATTGTGATCGGTGCACAAGAATATCTACAGGCCTTTTATGAGTCTTTTGGATTCAAGGCAATCTCAGATGTGTATTTGGAAGATGATATTCCGCATATCGACATGAAAAAAGAACAGGTAACAAGTTAAGAATCTAAAAAAAGAAAGCCGACACTGAAAATCGGCTTTCTTTTTTTTTTAGATTCTTCATTATTTAGAAGTATCTGAAAGATTTGTTTGCTCTACCGGATGCGTATTGTCTTCTGCCACTTGTTTGGCAAGAAGATCGCGTATGTCACTAAGATAATCTTCTGCAGTAGGTGTTTCTTCTACTTCTTCTTCTGCTTCTTTGGCGCGTAATTTCTTCGCACGGTTTGCCGCTTTGACAACTAAGAATAAGACAAAACCAGTAATCAGGAATGTAATGATAGCACTAATAACGTTACCAAACGCAAATGTGACACCTTTTGTCGGCGACCAGTCAAGAATTGAAAGTGCTCCTTCTAAATCAGAAGTTCCTGTGATCATAGCGACAATCCAACCAATTAGCGGAGTGATTAATCCTTGTACCACTTGGTTTACGATACTTGTAAACGCACTCCCGATAACAACACCGACAGCAAGATCCAAGACATCACCACGCATGATGAACTCTCTGAATTCTTTGATCATGAATGACCCTCCCTTCTTTTGTATGTCTTTAGTATATCGAAAAATAAAAAATAAAAAAACGATATACGCTTTTAGCCGTCTGTCCCTTTTGATAAAAAACTTCTATGCTATACTATAAAGTGTAACATCATTTAGAAAAATCGGCGAATTGCCTGTACTTATATATTTCAAGCAGATGCATAAGTAAAAAAGGCCGATTGTCCTACTAAAAGAGTAAGAGGCAATCATCTATGAAAAGGAGCATATAAATATGGTGTATCAATTGGCAGAAGGCGTGAATCTTCATGTCTTACCAACAAAACAATACAAAACGATTCGGATTTTTATCCGTTTTACTGCACGTCTGCAACAAGAAGTCATTACAAAACGTTCACTACTCAGCAGTATGCTGGAAACAAATAGTTTGAATTATCCGGATCAGACAAAGTTAAGTGCGAAACTTGCTGAGCTTTATGGTGCAAGCTTCGGACTATCAGTAAGGAAAAAAGGGAACTTGCATTGGCTAAACGTAGGAATCAGCTTTGTGAACGGCGAATATGTCAATGATCCGAACCTTTTCTCTCAAGCGGTGGATTTTTTAAAAGAGGTTTTATTTTATCCAAATATCAAAAATCAACAGTTTGATCAGTTGACGTTTGACTTGGAAAAGAACAATCTGCGTCTCTATTTGGAAAGTTTGAAGGAAGATAAACAAACTTTTGCTTCCTATGCACTGCAAGAACTTTATTTTGAAAACAGCCCGGAACAAAAAATTCCAAGTTTAGGCGTAGTGGAAGAAATAGACAAGATCACTGCTCGTTCGCTAGCGGCTTACTATCAAGAAATGATGGCGAACGATCAAATTGACATTTTTGTTGTCGGCGATGTTGATCCGGACAAAGCAGCCGAAGCTGTGGGGCAATTACCATTTGAGCCGCGTGAAACAGCTCATCCAGAATTGTTTTATACCCAGCCTCAAGTGAATATCGTCAAGGAACGACAAGTCCGTGAGCCAATCGTTCAAGCAAAGCTGAATCTAGCTTATCAGACAAATGTGTATTATGATGAGCCAGAACGTTTTGCGCTAATGGTCTTCAACGGTTTATTTGGCGGGTTTCCTCACTCCAAACTGTTCATGAATGTGAGAGAGAAAGAAAGTCTAGCTTATTATGCCTCTAGCAGTGTGGATACATTCCGAGGGTTCATGAGTGTCCAGACCGGTATCGATGAAAAAAACCGAAATCAAGTACTTCGCCTGATTCACGAGCAATTAGAAAGCTTGCGAAACGGTGAAATAACAGATTTGGAACTAGCTCAGACAAAAGCGATGCTAAGAAACCAATACCTGCTTTCTCTAGACTCTCCGCAAGCGGCAATTGAAGCTTCTTTTTTGGATAGCTGGCTGCCGGAAACAAAATTATCTGATGAAGAATGGTTGAAACGTATGGAGAGTGTAACGATCAAAGAGATACAACAAGTAGCTGAGCAAATCGAATTGCAAGCAATCTTCTTTTTAGCAGGAGGAAATGCAAATGAATAAAACAGAATATGAGCAAATCAATGAAACGCTTTATCATGAAGTACTACCAAACGGTTTGACCGTGTATTTGTTACCTAAAAACGACTATCACAAGACATATGGTTTGTTCAGTACGAATTATGGTTCGATCGATAACGAATTTATTCCCTATGGTGAAAAAGAAAAAGTGAAAGTCCCAGATGGCATCGCTCATTTCTTAGAACACAAGCTGTTTGAAAAAGAAGACGGCGATGTTTTTCAATTATTTGGACAGCAAGGTGCTTCCGCTAATGCTTTCACGAGTTTTACGAAAACTAGTTACCTGTTCTCTACGACTGATCAGGTAGAACAGAATCTGACGACACTGATCGACTTCGTACAAGCACCTTACTTTACAGAAGAAACTGTAAACAAGGAAAAAGGAATCATCGGTCAGGAAATCCAAATGTATGAAGACGACCCTAACTGGCGGATGTTTTTTGGTATACTAAATAACTTGTATCCTGCACACCCGTTGCATATCGATATTGCGGGCACGGTTGAAAGTATCGACAAAATCACAGCTCAAGACTTGTATACGTGCTATCGGACGTTTTATCAGCCAAGCAATATGGTTTTATTTGTAGTTGGTAAGATGGAGCCTGAGAAATTGATGAAACTTATTCGGGAAAACCAAGAAGCAAAAAATTTCCCGCCAAAGCAAGAAATTGTACGTTATTTCCCAGAAAACACAAAAGAAATCATCAAACAAAGTGCATTGGAAGCAGCCATTACACGAGATAAATTTGTACTTGGTATTAAAGGATTAGACACATTGCCGCAAGAAGGAACAGAACTACTACGTTATAAAACAGCTATCAATCTGTTGTTCCAAATGATTTTAGGTAATACTTCTCGAAACTATCTAGCTATGTACAATCAAGGAATTATCGATGACAGCTTTGGTTTTGAATTCAGCTTGGATCGTGAATTTCACTTTGCGGACTTCAGCGGAGATACGGATGAACCAGAGAAAGCAGCAGAAAAAGTCAAAGAAATCATTCTTGGATTCGCTGATGATCCTGAAGTGTCAGAAATGAATCTCGATTTGCTGAAGAAGAAAATGCTTGGACAATATTTCCAATCATTGAATTCAATCGAATATATTGCTAATCAATTTACGCAAAGTTTATTTGGTGATCGAACATTATTTGATCTTCCTGAAATCATCGATTCGATCCAAATGAAAGACGTACTGGCAGCTGGAGAAGCATTTATAAGTGAAGAGGCCTTCAGTGAGTTTTATATGAGACCAAAATAAACCAGTATTTTATGGAGAAAAGTCTTAAATTTCGTTTTAGACTTGTAGCAGGAACCTCCTCCAAAACCAGCTTTTATGGTATTCTTAGATGTGTTGGAAATATTAATGAGAAAATAAAACAAATCATGCTCTCTTTTAATCAACTTATATTAAAATAAAATCAAACGAAGTAATCAAAGAGGTTGTGACAGAAGTGGTCAGCTTCAAGAAATAAGAAGGAATTTACGAAAATTGCTTCTCAAATTTTTGTGATATTTCGGCTTATTGCCGAAGAAGCTACTTCTGGAACACCGTTTAAGAAAGAGGTCGTGAGCCTGCCGTTCAGCTCCGAGTCATAAGGAACAAGTTCACAAAACAGCTGCTCATGTTTTATGGATATTGTGACTTTTGACCGAGGAATTGGCAGGAGAACGCCGTTTATTCGGAAAAAGGAGCTGTGACACGACTTTTGTCACAGCCCCCAAACATAACGTCTTTCATTGCAACAGCAGATGCTTCGGAGAATCAAACAGACTGGAGAAGATGAACGAGTGGCTTTTGAAACCATCGGAGAAAAATTACGGCAAGCACGCCTGAATAAAAAGATATCTTTAGATGAATTACAGCAGATTACAAAAATTCAAAAACGTTATTTGGAAGCAATCGACAATGATGATTTTGATCAATTGCCTGGTAAGTTTTACGTACGGGCGTTTATTAGGCAATATGCTGAAGCTGTAGGAGAAGATGGAGACCATTTAGTCGATGTTTTTGATGGAAAAAGCAAATTGACAGGATCGGTCCCTGAACGTCCGCAGCCTGAAACAGTAAGTACTTCCAGAAAAGCAATACATCAAGAAGAATCGCATCCAAGTCGTTTTTGGACAAGTCTTCCTGTCATTTTATTAGGATTGGTTGCTTTGGCGATCGTCGTTGTCGTAGGCTATATGACTTGGCAAGATCGTCAAGCTGATCCAATAATCGGCGATACAGCTTCTTCGCTCAAAGTAGAAGGATCAGTCGAGGAGTCCTCTTCCTCAGAGCAAAGCACGCAGACCCAAGAGTCTTCTACAGTAGAGTCAACAACAGAATCAAGTGAAGAAAAGAAAATGGCAATAGCTGCAGGAGAGGATTCCGGTAGTGCCATCGCAGTAAATATTACAGATGCTACCAAGCCTGTCACTCTTGAGTTTACCGCTGTCAATCGTGTGTGGATCGGTGTACTAGTAGACAATGCTTATGTTTATCAAGGCACACTGGCAGCAAATGAAACACAAAGTACCGTGTTACCGGAAACAGCGGCCAATGCGACCATTACGATCGGTGCAGCAAGCAATGCGACGATCAAAGCGAATGGAGAATCCGTACCAGTTAATCCAGGGGAAAACAATCAGAGTCCTAAAAATGTGAACCTGACTCTCCAATACGCAGAGTGATCGTACAAATGAGTTTATTCATCTATTTACTTGTAGGCATAAAAAAGAAGGATCGTGACAAATCTGTGTCGCGGTCCTTCTTCGTTATTTCCAAAAGATCAATTTCAATAAAAATGCTCCGTTGAATAAATTCGTTCGGAAAAGTAAATAATATCGGTGGAAACTTCGCGGATAGTCACGTAGAATAGGGAAGAAAGGAGTCGATAATGTGAATTTACCAAATAAATTAACTGTACTTAGAATTTGTATGATCCCGATTTTCATTTTGGTTGTAGGATTACCGTTAGATTGGGGACAACTTAACGTAGGGGACACCACACTGGCTGTTACGCAGCTAGTAGGCGCAGTTATTTTTGCATTAGCCAGCATCACAGACTGGTTAGACGGAAAAATTGCCCGTGCACGAGGTCTTGTCACTAACTTTGGCAAGTTTGCGGACCCACTGGCAGATAAAATGCTAGTTATGACCGCTTTTATCATGTTGGTTGACCAGGGAAAGGCCCCAGGTTGGGTAGTCGCGATTATTGTCTGCCGCGAATTAGCCGTCACAGGCTTACGTTTACTACTTGTCGAACATGGAGAAGTCATGGCTGCTGCTTGGCCGGGAAAAGTCAAGACGGCTACACAAATGGTTGCTATTATCTTGCTGTTTATCAATAATATCCCATTCAATCTGATCGGTATTCCAGTAGACCAAATCATGCTTTATGCTTGTCTGATCTTTACTATCTATTCAGGTGCGGATTACTTCATCAAAAATAGCGGCGTGTTCAAAGGATCAATGTAGGTATTGTTTTGTGGATGGTCAGATTCGTCGGTTCTTGATAAAGCGAAAATAATTTGATCATATAATGAAAAAAGAACTGGGGAGAGGCTGGTCCATGGATCAGCCTTGCCCTCTTTTTAAATAAAAAAATATATAAGTACAGCGTATACTATATAAGGGAGCGGGAAGTAATGAAAGCAGAAATAATAGCTGTCGGAACAGAACTTTTACTAGGACAAGTCGTGAATACGAATGCCACTTTCTTGTCAGAACAGCTAGCTGATCTAGGTATCGAAGTTTATTATCAGACAGTCGTAGGAGATAATCAGCAGCGTTTAGAAGAGTTGATTGCTCTAGCTGAAACAAGAAGTGAACTCATACTCTTATGTGGCGGATTAGGGCCGACAGAAGATGACCTGACAAAAGAAGCAACTGCGGCTCACCTCGGTAAGTCTCTCATACAAAATACGGAAGGATACAAAAAATTATTGGCATATTTTGAAACAACCCATCGAAAAATGACCAAAAACAATCTGCAACAGTCTCAAATCATCGAAGGCGGGGTTCCTCTACCAAATCGTACAGGGCTTGCTTTAGGGACTTTTTATCAAACAGATACACATGCATATATCCTTCTTCCCGGTCCGCCTAATGAGTTGAAACCAATGTTTGTGGAACAAGTACGTCCTTTACTAGAGGAACGTTTTCCTTCTGAAGAAAAACTGATTTCTAAAGTTTTGCGCTTTTATGGGATTGGTGAATCGCGACTGGTCACTGAACTAAAAGATCTGATTGAAACACAGATCAATCCAACGATCGCTCCTTATGCCAAACCAAATGAAGTGACATTGCGTCTAACAGTGAAAACAAAGGATGTTCAGGCAGGAAATCAAGCTCTTTTAGCATTGGAAGAAAAGATTCAAGAACGAGTAGGAGAATATTTTTATGGATATGGCGATGATAATTCGTTAGCAAAAGTCGTAGTGGAACTGCTGAAAGCAAACAAGCAGACTGTAACAGCGGCGGAAAGCTTGACAGCCGGTGCCTTCCAAGCCGCATTGGGCGATATTGCTGGTGTATCTGATGTATTTCCAGGCGGCTTCGTTACCTACTCGCTCCAAACAAAAGCTGGTTTTCTGGAGATTGATCCGGAGCTATTAGCAGAATATGGAACAGTCAGCAAAGAATGTGTGGAGCAGATGGCCATTCAAGCACGTGAGATAGCAAGAACAGATTACAGTGTAGCTTTCACCGGAGTGGCTGGACCGGACATGTTAGAAGGTCACCCTGCAGGAACAGTATGGATCGCTATTTCATCTAAAGATGGCGTGGTTTCAGAAAAATATCATTTTGCCAGAGACCGTGCGGCTATCAGATATAATGCGGTTATGCAAGGATTTGATCTTTTGAGAAAACAGCTTTTAAGAAAATGATAAATGCGAATATTTGTTCGGTTTTTTCTTGCTTTTTATTACTAAAAACGATATGATAAGGATAATGAAATGTTGCTCTGATTTGTAAATATAAGGAGGATTATCGTATTGGCAGATGATCGTAAAGCAGCCCTAGATGCTGCACTGAAAAAAATTGAAAAGAGCTATGGTAAAGGCTCTATTATGAAATTGGGCGAAAAAATCGACCAACAAATCTCTACAATTCCAAGTGGCTCTCTTGCGTTAGATGTCGCTTTAGGTGTCGGCGGTTACCCCCGTGGACGTATCATCGAAGTATATGGACCTGAAAGTTCAGGTAAAACAACAGTGGCGCTACATGCTATTGCAGAAGTACAAAAAAATGGCGGAACGGCCGCTTTCATTGACGCTGAGCATGCGTTAGATCCGCAATATGCACAAAAATTAGGTGTGAATATCGATGAACTACTTCTTTCACAGCCTGACACAGGAGAACAAGGTCTGGAGATCGCTGATGCTTTAGTATCAAGTGGGGCTGTAGATATCGTAGTAGTCGATTCAGTTGCTGCTTTAGTTCCACGAGCAGAAATCGACGGCGAAATGGGTGACTCACATGTCGGGTTACAAGCACGTTTGATGTCTCAAGCATTGCGTAAACTCTCTGGTTCGATCAACAAAACAAAAACAATCGCTATTTTCATCAACCAAATCCGTGAAAAAGTAGGCGTGATGTTTGGGAATCCAGAAATCACTCCTGGAGGACGCGCATTGAAATTCTACGCAACGATCCGTTTAGAAGTACGTCGTGCAGAACAATTGAAACAAGGAACAGATATTGTTGGTAACCGTACAAAGATCAAAGTCGTAAAAAACAAAGTAGCACCTCCTTTCAAAATCGCTGAAGTAGATGTCATGTATGGTTTAGGGATCTCACAAGAAGGAGAACTTCTAGATATGGCAGTAGAAAAAGACATCGTTGATAAAAGCGGTGCTTGGTACTCTTATAAAGAAGATCGGATTGGCCAAGGACGAGAAAATGCTAAAATCTATATGGCTAATCATCCTGAAATGATGGCAGAAGTTTCTGCTCTAGTTAGAGCAGCTTATGGCATTGGTGAAGAAGTGGCTGTCCCAGAAGATACAAAAGGCCAAGAAGAATTACCTTTAGAAGAAGAATAATAAACAACATAAATAAAAACGGCTGGTCTGAAGAGTAGATACTCTCCTTGACCTGCCGTTTTTTTATTGAATAAAGAACAAAGAAATCTTGAGTTATTTAATCATACGAGTAGCTACATAAAATAAAAAATATCTATTCGACTACAAAAAGTAATTTAGTGAAAAAGTTTCTCAACTTAAAGGTTTACCTATATGAAACTAATGTCATTTATTCTAAAAACCACCGTTTAATGAATAATCAGAAAGCCGTTTCTTTGTTTATTTAAAGTTGACACTACGGGGTACAAACATTAGAATAAAGTTGTGCATGTTTTTTGTACACATATATGCGAAGATGCATATTGACAAGTTTAGAATAATTTATCATAGAAGCTGTATAGATGATAAAAATGAAAAAGATAGTATGGAGGTGGATTTTATGGTATTCAACATTCTCCTCGCTATCATCGGTTTAATTGTCGGTCTTGGTTTAGGGTTTATGGTCGCAAAGTCACGTCACGAGAAAGAAATAGCTGGTGCACAATCATCAGCTGCTGGGATCATCGATAGTGCAAAAAAAGAAGCAGAAACTCTAAAAAAAGAAGCATTGTTAGAAGCTAAGGAAGAAAATCAGAAATACCGTTCTGAAGTTGAAAGTGAGCTGAGAGAAAGTAAGTTAGAATTAAAATCTCAAGAGAATCGTTTGATTCAACGCGAACAAACGCTGAATCGTAAAGATGACTCGTTAGAAAAACGCGAGAACTCACTTGAAAGTAAAGAAGAAGCACTTAGTTCAAAACAGCAATTAATTGAAGAGCGAGAAAAAGACGTTGAAAAAATGATTGAAGATCAACAAAAAGAACTAGAAAAAATTGCTGGTTTATCAAAAGAGGACGCACGAGATGTCATCATGAAATCGACTGAAGAAGAGCTGAATCATGAGTTAACTCTAATGGTAAAAGAATCTGAACAGCGTGCCAAAGAAGAAGCAGATCGCAAAGCGAAAAACTTATTATCATTAGCGATTCAACGCTGCGCAGCAGATCAAGTTTCAGAAACGACTGTTTCAGTCGTTACCCTTCCGAATGATGAAATGAAAGGTCGTATCATTGGACGAGAAGGTCGTAATATTCGAACGCTTGAGACACTGACTGGTATCGATTTGATCATCGATGACACACCTGAAGCAGTTGTTCTTTCCGGATTTGATCCAATCCGAAGAGAAATCGCACGAATGACCTTGGAAAAACTGATACAAGATGGACGAATCCATCCAGCACGAATCGAAGAAATGGTCGAGAAATCTCGTAAAGAAATGGATGAACGTATTCGTGAATACGGGGAAGAAGCAGCATTTGAAGTCGGTGCCCATACACTTCATCCAGATTTAATCAAGATCATCGGACGTCTGAGATTCAGAACTAGTTACGGACAAAACGTCTTGAAGCATTCGGTCGAAGTTGCAAAATTAGCTGGTATCTTAGCAGCAGAACTTGGCGAAGATATCCAATTAGCAAAACGTGCCGGATTGCTCCATGATATTGGAAAAGCACTTGACCATGAGATTGAAGGATCTCACGTTGAGATCGGTGCGGAATTAGCTGCCAAGTACAAAGAAAACCCAGTAGTCATCAACGCAATCGCTTCTCACCATGGCGATGTGGAAGCGACTTCTGTTATCTCTGTCCTTGTAGCTGCAGCAGACGCGCTTTCTGCAGCAAGACCTGGTGCGCGAAGTGAATCATTGGAAAACTACATCCGTCGTTTAAGAAGTCTGGAAAATATTTCGAACAGCTTCGCCGGTGTAGAATCAAGTTACGCAGTTCAAGCTGGACGCGAAGTTCGGGTAATGGTCAAACCAGAAGAAATCTCGGATCTGGACGCTGTTCGTTTAGTACGCGATATCCGTAAACGAATCGAAGAAGAGCTGGATTATCCTGGACATATCAAAGTAATCGTTATTCGGGAAACTCGCGCAACTGATTATGCTAAATAAGAGTAAACAAAAAAGAAGAGTCGCGGCAAAAGTCGCAGCTCTTCTTTTTTTGTAAGGCACGAAAAAACATTGCTATTATTAGTATTTATTCAACATCTCAAGATCTTTCTCGATCGTCGTATTGATTCCTTTGATGATTGCTGGGATGAATCCTGCTTCTTCTAGGGCAACTACACCGGCAACGGTCGTACCACCAGGAGAAGAAACTTGGTCTACAAGTTCCCATGGATTTTTATCACTTGAAAGGAATTTTTGACAAGAACCCATGATTGCTTTTGCAGCAATTTCAGTTGCTGTTTGTTTGGACAAACCATTTAATACACCAGTCCGTCCCATCGCATCGATCAGCATATAAATGAATGCGGGCGAGCTGCCAGCAAGGCCGATGAATGTACTGAAATCTGCTTCTGCTAAAGGATAGACGCTACCGATTGCTTCAAAAATTATCGTGGCTTGTTGAAGCTGTTCCTCCGTGGCAGCTTCATTTTTGCAAATCGCAGAAACGCCTGCTCCTACGCTGACATTGACATTCGGCATCACTCGTACGATGGAGGCCTGAGGATCTTCAAGCGCTGTTTCTAAATCTGTTAATGATTTTCCTGAAGCAATAGAAATGAATAAGACCTTCTGGCTGTATTCTTTTAGTTCTTTCAATACTTTTTCAATGATTTTTGGTTTCACGGCTAAAAGAACGATATCTGATTTTGATGCAACTTCCTGGTTGCTTTTGCACGCATGGACGCCAGTTTCAGCAGCGAATGTTTGTGCATTTTCAAAATGACCACTGGAAACGAACACTTCTTCTTTCGAGACTGTTCCTGTTTTCAATAAACCATCAATAATAGCTTGTGCCATATTCCCTGTACCGATAAATCCTACTTTCATGTTATCCTCTCCTTTAGCATTAGGATATCTTTCTTTTTCTGTGATCGCAAGCAAAGAACAGGTCTAAAGTGGAAAAATTAAAATAAATAAGATAACATTGGGGTATAACACAAAAGTATACAAGTTAGGAATGGGAAAATGTGAAAAATAAACGATACTTGATGCTGCAATGGATAAAGGAACATAGTCTGATTTTAAAATTGATTTTTTTCGGCTCCGTGTTAGTCTTTGTGGCAAATCAAGTCGCAAATATTGCTAATGGCATGAGTTGGCAAGATATTTGGCAAAGGATGGGACAACAAAGCCATATGACGATCCTGCTCATGATTCTGGCTGGACTGCTGGGTGTCACTCCGATGTTGTTGTATGATTGGGTGACGATCAGAGTCTTAGAAAAACAAGGAAAACCAAAAATGGAAAGAAAAGAGTTTCTTCTTGCTGCGTGGGTAACAAACACGATCAACAATCTCGCCGGTTTTGGTGGTTTGGTAGGAGCCAGTCTTCGGGCTAGTTTTTATGGAAAGCAGACAAATAGGAAAATGGTTTTAGTGACTGTTTCAAAAGTCGCACTATTTATGCTGACTGGTTTGTCTGTATGGTCGTTTCTTACATTTATTGATGTCTTTTTTATTCAGTCAGAAAGTATTTTTCGGAGCTATTGGATCTGGCTTTTCGGCGGTAGTTTTTTAGCGCCAGTCATTTTCTTTTTTGCTTACCTAAAGAGAAAGACCTTGTTCTCTGAGTTTTATCCAAAAGGCTTGCTTGGTCTGCTACTGGCATCCTTTGGACAATGGACGGGGGCACTTGCAGTATTTCTGACTATCGGCAAGTTGATGAGAATAGATATTTCCATGTTTTCGATCTATCCTATGTTCATGATTGCGACGCTGATAGGAATGTTGACAATGGTCCCAGGTGGAATGGGGACTTTTGATGTTTTGATGATCTTAGGAATGAGTCAATTGTCTGTTCGGCAAGACGTAGCAGTAGTTTGGTTGTTATATTATCGGTTGTTTTATTATGTCCTGCCTTTTTTGACGGGACTTCTATTGTTCATCACACATACAGGAGTCAAAATCAATCGATTTTTAGATAATATACCGCGATTATTTTTCCAAAAGGTTGCGCATATCGTGCTCGTAAGTGCTGTATATTTTGCAGGGATCATGATGGTACTCCTGTCAACGATCACTAATCTGTCTGCAATCAGTCGGCTGTTTCAGGTATTATTGCCGTTCTCGTTCAACTTTTTAGACCAGACATTGAACCTATTAGTGGGCTTTTTATTGCTCGGTCTTGCTCGAGCACTTTCAGTAAAAGTCAAAAAGGCATTTCTGCCTACGATCGCTTTACTAGCTTTTGGTATTTTAAATACGATCACACGTACATTATCTTGGCAATTGTTATTGGTATATGTCTTGATTCTATTGGCTGTGTGGTTATCTAGAAAAGAATTTTATCGAACAAAATTCGTTTATTCTTGGGGAGCTATACTCTTTGATGCTAGCTTGTTCGGTTTCTTGTTTATTGTTTACGCAATTGCAGGTTATCATAGTGGACGCTTTTTAGTTGGACGGATAACAGGTAACCATTTTATTTTGTTTCCTTCAGATGATGTGTGGTTCTCAGGGCTCATTGGTTTGGGCATCTCATTGCTAGCTTTAGTGGCGCTTTATCAATACTTAGCAGAAGATACTACGACGCTTGGCATTGAGTACGAAAAAGAACGTTTTGACCGTTTATTGGAAACATATGGAGGCACAGCTACAAGCCATCAGCTTCGCTTGCCAGGATACAGTTATTTTTATTACCAAAAAGACGACCAAGACCAAGTCGTTTTTGGCTATCAAATCAAAGGGAACAAATGCTTTGTTTTAGGAGATCCAATTGGTAATCCCAAAATGATGCGGGCAGCAACGAATCAGTTCATGAAACGAGCAGATTGTTTAGGTTATCAGCTTGCTTTTTATAAGATATCAGAAAGCTACGTAGTGATGCTTCACGAATTGGGCTTTCATTTCACGAAAGTAGGTGAAGCAGGAATTGTTGATCTAGCGACAGAAGACTTGTCTCGGCTGAGTCAGCAACTTGAATATCAACGTTTGATGAAAGAAGGATACCATTTCACTTGGTACGACCAACTACCAGAAGAATTACATCAAGCTGTAAATGAAGTTTCACAAAAATGGCTTCACGGGGCACGAGAAAAATACTTTTCTGTGGGACGATTTGATGAATCCTATGTATTGTCTAGTGGCGTCGGTATTGTCCGTAAAGATCAAAAAGTCGTAGGCTTCATCACCGCTCAACCGATGACGAAAGAACAAGCGGGGTATGATTTGCTGCGAATCTTGCCTGAAGAGCCTGAAGAATTAGCGGATTATCTATTAGCTAATTTGTTCATTGTATACGAGAAAATGGGCTATCTGGAAGCAAATCTAGGATTAGCTCCTTTAGCAAATGTTGGAGAAACAGATTTTTCTTTCTTTCAAGAAAAAGTCATGCATATCGTATATAATTATGGTAATTTTTTCTATTCCTTCCAGTCTGCTTATGAAAAGAAATTAAAATATGTCGATCATTGGGAAGGTCGCTACTTTGCATATCGGAAAGGAAGTAATTTCGGATTTGCTACCATGCAGCTGCTCAGTCTGATAGGGAAAGAAAAAGGAAATGTGCCGAGTTTGGCAGAAGAAGTGCTCACAGAATTATAAGAATCACTAGAGTTTATTTGAATTATGAAGAGAAAATTCTATGAAAGCTGTTGAAACGATGACAAAATCAACAGCTAAGCGGACATAAGCTATACTTTTATTTTTCCCTATGATAGAATACTTGCGACTTAGACTTTTCGAATGGGTGAGAGGATGGAATTGATTGAAAAAGCGCCAGCCAAGATAAATTTAGGACTGGATGTATTATATAGACGGCAAGATGGGTATCATGAGTTGGAAATGGTGATGTCGAGCGTAGACTTGGCAGATCATCTATTTTTTGAAGAAATAGCAGAAGACAAAATCATTGTAGAAACAAATAAAGCATTTTTACCGGTAGATGAGCGTAACAATGTTTATCAAGCTGCTTTATTATTAAAAAACAAATACAATATCAAAACCGGTGTCAAGATCTTTGTTAAGAAGAATATTCCAGTAGCCGCTGGATTAGGCGGAGGAAGTACAGACTGTGCAGCTGCTTTAAGAGGGATCAACCAATTATGGAATCTAGGTTGTTCATTAGAAGAGCTAGCAGAGATCGGTTTGGAAGTTGGTACAGACGTTCCTTACTGTGTATATGGAAGTACGGCTTTTGTCGGAGGTAAAGGGGAAGAAATCCAAGTATTACCTTCTATGCCGCAGTGCTGGGTTGTGTTGGTCAAACCAAGAATGAGTGTTTCCACACGTACAGTGTTTAGGGAAGTAGATACGCAAGCTATCCAACATCAAGATATCCACGGACTTGTTGAAGCCATCCGAGAGCAAGATTATCAGCAGATGATCAAAAAAATGGGAAACAGTTTAGAAGATGTCACGGGAAACCGGCATCCAGTCATCCATCAAATCAAAGAGCGTATGGTCAAGTACGGAGCAGATGCTGCATTGATGAGTGGAAGCGGACCAACCGTTTTTGCCTTGTGCCAACATTATTCAAGAGCGCAGAGAGTATATAATGGGTTAAAGGGTTTTTGTGAAGAAGTTTATTTAGTACGAACCTTGCAATAAAAATAGAAGAAGTAAAACAGATAAGAAAAGACTGAGGAGTCCTAAAATGGGATTCTTCAGTTTTTTTATTGTAATGAACAGCTTAAACATGAGTGTTAACTCATCCATTTTACGATTTAATCAGAATATCCATGTTTAAATCAGAAATTGATGGATTTCTATTGACGGCGTTTTTTTATTTTGATACATTAATTCACGTTGATAAATCGTAAAATTACGATTTGTTTATTTGAAAGGAGCATATAGATGAAAAAATATCTTTTGACAGCTACGGTAATGATAGGTGCTTTATTGTTTGCAGCATGTGGAAATACGAATAAGGAAGCAGATAAAAAAGAAGACTTGACGATCGTTACGACATTTTATCCGATATATGATTTTACAAAAGAGATCGTAGGGGACGAAGGAAACGTGAAACTTTTGATCCCTGCCGGAACGGAGCCTCATGATTTTGAACCAAGCGCAAAAGAAAGAGCAGAAATTTCCGATGCAGATGTTTTCGTGTATAATAGTTCAGACATGGAATTTTTCGTGGATTCGTTGAAGGATTCAGTGGACAGCAAACAGACCTTGATGATCGAAGCAGCTAAAGGAATTGACCGCTTAGAATCTCAAGAAGCAGACGAACACGAAGAATCAGAAGAAGGACATGATCATGCGCATGAATATGATCCCCATGTTTGGCTCGATCCGGTATTAGCTATAAAAGAAGTCAGAACGATTGCTGGAGAATTAGGCGAAAAATATCCAGATAAAAAGGAAATATTTACGAAGAATGCTGATGCTTATATCAAAAAGCTTGAAGCACTGGATCAAAAATACTCCGAAGAACTCAAAAATGCGACAAACCGCACATTCGTCACTCAGCATGCTGCTTTTGCTTATTTAGCGAATCAATACAACTTAGAACAAGTGGCGATTTCAGGTGTTTCGCCAGATCAGGAACCAACACCAAGCCGCTTAGCTGAACTAAAAGAATTTGTGAAGAAAAACAACATCAAAGTGATTTACTTTGAAGAAAATGCCTCTTCGAAGGTGGCAGAGACATTATCGAATGAAACGGGTGTGAAGTTAGAGGTGTTGAATCCTTTAGAAAGCTTGACCAATGAACAAATCAAAGCAGGCGAAAATTATATTTCTGTCATGGAAAAAAATCTGGAAGCTTTAAAAGAAAGTATCAATTAAGTCTAGAATGGAGGTTATAAGGTGCGTTACATCGAAATATCTGATTTGACCTTTTATTATGATGATGAACCAGTACTAGAAGATGTCTCCTATCATGTAGACGCGGGTGAATTTGTCATTTTGACTGGAGAAAATGGAGCAGCCAAGTCAACCTTGGTGAAAGCATCGTTAGGATTACTGAAACCTTCAAAAGGAACGATAAAGATTGCTGAGAAAAATCAAGAGGGAAAAAAATTAAGTATCGGCTATATTCCCCAACAAGTTGCATCTTTCAATGCAGGTTTTCCAAGTACGGTGATCGAATTAGTCCGATCAGGAAGATACCCAAGAGGCCGCTGGTTCAAGCGTCTCTCTGAAAAAGATCATCAACATGTACAGCGGACTCTAGAAGCTGTTGGGATGTGGGATATGCGAAACCGGCGGATAGGTGAATTGTCTGGCGGACAAAAGCAGCGGATCAGCTTAGCACGTATTTTTGCTACTGATCCTGACTTATTTGTCCTTGATGAGCCAACAACAGGAATGGATGAAGAGTCTCGAAATGAGTTTTATCGCCTTCTTCGACATAGTGCCCATGTCCATGGGAAATCAGTTCTAATGATCACTCATGATCATGAAGATATCAAACAGTATGCGGACAGACAGATCCGACTGGTGAGAAAGGAGGATTCTCAATGGCGTTGCTTTCATATGAATTCATGAGAAGAGCTTTTCTTGCGGCTATCTTCATAGCGGGGATCGCCCCGATGCTAGGTGTGTTTTTAGTGATCAGAAGACAATCGCTGATGGCTGATACACTTTCCCATGTCTCTTTAGCAGGGGTAGCGTTAGGATTCTTTTTGAACCTTAATCCTACACTTACGACCATGCTAGTCGTTGTGCTAGCAGCTGTGATATTGGAATATCTGCGAACGATCTACCGAACCTATTCGGAAATCTCCATTGCCATTTTAATGGCTGGCGGTTTAGCGCTAGCTTTAGTACTAATGAATCTGAGTGGCGGGAATTCTGCAACAAGCATCCAATCTTATCTGTTTGGTTCGATCGTGACCATTACTTGGGAGCAAGTCATCTTTTTAGGAATCTTATTCGTTGCGATCGGTATATTGTTTTTTTTATTCAAACGTCCGATGTATGTTCTGACTTTTGATGAGGATACCGCCCATGTGGATGGATTACCCGTTCATTTGATGTCAATGATGTTCAATGTGATTACTGGTGTAGCTATTGCTGTGATGATCCCGATTGCCGGTGCACTTTTGATATCCGCAATCATGGTTCTTCCTGCAGCAATCGGTATGCGGTTAGGTAAAAGTTTCAATGTTGTGATTGCTATCAGTGTTTGTGTCGGATTTCTAGGGATGCTGTCAGGATTGACTAGCTCGTTTTATCTAGATACCCCTCCAGGAGCAACAATCACATTAGTCTTTATTGCTTTGTTCCTGATTGTAAATATCATCAAACGAATATTGGTTGCCTTTAGAAGAAAAAATAACTGAATGATAAAGAAAAGAAGCCTGATAAAAACGAAAAATTTTTTATAGGCTTCTTTTTATTTTAATAAATACCGAACTATTTTCTTATTTTTTCATAAAATGCTCGAATTTTTGAAGAAAAACTTATATAATGTAAAACGATAAAATTTCTTAAAAGGAGTTGGAATAGGTGAAAGTACGTCGCAGTGAACGTCTGGTTGACATGACACAGTATTTATTGAATCACCCGCATGAATTGATTTCCTTAACAAGCTTTGCCGAACGTTATGAATCTGCTAAATCTTCCATCAGTGAAGATTTGGGAATCATCAAGAAAACATTTAAAGAACGAGGGTATGGTACCTTGGAAACAATCCCAGGTGCTGCAGGTGGTGTATTGTTCATCCCTGAAATTTCATATGAAGAGGCGAAAAAATATATTGAATCTCTAGCAGAACGTCTATCAGAACAAGATCGTCTGCTTCCAGGAGGATATGTTTATCTCTCTGATTTGTTAGGAGAACCTGAACTGCTGCGTCAAGTTGGGAGAATCATTGCTTCTAAATACCTTGGTGAAAAAATCGATGCTGTAATGACTGTAGCCACAAAAGGCGTACCTATTGCCCAAGCTGTGTCCTATTATCTGAATGCACCATTCGTTATTGTACGCCGAGACTCAAAAATAACAGAAGGATCAACAGTAAGTGTCAACTATGTGTCCGGTTCTTCTGAAAGAATTGAAAAAATGGAATTGTCTAAGAGAAGCTTGAAACGTGGTTCACGTGTTCTTGTAGTGGATGATTTCATGAAAGGCGGCGGAACAGTCAACGGAATGAAGAGCTTGATCGAAGAATTCGAATCAGAACTTGTTGGCATCACTGTATTTGCCGAATCGAAATTCAACGGACATCGCGCTATCGATGATTATACGTCACTGCTTTATGTCAAAGATGTAGATACTCAAACGAAAAACATCACGGTTGTGCCGGGAAATTATTTTTCAGAATAAGAGGTTGTGAAAAAGCCGCTTAGTTTCGAGTAGTAAGAAAAATTTTGTGAAAATGGCTTTCCACATTTTTTCATAAATTTGGCTTAATACCGAGAAACTGGCTTTTGAACACCGTTTATCTAGAGGTTGTAAGCCTACCGTTTAACTCTAAGTCACAAGAAACGATTTCAAAAAACAGCTTTTCATGTTTTATGAGTAGTGTGACTTGTGACTGAGGGGTTGGTAGGAGAGCGCCGGTTACCCAATAGATAGGCCCTTTATGGTCTATCTATTTTTTTATCCAAAGAACACCGTAATGAAAGAAAATCACTTGTTTTGTTGAAAAAATGGGTATACTGGGATAAACTGAAATCAGCAAACTATATTTAGGAGTGACGCAGTTGGACGCACGTTATGCAATTATTTTGGCGGCAGGGAAAGGTACCCGCATGAAGTCAAAATTATATAAAGTTTTACATCCCGTCTCTGGTAAACCTATGGTAGAACATATCATCAATCGGGTCAGTGAAACGAAACCAGATGAAGTGATTACCATCGTTGGACACGGAGCAGAACAAGTCAAAGCACAACTAGGAGAACGCAGTAAATATGCGTTACAGGCGGAGCAATTGGGAACAGGACATGCTGTTTTGCAAGCCGCTTCTTTCTTGGAAGGAAAAAAAGGAACGACGTTAGTTATCAGTGGCGATACACCATTATTGACTACTGAAACGCTGAACAATCTTTTTGAATATCACCAAGGAAAAAATGCAAGTGCGACGATCTTGACGGCACAAGCAGAAAACCCAACAGGATATGGTCGGATCATTCGTGACCATATTGGGATCGTAGAAAAAATCGTGGAACAAAAAGACGCAACACCAGAAGAAGCACTTGTACAAGAAATCAATACAGGAACATACTGTTTTGACAACGAAGCTTTATTCGATGCGTTAAGCAAAGTCGGAACAAACAATGCTCAAGGTGAATACTATCTGACAGATATCATCGAAATCTTAAAAGAAGAAGGCAATACAGTTGCTGCTTATCAAACAGATGATTTCGAAGAATCAATGGGAGTCAATGATCGGATCGCGTTAGCTAAAGCAAATGAGATCATGAGAAAGCGGATCAACCAGATGCATATGGTCAATGGCGTAAGCTTTGTCGATTCAGCAACGACATACATCGATGCAGGCGTAGAGATTGGTCCAGACACATTGATCGAAGCAGGTGTACAAATCCAAGGCAATACAGTCATCGGTTCTGATTGTGTCATCGGGGCACATTCAAAAATCGTAGACAGTATGATTGAGGATCACGTCGTCATTGAAAACTCAGTCATTGAAAGCAGCCATGTCAAGAAACATGCAGATGTGGGACCTTATGCACATTTACGACCAAAAGCTGAAATTGGCGAAAACGTCCATATCGGAAACTTTGTGGAAGTGAAAAATGCTCAAATCGGCAAAGGAACGAAAGTCGGTCACTTGACTTATGTTGGTGATGCTACGTTGGGAGAAGAGATCAATGTCGGATGTGGTGTTGTCTTCGTCAACTATGATGGAAAGAACAAGCATCATACGACTGTCGGCGACCACAGCTTTATTGGTTCTAGCACGAATATCATCGGACCTGTCGAGGTAGCTAAAAACAGTTCGATTGCTGCCGGGTCAACAATTACAGACAATATTCCAGAATATGCGCTGGCAATTGCGAGAGCAAGACAAGTCAATAAAGAAGGATATGCCAAAAAACTCCCTTATCTAAACTAAGACTTTTGCAAAATCACTTGATTTATTTAAAAAATATGACTACTATTTATTAGGTAGAATTCTAGAGTTGTGAAAAAGAAAGTGGAGGTCCCCATGTCAAAACATTACTTTGACCCAAGATTAAAAATTTTTGCGTTAAATTCCAATCGCCCATTAGCAGAGAAAATTGCAGCAGCAGTCGGTGTCGAGTTAGGAAAATCATCTGTTACTCAATTTAGTGATGGAGAAATTCAAGTAAACATTGAAGAAAGTATTCGTGGATCGCATGTCTATGTGATCCAATCAACGAGCAGCCCAGTCAATGATAACTTGATGGAGTTGCTGATCATGATTGATGCACTGAAACGAGCAAGTGCAAAAACAATCAACGTAGTCATGCCTTATTATGGTTATGCGCGTCAAGATCGTAAAGCACGTGCACGGGAACCAATCACAGCGAAATTAGTAGCAAACATGATTCAAAAAGCCGGTGCAACACGAATGCTGACTTTGGACCTTCATGCAGTCCAAATCCAAGGTTTCTTTGATATTCCCGTCGATCATTTGATGGGTGCGCCACTTATTGCTAATTATTTCTTGGAAAAAGGAATCAAAGGCGACGATGTTGTCGTTGTTTCACCAGACCACGGTGGCGTTACACGAGCACGTAAATTAGCGGAATTCTTGAAATCTCCGATTGCGATCATCGACAAACGCCGTCCAAAAGCAAATGTTGCAGAAGTAATGAACATCATTGGACAAGTCAAAGGCAAAACTTGTGTACTGATCGACGATATGATCGATACAGCAGGTACGATCACATTGGCTGCCAATGCTTTGAAAGAAGCTGGTGCAACAAGTGTGTATGCTTCATGTACCCATCCAGTATTATCTGGTCCTGCTTTACAAAGAATAGAAGATTCAGCTATCGAGCGACTAGTTGTCACAGACTCGATCTATCTTCCAGAAGATCGTAAAATCGATAAAATCGATGAAGTAAGTGTTGGCGGACTAATGGGAGATGCAATCAAACGTATCCATGAAAACAAACCAGTTAGTCCATTATTTGAAACAAAAAATAAATAATAAATAAACTCACAAAGGGGAGTCCAATTGGGCTGAGATTGAATCTATTTCTAAACCCTTCGTACCTGTTTCGGTTATGCGAGCGTAGGAATTGTGAAAAAACAGCTGTTTGAAATTTTTCGAAAGCTGCTCCATCCTTTGTGACTTTTTTATTCAAAGGAGGAAGTTTTTTTATGGGAAAAAATAGAGTTTGGGTAGAAGGAACGATTGTTGCAGCGTTAGCGATGGTGCTGTCATTGATACCAATCCAGATCGGCAGCAGCTTTTCTATTTCATTAGGGCAGATTCCGTTGACGCTTTTTGCGTTAAGAAGAGGGACAAAGGCAGGGATGCTGGCAGGTTTCATTTGGGGGATCTTACACTTTCCGTTGGGACAAGTTTATTATTTAAGTGTCGTTCAAGTGTTGATTGAGTATCCGATTGCTTATACTTTTGCAGGTGCAGCAGGGCTCATGGCTTCAAATGTCCAAAAAAGCTATGCAGATGGAAATACGAAACAAATCAGAAAAAACATAGTGTTTGGTGCATTGATTGGCGCACTTTCCAGATATTTTTGGCATTTTATTGCGGGAGTTGTTTTCTGGGGAGCCTATGCACTATGGGGGATGAATCCTTGGCTCTTTTCTTTCGTAATGAATGGTGCTAGTGGGTTGAGCACAGCGATTGTGACGATGATCGTTTTATTAGGGATCCAACAAACGATTCCATCGCTTTTTGTGCCAGATAAACGACAGAATCTTTAAATAAAAAAGGAAACAAAAAGCTTGAGACAAAATCATGTCCTAGTTTCTTGTTTCCTTTTTGTTTTTCGGTAAGAAATAGATTCACTTCAATGGCAGATAAGAAAGACCGGCATCTTCTACCAATTGCCAGCGCCGATCGTTGACAGAGTAGATTAAAGTAGCGACGACTTCTTCTTCCCGATACCGAGTACCTTTCAATTTCCAAATATAGTCCTCAATCACATAAATAGGAATACGGTATTCGTCATCGATCAAACCAACTTGATCAAAAGAAAAAATGATCCCTTCCTGCATTAAATTACGCATTTCTTTCAATAATTCCACACTGATTTTTTCAACAGGTGTTTCCTTTTTAAAAAAGGATTTTTTTACATTGATCTTATCTGACAGGATAGAACTTAATTTACTAGCAAAAATCCTGTAAAATTCATCTAAATAGCGATAATAAATTCGGTTCAATTGATCGTTCAGATCGAAGTACACGAAATTATTTTGTAGCTTATAAAAAAATGGTGAGTGGAGGTGTGTTTTCATATGGCCAAAATATAACAATTCTGAAATTTCTAAAGGTGTCAATTCTTTCAGCATCGTTAAATCAGTAAAGTCGATCCACTTCAATTCATCGAATCCACGCCTGTTTCGAGAAGAGGAAAAGAAACGCTGGATATTTTCTGTACCACGGATTACTTTCAGCCCTGTATGAGATTCGTATTCTCCAGCAGAAGCAGATGGATCAAGCAAGAGCAAGTTTTGAGGAAAATGCACGATACTGTTTGCAAAATCAGTAGCAGTCAGTCCTTTTGTTAAAACAGCATTACTTGTGGTATCAATATGTACATAAACTGACTCAGTCATCATGTTCCTCCTCTTATTTCCTCTTAATCTCTTTTATTTTACAACATTTGCATAAAAAAAGCTTGTTTCTTTTATTTTAAAATTCCATTACAAAATCACGTTTTCATTAAAAATACTCTCATTTTCAATTAATTTTTGTATTTTTTATTTAAAGGTGGTTTTATGAATTGTTTTCTTATGGAATATCCAAAGTCGAATACGATACTCATGAACTTTTTTCGACGTACTGGTATACTTGAAGAAAAAGGAGAAAGCGATGGAGATAAAAAAAGTTTACTTTTCACAGAAAATGTCGCTGTATTCGCGTATCAACCAAGCAAAACAACCTCTTCCGTTTTTTCAAAGCCATCAAGAAAGTAGAGAAGCATTTTGGCATTCTGCAAAAAAGCAATGTGCCTTTGAAGCAGTATCAAAAAAATATACCATCTATTTTACTATTGATAAAAGTAGAGAAGATGTTATTTTTAATAACTTGCTGATCGAAGGCGAAACTTTTGAATGGCAAAAACTTTTTCAGCATATGGAAGCTTGCGCTCGTTTTTTTATTAAAGAAAACTGTTGTTTTTTATTTCAATCTCCTCTATCAGAAGAATGGTTGCGTATTTTTCATAAAAACGGCTATCAAGGAACCATGCAACTAAATAAAAAGCTGGTCTATCACACAGCACTTGTATTAGGAGGAGGGGGAGCACACGGTGCCTATCAGATTGGTGTATGGCAGGCGCTGAAGGAACATAACATCCAATTTGAAATCATCACTGGGACCTCGGTAGGTGCGCTGAACGGCGCATTGATTTTACAAGGAGACATGGAAAAAGCTGTGGGTTTATGGAAAAAGCTATCAACCAGACAAGTGCTTGCGTTACCAGAAATGGCTGACGTAGAAGACTTGCGTGAACGTTTCTATCAAGAAAGACGCCAAATGACGAAAACGGCACTAGTTGAAGGTGGGGTTTCGTCTGCGCCATTGGAAAAGCTGGTCAAGGAAAATTTAGATTTGTCTTTGCTCAAATACAATTCCAAAATACGTTTATACACGGTGTCTACTAAATTGCCAGAACTAGCGGAAGTAGTGACTGCTATCCAACAAACAAAAACAGAAGAAATACCAGATTGGATACTTGCCTCTGCTTCATTTTATCCTGCTATGGCTTACCGAAAGATCGGAAAAAATAAATATGCAGATGGTGGATATCGTAACAAAATTCCTATTGACATCGCGATTAACGAAGGCGCAACAGAGGCGTTTGTCGTGGATGTGCAAGGACCAGGGCCAGCGAAAAGAATCCGTGTGCCAGATACGTTTATCCATTGGAAATGTCAAACATTGTGGACGCTTGGCAGCTTTCTGCTTTTTGATAGCCAAAGAAACCAATTAAATTTACAATTAGGCTATCTGGAAATGAAAAAACGATTAGGCTGTTACTACGGGAATTGGTATACATTTGATTCTGTCAAACAAGCAGGAACATGCTGGCGTGGATTTTTATCTTACTTAATAAAAGAACTTCAGTTAGAGCTATCTTTTTTCAAAACCATAAAATTTTGGCAAAAACTGCGTAATATATATAAGAACAGGGTCGAACCAGAAACATGCGGACTGGCGATGCTGGAACTTTTAGCAAAAAAACATTTTTTATTGCCAAACAAAGTCTATGAAGTAGATTGGATGTTTCAAATGATCTGCCGACAAGATAAAAAAAGTATGCCAGACGATTTATTGGCACAAGTTGGTCAATTAAGTACAGAAGAATGGCGGAGGTATCGAAAATATCAGCAGAAAATACAAAATGAACGCACGAAAGCCGTTTATTTTGAAAAACTGCTGCAAGAAAAATGTAAGGATCGTTTGCAGCGTGAACTGCTTGAACAGCCAGTTGACACATTACTGATCCTATATTTATATTATCTCAAGGAGGAACAACCATGGCACAAGAATTTTCATATGAAATCGTAGAAGAAATCGCTGTTTTATCAGAAAACAACAAAGGATGGCGTAAAGAGCTGAACTTAGTCAGCTGGAATGGTCGTCCGCCGAAATTCGATCTTCGAGATTGGGCACCCGACCATGAAAAGATGGGGAAAGGGCTGACACTGACGAACGAAGAGTTTGAACAACTGCAAAAAGCAATAGAAAATATGTAATGAGGAAGGACCCTGTCGAATGAAAAGTATGACTGGTTTTGGCAAAGCCATCCGCGAAACAAAAGCATATCAGCTGGATATCGAAATAAAAAGTGTCAATCAGCGTTTTCTAGATGTCCAAATACGAAGTCCTAAAATCCTGAACTTTATTGAAAACGATTTTCGTCAGCTTATCAAACAGCAGTTAAGCCGCGGACGGATCGAGGTATTTGTGAATCTAGCTTATATTGGCAAAAACGAAAAGCAGATCGTCATCAACTGGGAATTGATTGATTCACTTATCACCCAATTGACAGACGGGATTCAACAACGATACGGGAGTCAAAATCAAGTGTCAATTCGTCGGCTGGCGGAACGCTTCGCGCTGGATGAAAACTTCGTAACGGTAGAAGAAAAACCGGAAGAGAGCATGGAAGAATTGGCACAGTTAGCTCTAGATACATTGAAAAGTGCACTTGATTCTATTGAAGCCAGTCGAGAAAAAGAAGGACAAGCCTTAGCTTCAGTGCTGAAAAAGAACACGGAAGAATTCAAACAAGTACTAAAAAAACTCAATAGTTTTGTAGACGTCTATGAACAGGAATTTCAATTAAGGTATCAAAAAAAGCTGGAGGAATTTCTTGGAGCGAAAGTGGATGAGCAACGGTTGCTGACGGAGTTGGCTATCTTGCTGGAACGTGGAGATATCCACGAGGAACTGGACCGTTTGGCAATCCATGTCCAAAAACTAGATGAACTTATCGAGGCGCAATGTCCTGTAGGGCGAGAATTAGATTTTTTGATCCAGGAAATGAATCGGGAAATCAACACGATCGGTTCCAAATCTAATGCAATCGAAATTAAAAATCAAGTCGTCCAATCCAAGACGATCTTAGAAAAAATCAGAGAACAGGTCCAAAATATTGAATGACGAAAGAGGTAGAGACAATGAAATACTATGACGTAACGTTCCACGAATTAAGTGGAAAAACTGTTGTTAAACGGGATATCCCTTCTGAAAAAAACGGCTTTGACGTATGGAAAGATGCCTGTGCAGACTATAATGAGAACGAACTGTTTATTTTGATCAACGACGGTGCTTACGTGACGATGAATCGGAAATTTATTGTTCGAATCGACACAGAAGAGGTAGAAGATCCGACAGAAAAAGCACGTTCTCGAAAAGATGAGATCATGGGTGTAGTGAATACTTTGTCCAATATGGGCTTTTAGCAAGGATGCTGAACAAAGAAATACAATAAATAATCAGGATTGCATTTCTACGCTTAGCTTCTTTGCTCTAGGAATACATTTAAAGGTTGTGACAAAATTCGTGTCACAACCTTTTTTTATTTTGAATAAGTGATGTTCAAAAAACATTTTTTCGGTATGAAGCCAAATTTATGCAAAAATGTGAGAAGCCATTTTTATTTGGCTGTTCTTATTACTTGATGCAGGGTAGCTTTTTTGCCAATTTCTAGCTATAATTAAAGATAACCTTGAAAGTTGCAGAAAAAAAGTGCAAAATAAACGATAAGTACAAAAAGACTAGTTGAAAGGACGTCGTCATGTCAGAGCGTGGATTATTAATCGTGTTGTCTGGTCCATCCGGTGTAGGAAAAGGCACAGTACGAAAAGCAATTTTTGAGAGTGAGGATAATGATTTTCAGTATTCAATCTCAATGACTACCCGTAAAATGCGTGAAGGGGAGGTCGAAGGCGTTGATTATTTTTTCCGAAGCAAAGAAGAGTTTGAATCAATGATCGAAGCTGGAGAGATGCTGGAATACGCAGAATATGTCGGGAATTATTATGGAACGCCTTTGTCATATGTCAACAAGACATTGGATGAAGGAAAAGATGTTTTCTTGGAGATTGAAGTCCAAGGAGCAAAACAAGTCAAAGAAAAAGTGCCCGATGGTGTATTCATTTTTTTGACTCCGCCAGATTTAGCGGAATTAAAATCACGGATCGTAGGCCGAGGAACAGATGCAGATGAAGTAATCGAAGAACGAATGAAAGTTGCAAAAGAAGAAATCGAAATGATGGCTCTTTACGACTATGCTGTTGTAAATGATGAAGTGCCGCTAGCAGTTGAACGAATCAAACACATTATTGCCAGTGAACATTTTCGAGTAGATCGCGTAATCGGTAAATATATTAAAATGTTAAAGGAGATGTAGTCTTATGATGTTAAAACCTTCAATTGACTCACTATTAGATCGTGTAAATTCAAAATATTCTCTAGTAATTTTAGCAAGCAAACGCGCGCATGAGTTGGATGCAAGTGCACAACCTACACTAGATTCTTTTGATTCAGTAAAAAGCGTTGGTCAAGCTTTAGAAGAAATCGATGCAGGGAATGTAGTCAATGATCCCCATCCTGAATTGAAACGTGAACGTTTGAAGATGGAAGAAGAGGAACGTCAAGCTCAAAAAGAGCGTGAACAACACGAATTGGAATCACGTATCCGCGAAGAGCAAAAAATGTAATAAAGAAAAGTAGAGCGAGCATCTAAAAAGAAAAGCAAACCCAGCTGTTTCCTTTTCAAACATTCGCCTCTTATTGTCTGGTAGAAAAGGCTGTGTCTGAACTTTTTGACACAGTTCTTTTTTTTCTTATCCGCTGTTAATTTTTTGTTAGGATTTGGCAGAAAATAAGACAAATCCAGCGATCTCTAGTAAAATAGGCAAGGAACTTTTTGTCGCTTGATATGAAAAGACAAAAAAAGGAGGAAACGAACCATGACATTAACAGCTGAAGTCATTGTGGACGTACCTACTATGCAGACCGATCAGCCATTCACCTATCTGGTTCCCTCTGAAATGGAAACAGCTTTGCAAGTCGGGATGCGGGTAGAGGTCCCTTTTGGTAATGGCAATCGTCATGTCCAAGGATTTGTTATGGCTATCCAAAAATCAGAAGAATCAGCTAACCCATCGTTGAAGGCAGTGATCCGTTTGCTGGACCTTGCCCCAGTGGTCAATGAAGAATTACTTTCATTAGCTGATTATATGAAAAAGATCACTTATGCATTCAAAATCACTTGTCTACAAACGATGCTTCCGAGTGTGATGAAAGCAGAATATGATAAATTGATCTATCCTTTGGCAGATACACCAGAAATTCAGGCATTGTTTGGTCAACGGGAAGTGATTTCCTGGAAAGAAGCAGAAGAAGAAGGCAGCCTTTCTCAGTTGATTCGTTGGCGCCAAGAGCAGTTAGTAGATATCAAATACGAAGTCCATACACGAAATAAAGTAAAAACGATTCGTTTGGTCCGTTCCCTATTAACTGAAAAACAAATCGAAGAAGAATGGGCAAAATTACGGCAAAATGCCAAGAAACAAAAAGAGCTTCTTTTGTGTTTATCTGAACTGAGCCAAGAAGAATCAATCGCTTATTTCAAAGATAAAGAAATCAGTACTGCTGTCTTGAATCAAGGAAAAGAAAAGGGCTGGCTGGAGTTTGTAGAATCAGAACGTTATCGCGACCCTTATCAAGACCGAGTATTTGACCAAACGACGGCATTGGAACTGAATGCAGAACAAAAAAATGCTGTCGAACAAATCATCACAGCAGGTCAGCAACAAAAAGATCAGGTCTTTTTGCTAGAGGGAATCACCGGTAGCGGAAAAACAGAAGTATATCTTCAATCAATCGCTGATGTTTTGTCAGAAAATAAAACGGCTATTATGTTAGTGCCTGAAATCGCATTGACTCCGCAAATGGTCGAGCGATTCAAAGGACGCTTCGGTGAATCAGTTGCGGTCTTACATAGCGGACTTTCCCAAGGTGAAAAATATGATGAATGGCGCAAGATCGAGCGGGAAGAAGCACAAGTAGTAGTAGGCGCACGCTCTGCTATTTTTGCTCCGCTGAAAAATATAGGATTGATCATTATCGATGAAGAACATGAATCAAGTTATAAACAAGATGAGACGCCGCGTTACCATGCGAGAGATTTAGCTATTTGGCGCAGTAAATACCATCATTGCCCAATAGTCCTTGGAAGTGCGACCCCCTCTTTGGAATCAAGAGCACGAGCTCAAAAAGGCGTGTATCAGTTATTGCAGTTGAACCACCGAGCCAAAGCAGCTGCACAACTTCCAGCTATTGAGATCGTAGACATGCGTGAAGAGTTTCAGAATCATCGGACCTCTACTTTTTCTGCTAATTTGCAGGAAAAGATACAAGATCGGTTAGACAAAAAAGAACAAACTGTCCTACTGCTCAATCGTCGAGGATATTCGTCTTTTGTGATGTGCAGAGACTGCGGATTTGTTCTCCCATGCCCTAATTGCGATATCTCTCTTACCTTGCATATGGATACACGTTCGATGCGCTGTCATTATTGCGGACACGAAGAACCTATTCCTAATCGCTGTCCCAATTGTGGGGGCAACAAAATCCGCTACTATGGGACAGGCACCCAAAAAGTAGAAGAGGAACTCCGAGAACTTTATCCGCAAGCTAGGATTTTGCGTATGGATGTAGATACCACCCGAAGAAAAGGGGCACACGAACAGATTTTACAAAAATTCGGTGCAAAAGAAGCAGATATTTTATTAGGGACACAAATGATCGCTAAAGGCTTGGATTTTCCAGAAGTCACATTAGTTGGCGTGTTGAATGCCGATACCTCCCTGAATTTACCGGATTTTCGTTCTAGCGAGCATACATTCCAATTGCTGACCCAAGTCTCAGGACGAGCAGGACGAGCGGAAAAACCAGGCGAAGTCGTGATCCAAACGTTCAATCCTCAGCATTACGCCATAGAATTGGCTAAAAAACAAAACTATGAACAGTTTTATCAGCAGGAAATGCATGTACGGCATCGTGGAGGCTACCCTCCTTATTACTTTACTGTGAAAATAACTGCCAGCCATCCTGAAGAACAAGTGGCGGCAAAGAAAATCTTTCAGATTGCCAATCAGCTAAAAGAAGTATTAAGTCCTCAAAGTTTGTTACTAGGACCAACACCCAGCATGATTTTGAGAGTGAAAAATCGATACTATTATCAACTGATTATCAAATATAAACATGAGCCGAATCTTCCTCATGTTTTGGATGAAATCTTGAATGGAAGCCAGAAAGAACAGCGGCAAGGTCTTTTTGTGGCAATTGACAACGAACCATTAAACTTTATTTAAGAAAGGACCAACTTATGCGCTATCCTATATTGATCCACCCTAATGATAAATTAAAAAGACCTGCTCAGCCAATCGACGTGATCACGGATGAAACGATTGCTTTGTTAGACAACTTATATGAGACGATGATTGCGAATGACGGAATAGGGATTGCTGCTCCTCAAGTAGGACAAAACAAGAGAATCGCTTTGATCGAAGTAGATGAAGGCGAAAAATTCGAACTGATAAACCCAGAAATCATTGAAGCAAAAGGTGAAAGCATGGACGTAGAAGGCTGTCTCAGTATTCCGCATGTCTATGGAACAGTCAAGCGAGCAGATGAAGTGACTGTACGCTATTATGACCGCGATGGAGAAGAGATAGAAGTGACAGCTTTCGGCTATTTAGCCCGTGCCTTCCAGCATGAAATCGATCACTTAGACGGTATTCTGTTCATTGAGAAAATGGTACAGCAGATCCCGGAAGAAGAACTTGAAGAATATATGGAGGAACATCTTGATGACTAAGTTAGTATTTATGGGCACACCTGCTTTTTCTGTGCCAATTCTTGAAGGGCTGATAGAATCAGGCTACGAGATCCAGGCAGTAGTCACACAGCCCGACCGTCCAGTTGGGCGGAAACGAGTAATTACGCCGACACCGGTAAAAGAAGCTGCTCTAAAGCACGGTATCCGTGTGTTGCAGCCAGAGAAAATCTCCGGTTCGCCAGAAATGGAAGAAATCATTGAATTGGCGCCTGATTTGATCGTCACTGCGGCGTTTGGTCAATTCTTGCCTGAAAAGTTATTGCAAGTGCCAAAATTAGGGGCAATCAATGTCCATGCTTCTTTACTTCCTAAATATCGGGGAGGTGCGCCTGTTCATTATGCCATCATGAACGGGGAGAAAGAAACTGGTGTAACGATCATGGAAATGATCAAAAAAATGGATGCAGGCGGAATCTATGCGCAAGAAAGCATGCCAATCACTAAACAAGATGATGTGGGGACGATGTTTGAAAAGCTCAGCCTTTTAGGAAGAAAGCTATTGCTAGAAACATTGCCTAATATTTTGAATGGACAAAAACCAGTTCCTCAAGACGAGTCAAAAGCCACTTTTTCGCCAAACATCACACGTGAACAAGAAGCGGTCGATTGGCATAAAACTGCAGAAGAAATTGACAACCAAGTACGCGGGATGCGTCCTTGGCCGATTGCATTCACGACCTATGAAGGTACACGCTGGAAATTATTATCGGTTGAAGTACTGGCAGAAAGTACAGACGAAGCACCAGGCACGATCATCCGAAAAGACAAAAAAAATCTATGGATTGCTTGCGGTAAACAGACCGTATTAGCCATCAATGAATTACAGCCAGCTGGTAAAGGAAAACAAGCCGTACACGATTTTCTTAACGGAAGCGGTCAGCAAGTTCAGATTGGTCAGCAGGTGAAATAATGAAAAAAATCCCTAAAAAAATGAAAAAATCTGTACGATATATGGCATTACTGACATTAGAGCGAGTGAACAAGGGCGGCGCCTACTCGAATCTTTTGTTGAATGAGATGATCAAACAAAGCGAGCTAAATCAAAAAGATGTGGGTCTATTTACAGAATTGATCTACGGTACGATTAGCCATCAGCGACTATTGGAATTTTACGTTGCACCATTGATCGCTAAAGCAAAAAAAGTGGATGACTGGGTCAAGACGCTTCTTTATCTTTCTGTATATCAATTAGAATTTTTAGATAAAGTCCCTGCACATGCTATTTTAAACGAGGCGGTCGAAATCGCGAAAGTAAAAGGAAATCCTGGGACAGGAAAATTTGTAAATGGTGTTTTGAGGAATTATCAGCGTCAAGGAGCACCAGATCTGCAAGGCATTACTGATCCTATCGAAAGACTTTCTGTCAAAATCAGCCTGCCTCTATGGATGACGAAGCGGTTGGTGGATCAAATCGGTTACGAAGAAACTGAAAAGCTCGGTTTATCGCTATATCAGCCTAGCCATGCTAGTGCCCGAGTAGATACACGCCGACTTTCCAGAGATCAGGCCATCACTGTTTTGCAAGAAGAAGAGATCACAGCTGAAAAAAGCCAAGTCAGTCCATACGGTATAGTAGCGAAAAAAGGGCATTTAGCTTCTAGCTCATTGTTCCACGATGGCGTCATGACGATCCAAGATGAAAGTTCGATGCTTGTAGCGCCGTCTATGCAAATCGAGCCTGAACATCATGTCTTAGATGCCTGTGCAGCACCCGGAGGTAAGACGACACATATTGCTTCTTTTTTGGATCCTTCATGTGGTGGGGAAGTGATTGCTTTAGATGTACATGAACACAAAGTCAAACTCATTGAAGAAAATGCAACACGTCTGGGTGTCTCTTCTGCTGTTTACGCTCAAAAGATGGATGCTAGAGAAGTCAGCAAGCAGTTTGAACCAGAGCAGTTCGATCGGATTTTAGTAGACGCGCCTTGTTCAGGTCTAGGGCTCCTTCGGCGAAAACCAGATATCCGTTATAAAAAACAGCCGGATGAATTAGCGAATTTACCAAAAATCCAATTGGAAATTTTAGAAAGCTGCGCACCAGCTTTAAAGTCTTCCGGTATTCTGACTTATAGTACTTGTACGATCTTAAAAGAAGAAAACCAAGACGTTGTTTCTGCTTTCTTGGAAACACACCCTGATTTTGAGAGGATTGATGTTTTGACCGATCCTATGCTACAATCATCAATCGTAGAGAAAATGTTGACTTTGTATCCGCATCAGTTTTACACAGATGGATTTTTCATTTGTTGTTTGCGCAAAAAGTAATGAGGTGAAAAAATGCAGATTGAATATCAATCAGATGTAGGAAGACGACGTAACACCAATCAAGACTATGCCAGTGTATTTACTAGCCGTTCAGGTCTCAAGCTTGCTGTATTAGCAGATGGGATGGGTGGCCACCGTGCTGGAGACATTGCTAGTCAAATGGCGGTAACAAATCTAGGCGAAGCTTGGGAAGAACAAGAAGCTGCCGACGATGAAAAAATCGCCCAGTGGTTCATTCAATCGATTCAAGAGGAAAATATGCTGATTTATCAGCGAGGACAAGAACAGCCGGAATATAATGGTATGGGAACAACAATCGTAGCGGCAGCTCTGTCAGATGACTGGTTCACGATTGCGAATGTTGGCGACAGCAGAGCGTATTTGATTCGCGAAGATAAAATCATGCAATTGACAGAGGATCATTCTTTAGTTAACGAACTAGTCAAATCAGGGGAAATCAGCGAAGAAATGGCAGTGAACCATCCAAGAAAGAATATTTTAACACGTTCTGTCGGCATGCCAGGAACAGTCGAAGTAGATGTTTCTACTCATCTTTGGCAGCTAAAAGATCGCTTGCTGTTATGTTCAGATGGCTTGACGAATATGCTATCTGAAGAAGAAATAGGAACGATCATTAATCAAGAAGGCCCGTTATCCCATAAAGTAACTGAGCTGATTGATCGTGCCAATGAAGCAGGCGGAGCGGATAATATCACCGTTCTTCTTATCGAATATAAGGAGGACAGTGTATGATCGAGTTGGGAAAAAAATTAAATGGCCGTTATCAGATCACGGGGAATATCGGTAGTGGTGGTATGGCTAATGTATTTTTGGCGCACGATTTGATCTTGGATCGAGATGTAGCAGTCAAAGTCTTACGATTCGACTTTCAAAATGATCAAACCGCGATTCGACGATTTCAGCGAGAAGCTTTAGCAGCAACAGAACTCGTTCATCCAAATATTGTCAGTGTTTACGATGTTGGTGAAGAAGACAATATGCAGTACCTAGTGATGGAATACGTCAAAGGAATGGACTTGAAACGATATATCCAAACACATTATCCTGTTCCTTATGAAACAGCAGTAAATATTATGCAGCAGATTCTTTCTGCTATTTCTTTAGCTCATAACCATCAAATCATCCACCGAGATTTGAAACCCCAAAACGTATTGATCGATAACGAAGGTGTAGTAAAAATCACGGATTTCGGGATTGCTATTGCTTTATCTGAAACATCGATCACACAGACGAATACGATGTTGGGATCTGTTCATTACCTATCTCCTGAGCAAGCAAGAGGGAGTATGGCAACGAAGCAGTCAGATATTTATGCTTTAGGGATCATTCTTTATGAGATGCTGACAGGTAGCGTGCCGTTTGACGGTGAATCTGCTGTGACGATTGCTTTAAAACATTTCCAAGATGATCTTCCATCCATAAAGGCACTTGATCCAAATGTACCGCAAGCACTGGAAAATGTGATTTTACGGGCGACGGCTAAAGAACCTGCAGACCGTTACAAGTCAGCCGAAGAAATGTCTGATGATCTTTCTACAGTATTATCACCAGCTCGTGCAAACGAAGAAAAATGGCAACCTCATGCGATGGATAACGAAACAAAAGTTATCACACCGCTTGCGGCAGATACACCAATGCCGGATTCATTCAAATCTATGCCTCTGCCAAAAGACGAACCGAGAAACGAAACATTGCCGGAAGAGGAAGAAGTTCTGCCTGACCCTAAAAAGAAAGGACAGAAAAAATGGTGGCTGATTCTGTTAGCTGTCCTCGCTGTTTTAGGAATCGGAACAGCTGTATTCTTTGCTTCTGGCGGACGAGGAGAAGTTGTTGTTCCTGATGTTTCTGATCTTTCTGAAGCTTCTGCCAGAGAAACACTCGCAAAAGCGAAATTAGAAGTAGCAACAAAAACAGAAGAAATTGCAGATGACAAAATCGAAGAAGGCAATGTGGTGAAGACAGACCCGGCAGCGGGAACGACAGTCAAGCAAAAACGCGAAGTCACTCTTTATATCAGCAGTGGCACGAAAAAAATCAAATTAGATGATTACAGTGGTAAAAGTTATGAAGATGCTGAAGCAAGTTTGAAAGAATTAGGATTTTCTGCTGATTTGATTCAAAAAGAAGAGGAATTCAGTTCAGAGGTAGAAAGCGGAATGATCATTTCGCAATCTCCATCAGAAGATACAGAAGTCGATCCTAAAACAGACACGATTACTTTCACAGTCAGCAAAGGACCAGAAACAGTGACTTTGAGTAGTCATGTAGGAGAAAACTACGAAACTGTCCGTAATTGGCTTGTTACACAAGGATTCAATATCAATAACATTAGTGCTACTTATGACTATAGCGACACTGTGCCATCGGGTTCGATCATTAGTCAGGATCCAGCCTCAGGTGAAGTTGTAGCAGAAGAAACTTACATCAGTTTTGTCGTAAGCCAAGGAACAGAACCTAAACTGAATGACATCTCCGGCTATACAAAAAGCGAAGCACAAAGTTATTTGGCTAGTATTGGTGCAGAATATATCGGTCATGAGACTTCTGAATATTCAAGCACGGTGGATAAGGACAAAGTAATCCGTACAGTGCCAGGGGCAGGTACGACGATTACCAAAGGAATGGTTGTAAACGTGATTTACTCTAAAGGACCAGACCCAGCGTCTTCTAGTTCTGAGAAAGATTCTTCAGACAGTTCTAGCAGCTCAAGTAGCTCTAGCAGTACGAGCAGCTCTTCCAAAGAAGAATCTTCCAGCACTACAAGTTCATCAGATAGTACCTCAGAAAGCTCAAAATAAGTTTTTAATAAAATAGAACAAAGAGGTTGTGACAGAAGCTACTTCTGGAACACCGTTTATTCGAAGGGACTGTGCCGCAGTCCCTTTTTTGTGTTTTCTATCCCTTTTGATTAGTTTTCAAGCCTTTTACTTTGAGAAGTTTGCGTGGAACGACACCTACTTTCCTCTTCATATGGTAAAATAAACAAAAACGGAGGTGGCACTTATCAAAGGACAAATCAGAAAAGCAATCAGCGGTTTTTACTATGTATACGCAGACGGAGAGACCTATCAAACAAGAGGAAGAGGGAATTTCCGGAATCGGAAAATCACGCCGCTTGTCGGAGATCAGGTAATCTTTGAGAGTGAAAATCAAACAGACGGCTATCTTCTGGAAATCTTGCCGAGAAAAAATCAATTAGTTCGCCCGCCAGTCACAAATGTTGATCTTGGAATCATTGTCACAAGTATCGTGGAACCTGCATTTTCTTATAATCTGCTTGACCGCTTTCTAGTTACCTTGGAATATGAATCAATCGAACCGCTTATTTTTTTGACGAAGACCGACTTGTCAGACGACCCGAAAAAAATCGAAGAAATCAAGCAAATCTATACTAAAATAGGCTACCCAGTGATTGTACCCAATCATGCGGGTGACACGACAGAATTGATCCGTTATTTTCCAGAACGGCTATCGGTCTTCATGGGACAGTCTGGAGCAGGAAAATCAACACTACTGAATCAAATATCTCCAGAACTGAATTTAGCAACAGGAGAGATTTCTGATGCACTTGGAAGAGGGCGGCATACAACACGGCATGTGGAGCTGCTCCCTATCTACGGTGGGTTAGTAGCAGACACACCAGGATTCAGCTCGATTGACTTTTTGACTATCGAAGCAGGAGAATTGCCAAGACAATTTCCGGAATTTGTGGAAGCTTCTGCCCATTGCAAATTTAGAGAGTGCATGCATGCCAAAGAACCTGGCTGTGAAGTGAAACATAGAGTAGAAACAGGTGGTATCGCACAGACACGTTACGATAATTATTTGCAATTCTTACAAGAAATCGAGAAAAGAAAACCCATGTATACGAAAAAAGAAGGTAAACGAAAATAGGAGGAACCAAGAATGAAAATAGCACCATCCATTTTGAGCGCAGATTTTGCCAATTTGCAAAGAGATATTGAGTTAGTAGAAAAAGGAGGCGCAGATTACATCCACGTAGATGTCATGGATGGCCAATTTGTCCCAAATATCACGTTAGGGCCAAATATTGTTCAGGCAATCCGACCTGTCACTAAATTACCGCTAGACGTCCATCTGATGATCGTTGATCCGGAAAATTACATTCCAGCATTTGCGAAAGCTGGAGCAGATATCATTACTGTTCATGTAGAAGCAACTCCTCATATCCATCGGGCACTCCAAATGACAAAAAGCTTAGGTGTCAAAGCTGGAGTAGTTATTAATCCGGGGACACCAGTCTCCATGATCAAACATGTTTTGCCTTTGGCTGATCAAGTGCTGGTCATGACTGTCAATCCTGGGTTTGGCGGACAAAGCTTTATTGAAGAAACGGTAGAAAAAATCACAGAACTCGCTGATCTACGTAAAGAGAACAATTGGTCTTATGCAATCGAAGTAGATGGCGGAATCGTTCCAGAAACAGCAAAAATCTGTAAAGATGCAGGGGCGGATGTCTTTGTTGCAGGATCATATATCTATGGAGCCGAAAATCCAGTCGGACAAATCGAACGGTTAAAAGAGGCATTAAATTAAATGAAAATTTTATTAGCTGCTGGAGGTAATCCGGAAAACTGGCCGCAGCCTCTACTGACCAAATACGATGCCTATGTCGGAATAGATCGTGGTGCGCTGTATCTGCTTCAAGCAGGCTACCCAGTAGATCTGGCAGTAGGTGATTTTGATTCATTGTCGAACGAAGAGCAGGAGGAAGTATTTGCAAAAGCCAAAGAGTATGCCCGTTCACCCGCAGAAAAAGACGATACAGATACACAATTGGGGATCTTAAAGACATTTGAACGTTATCCGCAAGCTGAAGTCACTTTGATCGGCGCCACAGGCGGAAGATTGGATCATCTTTTAGCCAATCTCTGGTTAGGTCTGGAACCTCGATTCAAACCGTTTGCCCATCAGCTTATTATTAGAGATCGTCAAAATTATTTGGCTTATTATTTGCCTGGAAAGCATATAGTAAGACAGGTTCCAAGTATGAAGTATCTAGCTTATTGCTGTTTGACGCCCGTCTCGGCTCTTACATTGAAAGGCAGTAAGTATGTATTGGAAAATAAAGCAGTTGAATACCCGACATCTTATGCAAGTAACGAGTTTCTTTCAGATACCGCTGAATTTTCTTTTTCAGATGGTATGATTGCAGTTATTCAAAGCAAAGACTGACCAATGAACAAAAGGAAAAGTTTTGTCTTTCAGGCTAAAAATGACAGAATCTATTATTTACTAAAAAAAAGCTTAAGAGGAGCAACTTGCCTTTTGTTTCCCAGCATTTAGTGATAAAATTGAACACAAGAGTCTAATTAATTCGAGGTGTCTTTGTGAAGAAGTTCAATCCTAATAAAAATATTATTATTACCTTGGTTATTGTTATCATCGTGGTGACGATACTAAGTGTGACCGCTGCACAGCGAGCGAATGAAGGAAAGCCTAATTTCTTCCAATCCATCGTTAATGACAGTGTTGCAATGGTTGATAAAACAATCTCTGCCCCAGTACGGTGGGTGCGAAACGGAGTAGATTCTGTCCATAATCTTTTTTCAACTTATGCCGAAAATGAGCGGCTAAAAGAAAAAATCGATAGCTATGATGACGTTGCACAGCAAAACAAGAATTACGAGAGAGAAATCGAATCTTTGAAAAAAGAACTTGATTTGAACCAGACGCTGACGAGTTACGAAAAAGTAACGGCAAATGTCATTACTCGTTCACCAGATAGCTGGCAGGACATGCTGATCGTAGACAAGGGTTCTAAAGACGGTATCGAAGCAAATATGGCAGTCATGTCGCAAAAAGGATTGATCGGCCGAGTGATCGAAGTCAATACAGCTTCGTCTAAAATCGAATTACTGTCATCCTCTAACGAAAGCTCCAATCATTTTCCAGTACGGGTATCTTCGGCTAATGGCGAAGCATTCGGTTTGCTTAAAAACTATGATGAAAAACTCCATGCATTAGTGGTGACCCAATTGACTGGTGATACGGATATCAAAGAAGGGGATGTTGTTCAGACATCCGGTCTTGGAGGAAATTCTCCAGCTAACTTGCCGATCGGTACGGTTATCAAAACGAAACCAGACAGTTATGGCCTGGATCGGGAAGTTTATGTGAAACCTTATGCAGAAATGTATGATGTGTCAGTTGTGACGATTGTCCAACGGCTAGCGGAGGATTAGTCCATGTTGAAAAAAGAAACAATGAAGTACTATCTGCCAATCGTTCTTTTCTTTTTGATGTTGATAGATGGCCATTTAACAAGAATGCTAGGAGAGTGGTCGAAAGGCAGTTATATGTCAAATGCCCACTTTCTGATCTTGGCATTGTTATGTTGCAGTATGGCATTTGAAAAACGCTATTTGCTAATCACCACGATTGTTCTCGGTGCAGTCTATGATGTTTACTATATCGGTGTTATCGGTATCTATGCCGTAGCTCTCCCTTTGATCGTATGGTTGATGTATGTAATGAAAGATGTCATCCACGTCAACATCTTTACTGAATTTTTCAGTATGATTATCTTTGTCACGGGGTATGAACTGTTTACGATGGTGGTCCAATTGATTTTTAAACTAGCAGTAGTAAATAACACGTATTTTATTACAAGGTTCTTAGGGCCTACACTGCTGTTGAACATGATTATTTTTGTATTATTCATTTTTCCATTTAAGAAATTATTCAGTGATGAATAATTTCTTTTTTTGTTTTTCCTCTGAAAGTAAAAAAGAATTGTTGTTATCTTAAAAAAAGCCCGTCTTAGCATGCCTTTTTCATGATCATTTTCTGAAACGAACAGTTTTGTCATTTTTAGAGGTTGTTTTGAAACATTTTTGTAACATAACTATTATATCGCTGACATACTGCTATGGTACAATTTTTATATCGTTAAGAAAGACTTAAATATATTTAGATATTTATTAAATTAAGCCAGTCGGAGGAATGAAGAGTGAAAAAGAGTTTAATATCAGCAGTAATGGTATGTTCAATGACCTTGACTGCCGTAGCATCACCGATCGCTGCCGCGGCGGACGATTTTGATTCTCAGATACAACAACAAGATCAAAAGATTGCAGACTTGAAAAACCAACAAGCAGATGCACAATCACAAATCGATGCCCTAGAAAGCCAAGTTTCTGAAATCAACACACAAGCACAAGATCTATTAGCAAAACAAGACACATTGCGTCAAGAATCTGCACAATTAGTAAAAGATATTGCAGATTTACAAGAACGTATTGAAAAACGTGAAGATACAATCCAAAAACAAGCACGTGAAGCACAAGTAAGCAATACAAGCTCAAACTATATTGACGCTGTATTGAATGCTGATTCATTAGCAGATGCTATCGGACGCGTTCAAGCAATGACAACGATGGTAAAAGCAAACAACGACTTGATGGAACAACAAAAACAAGATAAAAAAGCTGTAGAAGACAAAAAAGCTGAAAACGATGCTAAACTAAAAGAATTAGCTGAAAACCAAGCTGCTTTGGAATCTCAAAAAGGCGATCTTTTATCTAAACAAGCTGATTTGAACGTACTGAAAACTTCATTAGCTGCTGAACAAGCAACTGCTGAAGACAAGAAAGCTGACTTGAACCGCCAAAAAGCAGAAGCTGAAGCAGAACAAGCACGCATTCGTGAACAACAACGTCTAGCAGAACAAGCACGTCAACAAGCAGCACAAGAAAATGCTGAAAAAGAAGCACGCGAACAAGCAGAAGCTGAAGCACAAGCTACTCAAGCTTCATCAGCTGCACAAAGCTCAGCAACAGAAGAATCATCAGCTGCTCAATCTTCAACGACTGAAGAATCATCATCAGCTGCTCAATCTTCAACAACAGAAGAATCAACAACAGCGCCTGAATCTTCAACAACAGAAGAATCAACAACAGCGCCTGAATCTTCAACAACAGAAGAATCAACAACAGCGCCTGAATCTTCAACAACAGAAGAATCAACAACAGTGCCTGAATCTTCAACAACAGAAGAGTCAACAACTGTACCTGAATCTTCAACAGAAGAATCAACAACACCTGCGCCTACAACACCATCAACAGATCAAAGTGTTGATCCTGGGAACGGTACTGGTAGTAATGCAACTAATAACACAACTAATACAACACCAACACCAACACCAACGCCAACGCCTTCTGGAAGTGTGAATGGTGCAGCAATCGTAGCAGAAGCTTACAAATATATCGGTACTCCATATGTTTGGGGCGGTAAAGATCCAAGTGGATTTGACTGCTCAGGATTCACACGCTATGTTTACTTGCAAGTAACTGGTCGTGACATTGGTGGTTGGACAGTTCCTCAAGAATCAGCTGGAACAAAAATCTCAGTTTCTCAAGCAAAAGCTGGAGACTTATTATTCTGGGGTTCACCAGGCGGAACTTACCACGTAGCGATTGCTTTAGGCGGAGGACAATATATCCATGCTCCTCAACCAGGCGAAAGCGTAAAAGTTGGTTCAGTTCAATGGTTTGCACCTGACTTTGCTGTCAGCATGTAAGAATGATTAATCAAAAAGAGTTAGCCCTTTTCTGGACTAACTCTTTTTTTATTGAGAGAAAATAGAAATCAGATGAATTCTTCTGTCAATTCCATGAACGTTTGGATATCTTCAATCACCATATCGATACCTGCTTGCCAAAAATCTGGTTGAGTGAGATCGACATTCAAATGTTTCTTTGCAAGCTCTTCCGTCGTCATTGAAGCAGTATCACGTAGTAAATGGATATATTCTTCTTCGAAATTTGCCCCTTTTTGATTAGCGTAAGCATAAATGCCTAAACTAAACAGGTAGCCAAAGGTGTATGGGAAGTTATAAAACGGTACGTCATCAATAAAGAAATGTAATTTTGCAGCCCAGAAATATGGATGATAAGTGGCTAAAGCTCCTTGGTAGCCTTCTTTTTGTGCTTCAACCATCATCTCTGTGATCTTATCTTCTGAGACTAATCCTTCTTGCCGTGCTTCATAGAATCGATTTTCAAAAATGAATCGAGAATGGATATTCATGAACATAGCTAAAGCATTTTGCAGTTTTGTATCTAGCAAATTGATTTTTTCTTCTTTTGTTTTTGCGGCTTTTAATGTAGCATCGGCTACGATCAGTTCTGCGAATGTACTTGCTGTTTCTGCGACATTCATTGCGTATTCGCGATTTAAAGAAGGCAAGTCCCACATCGTGCTGCTATGGAAAGCATGACCCAATTCATGAGCAAGTGTCGCAACCTCATTAACAGAATTGCTGTAGGTCATAAAGATCCTTGATTCTTTTGTTTCTGGTAACTCAGTACAATAGCCACCAGGACGTTTTCCAGGACGATCTTCTGCTTCGATCCAGCTCTTTTCAAAAGCAGATTGTGCGAATTTAGCCATTTTTGGACTGAATTTATTAAAGTTTTCGATAATAAATGCAGCTGCTTCGTCAAAACTAAAGGTTTTTTCTTTCAAATCGCCTAAAATAATAGGTGCATCTTGATCCTGCCATTCCATTTTTTCTTTACCGAAAAGATTGGCTTTTCTAGTCAAGTAATCAACAAGGGGTTGTTTGTTTTTTTGGATCGTCTCCCACATGACAGACAATGTTTCTTTTTTCAAACGGTTGTATTCTAATGGTTTTTGCAGAAAATCTGTGATGCCATGAAGTTCATAGTTAGAAAGTCTGAAACCATCTAAATGATTCAAAGTATCTGTGAAGAGGGGAGCCTTTTCTTTCCATGCTTTTTCCCATGCTGCGAAAAGTGTTTCTCTGACTTTTGGATCTGGATCGCCCATCATCTTATTGAAGGCTTGGCCAGCAGATAATTCGACAACTTGACCATCTTGTTCGAAGGGAATCGAAATGCTGGCTACAATCGTATCATAATGACTGCTCCAGGCATTTAGACCATCTAATGAGAGCGTGTTGATAATGTTCTCTTCAGCTTCTGATAATAATTGTGAACCGTCACGACGGATCTCGTTTAAACGAAACGCGATTGTTTCAAACGAACCATGGGAAAGCATCTGATTCCAATCATTGTCAGATATTTCTGCAAATTTCTTCGACAATACTGTTTCGGCTGATTGTAGACGAGGAAGCAAGGCGTAAAGCTTACCTGATAAGATCTTTGCATCTGAATCATTGACATTGGCAGAAAGCAATGCAGTAATATAGCTGTTGCATTGGGTAAAGCCGTTCGTAATCATTTCTTGCAATTGAAGAACCGCTTTTAGCTGCTCTGCATTGTCAGAACTAGGTGACCATTTTGTTACACGTTGATAATATTCGTTCGTTTGGTCTTCCAATTGCTTCATCCGTTGGTTCAAAGCATCAGAATGACTTCCTCCGGGGAAAATAGATTCTAGATCCCAATTTAATGAATAACTCATGAAAAAACTCCCTTCATATTGTAATACAAAATTAAGTATAGCACTTTTTTATAGAAGAAGTCTCTATGAAAATGATTGTTGTTTCTTCAAAAAAAGTCTAAGATAAATACAGAGGTGACTTATGAATTCTTCAAAAAAACAACTGAAAAACGGAAATATTTATTTAGTGATCGCACTTATAGTCGTTGCCATCTTATTTTACAGTTCTTCTCAAACTTACGGACAGCAATCACAAGTTTCGCGATTAGAAAGCTGGCTTCCTAATCAGCCATTTAAGGACACATTAGCAGGTATACATTTTAATTATGGTGGAAGTATCGTGAGTATCGACCATCTGGGCTACGCCAAATTTGTAGAGTTCTTTTTAAGAAAAGGCGCACATTTTGGTACTTATTTTGTTTTGGGTGGTAGCTTGTTTTTAGGTGTTTTCCCTAAACTAAAAATTTGGTGGCTGACAGCGATCCTTGCTTGGCTTTCAGCAACAGGATACGCAGGTTTGGACGAATTCCATCAAATGATGACCGGTGGACGAACACCTATGTTCCAAGATGTCATGTTGGATTCGATCGGTGCTCTGACTGCTGTGGTATTATGTGTGCTTTTTGCGGCATTCAAGAAGCGTTTATAGATTGGCTGTGGCTTTGTTTTTTTGTGAAATAGTACTAGAATAGAAGTGTATTCTCAAAAGAACAAGGGAGGAAAAATCATGTCAGGACATAGTAAGTGGCATAATATCCAAGGAAGAAAAAATGCCCAAGATGCGAAACGAGGAAAAGTCTTTCAGAAACTTTCTCGTGAAATCTATATGGCAGCTAAAGCAGGCGGTCCTGATCCATCCATGAACCCAGCTCTGCGGCTTGTTGTGGACAAAGCAAAAGCTGCAAATATGCCAAACGACAATGTAGAACGGGCGATTAAAAAGGCTACCAGTGCCGTAGATGAAACAAATTACGATGAAATCACGTATGAAGGATATGGTCCGGGTGGAGTAGGAATCTTAGTCCATGCATTGACGGATAATCGTAATCGGACAGCGACAAATGTCCGAGTAGCTTTTACTCGAAACGGCGGGTCACTGGGAGAAACGGGTTCAGTCAGTTACTTGTTTGATCGTAAAGGGTATATCGTCATTGAACGCGATGGGTTGGCTGTGGATGAAGAGACGATGTTTGAAGATGTATTAGAGGCGGGGGCAGAAGATCTGCAAACTTCTCCTGAAGTGTTCGAGATTTATACTGCACCAGAAGATTTTGCTGCTGTACGAGATGAGCTGGAAAAAGAGTTCACTTTAGCGCAAGCAGAATTGACGATGATCCCACAAACGACGATCGATTTAAATGAGGAACAACGGGAGCAATTGGAACGTCTAGTAGATAAGCTAGAAGACGATGATGATGTCTCAGAAGTCTTTACTGCTGCTGAAATGTAAGCAAGCGCATAGTTGAGATAATAAGTAAGAACGCACCTGTACGATTCGTACTGGTGCGTTCTTTTTATCAATTCTTTTTTGTTAGAAGACCAATACAGGTGTTCCTTTTTCGACCATCCCGAATAATTCCTTCATTACACTTGGCGGAGTGTTGATACAGCCATGTGAACCGCGGGTTTTCCATAAATCTCCGCCGTATTCAGGTTGCCAGTCAGAATCATGGATACCAACACCTGTCCAGTCAATCGGCATCCAGTAATTTACTGGACTCTCGTAAGGCGTTCCGTCGTCATTTGTTCCTTTTAAAGTTGCATCTTCTTCTTTATTCCAAACATAGAAGACCCCAGCAGGTGTAGGTGTAGATGGCTTTCCGGAAACGATATCTGTTTCAAGGGCTACTTTTCCGTCTTTATAATACCACATATGCTGGTTCTCTAAATCAACTTCGATATACGTATCTTCGATCAATGGATGATCAGCGGTTGTGCCACCTTGCACAATCGGAGAACGAGTAAAGTCTTGGCCTGTCAGAATAGCTTTTTTCAACGCTTCTGTCTCGCTATCTGTTTGGATCGTCCAGCTGTAAGTGCCAACTGGGACCGTAACTTCTCCTCTTTTTGTACTTTTAAATTTTGTGTCATTCGTACTTGTGTTATACTTTGTGCCTAAATCTGTTACATATTGACGTACTTGTTCTGTATCTAAATCGACTTTTCCGTCGTAGGTCAGCCAGCTCATGATATCACTTGATGGAATCTGGAAAGTCTCACCGTTTATACTGTAAGTAGCTTTTACTTTTGCGATAGCATTCATGGATTCGAGCTGTTCTTTCAGTGAACTGTCTCCGGAGGTTACTTTTGGTTTTTCTTTGAACTCAGTTAATTCAATCGTATCTTTACCGGAATTTACTGCACTTTTTATTTGTTTGACCGCAGCATCGACGTTGATGGTATTTCCATTGACTTCAGGCTTGATAACAAAAGAGTCGCCTGATTTTTCAATTGTTGCATCAGTTGTAGGTGTCCGGTCTTTATTCAGATCAGTCAGTTTAGTTGTCAATGTCTGAACGGTAGTATCCAGTTTCTGGTGGTCTTGACTGATAGGATCGATTTCTTGTTTTTCCGCTGCTGAAACATAAGTCATTCCCCAAGTCCATCCGTTTTGTTCATTTAGGATCGGAGAAAGCTCAGAAGTGAAATCATCTTTATAGCCGAGCTCAGATTTTGGTACTTCCTGCCAGACTTTTCCATCTTCTTTAATAGCTAATTTTTTATCGGAATAAGCTTCTTTTAATTTTTCATTTGCTTTTTCGACTGTTAGATCGCTGACATTTATTCCGTTGATTTCCGTATTCGGCAAAAAATGTTTTGTGTAGTATGTACTGCGATAGGTATAAAAGCTAATCAGCACTAAGAGAACACCAAGAGCTGAAAGCAAAGCAACATGTTTCGATTTTTTTCGATGCGAAGATCTTGTCATATCGACAACTCCTTAAGTAAAAGTTTAGGGTGGAACGGTCTCATGATAGCATAATTTAGACGAAAAGACGAAGGTTATCTCTTCTTTATGAAAAAATTTAGAAACCAGAAGAGTGATAAAATAAAAAAACGGAAAACACCGTTTAGATGTTTTCCGTCATATTCAAAAATTATTCAGCGTCTAGTTTAGCAAAAGCTTCATCTAGAATTTCTTTTAATTGTTTAGCAGAAGCAGCCATGCGGTCTTGTTCGCTGTCGCTTAAAGGAATTTCGATTACTTTTTGGATACCTTGACGGTTGATAACAGCAGGTGCACCAATGTAGATGTCGTTCAATCCATATTCGCCATTCATGAAGACTGATAAAGGAAGAACAGCATTTTCATCATCTAAGATGGCACGAGTGATACGTGCTAATGCTACTGCGATACCATAGAAAGTAGCGCCTTTTTTCTCGATAATTGTGTAAGCAGCGTCACGTACGCCGAAGAATAGGTTAACCATAGCTTCTTCATCGATTTCAGGGTTGTTTTTCACCCATTCATAGATTTGCAAGCCGGCAACATTTGCATGTGACCAAACTGGGAATTCTGAATCTCCGTGTTCACCTAAGATGTAAGCATGGACGTTACGTGCATCAACGTCAACTAATTCCGCAAGTGCTTGACGGAAACGAGCAGAGTCAAGAGACGTACCTGAACCGATAACGCGTTCTTTAGGGAAACCTGAGAATTTCCAAGTTGAGTAAGTCAAAATATCTACTGGGTTAGCGGCAACTAAAAAGATACCGTTAAATCCTGATTCAACGATTTGTGTGACAACATCGCGGTTGATTTTTAAGTTTTTGTTTACTAAGTCTAAACGAGTTTCACCTGGTTTTTGTGGTGCGCCAGCTGTAATAACAACTAAGTCAGCATCATGTGCGTCTGCGTAAGTAGCAGAGTAGATTTTTTTAGGTGAAGTAAATGCCAAAGCGTGAGACAAGTCAATTGCGTCTCCTTCAGTTTTAGCAGTATTGATATCCACGATACCTACTTCTTGAGCAATATTTTGAGTAACTAGAGCAAAGGCATAGCTAGAACCTACGGCGCCGTCTCCAACAAGAATAACTTTTTGATGATCTTTTTTTTCTGCAGCTGCAGTCATTTAGTATCAATCCTTCCATTGATTTGTTTTTTCCCATGCTTATGCTAACATTTCTCAAGCCCCATGTCACGCTATTTGGCTATAAAATATAACAGATAACAAGGTTGTATTATATGTAAAAGCTTACATGTGCGTTATTTCACTATTTTTATAAATCAATTATTTCATTAAACTTTGAAGAAATTTTTAATTTCTTTATCATTTATTAACGATTCTCTTTTAGCCGAAACGCTTTGTTTTGTGGTATACTATACATTGACAGTATAAAAAAGAAAAAAAGCTCGATGGACTGGACCGCTAATTAGCAGTCCAGCCTTTTGTGCTGTTTTTAGAATTAGGTGGAAAAACAAAAATGAAAATGATCGTCGGGTTAGGAAACCCAGGTACCAAATACCAATATACTAAACACAATATCGGCTTTATGGTCGTGGATCAAATTGCACGCGAACATCAAGCTACTTTCAAAAAAAATCCATTCGAAGCAGAAGTTGCCGAATTTTTTCATAATGGAGAAAAGATCCTTCTAGTCAAACCACAGACATTTATGAATGAATCTGGTCGTGCAGTCGGACCGTTAATGACTTATTTTGGGATTTATCCAGAAGAATTAGTCGTCATCTACGATGATTTGGATCTGGCAGTAGGAAAGATCCGGCTCCGTCAAAAGGGGAGTGCCGGCGGGCATAATGGTATCAAAAGTATCATTTCCCATTTGAATACGAATGTCTTTGATCGAATCAAGGTGGGAATCGGCAGACCAGAAGGAAAAAAAACAGTGGTCCAGCATGTGCTTAGTCCTTTCAGCAAAGAAAATCAGCCTTTGATAGAAGAAAGCATATTTCAATCTGTTAAAGCAGTCGAATATCTCATAGAAGGGCATTCGTTCGTGGATGCGATGAATCAATTCAATTGAGAAAGGAGGAAAAGGAATGGATATCATTCAATTAGTCGGAAAAGATCCGCAAGTAAAAGAATGGATCAGCAATTTAGAAGAAAAAATGCCTAGACAACTAATCACAGGATTAGCTGGCTCAGCGAAGACGCTTCTATTTGCTCGAGCATTTAAGAAAACAAATAAAAATATGATCATTCTGATGCCAAATTTGTATTATGCCAATCAGTTAGCAGAAGATCTGCAACATGTGATTCCGCAGGATCAGATCCATTTATTTCCAGTGGATGAAGTGCTTTCTGCTGAAATGGCCTTTTCTTCTCCAGAAGCGCGAGGCGAGAGAGTCGCAACGCTCAACGCACTTCAAGAAAAAAAAGCAGGTATCTATTTGTTGCCAGTCGCAGCTTTGCACAAGCGGCTGCCGAATAAGAAAACTTGGCTACAGGCGCAATTGAATTGGCATGTTGGTGATGAGATAGATGTGGAAAATCTTCCTCGCCAATTGACTTTGATGGGCTATGTACGAGAAGAAATGGTCGCAAAACCCGGAGAATTCAGTATTCGAGGAAGCATCGTCGATATTTACCCATTAACAACAAACTATCCTATTCGTGTAGAATTATTTGATGTAGAGATAGATTCTATGCGGTATTTTGAAGCAGAAACACAACGTTCAATCGAAAAAACGGAAGAAATCTGGGTTTCTCCAACGAGTGAACAAGTCTATGGACCAGAGGATCTGGAACATGGAATAGAGCAAATGCAAAAAATGCTAGAAAAACGGCTTGCTGCGACCACAGAAGAAGCAGACCGCGAGTTTTTACAAGATTACTTCGGTCAGATGACTTCAAGTTGGCAAGCAGGTATCCCGACAGAAGAAGCAAAATTCTACTCAGATCTTCTTTACCAAGAATTTGTAACGATCTTGGATTATTTTCCTTCAAATAGTTTACTAGTCGTTGATGATTACCAGCGGATCATGGAAACAAATCGGGAAATCGAAAGGGAAGCGGCAGAATGGCATACTCAAAAAATCAGCGAATTGCGGGTTTTTTCTGAGCAGTCATTTTCAGCAGATGTACAAAGAATCGTTCAAAAGGAAAAATTTACTACAACCTTTTTCTCACTCTTCCAAAAAGGGATGGGAAATCTTCGTTTCCAAGCAATCCATAATTTTCACTATCGGACGATGCAACAGTTCTTCGGACAAATGCCATTGCTGAAAACAGAAATGGATCGTTGGCGCAAGCAAAAACAGACTGTTGTGATCTTTATTCCGACAAAGGACAGAATACGTAAAGCAGAACAAATGCTTCGAGATGAAGATATATTAGTAGTAGAAACAGAAAAAAATGCATTGATCAGAGGACAGGTACAATTAGTTGAAGGAGCTTTGCAGGCTGGTTTTGAACTTCCTCAAGAAAAAATAGTAGCTATCACAGAAAAAGAAATTTTCCAAAAAACGACGAAAAAACAAACGAGACGACAAACAGTAACAAACGCAGAGCGATTGAAAAGCTATAATGAGTTAAAAGCAGGAGATTACGTTGTCCATGCCAATCATGGTATCGGGAAATACATTGGGATGGAAACGCTAGAAGTAGATGGCGTTCACCAAGACTATATGACTATTTTGTATCAAAACGACGACAAACTGTTTATTCCTGTTACTCAACTGAATCTGATCCAAAAATATGTCGCCTCGGAAGCCAAAGCACCTCGCATCAATAAGTTAGGCGGAAGTGAATGGACGAAAACTAAACGAAAAGTATCTTCGAAAATCGAAGATATCGCTGACGATTTAATCAAACTATACGCAGCAAGAGAATCAGAAAAAGGATATGCTTTTGGTCCTGATGACGCCTACCAAAAAGAATTTGAAAATGCTTTCCCTTATTCTGAAACAGACGACCAGTTGAGAAGTGCAGCGGAGATCAAGCGGGATATGGAAAAAGAAAAACCAATGGATCGACTACTCGTAGGTGATGTTGGTTATGGGAAAACAGAAGTAGCGCTTCGAGCGGCCTTTAAAGCGATAAAGGAAAGCAAACAAGTAGCCTTTTTAGTTCCAACAACGATCTTGGCACAGCAGCACTATGAAACGATGCTGGAAAGATTTGAAGGTTTCCCCGTAAATATCGGGCTATTAAGTCGTTTCAGAACAAGAAAGCAACAAAAAGAAACCATCGAACAACTGCGCACAGGTCAAGTTGATATTGTTGTAGGAACCCATCGAATCTTGTCAAAAGATATTGAATTTAGCGATTTGGGTCTATTGATCATTGACGAAGAACAACGTTTTGGTGTAAAACATAAAGAACGATTGAAACAGTTACGTGCACAAGTGGATGTTTTGACTCTGACAGCAACACCGATTCCGAGAACTTTGCATATGTCGATGCTAGGCGTGCGAGATCTTTCAGTAATCGAAACACCGCCTGCGAATCGTTATCCGATCCAAACATATGTTATGGAAAAAAATCCTGGGGCTATCCGCGAAGCAATCCATCGAGAAATGGGACGAGGTGGACAAGTATTCTATTTATATAATCGAGTAGAAACGATCGAACAAAAAGTAGAAGAAATCCAAGAACTCGTTCCGGAAGCGCGGATCGGCTATGCTCATGGACAAATGACAGAGGCGCAATTAGAAAATACGCTCTTTGAATTTATTGAAGGTCAGTATGATGTTCTTGTCACTACGACCATCATTGAAACAGGAGTGGATATCCCGAACGCAAATACATTGTTTGTTGAGAACGCTGATTATATGGGTTTATCCACGTTATATCAATTACGCGGACGGGTAGGAAGAAGTAGCCGCGTCGCATATGCTTACTTTATGTATGAGCAGCAGAAGATCCTTAATGAAGTCAGTGAAAAGCGTCTTCAGGCAATCAAAGATTTTACAGAACTGGGATCTGGATTCAAAATTGCGATGCGTGATCTTTCCATTCGCGGTGCAGGTAATCTCTTAGGTGCTCAGCAACATGGATTTATTGATGCAGTCGGTTTCGATATGTATTCTCAAATGCTGAGCGAAGCAGTGTCTCGTAAACAAGGAAAGAATAGTCAAGTGGAGAAGACCACTGTTGAGATCGACCTCGGTGTTGACGCATATCTACCTGAAACATACGTGGCAGATCAGCGGCAGAAAATCGAGATCTATAAACGAATTCGTGAACTTGATTCGCAAGAAATGCTAGATGAACTGGAAGATGATCTGCTCGACCGTTTTGGAGAATACCCAGAAGAAGTAGCACACCTCCTGACAATCGGACAGATTAAAATGGATGGCGATCGAGCGCTCTTGGAAACGATAAGGAAACAGGAGCCGCATATCGTCTTTACTCTAAGCAAAGTTGGAACGAAACGCTACAGCGTGGAACAATTATTCGAAGCGCTAACGGCGACGAAACTAAAAGCCAGTCTAGGCGTTGAAAAAGAACAGATGGTGATACGCTTGACGATTCCAAACCAAATGGAAGAAGCAGTGTGGCTTCAGGAAATCCAAAAGTTTGTCAAAGCATTGCGTGAGCAAAAATATCTGTCAGCGTAGGAAGGAGCAACGATTTGGATCATAAAGAAATGCGGCGCGTCATGCAAGGAGCATTTGTACTGACGATTGCTTCTTTCATAGCAAAAGTATTAAGTGCCCTTTACCGAATTCCCCTCCAAAACTTAGTCGGCGACGAAGGTTTTTATGTTTATCAGCAAGTTTATCCAATTTATGGTATAGCAATGACTTTAGCTTTATCAGGTCTTCCGCAGTTCATATCAAAGTACGTTGCAGAAAGAAAGAATCCTTTCGAACGAAAGCAAGCTTTGCAAAGTCTTTATCCCTTGGTGTTTTGGACAGGCGTCTTTCTGTGGCTGTTTGTCTTTTCATTTAGCAGTTGGATTGCTTGGATGATGGGGGATATACAATTGAAACCACTGATCCAAGTAGTTTCTTTTACCTTTTTGCTGATGCCTGGTTTATCTTTTTATCGAGGGAATTTTCAAGGAAGATTTTTGATGGAACCAACGGCAGTTTCTCAAGTAGTTGAGCAGTTCGTTCGTGTTTCTGTAATCGTCTGTAGTGCATTTGCTTTTAGAAAGCTCGGATGGACGGTGTACCAAACAGGGACGGCAGCGATGAGTGGAGCCGTTTTTGGCGGGTTATGCGCATATGGAATCCTTCACTACTATGAACAAAAGATTCATGGAGGAGTATTAAGCTTCCGCCGGTTCCCATTATTCAAACAGCCACCAAAATCTTTGATCCGACGCTTTCTAGTAGAAGGCGGTCTGGTTTCGATTTATAGCGGATTACTCATCTTTTTTCAGCTGATCGACTCTTTCTTTGTAAAAAATGCTTTGGAAGTTTACGGTCTATCGGAATATGGTGCGAAGATAGCAAAAGGGGTCTATGACCGAGGGCAGCCTTTGGTTCAATTAGGTTTAGTGATTGCCACCGCATTAAGTGCGACATTTCTGCCTGCATTGACCCGTCATTTGACCAATCGGATCTATCGTCAGTTTTTGCAGACAGCCAAAATCTATCTTAGATTGACGACCGCTTTGGCATTAGCTGCATCTTTAGGATTAGCCTTACTGCTTCCTTATATCAATTATGCGTTGTTTAAAGATTATGCAGGAAATGCAGCGCTTGTATTGTTTGTTTTTTCCATTGCTTTTACTGCAGTCATCCAAGCCTATCAAAGTATTGCTCAAAGCAAGAACTCTTTTCGCCCTTCTTTAAAAGGAGCAGGATGGGGGCTCTTGGTAAAAGGATTGACTACTTCTTTTCTAACTGGTTTATTAGGAACAGCCGGAGCAAGCCTGTCTACCCTTTTAGGATTAGGTGTGACGCTTTGGTATTTTGTCCGAATCGAAACGAAAGAGCTAAATGCTTTTTGGAAAGAACGACATTTTGGGCGGAAGTTGATTATCAGCCTTCTTTGTATGACAGCAGTCCTGCTGCTGTATTATGGTGTATTGAATATAGTGTTTGGTCCTGTAACTCATCGTTCCACTGCTTTTTTTGTCAGTGTGATAGGCGTTGGGGTTGGCGCATCTGTGTTCATTTATGCAGTGATTCGTCTCCGTCTGTTTACAGTAAGAGAGTGGCTCATGTTGCCATTTGGTAAGAAAATTCTACGATTAAACAAAAAAATCAAAAAGTGAGGAATAAGATATGCGATTAGACAAATTTTTAAAAATATCCCGAATCATCAAAAGACGATCAGTAGCAAAAGAAGTGGCTGATAAAGGAAGGATCCAAATCAACGGAAAATTGGCAAAATCTTCCAGTGACGTCAAAGTAGGCGACATTTTGAAAGTCCAGTTCGGCAACAAAACATTGGAAGTGAAAATTACGGAATTACATGAATCGACCAAAAAAGAAGATGCACAAAAAATGTACGAAATTATTTCTGAAAATCGCACAGAAACACTAGAGAAATAGATTAGACAAGCTTTCATGATATTGGTATAATGAGAAAGACAATCAAAAAAGATTGGAGCGAATCCAAGTGACGAAAAAAAGCAATAAAATCGCTGCGCTAGATACGGAATATGCAAAGAAAAAGTATGCTGAATTTCAGCAACAACAACGACAACTGATTTTTCGAAGACGCAGACTGGCTGCAATTTTTGTTGGTGCTTTGGTCATTTTCGCGATAATAGGTGTGCAGATTTTCCATGATATGCAAAGGATGCATCAATTGAACGAATTGAGAGTCGAAGCAAATGCTGAAATGAAAGAAGTCAACGCAGACGTTGATCAGCTGCACCAAGATGTTTCATTGCTGAAAGATGATGAATATGTAGCTAAACTTGCCAGAAGCAAATTCTTTTACTCAAAAGACGGTGAAAAAGTTTATCCTATATTAGAATCAAATACAGACAGCTCGACAAATGAAACAGATCAATCAACTAGTTCTACAACTGCAAAATAAGCAGGAATATAAAAAAGGGAAATAATTAGGAGGAACATTTTTTTTATGTCAATCGAGGTAGGAGCAAAACTGCAAGGAAAAGTATCAGGAATTACAAATTTTGGTGCGTTTATTGATCTAGGTGCTGGAAAAACGGGTCTAGTTCATATTAGCGAAGTGTCAAATGGATATGTAAAAGACATCCATGATGTTTTAAGTGTAGGAGATGAAGTAACAGTCAAAGTTATTTCAGTAAATGATGATGGGAAAATCGGACTATCTATCCGCAAAGCGCAGGAACAACCTGTAGAATCTGGAGAAGAAAGCCGTCCTAAAAAATTTCAACAAAAAGATTCCCGTGACAACCGCAATCGTCCAGCACAGAAAAAATCTTTTTCTCGCAGTCAGCCTTCAGCTCAAAAAGAAGACTTCGATTCATTGATGAGTTCATTTTTGAAAGATAGCGATGACCGCTTATCTTCATTGAAGCGAAACACAGAAGGAAAACGCGGTGGTCGTGGCGGACGCCGCAGCTAATAAAGCTGAAAATAATGATGATGCGACTATTTTAGTCAGAGTATCAACAGAGGGCAGGTTAATTGTCGTTTTAGACGTTTTCCCGCTCTCTTTTTTTAGGAAGAAAGGGTGTGGAAAGAATGAGCGTTGAAAAAGACGGTAAAAAAGTACCGCTATTGCAGCAGTCATTTATTCGGCACGGGAATGAACAAAGATTCTGGCAAAAAGAATCAAGGATTTTAGCAGCGGTATCAGGTGGGGTTGATTCGATGGTTTTGCTCCATTTGCTTTTGCAAGCGCAACGCCAAATCGGTTTTTCTTTGGGCGTCGTCCATATCAATCACCAATTGAGAGAAGAATCAGCAGAAGAAGCTGCTTATCTTCGCTCATATTGTGAAAAGAAGAATCTCCCTTTATATGTAAGTGTTTGGGAAGATCCGGCCAAAACGGCCATAGAAACAGCAGCCCGTAACTTTCGTTATCAAGCATTCACTCGCGTGATGGAAGAAGAACAATATGATACGTTGATGACTGCTCATCATGGAGATGATCAAATCGAGACGGTGTTGATGAAAATCATTCGTGGAGGACAGTTAAGTACTTTTTCTGGAATCAAAGAAGTACAACCATTTGCTACGGGCAGGCTTGTTCGTCCATTGCTGAGTTTCAGTAAAGAAGAATTATATGCTTATGCAGCAGAATCACAGCTTGTTTACTTTGAGGATCAGACGAACCAATTATTAGATGTCCAAAGAAATCGGCTTCGCCATTTGGTTGTTCCTCAGTTAAAACAAGAAAACACCCAGGTGATGAGACATTTTCAGCAGTTTTCGCAACAGATTCAATGGGCAGACCAAGTCATTCAAAAATGTATGGGGCAGTTAATCGAAAAGGAAGTCGAACAGTTAAAGGATCGATTTCAATTTTCAGCAGAAATGATAGAAAAAATGGAAGAAGCGGAACGATACTATTTTTTCCACTCCTTCTTCGACAAAGTATTCTCAGAAACAGGGGTCATTTTGAAAGAGCAGCAAATGACATCGATTTTAGAGCAGTGGCAACAGAAAAAAAGTCAATGGCAGCTTAGCATCGGCAGCAACTGGGTACTGAAAAGAGAGTACCATTTTGTTGTACTCGCTAAAAAAGAAAAACAAGCCACTGCTCAGACAGAAGATCAGCGCTTGTTGCTTATTCCAGAACAAGGGATACAGTTGAACGAAACAGAATGGATTGGTCTGCTCAAACCTGAACATTCAGAGGACATCAAAGCAACAGATTCATGGTCTCTGTTTTCTCATGACATTTGGGTTCCCGCCGATGTGCAACTATATGTCGAAAAAAGAAAAGCAGGAGACCGTATTCAATTAACGGAGAAACTTACAAAAAAAGTATCTAGATATTTTATCGATCAGAAAGTACCTAATTCACAAAGGCAGCATGCTTGGATCATTACAGATGCCAAAAGAAATATATATAGCTTGATACCTTTTGCCTTTTCATATTTGAGTATTCGTGAAGAAACTGATAAAATACACTACATACTTCTTTACAAATATCAAAAAGAAGCAATTGGAAGGAGAACCTGATGTTGGAAAAGGATATTGAGAGAATTTTGATCTCACAAGAAGAGATAAAAATTCGTTGCAAAGAACTAGGCAAAGAGTTAACAGAAATTTACCAAAACACCAATCCCCTAGTAGTAGGTGTCTTAAAAGGAGCGGTACCATTCATGGCAGATATCGTTCGTTCTATCGATACGTATTTGGAATTGGATTTCATGGATGTTTCAAGCTACGGGAATGCAACAGTCTCGTCAGGGGAAGTAAAAATCGTCAAAGACTTGGATACAAATGTAGAAGGTCGCGATCTGTTGATCGTTGAAGATATCATTGACAGCGGAAGAACACTCGCTTATTTAGTGGATCTTTTCAAATACCGCAAAGCTAAATCAGTCAAAATCGTTACACTACTTGACAAACCCGAAGGAAGAGTAGTAAACATCGAAGCAGATTATGTTGGGTTCAACGTACCAAATGAATTTGTTGTCGGTTATGGCCTGGATTATGCAGAAGCATATCGTAACCTTCCGTACATCGGTGTATTGAAACCTAGTGTTTATCAATCAAATTAATGCTGTATCTCAATTAAATTATGGTACAATAGAATGGTCAGGATTGATAAAAAACTGTTAAATTAAATTGACGCTTAGGGAGGGCAACTATGAACAAAAAGAACAATGGCATGATGAAAAATGCCTTGTATTATGTCCTCGTAATCTTAGCGATGGTAATGGTCGTTTATTTCATTTTTGGTAATAACGGCCAGCGATCGTCAGATATCGAGTACTCAAAATTCACAGAACAACTACAAGCAGGCAAAATCAAAGAGTTTGAAGTGCAGCCTGCAAATGGTGTATATAAGATCACTGGTGAATACAAGGAACAGCAGACAGTCGCTAACAGCGGCGGGTTAGCTATCTTGGGTTCAACAGATACGACTACTACCCATTTCACAACAATCATTTTGCCAAATGATACAACATTGAGCCAAGTAACAGAACTGGCAAAAGAAAACAAAGTTGCTACAACAGTAAAAGAAGAATCAAGCAGCGGCGTATGGGTTTCGTTATTGCTTAGCTTCTTGCCGATCGTGATCATCATCTTTTTCTTCTACATGATGATGGGACAACAAGGCGGCGGCGGTGGCGGTGGCGGCCGTGTCATGAACTTTGGTAAATCAAAAGCCAAAGAAGCAGACAAAAAAGCTAATCGCGTACGTTTTTCTGATGTAGCGGGTGCGGAAGAAGAAAAACAAGAACTAGTTGAAGTTGTTGAATTTCTGAAAGATCCTCGCCGATTTGTTGAATTAGGTGCCCGTATCCCGGCAGGTGTACTTTTAGAAGGACCTCCAGGAACAGGTAAAACCTTGTTAGCAAAAGCTGTTGCCGGAGAAGCTGGCGTACCATTTTATTCGATCTCAGGTTCTGATTTCGTAGAAATGTTTGTCGGTGTCGGGGCAAGCCGTGTTCGTGATTTGTTTGAAACAGCGAAGAAAAACGCACCGGCTATCATTTTCATCGATGAAATTGATGCAGTAGGTCGTCAACGTGGTGCCGGTATGGGCGGCGGACATGATGAACGCGAACAAACATTGAACCAATTGCTTGTAGAAATGGATGGTTTCGACGGAAATGAAGGAGTAATCGTCATTGCTGCAACTAACCGTTCTGACGTACTAGATCCAGCGTTACTACGTCCCGGACGTTTTGACCGTCAAATTTTAGTTGGCCGTCCAGATGTAAAAGGACGTGAAGCAATCTTACGTGTCCATGCACGGAATAAACCGATGGCCGATGATGTTGACTTGAAAGTTGTTGCTCAACAGACTCCAGGGTTTGCCGGAGCAGATTTGGAAAACGTCTTGAACGAAGCGGCGCTAGTAGCTGCTAGAAGAAATAAAAAGAAAATCGATGCTTCTGATATCGATGAAGCGGAAGATCGCGTGATTGCAGGTCCAGCTAAAAAAGATCGTGTAATCAGCAAAAAAGAACGCGAAATGGTTGCTTATCACGAAGCTGGTCATACGATTGTCGGATTAGTGTTAAGTCGCGCTCGGGTCGTCCACAAAGTAACGATTATCCCTCGCGGACGCGCCGGTGGATATATGATCGCTTTGCCAAAAGAAGATCAGTTCTTGATGACAAAAGAAGATATGTTTGAACAAATCGTAGGCTTGCTTGGTGGACGTACAGCTGAAGAAATCATCTTCAATGTCCAATCAACTGGTGCCTCCAATGACTTTGAACAAGCGACAGCTTTAGCACGAAGCATGGTAACAGAATATGGAATGAGCGATCGTTTAGGTCCCGTTCAATATGAAGGCAATCATCAAGTGTTCGTTGGCCGCGACTACGGTCAAACAAAAGCTTACTCTGAACAAGTTGCTTTCGAAATTGATCAAGAAGTACGCAAGATTTTGATGGAAGCTCATGCCAAAGCTCATGAAATCATCGAAGCGCATCGTGCACAGCATAAATTGATTGCTGAAAAACTTCTGGAATTCGAAACATTGGATGCCAAAGCAATCAAATCGTTATTCGAACACGGTGTGATGCCTGAAGGTACTGAGTCAAATGATTATCCAAGCGAAAAAGAAGCGAAAACTTTTGAAGAAGCAAAACGTGCTTTGGAAGAAAAAGACGCTGAAAAACAAGCAGAAGAAAAACGTGATTTTGAAGAAGCAAAACATGAACTGCATGAGGAAAATAAAGCAGAGCATGATTCAGATTCTCAACAATCAGAAGATGATCATTCAGACGATCGATACAAATAAAAAAATATAGGTCAATTGATCTGATAGGACTCCCGAAAACCGGAACAAAAACCGGTTTTCGGGAGATTTCTTTATTTAAGATGTAAATAGAATGATGTCCTGTTTTCTAGATGATTCTGAATTATTTTTAAAAGAAGCATTCCAAAGTTGAAAAAAGCAGGAGTTGCTAGTATGATTCACTATGAGTTTAAAAACGGAAAAAGGAGTACATAACAAATGAAAGATTATCTGGTTAAGGCACTTGCTCACGACGGATTCGTACGAGCATACGCCGTTCAAGCAACAAATACCGTAGCGGAAGCACAAAGACGTCATGATACTTGGCATACGTCCTCAGCTGCTTTAGGACGAACATTAGTGGGCAGTCTGCTGCTTGGTGCAACACTTAAAGGAGAAGATAAACTAACTGTTCGAATCCAAGGCGATGGTCCAGCAGCGGGAATCGTAGTAGATGCAAATGGGAAGGGAGATGTGAAAGGCTACATCAAAAATCCGCATCTCAGTCTTCCTTTGAATAGTGAAGGTAAAATCGATGTGCGAGGAGCAGTTGGGACACAAGGGATGTTTACTGTCACAAAAGATTTAGGATTAAAAGAACCTTTTTCTGGACAAACGCCAATTGTTTCTGGAGAAATCGCTGAAGATTTTACTTACTATCTCGCTATCTCAGAACAAATCCCTTCAGCTGTTGGACTAAGTGTACTGGTCAATACTGATGACAGTATCAAGACAGCGGGTGGATTCATGATTCAAATCATGCCAGGTGCCGATGAAGAAACAATCAGCAAGATTGAGGAACAATTAAAAACAACACCAAGAATCTCTACTCTCTTAGATGAAGGACAGACACCAGAAGAAATATTGAAGGGATTGCTTGATACAGAAGAGCTGAACGTTTTAGAAAAAATGCCTATTCAATTCAAATGTGACTGTTCGAAAGAAAAATTTGCAGAAGCAATTATCGCGCTAGGTGCAGAAGAAATCCAAGCAATGATAGATGAAGATCATGGAGCAGAAGCGGTATGCTCTTTCTGTAACAATAAATACAAGTATAGTGAAGAAGAATTAGCTGGATTGAAGAAAGAAGCCTTAGGAGGAATTTAAGTGGAACACAAATGGAAAATCGGCAATGTTGAAATCCCTAATCGTGTCGTTGTTGCGCCGATGGCTGGAATAACAAATTCAGCATTTCGAGTCACTGTCAAAGAATTTGGTGCAGGCTTAGTCGTATGTGAAATGATCAGTGACCAAGGTATCCATTTCAGAAACAAAAAAACTTTAGAGATGCTCCACATTGAAGAAACAGAACATCCATTAAGTTTACAGATATTTGGCGGGAACAAAGACAGCCTAGTTGAAGCTGCTCAATTTGTCGAAGAAAACACAGCTGCAGATATAATAGACATCAATATGGGCTGTCCAGTAAACAAAGTGATCAAAGCAGAAGCAGGGGCAAAGTGGCTTTTAGATCCTGAGAAAGTATACGAAATGGTCCAAGCTGTTTCTTCAGCAGTGGATATCCCTGTAACGGTCAAGATGCGTATCGGTTGGGATGAAGAACACGTCTTTGCTGTAGAAAATGCATTAGCAGCACAATCAGCTGGAGCAAGTGCCATCGCTATGCACGGGCGTACACGGGTTCAGATGTATGAGGGAAAAGCAGATTGGGAAATATTAAAAGAAGTAAAAAAACATCTCACCATCCCATTTATGGGGAACGGGGATGTCAAAACACCCGAAGATGCAAAACGGATGCTTGATTATGTTGGTGCAGACGGTGTGATGATTGGCCGGGCAGCTTTGGGAAACCCATGGATGATTCATCGTACACAGCATTATCTAGAAACAGGAGAATTGATTCCTGAGCCAACACCAGCCGAAAAGATTGCTACAGCTAAACTTCATTTACAACGCTTAGCAGATCTCAAAGGAGAAAAAGTAGCATGTAGAGAATTCAGAACACATGCGGCTTATTATTTAAAAGGGATTCCTCGAGCAGCAAAAGTGAAAGTAGCAATCAATCAGACAGAAAATCAGCAAGAAATCAATGATCTGCTGGATCAATTTGTAGAAAAAACGGAAAAAGTACTATTGAAACAAACGTTGTGATTTCTAAGTTTTTCGTGAATTTTCAAGCCGAAATTCCAAGTTCGGCTTGCTTTTTTTGTGTTTCATTGGCATTATAGGAAAGAGATTAACATGAGAATGGAGGAACTTTTGTGACACAGGAACAACAACATCAAGTAGAAGATTTAAATGATCAAATGCTTGTACGTCGTCAAAAAATGGAACAATTGCGTGAAGATGGAATCGATCCATTTGGAAAAAGATTTGAACGCACACACAACTCAGAAGAATTGCATGAACTATTTGATCCAAGAACAAAAGAAGAACTAGCAGAGATGGGATTGACCGCTAGTGTAGCTGGTCGTATGATGACTCGCCGAGGAAAAGGAAAAGCTGGATTTGCGCATCTACAAGATCGTGAAGGCCAAATTCAAATTTATGTGAGAAAAGACCAAGTAGGTGATGAAGCCTATGAAGTATTCAAACATGCAGACCTTGGAGATTTCTTTGGTGTAACTGGACAAATCATGAAAACAGACACAGGCGAAGTTTCTATCAAAGCTTCAGAAATCACGATTTTGTCAAAAGCACTTCGTCCACTGCCAGATAAATACCATGGCTTGACGAATATTGAACAACGCTACAGACAACGCTACTTGGATTTGATCAGTAATCGCGAAAGCTTTGACCGATTTATGAAACGAAGCCAAATTATCAGCGAGATCCGTCGTTATTTAGATGGCAATGGCTATATCGAAGTAGAAACGCCAGTATTGCATAATGAGGCAGGTGGAGCCGCTGCTCGTCCGTTCATCACGCACCATAATGCACTGGATATTGATTTATATTTGCGTATCGCGTTGGAGCTTCATTTGAAACGACTAATTGTCGGCGGAATGGAAAAAGTTTATGAAATCGGTCGTGTTTTCCGTAATGAAGGGATTGACACTACGCATAATCCAGAATTTACGATGTTAGAAGCATACACAGCATATACTGATTTCAATGATGTAATGAATCTGACAGAAGGTATTATCCGTAACGCAGCTCAAAAAGTACTAGGGACAGCGAAAATCACATATGATGGACAAGCTGTTGACTTAGAAAGCGACTTTAAACGTATCCATATGGTAGATGCAATCAAAGAACAAACTGGTGTAGATTTCTGGAAAGAAATGACATTGGAAGAAGCATTAGCCTTAGCTGAAAAGCATAACGTAGAAGTAACAGAAGCGATGGGAGTCGGACATGTTATCAATGAATTCTTTGAAACGTTTGTTGAAGAAACGTTGACACAACCGACATTTGTTTACGGACATCCAGTCGAAGTTTCGCCGTTAGCGAAGAAAAATCCAGAAGATCCTCGATTCACAGACCGATTCGAACTGTTTATCGTAGGACGCGAATTTGCTAATGCCTTTACAGAACTAAACGATCCAATTGATCAAAGAGAACGATTTGAAGCACAAGAAAAAGAACGTGAACTAGGGAACGATGAAGCTCACGGTGTAGACGAAGACTTCTTGGAAGCATTAGAATACGGTATGCCACCAACTGGTGGTCTAGGTATCGGGATTGACAGATTAGTGATGCTGCTAACTGACGCTCAATCCATTCGGGACGTTCTACTATTCCCAACAATGAGATAATCAAATAAAAGCTGTCTAGGGGACTCCTTAGGCAGCTTTTGCTATGTAGAAAGCAACAAACAATAACGAATGTTCAAAAGCTGTTATCAAATATTGCAGACATTAATGGAGCCGAAAGCGAACGATGAAGAAAGAAAAGTAGTGAATAATCGCTTATTGAAAAAAACTTGAAAAAATACAAAAAATTCGTTGACCAAGATAAATTTAGTTGGTATATTATTACTTGTCCAAAAGACAGAAGGAAATATTTCTTCAAAAACATAACAAAAAAGTTATTGACATGTTGCTAACGACATGATAAGATAACTGAGTCGTTAAAAAAGAATAGCTTGCGAAGCTTGATTCTATCGAAAAAAACTTCAAAAAAGTTCTTGACAAATAACAAACGATGAGTTATGATAAATGAGTTGCTGAAAGATTTTGAAAAACGAAATCGAAAAAAACTTTTAAAAAAGAGTTGACAATCACTTGTCGCTCTGGTATGATATAAAAGTTGCTACGGCAGCCGAAAATAAATCGGAAAAACACTTCCGATGAAGTAGACCTTTGAAAACTGAACAAAGTAAGACAAACCAAATGTGTAGGGCGTCTTGATTCAATTCAAGACAACAAGCATTTTTAACAAGCAAGCAATATGCTAGCAAACAAATTGAGCTTAACAATCGCAAGATTGTTCGAACTTTTTATGAGAGTTTGATCCTGGCTCAGGACGAACGCTGGCGGCGTGCCTAATACATGCAAGTCGTACGCTTCTTTTTCCACCGGAGCTTGCTCCACCGGAAAAAGAAGAGTGGCGAACGGGTGAGTAACACGTGGGTAACCTGCCCATCAGAAGGGGATAACACTTGGAAACAGGTGCTAATACCGTATAACAATCGAAACCGCATGGTTTTGATTTGAAAGGCGCTTTCGGGTGTCGCTGATGGATGGACCCGCGGTGCATTAGCTAGTTGGTGAGGTAACGGCTCACCAAGGCCACGATGCATAGCCGACCTGAGAGGGTGATCGGCCACATTGGGACTGAGACACGGCCCAAACTCCTACGGGAGGCAGCAGTAGGGAATCTTCGGCAATGGACGAAAGTCTGACCGAGCAACGCCGCGTGAGTGAAGAAGGTTTTCGGATCGTAAAACTCTGTTGTTAGAGAAGAACAAGGATGAGAGTAACTGTTCATCCCTTGACGGTATCTAACCAGAAAGCCACGGCTAACTACGTGCCAGCAGCCGCGGTAATACGTAGGTGGCAAGCGTTGTCCGGATTTATTGGGCGTAAAGCGAGCGCAGGCGGTTTCTTAAGTCTGATGTGAAAGCCCCCGGCTCAACCGGGGAGGGTCATTGGAAACTGGGAGACTTGAGTGCAGAAGAGGAGAGTGGAATTCCATGTGTAGCGGTGAAATGCGTAGATATATGGAGGAACACCAGTGGCGAAGGCGGCTCTCTGGTCTGTAACTGACGCTGAGGCTCGAAAGCGTGGGGAGCAAACAGGATTAGATACCCTGGTAGTCCACGCCGTAAACGATGAGTGCTAAGTGTTGGAGGGTTTCCGCCCTTCAGTGCTGCAGCTAACGCATTAAGCACTCCGCCTGGGGAGTACGACCGCAAGGTTGAAACTCAAAGGAATTGACGGGGGCCCGCACAAGCGGTGGAGCATGTGGTTTAATTCGAAGCAACGCGAAGAACCTTACCAGGTCTTGACATCCTTTGACCACTCTAGAGATAGAGCTTCCCCTTCGGGGGCAAAGTGACAGGTGGTGCATGGTTGTCGTCAGCTCGTGTCGTGAGATGTTGGGTTAAGTCCCGCAACGAGCGCAACCCTTATTGTTAGTTGCCATCATTCAGTTGGGCACTCTAGCAAGACTGCCGGTGACAAACCGGAGGAAGGTGGGGATGACGTCAAATCATCATGCCCCTTATGACCTGGGCTACACACGTGCTACAATGGGAAGTACAACGAGTTGCGAAGTCGCGAGGCTAAGCTAATCTCTTAAAGCTTCTCTCAGTTCGGATTGCAGGCTGCAACTCGCCTGCATGAAGCCGGAATCGCTAGTAATCGCGGATCAGCACGCCGCGGTGAATACGTTCCCGGGCCTTGTACACACCGCCCGTCACACCACGAGAGTTTGTAACACCCGAAGTCGGTGAGGTAACCTTTTTGGAGCCAGCCGCCTAAGGTGGGATAGATGATTGGGGTGAAGTCGTAACAAGGTAGCCGTATCGGAAGGTGCGGCTGGATCACCTCCTTTCTAAGGAATATTACGGAGACTACACAATTTGTTTTTACTTTGTTCAGTTTTGAGAGGTTTACTCTCAATTTAAAACGGGGCCTTAGCTCAGCTGGGAGAGCGCCTGCTTTGCACGCAGGAGGTCAGCGGTTCGATCCCGCTAGGCTCCATTAACAACATTAGTTGTTAAATTTGTTCATTGAAAACTGGATATTTGAAGTAAATGTAAGTAATACAAACCGAGAACACCGCGTTGAATGAGTTTTTTAATAAGTTCAATTGCTTATTTTCTTGATCTAACTTCTATCGCTAGAAGAAGGATCAAAACCCAACCGTAAGGTTGATAAGGTTAAGTGAATAAGGGCGCACGGTGGATGCCTTGGCACTAGGAGCCGATGAAGGACGGGACTAACACCGATATGCTTTGGGGAGCTGTACGTAAGCTATGATCCAGAGATTTCCGAATGGGGGAACCCAGCATCTTTAATAGGATGTTACGATTGTGTGAATACATAGCACATTCGAGGTAGACGCAGAGAACTGAAACATCTAAGTACCTGCAGGAAGAGAAAGAAAATTCGATTCCCTGAGTAGCGGCGAGCGAAACGGGAAAAGCCCAAACCAACAAGCTTGCTTGTTGGGGTTGTAGGACTCCAATATGGTCGTTCTTTCAGATAGTCGAAT
>NZ_CP187859.1:2002500-2400000 GCF_050555455.1 Enterococcus sp. DIV1224 | reverse complement strand
ATCAGGTAGATAGGTCAGGAGTGGAAGTACAGTGATGTATGGAGCGGACTGATACTAATCGATCGAGGACTTAACCAATAGGTTAAAAAGAAAAGAACTCGGAAAAAAACTTATAGAACTTCAAATCCAGTTTTGAGTGAACAAAATTTACTCAATAAAAAGATAACACCACAGTGTGGTGGCGATAGCGAGAAGGATACACCTGTAACCATGCCGAACACAGAAGTTAAGCTTCTTAGCGCCGATTGTAGTGAGGGGTTGCCCCTTGTGAGAGTAGGACGTCGCCACGCTTAAGTTATCCATGGAGGTTTAGCTCAGCTGGGAGAGCATCTGCCTTACAAGCAGAGGGTCAGCGGTTCGATCCCGTTAACCTCCATATGAGCCGTTAGCTCAGTTGGTAGAGCATCTGACTTTTAATCAGAGGGTCACAGGTTCGAGCCCTGTACGGCTCATATTTTTGCGGGTGTGGCGGAATTGGCAGACGCACTAGATTTAGGATCTAGCGCCTTACGGCGTGGGGGTTCAAGTCCCTTCACCCGCATAATTTAAGTTTTACATGCCGGCTTAGCTCAGTTGGTAGAGCATCTGATTTGTAATCAGAGGGTCGAGGGTTCAAGTCCTTTAGCCGGCATCTTTAAACACGCGGAAATAGCTCAGTGGTAGAGCACCACCTTGCCAAGGTGGGGGTCGCGGGTTCGAACCCCGTTTTCCGCTTTGCCAAAGCAATCGCGCCGGGGTGGCGGAACTGGCAGACGCACAGGACTTAAAATCCTGCGGTGAGTGATCACCGTACCGGTTCGATTCCGGTCCTCGGCATTTCAAATATGCGCCCATAGCTCAACTGGATAGAGTGTTTGACTACGGATCAAAAGGTTAGGGGTTCGACTCCTCTTGGGCGCGTTAATTAAACGGGAAGTAGCTCAGCTTGGTAGAGCACTTGGTTTGGGACCAAGGGGTCGCAGGTTCGAATCCTGTCTTCCCGATAATTATAAATTTAAACACGGGGCCTTAGCTCAGCTGGGAGAGCGCCTGCTTTGCACGCAGGAGGTCAGCGGTTCGATCCCGCTAGGCTCCATTTCATTTAAATAATGAATATCTTTTTCGCGGTGTAGCTCAGCTGGCTAGAGCGTCCGGTTCATACCCGGGAGGTCGGGGGTTCGATCCCCTCCGCCGCGATTTTTAAGAGCCTGGACCTTTAGCTCAGTTGGTTAGAGCAGACGGCTCATAACCGTCCGGTCGTAGGTTCGAGTCCTACAAGGTCCATTGTGGCGTTGTAAGTTTCATATGGAGGATTACCCAAGTCCGGCTGAAGGGAACGGTCTTGAAAACCGTCAGGCGGGTAAAACCGTGCAAGGGTTCGAATCCCTTATCCTCCTTTTCATATTATCGCGGGATGGAGCAGTCTGGTAGCTCGTCGGGCTCATAACCCGAAGGTCGTAGGTTCAAATCCTGCTCCCGCAATTTAAAAACTAAAAACACTGGTTCCGTGGTGTAGGGGTTAACATGCCTGCCTGTCACGCAGGAGATCGCGGGTTCGATTCCCGTCGGAACCGCCATGCGGGTGTAGTTTAGTGGTAAAACCACAGCCTTCCAAGCTGTTGTCGCGAGTTCGATTCTCGTCACCCGCTTTTAGTTTTTATGGGCCTATAGCTCAGCTGGTTAGAGCGCACGCCTGATAAGCGTGAGGTCGATGGTTCGAGTCCATTTAGGCCCATTAGTACAAAATCTTATTGGTTTTGGGGAAGTACTCAAGTGGCTGAAGAGGCGCCCCTGCTAAGGGTGTAGGTCGGGAAACCGGCGCGAGGGTTCAAATCCCTCCTTCTCCGTTTCAATATTTTGTTTTACCTGGCCCGTTGGTCAAGCGGTTAAGACACCGCCCTTTCACGGCGGTAACACGGGTTCGAATCCCGTACGGGTCATTAAATTCAATATAGTTTTACATGGAGGATTACCCAAGTCCGGCTGAAGGGAACGGTCTTGAAAACCGTCAGGCGGGTAAAACCGTGCAAGGGTTCGAATCCCTTATCCTCCTTTTCATATTATCGCGGGATGGAGCAGTCTGGTAGCTCGTCGGGCTCATAACCCGAAGGTCGTAGGTTCAAATCCTGCTCCCGCAATTTAAAAACTAAAAACACTGGTTCCGTGGTGTAGGGGTTAACATGCCTGCCTGTCACGCAGGAGATCGCGGGTTCGATTCCCGTCGGAACCGTTTGGCTCGGTAGCTCAGTTGGTAGAGCAATGGATTGAAGCTCCATGTGTCGGCAGTTCGATTCTGTCCCGCGCCATTATGCGGGTGTAGTTTAGTGGTAAAACCACAGCCTTCCAAGCTGTTGTCGCGAGTTCGATTCTCGTCACCCGCTTTTAGTTTTTATGGGCCTATAGCTCAGCTGGTTAGAGCGCACGCCTGATAAGCGTGAGGTCGATGGTTCGAGTCCATTTAGGCCCATTTATTTTATTGGCCCGTTGGTCAAGCGGTTAAGACACCGCCCTTTCACGGCGGTAACACGGGTTCGAATCCCGTACGGGTCATGGAAGATACTTGATGAGTATCTTTTTCTTTTTATCTGAAAGAATGATTTTAAAAGGCTTAGCAGAGTTATCTTTATAGATGATTGTGCTAAGCTTTTTTGGATAAATCTAACGTAAAATATTTATATTTTTTAAGCAAAAAAATGAAAAAATACGAGCAGAAAACTGTTTTATCTGCTATACTTGGTTCGTTGCAAGTTCCCGAAAGGATCCGTAGGACGGAGATGCCTTGTAACCGAATTTAACTAGGGGGAATCATTATAATGGTAGAAAGACACTTATTTACATCAGAATCTGTTTCTGAAGGACATCCAGATAAAATCGCTGACCAAATCAGTGATGCAATCTTGGATGCAATTTTAGAACAAGACCCAACAGCACGAGTAGCGTGTGAAACATCTGTAACAACTGGGCTTGTTTTAGTATTTGGAGAAATATCTACGACGGCATATGTAGATATCCAAAAAGTTGTACGGGAAACAATAAAAGAAATTGGTTATACACGTGCAAAATTCGGATTTGATGGAGATACAGCAGCTGTATTGGTTGCGATTGATGAACAATCTCCTGATATTGCTCAAGGAGTTGACGAAGCACTTGAGATCCGGGATGAAGATAAAAAAGACGTATTAGATGAAATTGGTGCTGGCGACCAAGGGTTAATGTTTGGTTTTGCTGTAGATGAAACACCGGAATTAATGCCTTTACCAATCTCTTTGAGTCATCGTCTGGTACGCCGCTTGGCAGATTTACGTAAATCAAATGAATTAACGTATTTACGTCCAGATGCAAAATCTCAAGTCACAGTTGAATATGATGATCAAGGACAACCTGAACGCGTAGATACAATCGTTATTTCAACACAGCATGATGATGCAGTAGATAATGAAACAATTCGTCATGATGTCATCGAAAAAGTAGTGAAGGAAGTTATTCCAGCTGAATTATTAGATGATCAAACAAAATATTATATCAATCCGACTGGCCGATTTGTCATTGGTGGTCCTCAAGGGGATGCCGGATTAACAGGAAGAAAGATCATTGTTGATACGTATGGCGGTTATGCTCGTCATGGTGGCGGTGCTTTTTCTGGTAAAGATGCGACAAAAGTTGACCGTTCTGCCAGCTATGCTGCACGTTATATTGCTAAAAACATCGTTGCAGCAGGGCTTGCTCGCAAAGCAGAAGTACAGCTAGCTTATGCGATTGGTGTTGCTCAACCTGTTTCGATCTCCATCAATACTTTCGGTACTGGAACGGTTCCGGAAGAAGAATTGATTGCTGCAGTGAGAGAAAACTTCGATCTTCGGCCAGCAGGAATCATCGAGATGCTTGATTTGCGTCGTCCGATTTACAAACAAACAGCTGCTTACGGTCATTTTGGTCGTACAGATGTGGATCTGCCTTGGGAACATACGGACAAAGTAGATGCATTGAAAGCAAGTTTAGCAAAATAAGCTATATTCAGCTGGAACGATCGCCGAATGGTGGTTGTTCCAGCTTTTTTTATGGCAGTGCACCTCTTGAAAAAGATAGTGAGTATTTATCTATTTTTAGATCCTGTCATGATGAAAAAGGAGGAATAAGATGAAAAAAGAAACAAATGTTGCTTTAGTCACAGTGAGTGTTTTCATTGCAACGTTCATGACGGCTATTGAAGGAACAATCGTAACAACCGCTATGCCAACGATCGTCGGCTCATTACATGGAATGGAAATCATGAACTGGGTATTTTCGATTTATTTGCTGACAAACGCTATGCTTACTCCGATTTACGGAAAACTTGCGGATAAAGTGGGACGAAAACCAATTTTTATTTTTGGGACATTATTGTTTATTATCGGTTCGTTATTTTGCGGTTTATCTCAAAGCATGATTGGGTTGATTGCTGCTCGTGCGATTCAAGGGATGGGCGCTGGAGCAATGATGCCAGTAGCTTTGACGATCATCGGCGATCTTTATTCTATTGAGAAGCGAGCAAAAGTTTTAGGTTTGAATAGTTCAGCTTGGGGGATTGCCAGTGTTTTTGGACCGCTCGCGGGAGGATTCATCGTTGAAACGATCAGCTGGCACTGGATCTTTTTTATCAATGTGCCGATCGGAATTCTATTAATTATTTTTATTTGGCTATATTTAAATGAACCAAAAATCATACATGAGTCTAAACCAATGGATATTTTTGGTAGTTTTAGTTTGATGGTCATGCTTGTCTCATTGCTGTTAGGATTCCAATTATTAGGAGACGAAGGAATGAGTCCGCTTGTTTCTGCTTTGCTGCTAGGTAGTATCGTACTGTTAGGTATTTTTATTTTTGCCGAAAAAAGAGCTAAAGATCCTGTCATCATGATGTATTTATTCAAAAATCCACTATTTGTTGTGGTCAACTTGGCTGCAGCATTGGCTAGTGGTTTTTTGATGGGAATCGATGTTTATATTCCTATGTGGATGCAAGGTGTATTAGGACTGAATGCAGCAATTGGTGGGTTGGTATTAGCACCATTATCACTAGTCTGGATGGTCGGTTCTTTCCTTGCAAGCAAGTGGATGACTCAAATGAAAACTCATTGGGTCTTGAGAATTGGACTACTAATCGCAGCTATTGGGGGCGCTTGGTTGTATCTTATGCCTTTCAGAAGTAACTATTTATGGTTTTTTGCTATATCAACGGTCATCGGTATAGGCTTAGGTGTGACCATGACTACCTCGACTGTCAGTGCACAAAATAGTGTATCTCGTGATCAGCTTGGTGTAGCAACTTCTTTTAATACGTTAGTTCGAACAATTGGTCAAACAGTCATGGTTTCTATTTTTGGTTTATTGATAAATGGGGTAACTAAACGAGAACTTGCAGCAGCAAATTTAACAAATGATACGGATATCATGAACAAACTGGTGAATCCACAAACGGCTAAATATATCGATGCGGATATTCTATTGCCATTAAGAAAAATTCTTTATGATGGGTTACATTCCGTTTATCTAGTTGGCTTGTTACTCGTGATCATTGCTTTGGTCTTAACGCTTTTCGTTCATGAAAAAAGTGGTAAAATAAAACAGTAGTTTCGGTCGAGACATGTACTTTGCCGAATCATTCAAATTTAAAGTTATTCAAAAATAATTTCTTACTAAGGAAGGCGAAAATATGGCATTTATTCAAGCAAATATTTATTCGAATGTATTAGAAATGGAAGTCAATCTAAATGTGATACTTCCACAAACAACTAAAAAGGTGATTGGCACCAGTTCAGAGCAAGCGACAACGGACATACCTGTTTTATATTTACTTCATGGGATGGGTGGCAATCATAGTGTATGGGAAAGACGTACGTCGATTGAACGTTATGTAGCAGACTACGGATTAGCTGTCATCATGCCATCTACTGATCTTGGCTGGTACACAGATACGGTTTATGATATGAAATATTGGACGTTCATTGCAGAAGAGCTACCTGAGATTTGTCATGAACTATTCCCACAATTAACAAGAAAAAGGGAAAAAACATATGCCGCTGGATTATCGATGGGCGGATATGGCGCATTAAAACTAGGCCTTGCAAAATCAGAAAATTTCGCAGCAGTAATCTCTCTTTCAGGCGCTGTTTCTGTAGGAAACCGAATGGATGATCTTTTGATGGTTCGTAAAGCAGCCTTTTGGGAAGGAATCTTTGGACCATTGGATCAAATCGAAGGTTCAAAGAATGATCCACAATATTTATTGAAAGAATTAGTAAAAAGCGGAAAACCAGTCCCAAGGTTTTATATGGCTTGTGGGGAATCTGATTTTCTTTATCAAGCAAATCAGGAAATGGTATCTGCTATGCAGGAACAAGGCTTAGCGGTCACCTTTGAACAAGGACCTGGCGATCATAATTGGATCTTCTGGGATCAATGGATCCAACGTGCATTGGTGTGGCTGATGGAAGAAAAGTAAAAAAGAGACTTAAAAAGATAGCTCCTATAGAGATCACTTTGTTGGTGACCTTTATAGGAGCTTTTTTTATCAATTGTTTTCTCTTCTTTTATTTTGTTGGCATAAACCTTCAATATAGGTTTGTGCACTCGTTAGAAAGAGTGCTTTTTCATTCAATTCTGCATGGGACTGCATACTTTCTTTAGATCCCTCTAATTGATTTTCAACTACATAATTACGCATAAATAGAACTGTTTCTTTCAAAAATTCATTTCCGTCCATAATCTTTTGCCGAAGCTGTTGTTCATGCTGCTGATCCATTAGCTGTCCAATCAATAAATTGTGGAGAGAGGCAATGGCCTGATGACTTTGGGTGACTGAAAATCCTTCACGAACAAGTAGTTGGATCATTTGTTCCAAATGTTCTAATCGACTCGGAAAAGCGGGCACAGTATTGATTTCTAATTCTGCCCCACAAGGAAAACGTGTGTAAAGGTCATAGTAATTTTCCATATACTGCAACAATTGTTCATTCCAGGGCAAAGTTGGATCTGGAAGCGCTAATTCTTCTTCCATTGTTTCAGCCATTTTCTGCAAAAGCTGTTGTTTATTTTTGAAATACCAATATAAAGCAGGTGCTTGAACGTGAATTCTGTTTGCGATGTTTCGCATGGAAAGCTGCGAAAGAGCTTGTGTTTCAGCCAAGATATCAAAGGCGGCCTGAATGATGATTGCTTGAGAAAGCTTTATTTCCATTTTATCAACCTCGTGTATTGCATTATCTTTTTAAACATGGTAAATTGTTAGTCGGTCTAATTTTACAGTGTTAAATTAGTCCTGTCAATTTAAACAAAGGGGTGTAATCAACGAATGAAATTAATCTTACGACATGCGAAAAAATATAAAGTAGCTGTTTTTATTTCCTTGCTGTCCGTAGCAGTCATGGTTGCAGCAGCATTATGGCAACCTAAATTACTACAGCAAGTATTGGAAGCTATTATTACAGAAGATAATGATGAAATGAAAACAATCGGTATTTATCTGATCAGTCTGGCTTTGCTAGGATTAGCTGCAGGTGTAACGAACACGATTTTCTCTGCGAAAGTAGCTCAGGGCGTAAGTGCAGATATCCGAGAAGAAGCTTTTCGAAAGATCCAGACATTTTCATTTGGGAATATCGAACAGTTCTCTGCTGGGAATCTTGTTGTTCGTCTAACAAATGATATCACGCAAATCCAAAATTTAGTGATGATTTCTTTGCAATCACTTTTTCGAATTCCATTCTTATTTATTGGTGCCTTCATTTTAGCTATGATCACGATGCCACAATTGTGGTGGATCATCGTAGCGCTTATCGTTACGGTATTTCTTATCACGGCACTTTCATTTACACGGATGGGTAAGCACTTCATGATCATTCAAAAACTGATTGATCGTGTAAATAGCATTGCAAAAGAAAACTTACTAGGGATTCGTGTAGTGAAATCATTTGTACAGGAAGAAAACCAATTGAAGACATTCAGCAAAGTAAGTGAGGACTTAACAAAACACAACATCATAGTCGGTACATTATTTTCTGTGATGATCCCGTCCTTCATGCTGGCTGCCAATTTAGCTGTGGTTGGGGCGATCTTCTTTGTGAGCGATCTTGTTAAAGATGATCCTACATTAATTGGTGGAATTGCTTCATTCATGAATTACTTGATGCAGATCATGATGGCGATCATTATCGGCGGAATGATGATGATGATGACTTCAAGAGCAGCCGTATCGCTGAAGCGGATTGCGGAAATTTTAGATGCTGAACCAGATCTTACTTATTTAGACGTTCCAGAACAAGAGCTGACGGGTTCTGTCACTTTTGACCATGTTTCTTTTCGTTATCCTGGTGAGGATACAGATACGCTTAAAGATATCAGCTTTTCTATCAAACCTGGAGAAATGGTCGGGATCGTCGGTGCGACTGGCGCCGGGAAATCCACACTAGCACAGCTGATTCCTCGTCTATTTGATCCAACAGAAGGAAAAGTAGAAGTAGGTGGTGTAGATCTTCGCCAAGTAAATGAAAAGAGTTTAAGACAAACGGTGTCCTTTGTTTTGCAAAAAGCAATTTTATTCTCAGGAACGATTGCTCAAAACTTGCGCCAAGGAAAAAAGAATGCAACAGAAAAAGAGATGGAGCATGCTTCTTCTATTGCTCAAGCAAAAGAATTCATCGAAAAGCTATCTGATCGTTACGAAGCACCAGTAGAAGAACGAAGCAGCAATTTTTCTGGTGGACAAAAGCAGCGACTATCCATTACTCGTGGTGTTATCGGTGATCCAAAGATCTTGATTTTAGATGATAGTACGAGTGCATTGGATGCTCGCTCTGAAAAACTGGTCCGAGAAGCACTTGATCGAGATTTGAAGGGAACAACGACGATCGTCATCGCACAAAAAATTGCTTCTGTTGTCAAAGCAGACCGCATCTTAGTATTGGATGAAGGTAGATTAGTCGGCGAAGGAACCCATGAGGAATTGGTAGCTGGAAACCGTGTCTATCAGGAAATCTTTGAAACTCAAAAAGGAACGGAGGAGTAAGTATGACTGATTTAATAAAAGCAAGTAAATTTTTCTATCACTATTTGAAACGGTACAAACTCTCCTTTTTCTTTATCTTTATCACAGTAATTATTGCTACCTATCTACAAGTAAAAGCACCTCAGTATATCGGGGAAGCTTTCCAAGAATTAGCAAATTACGTAGGTGGCTTGATGCAAGGCGTAGATGATAAAAGCAAATTTGTTTCTGTAATATGGAAACTCTTGTTGTTTTATGTATTAGCTAGTGCAGCCAACTTTATCTATAGTATTTTATTCACTCAAGTAGTAGGAAAGTCAACGAACCGAATGCGTATCGGTTTATTCAACAAATTGGAAAAATTGACGATTCGCTTCTTTGATTCTCATCAAGATGGTGAAATTTTAAGTCGTTTTACCAGTGACTTAGATAATATTCAAAATAGTTTGAACCAAGCATTGCTTCAAGTCATCACGAATGCTGTTTTACTTGTCGGAATCTTGATTATGATGTTTCGTCAAAATGTAGAATTAGCTTGGGCTACGATTGCTTCTACTCCAGTAGCTATTTTGATAGCTGTCTTGATTATTCGAAAAGCGCGAAAATATGTGGATCTTCAGCAAGATGAAGTGGGAAAACTGAATGGCTATATGGATGAAAAAATCAGCGGACAACGTGTCATCATCACAAATGGCTTACAAGAAGAAACGATTGAAGGATTCTTAGAACATAATCAAAGTGTTCGCGAAGCAACGTTCAAAGGACAAGCTTATTCTGGCCTACTATTTCCGATGATGCAAGGAATGTCACTAGTCAATACAGCAATCGTTATCTTTTTCGGCGGCTGGTTAGCATTGAATGGCGATTTGGAACGTTCGGTGGCGTTAGGCTTAGTTGTGACATTCGTCCAATATTCACAACAATACTACCAACCATTGATGCAGATTTCTTCTGGGTACAGCATGATCCAATTAGCAATTACAGGGGCAAGACGATTAAATGAAATGTTTGATGAAAAAGATGAAGTCAAACCAGAAAACGGTAAAGCATTTGATGGAGTAGAACAAGGACTTGCCTTGCAACACGTAGATTTTGGTTATTCTCCAGAAAAACTAGTCTTGAAAGATGTCTCAATCAATGTGGACAAAGGAGAAATGGTTGCTCTTGTTGGACCAACCGGATCTGGGAAAACGACGATCATGAATCTGCTGAATCGTTTTTACGATGTCAATGATGGGTCAGTAGTAATCGATGGAATAGATATCCGAGAGTATGATCTAGATGCATTACGTAGACATGTAGGAATCGTTTTGCAAGAATCCGTCTTGTTCTCTGGCACCATCAAAGACAATATCACATTCGGTAAACCAGATGCTTCAGATGAAGAAATCATCAATGCAGCAAAACAAGCGAACATTCACGACTTTATCATGACGTTAGAAAAAGGGTATGATACAGAGATATCCGAAGAAAACAATTTGTTCAGTACAGGTCAAAAGCAGTTGATCAGTATTGCTCGAACGATCATCACAAATCCATCTTTATTGATTTTGGATGAAGCAACAAGTAATGTAGACACGGTAACAGAAGCAAGGATCCAAAAAGCAATGGATGAAGCAATCAAAGGAAGAACCAGCTTTGTGATTGCTCACCGGCTGAAAACGATCTTGAATGCAGATAGAATCGTTGTCTTGCGTGATGGGGAAGTCATTGAAGAAGGCAGTCATCACGAGCTATTAGCAGAAAATGGATTTTATGCGGAACTTTATCATAATCAATTTGTATTTGAATAAAGAGGTTGTGAAAAAGCTGTCCTGCATCAAGTAATAAGAACAGCCAATCAAAAACAGCTTCTCATGTTTTTGATTTGGTTGGACTTATTACCGCAGATGCAAGCTTTTGAGCACCGTGAATAAAGAGGTTGTGAAATCAACGCTCTAACCTGAGTACTAGAGAAAAAAACGCAAAACATATCATTTATGTTTTGCGTTTTTTTTATCTTTTTTTCTCGATACAATATAAAATAGGCGGCTGGTTCTTTTGGTTGATAAACCGATAATTCAGCACATTATATGTTTCCTGTGGCAGTTTGGAACAAAAAGAATCAACCATATCCAGTTCTTTTTCTCCGCCTTCATGACCATAGTAGACAACAAGGATCAATCGTCCGCGAGGCACAAGTCGTTTCAATATTTCTTCCATAGCTGTGCGTGTAGTCTCTGGCATAGTGATGATTGCTTTATCACTTTTTGGGAGATACCCTAGATTGAAGATCCCTGCTTTGAGATCTTGTTGTTCAGCTATTACTTCTCCTAACGTTTCGTGGCCTTGTAGAAACAATGAGACACGTTCTTCTAACTGATGCTGTTCTAGCTTTTCACGAGTAGCATCGATTGCTTGTTGCTGGATATCGAAACTATAGACATGACCAGTTTTTCCGATGTGTTCTGCTAGAAAAACCGTATCGTGGCCATTGCCCATCGTTGCATCTACGACGTGATCTCCTGGTTGCAAGATTTCTTGCAGTAATGTATGGCTGAAATACAAAGCAGTTTGCAACATCAGACACTCACCTTTTTCCGTACATCATATTTTCCTTGGAAGCTATCTCTGCGAAGAAGTTCTTCATCAATTGCATTCAAGACTTCCCATTTTTTCAAGCTCCACATTGGTCCAATCAAGGAATCCCACGGCGCATCCCCTGTCAAACGATGGATGATGATCTCTTTTGGTATCATTTCCAGCTGGTCGCAAATGACATTGACATAGTCAGGACGGCTCATTAATTGAAGTCGACCTTCATGATAGTCTCGCAACATTCTCGTTTTGCGCATCAGATGCATCAAATGGAGCTTGATTCCTTGGATATCGGAATCTAAAATAGTGCGTCTGACATTTTCTTTCATCATTTCTAAACTTTCGCCTGGTAATCCGTTGATCAAATGCGTACAAACACGGATATTATGTTTGCGTAATTTAGCCACGCCATCTAAATAAGTTTGATAATCATGTGCTCGGTTGATCAGTTTTGAAGTTTCTTCAAAAGTTGTTTGCAATCCAAGTTCTACCCATAAATACATCCGCTCGTTCAGTTCAGCAAGGTAATCAACTACTTCATCTGGCAGACAATCCGGTCGTGTACCGACTGATAATCCTACGACACCTGGTAAATTGACTACTTGCTCAAATCGTTCTTTGATTATTTCAACTGGCGCATGGGTGTTTGTAAAATTTTGGAAATAAACGATGTATTGTTGGACATGAGGCCATTTTTGATGCATCATGTCGATTTCTTTCTGGAATTGGATTGGAAGTGGATCTTCAGGTGCAACGATCATATCACCCGAACCAGATACACTGCAAAAAGTACAACCGCCATGGGCAACAGTCCCATCTCGATTCGGGCAGTCGAACCCTCCATCGATCGGCACCTTGAAAATTTTCCCGCCAAACTCATTTCGTAAAGCATAATTCCAAGAATGATATCTTTTATTTCCTTCTGAATAAGGAAAAGTCATTAAAAGTCCTTCTTTCTGTAAGAGTTACCTATTTGTTTTCTTTTTTCTCTATACACTGGATAAGTCAGGCACAGCCAAGAAAAACTGAGTAAGTAGCCGCCGATGATATCGGTAGGAAAATGAACACCCAGATAAATGCGGCTTATCCCGACACTTACTATAATAAACACCATCAGCAATTGAAGCAATGTACGTAAGGTTCTTTTTTGAACAAAAGCTGGCAGCAGAAATAGGAAAGAGCCGTAAAGAATCATACTGCCTGCTGCATGTCCACTAGGGAAACTGTAACTTGTTTCAACCACTAAGTGTGTCAATGAAGGGCGCTCTCGCATGAAAAATAGTTTGATCAACGGGTTGATGATTCCAGCAATTACAATAAATCCAGAAACGAACCAAACTGTTTCTGCCCTTTTTTTCTTATACCACATCCATAAAGCCGTACAAGCAAATAAAATGATGACGGTAAGAGGATTACCGAATTTAGTCATAAAGAGTTGGTAGCTGTTCAGATCAGGATAAGAAGCTCTGACAATGTCTGTAAACCACTGATCGAAACCAGAAAGCCACGATAGATTGAACTTTACGATCCAGCCCAAAATAAAAAACAGGACAAGAAAGAAGCTGCCAGTCACTTGAAATGATGTTTTATATTTCATACAATTCCTCCTTTGAAGCAATGACTTATTATAGCATTTTTGGTCCAGCGAAAAAAACGGTAAAGAGATAAAACCCATGCATGATCCCTCTTTGAATAACCAATATTCTTATAAAAAAATAACTGTAATCGGAAAGACATTTTTTGGTAATACAAATGAAATGTTAGGAAAATAAAATCAGTGTTTTTCGAAATCCTTGTAAATAAGAACATAGACGTAGGAAGAACTTAAAAATGAACAGAAGTTGTTCATTACGGTAAATTACAATATGATTACAAAAAACAACAAAGCTCTTAAATAACTTTTAATAAATATTAAGAGAAGTTATAATTATTAATAATAGATAAATTGAAGTTGGAGGATAGAAGATGGAAAACATTGCAAGAAAAGAACGGAGACGTTTAGAACAGACCAAACGTTTTCGAAAAGCAAAACGAGGGGCAGCAATCGTGGGAACTGCGATGGTAGGCTGTTCTGTCGCTGCTCCATTAGTACAGCCGGTTCCTGTTCAAGCGGATGAAACACCTGTTCAGTTCGGCGCAAGAATCAATACAGCGGCATTTATTACAGAAATTGCTACTTATGCGCAGCCAATTGCTCAAGCCAACGATTTGTATGCATCAGTGATGATCGCACAAGCAGTTGTAGAAAGCGGTTGGGGCAGTAGTGCGTTATCGCAAGCACCTTATTATAATCTTTTTGGGATAAAAGGCAGCTATCAAGGACAAACTGTCTACATGGATACGCTTGAATTTTTAAATAATCAATGGGTAAATAAAAAGGAGCCTTTCCGACAATATCCTTCTTTTGCTGAATCGTTCAATGACAATGCCTATGTACTTAGAAATACTTCATTTGGCAACGGTTATTACTATGCCGGTACTTGGAAGAGCAACACGAGATCCTATACAGATGCGACAGCTTGTTTGACAGGTCGTTATGCGACTGACCCTGGTTATGCAAGCAAATTAAATAATATCATCACGACTTACGGATTGACCCAATATGATACACCAGCTAGCGGAAACGCGGGCGGTGGAGCCACTACAGGTGGGAATAATACTGGAAGTACAGGTAGTACTAGCGGTTCAAGTAATTCTGGTAATACAAACTCAGGTTCAGCAACTTCGACCACTTATACTGTTCAATCTGGCGATTCTGTTTGGGGAATCTCCAATAAATTCGGTATTACAATGGATCAATTGATTCAATGGAACAATATCCAAAACAATTTCATTTACCCAGGACAAAAACTAACGATCAAGGGTAGCCAAGAAAATGGCTCTTCGACGAATAATTCTGGTAACAATACCAATTCTTCAGGAAATGCTGGTACATCAAACGGAGGACAAACAACTGGGGCGAAATACACTGTTCAATCTGGCGATTCTGTTTGGAAGATCTCAAATGATCACGGAATTACGATGGCTCAATTGATTGAATGGAACAATATCAAGAATAATTTTGTTTATCCAGGACAACAGCTGATCGTATCAAATGGCGGTTCCTCTAATACTGGAGCAAATACTGGCAACACAAGTGGTTCAAATTCGTCTAATTCAAGTTCTTCTAATACGGCTTCAGGAACGAAATACACAGTGAAAGCCGGAGACTCTGTTTGGAGTGTCTCCAACAAATATGGAATTACGATGGCTCAACTGATCCAATGGAACAACATCCAAAATAACTTTATTTATCCAGGACAACAACTGACTGTTTCAAACAGTGGGTCAACAAACAGCGCATCAAGTAATACAGGTTCGTCAGCCAATACAAATAACAGCAGCTCAGCTAATACTGGCAGCAGTTCGTCTCAAGGCACTTATACAGTCAAGGCGGGTGAATCTGTTTGGAGCGTAGCGAATAAAAACGGCATCACGATGAATCAGCTGATTGAATGGAATAATATCAAAAACAACTTTATTTACCCAGGACAGCAATTGATCGTTAAAGGCGGCAATTCAGTAAATACCAATACAGGTTCAACTACTTCGGCAGCGAAACCAAATACACCGAATACGTCTACTACAACAAGTACATCATCCTCTGGTAATACGATGTATACCGTGAAAGCAGGCGAGTCAGTTTGGAGCGTAGCGAACAAACATCATATCACGATGGATCAGTTGATCGAATGGAATAATATCAAAAATAATTTCATCTATCCTGGACAACAAGTGATCGTGAAGAAAGGTTCGTCTCAAACAACAAACCAACAAGCACCTGCAGGTTCGAAAACCTATACTGTGAAATCTGGAGAATCTGTTTGGGGTGTTGCTGACAGCCATGGTATTACAATGGCTCAACTAATCGAATGGAACAATATCAAAAACAACTTTATTTATCCAGGTCAAACATTGATTGTAGCTAAATAAAATAGCTGTTCAAAGAAATAACGATTGAATTCCACAAAAATATTTGTTACTATAAGGCTACTTAAATATGACAACACTTGAAAAGGAAGTAGTAAAAAGACTGAAGTTTCAGAGAGCACATGGTTGGTGAGAATGTGTACGGATGCTTTTGAACTCGCCTTTGAGTTGCCCTTGCTGAATATTCGAGTAAGCAAGTGGCGGTGACGGCCGTTACAACGTTCGAGGCCTTTTCATTAAGGTAAAAATAGGTGGTACCGCGTAGATTACGTCCTATAAAAAGAGCAATCTTTTTATAGGATTTTTTTATTTCTTTTGTGAAGTTTGAGAAAACAAAGTAAAAGAAAACAAAAAGAAACAGATTCTGCCGGTTTTTTTCGCTATAATAGAAACAAGCGTTTTTAATAGAACAGGAGGACAGAAAATGAGTTACAATCATAAAGAAATAGAGAAAAAATGGCAAAAATACTGGGCAAAAACGAATACCTTCAACACCCATGATGATCCTGAAAAACCAAAATTTTATGCACTAGATATGTTTCCCTATCCATCCGGACAAGGGCTCCATGTAGGGCATCCTGAAGGGTATACGGCAACGGATATCCTTTCCCGTGTGAAAAGAAGTCAAGGATACAACGTACTGCATCCAATGGGGTGGGATGCATTCGGTCTACCTGCTGAGCAATATGCGTTAGATACAGGAAACGATCCGGCTGAATTTACCCAAAAAAATATCGAAACATTCCGACGCCAAATCAATTCTTTAGGATTTAGTTATGACTGGAATCGCGAAGTGAATACAACTGATCCAGAGTATTACAAATGGACACAATGGATCTTTACGAAGCTTTATGAAAAAGGCCTGGCTTATGAAGCAGAAGTAGCGGTAAACTGGGTACCTGAATTAGGAACAGTTATTTCAAATGAAGAAGTGATCGATGGAAAAAGTGAACGTGGTGGCTATGACGTAGTCAGAAAACCAATGCGCCAATGGATGCTGAAAATCACTGCTTATGCCGATCGCTTATTGGATGATCTAGAACTAGTTGACTGGCCAGAAAGCATCAAGGAAATGCAAAGAAATTGGATCGGGCGTTCAGTGGGAGCAAATATTGAATTTAAAGTGGCTGGTACGGATAAATCCTATACCGTGTTTACGACACGACCAGATACTTTATTCGGTGCAACTTACTCGGTTCTCGCACCTGAACTAGATCTTGTTAGAGAAATTACGACCCCTGAACAAAAAGCTGCTGTAGAAGCTTATATCGAAGAGACAGCTAAAAAATCAGATCTGAAGAGAACAGATCTTGCAAAAGAAAAGACAGGAGTATTTACTGGTGCTTACGCAATCAATCCAGTCAATGGCAAAGAAATCCCAATCTGGATCGCTGATTATGTATTAGCTTCTTACGGCACAGGAGCAATCATGGCTGTTCCAGCACATGATGAACGTGACTTTGAATTCGCTCAAACTTTCGGACTAGAGATTCTTCCAGTTATCGAAGGTGGAGATGTTCAAAAAGCTGCTTACACAGAAGATGGTACGCACATCAACTCTGAATTTTTAAACGGTATGAACAAACAAGAAGCAATCGACAAAATGAATGAATGGCTAGAAGAAAATGGCGTAGGGAAGAAAGAAGTCAGCTATCGCTTACGCGACTGGCTATTCTCCCGTCAACGTTACTGGGGTGAACCAATCCCAATCATCCACTGGGAAGACGGAACAGTCACAGCTGTCCCAGAAGAAGAGCTACCATTACGTTTGCCTAAGACAAAAAATATCAAGCCAAGCGGTACTGGTGAATCTCCATTAGCAAATATTGAGGAGTGGGTCAATGTCGTTGATCCTGTAACAGGTAAAAAAGGCCGTCGCGAAACGAATACAATGCCACAATGGGCAGGAAGCTCATGGTATTACCTGCGTTATATCGACCCTCATAACAAAAAAGAACTAGCAGATTATGAAAAGTTGAAGCGTTGGCTGCCAGTTGACATCTACATTGGTGGAGCAGAACATGCGGTACTTCATTTACTATATGCACGATTCTGGCATAAATTCTTATACGATATCGGTGTTGTTCCTACAAAAGAACCATTCCAAAAACTATACAATCAAGGAATGATCTTAGGCGAAAACAACGAAAAAATGTCAAAATCTCGCGGTAATGTAGTCAATCCTGATGATGTGGTTGAAACTTACGGTGCAGATACACTGCGCATGTACGAAATGTTCATGGGACCATTAGACGCTTCGATTGCTTGGAGCGAAAATGGCTTAGAAGGAAGCCGCAAATTCTTGGATCGTGTATGGCGCTTGATCGTTGATGAAAACAATAAAATGCGTGATCGTATCACTACATTGAATGACGGCAAACTTGATAAAGTGTACCATCAAACAGTGAAAAAAGTGACAGAAGACTATGAAAATCTTCATTTCAATACAGCAATCTCCCAATTGATGGTCTTTATCAATGAAGCCTATAAAGTGGACGCTCTGCCTTATGAATATATCGAAGGATTTGTTCAACTACTCGCACCGATTGCTCCTCACATAGGTGAAGAACTATGGTCAATCCTTGGAAATGAAGATGGTATTTCTTACGCACCATGGCCAACATATGACGAAGCAGCACTTGTGGAAGACGAAGTAGAAGTTGTTTTCCAAGTAAACGGTAAAGTTCGTGCGAAAAGCAATGTTCCCCGAGACTTAGGGAAAGATGAGCTAGAAAAAGTAGCATTAGCCAATGAAACAGTGCAAGAATATATCGAAGGCAAAACAGTCAGAAAAGTTATTGCGGTACCAAACAAGTTAGTCAATATCGTTGCTAATTAAATAACCTGATAAAAGCAGTTGGCAGAATCTCTGTCAGCTGTTTTTTTGTAAAAAAAAATGAATAGGGAAAATAGTTGACAAGAAAATAACAACGCCATATGATGTTCCATAGTATTTACAACCTGTCATAGTTGACTGTGAAAAATATAGAAATAAAAGTAAAAGAAAGGACGACAACAGGTGGGTTTTTATCAGTCTCTGCAACTAGATCCGTTTATTTTAAAACAAAAAATACGAGAAGCAACTTCTAGAAAAGAAAAGCGCATGTATATTTGTTCATTGTTTTTACGATCATTATTTATCGTATTATTTGCCATTTGTTTTATTATTTTCATTACAACATTGTTTGAATCGACGCATAAACCATACGCTGTGGTTTTATTCTGTATGTTGATGAGTATTCGTTTTGTTGATTTTGGTTATAAGATTTTTCATTCGATCATTAGTTTAGCCATCGTTATGCTCTCACTATTAACAGCGCCTTATGTCCAACTGATCAAATGGTCAGGTATGGGCGTGTTGATTCATTTTATTTTACTAAGTAGCATATTACTGGCAACTGCTAGTGACCCTAAAATGGGAAATGCTTCTTTGTACGGTTTTTCTTATCTTTTTATTGTTTATTCGTTACCTAAAGATTTGTTGAACAAGGATTTCTTTACACAAACAGGTAGCTTATTGTTTTTATTTTTTTGTTGGTTTTCAGTTATCCTTTATAGAAAACATCGAGAAAAGAATAGAGGCAAAAGCTTATTCAGAAAGAATTTTTTGAAAGATATTTATTCGCAACAAAAAATTTGGATGCTCAGCTATGCGTTTGGTATCAGTCTTTTGATTGTCGCAGGAGAATATGTCCCTTTTCAACGATTGATGTGGGCAGGGTTTGCATTTTCTTCTATTGTATCTAGCTATGGATTGATGTCGATTGGTTTCAAAGAACGAGCAGTAGACAGAATTATCGGCTCATTGATCGGATGTGCTTTATTTATTGGTATCAGCCAATTTATTCCGTTTGCGTGGGTCGGTATATTGGGTGGACTAGCTTTAGGTATTTGTTCTACCTATAGATATAAAACAATTTTTAATTGCTTTGGTGCTTTGACAATCGCTGCAAGCTTATTTGGTGTTCCAGGAGCAGTAACGATCCGTATTTTTGAGAATATCCTTGGGGTATGTTTAGGAATCATGTATATTGGGGTGACTGAGATACTTATCCGCAAAATAAGAGAAAAACACGGTTTGAATCATTAGATGAGATCGAATAAAAAAATAAGGAAAAAGTGAAGATACACATGGATGATAAATTGCTATCATTCCATGTGTATCTTTTTTACGGTAAATCAGTGAAATGCTCTACGTTCATTATTCAAGAGATGATACACATTTTTTCCGTAATGCTACGGAAATATATATTTTGAATAGAAAACGCTTACAAGTTATGCTTGGTTTATAAAAATAAAAGGAGTGATTGATTTATGAAAAAAGCATTGATTATTTGTGCAGCAGGAATGTCATCATCGATGATGGCCTCAAAGACAACGGATTTCTTTAAGCAAAAAGGAGAAGAGATACTCGTAGATGCAGTTTCAGCTACAGAAGGCGATAATATGATTAAGAATAGTGATTTTGATTTATTTCTGATCAGCCCGCAAACGACGATGTTTTTGGATAAATTCAAAAAATTAGGAGAATCTGTTGGAAAGCCTGTTGTTAGTATCCCTTTCCAAGCGTATGTCCCAATCCCTACAGGCATCCAGAAGTTAGCAGAGGTGATCGAAGAGAACATATGATGGAATAGGAGTGGATGATAATGAAACAGAAGGAAAAATTACTGTTGAGATATTTGATTGATCACAGGAAGGAGTATGTCACCAGTCAACGTTTAGCTTCTGAATTGTTATTATCTGATCGGACAATCCGTAATTACTTGCAGCGGATCAAAGAGTTAGTAGAAGAAAACGGAGGTAAGATCATTGCTAAACCAGGTTATGGTTACCAACTGCATATTTTACAAAGACTGACATTTGATCTGTTTTTGAGTCGGCAAGAAATAGTACCGGGATATGCTAGAGAGCCTCAAGGATTTTATGAGTCGGAAGACCGACAAAAGTATATATTGAACCAACTGCTTTTGGAAGATGCCATTCTTTTTATGGATGATTTGGCAGAAGAGCTTTATATCAGTCGTTCTAGTTTGACAAAGGACATGCAAGAAATCAAAGAGCGGTTGATTTCTTATTCACTAAAAATTGTTTCTAAGCATGGTCAAGGGATATGGATCGAAGGGGAAGAAAGAAATCGACGGCATTTTATCATGGATACTTTTTTCGGGAACCATTATGGGAATTCATTGAAAGAATATTTAGGACAAAGTCGCTTTTTCACAGACATCAGTTTTGAAGAGCTAGTGATCATCATTCTCGATGAAACAAGAGAAGCTAAGTTAAAAGTTTCTGATTTTATCATACAGAATTTGTCCTTACACTTGGCTTTGGGAATCAAACGTCTACGAGAAGGGTTTGAAATCAAGGAACTAGGTATCGAACAAGAAGTTTCTGATCGAGTAGAGTATCAAGTCGCGCAACGCATTGTTCAACGTATTGAGGTAATCGCAGATGTATCGTTTCCCCAAGAAGAAATTGCTTATTTGACTTTACACCTTATGGCTAAGTCAAATCATAGAGAAAATAAAAATGATCAGGAACTATCAAAGGAAGTAGCGAAAGTTTTGAAACGATTGTCTCAGGAATTTCGTTTTTCATTAATAGAGGATCACCAGCTTTTCAATGGTCTACTCGATCATTTGTCACCAATGATGATTCGATTGAGCCGAGGCATTCGCATTGAGAACCCTCTGACTGAAGAGATAAAGGAAGAAAATCCCAAAGTTTTTGAAGCAGTAAAAACGCATTTCAGCAACATGCCGGCTTTGAAAAACTATACCATCAATGAAGATGAATGGGCCTATTTGGCTTTGCATCTCATGGCGGCATTGGAAAAAGAAAGAGCTACGCATAAATTGCATGCGTTGATCATCTGTGCAACGGGTTACGGCAGTGCCCAATTATTAAAGAATCGTGTAGTCAGTGAATTTGGAAAAAATATTACAGTGGTAAATGTAAAAGGCTATTATGAGATCAATGAAACAACTTTAAAAGGAATCGACTTGATTATTTCTTCTATTGATCTTTCGACAATGTTTTTTAAAATTCCAGTTTTACATGTCAGTATTTTTTTGAATGAAGATGATGTTCATAAAATACGAAAGGTAATTGGTGAATCTATACCTTATCATTCCTCAGATCGACCGATACCAGCATTTTCTCTACAGCAAAAAAAGCAGATTTACACCGAACAGCTGTCTGAAAAGTTTTTCAAGACTTATACGTACGAACCGAAAAAAGAAGAAGTTCTTCATGATTTGTTGCAAAAGCTGAGCATAAATGAAGAAGAAGGATATATAAGAGAAATGCGAAAGCAGATCCAGCAACGTGAAAGTATGGGACAAATCATATTCAGTGATACAGTGGCAGTCCCACATCCCGCTGTTCCAGTTGGAATCGAAACAAAGATAGCCGTTGCATTGATTCCTTCAGGGATGCAATGGAATCAGTATCAAGGAATCCATTTTGTTTTTCTAGTTTCGCCTTCTTATATCGAAAATGAAGGAATTACGGTCGTGACCAAAGCAATCGTTAGGTTAGTTGACCAGCTAAACGTGCAACAGGAAATCTTAGCTGAACCTATTTTTGAGAATTTCAGCAGTAAATTTATCAAATTGATCGAATAAGGAGGAAAACAGATGGCTGAAAAAATAAACAGTGAAACGCTACAAGTGACGTCTTTTGATATCATTTTTCATAGCGGAAATGCACGAACACTGATACATGAAGCATTTCGCTCGATGCGTAAGGAGCTGTTTGAAGAAGTAGAAGAGAAGTTGCGACAAGCAAATGAAGAGATTCTTCATGCGCATCAATCACAAACTCAACTTCTGAAAGAATATGCTAGTGGGACAAAAATAGAAATGGAAATTATCATGGTCCATGCACAAGATCATCTGATGACGACGATGACATTATTGGAAGTTGCACAGGAAATGAATTATTTGTATCAAAAAAATAAATAGAAAGGAAGATTTATTGTGCAGGATACAGTAAAAAGGAAAATCGAATTAGAAAAAAAGCAACTTAGTTTGAAAAACATGTATTTCAATCGTTATCTGTTCGTACGCTATCTGACTGCCTTTTTCTTTTTCATGAACATGCAATGGATGATTCTGCTTCTATCAGCTAAAAGTTTAGGAAGCAGTTTACCAATGGTTCTACTTTTAGCTATTTTGCCTGCAGTAGGAGAACAAGTAAAGCTTTATCGAAAGCACCAAACGAATGTTCCATGGACAAAGCGGTATTTTTTGTTTCAGGGTGTCTGCAATATATTATTGATTCCAGTGTTGTTCACCTCAGGATTTACACTCTTGTATCCTTTTATGGCAAATAACAATAGAGGACAGCTATTTGTTTTCATTCTTATTGTAAGCGGTATTTTTGTCAGTGTATTTATCCAGTATCGTTTAAAGAAAATTTCGCTCAATCAAGATCAGCAGTATATCCGTATAAAACAATATGAAAAAGCGTTGTATTTAGGAAAGGAGAATAATTAATGTTTGATTTTTTGCAGAAATACCTGATGGGACCTATGGGGAAAATTGCGCAACTTAAAATCGTTCGGGCTGTCATGGCAGCGGGGATGGCTTCTATTCCTTTCACGATCGTAGGTTCGATGTTTTTGGTTTTGAATATTTTGCCATTACCGTTCCCATTTTTAGAAGGATTTTTTAATGCAACTTTTTTCAAAGTTAGTGACTTGTACATGATCGTCAATACAATGACGATGGGTATTTTATCTATTTACTTTGCCATTGTGTTTGCTTATGAATTAACGTCAATTGAACGAGATGAACAAAAGTTGAATGTTAATCCGCTCACGGGGGCATTACTATCTGTTTTTGCATTCTTTATGTGTATCCCTGAGTTGATCATGACCGATGGTAAAATCAGCTTGATTGCTTCTATCAATGAGACAGAAACTGTAGTAAATGGGATACGGATGGGCTCTTTTGTCGAACGTTTAGGAACTTCAGGAATCTTTACAGCTATTATTATGTCGATTATTGCGGTCGAATTGTATTGTATGTGTGTCAAGAGAAATTGGGTCATAAAAATGCCAGATGTTGTTCCGCCGGGAGTTTCTCGTTCTTTCACCGCTCTGATCCCAACATTTGTCATTGCGTTTGTGGTGATGATCATCAATGGATTATTAGTTGCACTAGGAACGGATATCTTCAAAATGATTGCTATCCCATTTGGGTTTGTTACGCAGCTGACGAATACGTGGCTTGGTGTCATGGTGATTTATTTCTTGATCCATGCATTGTGGATCGTAGGTATCCATGGAGCGAATATCATCACTTCTTTCTTGACCCCAATCGTATTAGCTAATATGGCAGCTAACGCACAAGGCGCAAATTATCCGTTGGCAGGAGAATTCAACAATTCTTATGTAACCGTTGGTGGATCAGGCGCGACCTTAGGATTGATCATCTTTATTGCATTCCTCGCGAAATCGGATCAGCTGAAAGTGTTAGGAAAAGCCTCTCTTGTACCAGGACTATTCAATATCAACGAACCAATTATTTTCGGGATGCCAATCGTCTACAATCCCTATTTAGCGGTTCCGTTTTTCTTAGCACCGATGGCTTCTGCTACACTCGCTTATTTTGCCATTCGGCTGGAAATCGTTAAACCGATGCTTGCACAGATGCCGTGGCCTTCACCAGTTGGAATTGGCGCATTTGTCGGCAGTGGGGGTGATTGGAAAGCAGCTGTGCTAGCTGTCTTTTGTGCAATCATCGCATTCATTATCTGGTTCCCATTTATTAAATTTTATGATAGTAAATTATTGAATGAAGAAAGAGAAAAGGCAGCAGAATCAGCTAGTGAAAAGTCAGCTAACTGATTTCTAAGAAAATAGAGCGTGGGACAAAAGTAAAGAACACTTTTGTCTCACGCTCTAAACACGTATAAACTGCGGAAGCAGAAGCAACTCCTTCGGAAATAAGCTGAAATTCACAAAAATTTGAAAAGCAATTTTCGTGAATTCCTTCTTATTTCTTGGAGTTAAACGCTTCTGTCCCAGCCTCTATTTATTATAGTCAATATGATTCGAACGAAGTATCAAGGCAGAATACCGAGCGACTGAAGCAAACCTAGGCATGTGAATATCAGATAAACGACTAGAAAAAATAGAGCAACCCTTCCGCCTAAGCGCGCGAAAAACTTAGTCTGATGCTTCCGACTCATCAAGTAAGAAAAAAGTAGCAGTAACCATCCAACAATCGATGCATCAACTGGCAAATGGAGATTTCTGAAAATAACGGCCCCCATTTTGCCACTTTGCAAATTCAAAGTTAGAAAAATGACAGAAAAAAGATACCGTTAGCTAAGTTGAAAAATTTTTTCATAATAACCACTTTTATATTATTGAAAAGACAGGAATAATAAACTAAAAGCAACGATAGAAGAGCCAGTAATCAAAACAAATAAAAGCGCTATCTTTAAGAGGCATGATAAAGAAACAATAAAAATTATTGTAGTTCCGGCAACTTTTCTTGATAATTCCATAGACGGGACGCTATGAAAAGTTTTCTTTTCATGGCGTCCCGTCTACTAGAATATAAATAACATTATTCTTCAATCAACCGCTTCACGATTGCATAATCCCCTTCGTAAGGTTCATCTACACCATTGATTTTTTGATAGGGATCAACCCCTTTTCCCGCAATGACGACTGAATCCTGCGGAGTACTTTCTGCTAAAGCACGCCGAATCGCTTCAGGACGGTCCATTTCATAATGAACGATCAATTCTGGATTAGTAATTGCTTCATTGATTTCTTCCGCGATTTTTTGCGGATCTTCAAATGCTGGGTCATCTGCCGTCAAAAAGGCAACGTCAGCTGTTTCTGATAGCACTTTTCCAAAATCATGTCGACGGGAGATTGCTTTGTTCCCTGGGCTGCCTAATACAACAATTACACGACCGTCTGGATGTTCATTTTTGGCAAATTCCAGCAATGTTTTCAAACTTAGATAATTATGTGCGTAGTCCACATAGACATGCGCCCCATTTGATTGGATCAATTGATCCATTCGGCCTGGTACACGAGCTTCTTTTAATCCGGCTTGTGCATCTTGACTGGAGGCACCTGTTAGTGCTGCGGCAATGATCGCACTGGCTGCATTTTCTTGATTGAATCCTCCGGCCAGCAAAATATCATAAGCAGTATCGCAGATAGCTAAGTGATCTTGACGAGAAGATAAAGTAAACCCGTGGGTACCTTTGTCTGAATGAATCACTTGATAATTGCTTTCTTCCGAACGACCATAAGTGATCGTTGGGATCTGGAATAGATCGGCGGTTTCTTTAAGCAAATCAAAATAGTCACTTTCGTGATTCAAAACAACTGTTTTTGAGTTTAAGATCAATTGACGCTTGCAATAGAAATAGTCATCAAATGTCGGATGTTCGATCGGACTGATATGGTCAGGCGAGATATTCAAGAAGATTCCTACATCTAAAGTCAACCCGTACACACGTTGTGTTTTGTAAGCTTGGGAAGAAACTTCCATCACTAGATGAGTCATACCATTTTTAACTGCTTCTGCCATCATACGATATAAATCTAATGACTCAGGCGTTGTTAAATGGGATTTGAAATACGTTTTGCCATCTAGCGTTGTATTCATCGTAGAAAGCAATGCAGTTTTTTTATTCGTTGTGTGATCCAAGATTGCTTTAGTAAAGTACGCAGCAGTTGTTTTACCTTTTGTTCCAGTGAATCCAATCACTTTCAATTTATTTTGTGGATAGTCGTAAAAGGCCATAGCAAGAAGTGCCATTGCTTTACGAATATCCGTCACAATGATGCCTACTGCTGAATTTTCATATGGCTGCTCTGATACATAATATTGGATACCTTGTTCGATCGCTGAATCCAAATATTCTTCTTTGAAATTCATTCCTTTACAGAAAAACAGAGTAGAAGCATCAGCTTTTCTTGAATCATAACTTAACTGAAGAAATTCAGCTTTTTCTGGTACATCAAGATGCCAGCCTTTTGTTGAAACAAATTCTTTTAATAGATGTTCTTTTAATAGTAAATGACGGATGTCTTCTAAAGAGAAGCTCATTGATTGATCCCTCGCTTCATTCAATTTCTTGATTTATTATAGCACACTCTTTTCAATATATCGTTTGATATATATCGTTTGATTCCGCTGTGACAAAATCCAGCTTTATTCAAATTTTCTTGACACAGGGGACAAGCGGATGAGTATTTTCATAAACAATGAACTGACTGTAATAGATAGGAGAACGAACAGTGTCTCCAACCATCCAAATACATAATAATTCAAAAAGATGATAAGGCTATTCGTAAGTAACAGTCCTTGCGGCATTGGAAGCCGAAAAAATTTGTGAAAAATAATTGGCGGTATCGTTATCCCGCCATTTGAGGCTCCGACGGTGTACAATGTGTAAACGCCAAGACTGAACAAAAGACTTCCTGAAATCAGTGAGAAGAAATGAGAGGAGAGCATTTCCACTTTTGGAACGATTTCTAAAACAACAGGAAAAAGCAGACTTCCCGCTACAGTTTTAAAAAATATTGATTTTCCTAATAGAACAGCGGCTAGAAGCAGCATCATAAGATTGATGCTCCAAACAGTAACTGAGCGTTGGATAGAAAAGGCCGTTTCAACTAAATGTCCGATTGCGCCCACTCCGGCGGAAGCTATATCATGAGGGAGCAAGAACCAATTCAATCCAACTGTGATAAAGAAAAGACCTAAAAATATAACGGGTAGTTTTTTTATTTCTTGTGTCATTGATATCTCCTATAAATGTTAGCCATAAAAGGCTGTATATTTCTTTACTTTACCAAAAAAACGAAACCGAATTCAAAAAAACAATCGTTCTTATAAAAGTTATATAAAATCGATTGCCAGTTTCTGTTTTACCAATTAAAATGATAGTAATGTTTTGTAGAAAGTTGGAATCTGACCGATGGATAATCAAAGAAAACCAGCATTAGATCAATTATCACCGCAAGAAAAAATGGCACGAGGCTCTGCTTGGATGACCGCCAGTAATATCATTTCAAGGTTGCTAGGAGCTGTCTATATCATTCCTTGGTATGCTTGGATGGGCGAAAATGCTAAGGCTGCCAATGGATTATTCAATATGGGGTACAATATATATGCATTGTTTCTACTGATCTCTACAGCAGGAATACCCGCGGCGATCGCAAAACAAACCGCGCGATATAATTCGTTGAATGAATATGGCACTTCACGACGATTGTTCATCCGGGCATTACAGATGATGGGCGGGTTAGGTCTGTTGTTCGCTTTGTTCATGTACATCGCCTCTCCTTGGCTAGCTCATGCTTCTGGTGGCGGAGAAGAACTGATTCCAACGATGCGCTCTTTGAGTATCGCTGTATTGGTTTTTCCTTGTATGAGTGTGATACGAGGGTATTTTCAAGGGAACCAAGAGATGATGCCTTATGCGCTGTCGCAGATCGTTGAACAAGTTGCACGTATTTTTTATATGCTGTTGGCTACATTCATCATCATGAAAGTCATGAATGGCGATTATGTGACGGCGGTCACGCAATCAACTTTCGCGGCATTTATCGGTATGCTAGCAAGTATCCTTGTCCTTTTGTATTTTTTGAAGAAACATCAAGCGTATACATCTGCATTTATCCACTACAGCGAAAACAAAGTAAATATTGCAACGAAGGAATTGTTGTTAGATACCATTAAAGAAGCAATACCGTTTATTATCGTTGGTTCAGGGGTAACAATCTTCAAATTAGTCGATCAATTCACTTTTATGAGGGTCATGTCTGCATCCACTGAATATTCCAATGCACAGTTGCTAGATCTTTTTTCGATTTTTAGTGCCAATCCAGATAAATTGACAATGGTAGTTATCGCATTGGCAACATCGATCGCGTCTACCGGGTTACCGTTGATTACAGAAGCTGTTACGTTGAAAGATCGAGTAGGACTGGCAAAATTGACGAGCGGAAATTTACAACTGTTTTCATTTTTTATGTTTCCAGCGACATTTGGTGTCATGTTACTTGCCTATCCGCTCAACACATTATTTTATACACCAGATTCTCTAGGAAGCAATGTACTGATCCAAGCAAGTTTTGTAGGACTCTTCTTAGGGTTATATATGCTAGTTTCCAACATGCTGCAAGGAATGTTTGAAAACAGGGCGGCAATCAATTATTTGGTTGTTGGGTTTCTGGTGAAACTACTTCTTCAATATCCAGCCATTCGTTTATTTGAAGTGTATGGCCCTTTATTAGCGACAATGCTCGGGTTTGCTGTGTCTTGTACCTTGATCTTAAAGAGGATCCATGAAGTAGCTCGCTTTAAACCAAGTTTTGTCTGGCGTAGGACATTACTGATCTTTATTCTTACCTTGATTATGCTTTTTGCTTCGTGGATCACAAAGATGATTTTTGGGACTTTCTTAAATGAAGATAGCAAATTCCAGTCTCTATTATTGATTCTTGCAGTAGCAGGTATAGGGGCATTGGTGTACGGTTATTTAGCTTTGAAAATCCGTTTGGCAGAAAGACTACTAGGACCAGGAATAGCGCGTTTACGACACAAATTAAAAATAAAATAAGTGAATGGGAAGAGCAGAATCAATGCTCTTTTGAAATGGGGGAAACGCATGCGTTTAGATAAATTTTTAGCAGATATGGGACTTGGTAGCCGCAAAGAAGTCAAAGGATTGATCAAAAAAGGAACGATTGAAGTCAATGGACAAGTGGTCAAAAGCGATAAAGCGCAAGTAAACGAGTTTGAAGATACGGTTACTTATTTAGGAGAAATCATTGCGTATCAAAAAGATTTTTATTATATTTTGCATAAACCTGCAGGAGTCATTTCTGCTACTCAGGATAATCATGATCAAACCGTAATCGATTTGTTGGAAGATCAAGATTATCGGGAAGATCTTTTTCCAGTTGGCCGATTGGATAAAGACACGGAAGGCCTCCTGATTTTAACGAATGATGGGGTATTTGCCCATCAGTTATTATCACCAAAAAAACACGTGGAGAAAGAATATCTAGCTGAGGTTAACGGCATAATGACAGAAGAAGATATCCGTTTATTTGCAGAAGGACTGATTATTGATGGTGATGAGCAGACATTGCCGGCAAAACTCCAAATCGATCAAGTAGATCAAGAGTCAGAAACTTCAATTATCCGTCTGATTTTGCATGAAGGGAAGTTTCACCAAGTCAAGCGAATGGTCAAAGCAGTAGGAAAAGAAGTCTTATATTTAAAAAGAATCCGTATGGGGAATTTTTGTCTTCCTAAAGATTTGAATAGAGGGCAGTATCGCCCCATGACCAAAGAAGAGCTAGAACAAGTGAGAGAAAAATAAGTGAATGGACAGCTAAAAGAATAAGCAGTGTAGTTGTAGCGCCATCTGAAAAGCAGACTTATCCGTCTGACTTTTGGATGGCTTTTTTGTGAAATTTCGGCTTATTTCCGTAGAAGCTACTTCTGGAACACCGTTTGTTCGGAAGAAGGGACTGTGACAAGACTTTTGTCACAGTCCCCATTGCTCGTTGTGACTCGGAGTTAGATAGCAAGGTCACGATCTGTCTAATACTCAGGACAAAACGCTGATTTCACAACCTCTCCTATACTTTGTTTCATTTTCCCTATACTTTGTTTATTTATTCTCATTATTGAAAGCGCTATAATAACGTTGCGAATGAATCGAAAGGGGTTTTTAGATGAAAAAACGAAAGGGGTTCAATCATTTTTTTATGAATCTATGGCGTTATAAAGCACTTGTCCTGATGGCTGTACCGGGTATGCTTTGGATGATTTTTTTCTTTTACATACCTGTAATGGCGAATGTCGTAGCATTCAAAAATTTTCATATTTCAGCAGATGGGTTCCTGGCTAGCCTGAGGGAAAGTCCTTGGGTGGGTTGGGAAAATTTCAAATTTTTATTTTCTTCGGACCAAGCATTTCTCATCACTAAAAATACAATTTTATATAATGTGACATTTATCCTTTTAAATCTGTTCATTTCAGTCGTATTTGCAGTCATTATGAGCGAGTTGAGAAATAAACGACTTGTTAAAGTTTATCAAACGATGTCGTTGCTCCCTTATTTTCTATCTTGGGTCATTATCAGTTACTTCGTTTACGCCTTTTTAAGTCCCGACAAAGGAATATTCAACCAGTGGATTACTGGACACGGAGGAGAAGCTGTCAATTGGTATAATGAACCGAAATATTGGCCATTTATCTTAGTATTCATCGGTACATGGAAAGGGATTGGTTATAACAGCATCATTTACTTTGCATCTGTTATGGGAATCGATCCGACTTATTATGAAGCTGCTATGGTTGATGGAGCTAGCAAATGGCAGCAAATCAAACATGTGACTATACCACAACTGATTCCATTGATGACGATTTTAACGATTTTAGCCGTAGGAAACATTTTTCGAGCTGATTTTGGCCTGTTTTATAACATTCCTAGGAATTCCGGTGCATTGTACGATGTGACTCAAGTTTTGGATACGTATATCTACAATGGGCTGACATCCACAGGAGATTTTGGTATGACGGCTGCTGCAGGCCTTTATCAATCAGTTGTCGGTTTTGTCTTATTGATGATCACAAATACGGTCGCCCGTCGTTTTGATAGCGATTCTGCATTATTCTAAGGAGGAAAAAAATGAAAAAAAAGAAAGTGGAGAGAGTCCAAGTCCGTTCTTTCAATAAGACGACCAATTTTTTCTCTAATATAATGATTGCACTCTTTGCTATTTCCTGTGTTTTGCCATTCATATTTGTTATTGCCATCTCTGTTACCGATGAGTCCATATTGTCGACGCACGGGTACAGTTTTTGGCCAGAAAAATTCAGTCTATTTGGTTATACGTATTTATTCGACCAGATGCAGGATAAAATTTTGCAAGCGCTTTTCGTCACTGTACTTGTTACTGTTTTAGGTACCCTGATCAATAGCACGGCTACTTCTTTATATGCTTTTGCGATTTCGCGGTCAAACTTTCCATTCCGTCGTTTTTTTACCGTTTTTTGTTTGATTACGATGTTGTTCTCACCAGGAATGGTAGCCAATTATCTTGTTATGACAAATCTTCTCCAGTTAAAAGATACGATTTGGGCATTGATCTTGCCAATGGCTGTCAGCCCCTTCAATATTATTGTGATGCGCACATTCTTTAAACGTTCGGTCTCTGATTCGATTATTGAATCGGCGCGGATCGACGGAGCTAGCGAACTTCGAATATTCGTTCAAATCGTTTTACCGTTAGCTGTTCCTGGTATCGCGACAATCAGCTTATTTGCCGCATTGGGCTACTGGAATGACTGGTTCAATGCTTTACTATACATTCAAGATGATAAGCTGGTTCCACTACAGTATCTTTTGATGAAAATCCAAAGTAATATTCAATATCTGACGCAAAATTCAGGAGCAGGAAGCCAATTGACAGGTGGGCTAGCTTCAGTTCCAGGAGAATCCGCCAGAATGGCGATCGTAGTTATCTCTACGTTGCCTATTGCGATCAGCTATCCATTTTTCCAGAAACATTTTGTCAAAGGTCTAACGATCGGTGGAGTAAAAGAATAAAAAAATATAAAAATCATAAAACTAGGAGGAAGAAAAATGAAGTTATGGAAGAAACTAGCCTTTACAGGTGTTTCAGCATTATTGGTAGGTACATTAGCGGCATGCGGAGGTTCTGGTTCTAAAGAGCAAGCAGAAGCTAGTGATTCGGACACTTTGCAGATGTATCAAATCGGTGATAAACCGGATAATTTCGATCAATTGATGGAAGTGGCAAACAAACGAATCGAAAAAGAGATTGGTGCAAAAGTCAATATCAATTACATTGGTTGGGGCGATTACGAAAAGAAAATGAACGTCATCATTTCTTCCGGAGAAAATTACGATATCGCCTTTGCGAACAACTATGTTTCCAATGCTCAAAAAGGAGCCTTTGCTGATTTGACTGAATTAGCGCCTAAGTATGCTGAAAAAGCGTATAATGATTTAGATGAAGCTTATATCAAAGGAAATTTGGTGAATGGGAAATTATATGCCTTTCCAGTAAATGGAAATGTCTTTGCTCAACAAGTACTTACTTTTAACAAAGCTTTACTAGATAAATATGATCTTTCAATTGATGGAATCCAATCTTACGCTGATGCAGAAAAAGTTTTGAAGGAATTCCATGAAAAAGAACCAAACACGGCCGCTTTTGCCATTGGACAAGGATTCAAAGTCCAAGGAAACTTTGACTATCCTTTAGGGAACACTTTACCATTTGCTATTGATCTGGATGGAGATGATTCAAAAATCATCAACCAATACGACAATGAAACGTATATCGGACTGTTGCGTACGATGCATAGCTGGTACAAACAAGGACTCATTCCAAGTGACGCTGCAACGAGCAATAAGGACTATCCACTAGAAGGAAATACTTGGCTGATGCGTGGAGAAACACAAGGACCCTATGATTATGGCGATACGATTTTGACAAATGCAGCAAAACAAGAACTAGTTTCAAAAGCAATTACTGTTCCATTGAAATCTACAGCTCAAGCACAAATGGCAAATTTTGTCGTATCCAATACTTCAAAAAATAAAGAAAAATCAGTAGAACTTCTAGGCCTACTTAACAGTGATCCAGAATTATTGAATGGACTTGTTTGGGGAATCGAAGGAGAAGCATGGGAAAAAGTCGATGGTTCAGAGGATAAAATCAAATTGCTAGATGGTTATCAGCCAAACACACATATGTCTGCTTGGAATACAGGAAACAATAAGATTCTATATACACAAGAGTCCATTACGGATGACATGATTGCCAACCGCGACCAATCGATTGCTGAAGCAGAAACTTCACCGATTTTAGGGTTCAGCTTCAACACGGACAATGTAAAAACAGAATTAAGTAATATTTCAAATGTCATGAACCAGTATTTGGATGGATTGAATACAGGAACTGTTGATCCAGATGAAACATTGCCGAAATTAAAAGAAGCTTTAGATAAAGCTGGTTATGACAAGGTATTGAAAGAAATGCAAAAACAATATGACGAGTTTCGACAAGAACAATAATGAATAAAGACAAAGAGGTTGTGACAAAAACGTGTCGCAACCTCTTGTTCCGAATGAATGGTGTTCAAAACCTTGTATCTGCGGCAATCAGCCCAACCGAACGAAAAACGTAGAGAGCTATTTTTGTTCGGCTGTTCTTATTACTTGATGCAGGGCAGCTCTTTTACAACCTTTAATACTCAGGTCATGGTGCTGATTGCCCAACCTTTTTTTGTATAATGAGAAAGTATAAACTTAATGTTTGGAGGAGAAGATATGTTAGGGAAGGTTTTGGAAGAGTTGTTTATCCGGATCTGGGTCGTTATAAAACTAACCTTATATTTCTGGATATACACGTTTGTCGGCGGAATCATCTTTGGATTAGGTACGGCATGGAAAACAGTCAATGAGTTATTTTATTTACATGGATTCGAGTATAAAGAAATCACGTTAAAAAGAGGCTGGAATATATATAAAAGAAATTTTTTAAGAGGAAATCTGCTATTTAGTTTATTTTTATCTAGTACTGCTTTATTGAGCTACAATCTATATCTATCTGTTCAAATCAAAGGGCTCATTTTTTTAGCTATTGATTTTATTTTGCTTTTTGCCTTGTTTTGCCTATTTGCTACTTATCAATACAGTATGATTTTAGACAGTGAATATACGATCTCTGTTCCTAATCTGCTAAAGCTGAGTTTTATTTCGTTTTTTTCCAGCTTTTCGTCTTTTCTAAAAATAATTATTGGTAGCAGTGTAATTATAGCTGTGACTTGGCAATTCAAAGGATTGATTTTATTTGGTGTCATTGGTCTTTTGACGGTTTGGAATGGTACGATGACGAAACAGTGGCGTGAAGAGTTAGATAAACAGTTGGAAAGTTATGAATAAAATCCGGATTCTATTTTCAAAAGGAACCTTACTGAATCGGCTATTACGGAAATATGCGGTTATCATGATTGGTGTAACGATGACTGCTACTGTTATTTTTAGTGTCCATACGTGGGATCAAAACCAAAAGCAGGCAGAAAACATGACAAGTGATGCCGTTCAAAGTACAAGCAGAATGCTGAATGACAAAACAACTTTGAGTAGGATCATTAAAAACCAGCTTGTAGGTGATTCCGAAAAAATCGAAAATGTCACTACCTACTTAACAAAACCCATAGATCAGTATTTGATGTATGTATATGAGCAGCAAAACAGTACCGACGAATTAGTTTCTTTCCCAAATCAAATCAAAGATCTTTATATAAATTATGAAGAACTAAGTGCGATATATATCGTGTTGAATCAGCTACCGGAGTACTATGAATCCTCTAGAGAAAACAAAGGCGGAGAAGTAAAAGCCGGAACGCCGAAATTACTAGACGCCTTTTATATCAAGTTGCCTATCACCCAAGGAGGAGCTGAGTCAGGCAGTATTTTTATCGGTTTCCAAAAGAAAGAGCTAGATACGATTTTAGAGAATCTAACGTCATTCAATGGACTCTCTTTATACATGATTTCTGGCACGACAAATCGCTTGTATACGTTCCATGATAATAAAATAGCTAAAGAAACATTTGGAAGACAAGAAACGATTATCTCAGAGAGTCTTCAGAAAAATTCACAATTGCCAATTGCTAATCTGAGAAAAAATAATTTTGTTCAGCATCAAGAACTGTCGGATGATTACCGAATATTAGCTGTATTAGATAAAAAAAGCGTAAAAACCGAAACGGGGAAAAACCTTGCCCCTCTGATTGTCGGTATCATTGTTTTAGACAGTATATTGCTTATCTTTCTTTATAAAACATTCAAACGATATTCACAGCAAATATCCGTCGTCATGCAGGCAATGGAGCAAACAGCAGCAGGAAATTTAGAAACACGGATTGATACAACAAAAACGGAATATGAACTAAAGGAACTTTCGATCGGTATCAACGAAATGTTGGATAGCATCAATCAATTTGTCGAAGACATCTACAAACTAGAAATCAAACAGCAAGATGCACATATGCGGGCGCTTCAAGCACAGATTAATCCGCATTTTTTATACAATACATTAGAATATATCCGAATGTATGCAATCAGCGAAGGAAGCGAAGAATTAGCAGATGTTGTATATGCTTTTTCTGCCTTGCTCCGAAACAACACAAATCAAGAGAAGACGATCACTTTGAAAGAAGAATTGGACTTTTGCGAAAAATATGTCTATTTATATCAAATGCGTTATCCTAATCGAGTGGCCTATCATTTTATGATCGATCCTGATTTGGAAAAGATTGAAGTACCTAAATTTGTGATTCAACCATTAGTTGAAAATTATTTTAAACATGGTATTGATTTTACTCGATTTGATAATGCCCTAAGTGTCAAAGTCTTACAGGAAGACAAGCGGGTAAGGATCATCGTCAAAGATAATGGAAGAGGGATGACTGAAAAACGGCTAAAACAGGTGGAAGAAAAACTGTCTCATCCCAAAGTGGAACTTCACGAATCAATCGGTCTGCAAAACGTGAATGAACGTTTACGTGCCAACTTCGGCAGCAGTTATTACATGTCGCTTGAGAATAATGAGACAGGTGGACTGACTGTTTCTATTACATTCAAGGAGGGGTGAATATGTACCAGGTGTTATTGGTAGATGATGAATATATGATTTTGAATGGGTTAAAAAAGATAATTGATTGGAAAAGTTTAGGGTTCCAAATAGTAGCAACAGCGGAGAATGCCAAAGAAGGACTATCTGTCCTTGAACAACAACGGATTGATCTAGTGGTAACGGACGTGACGATGCCAGAAATAAACGGACTGGAATTTATTGAAGCAGCTCAAAAAGAACATCATAATTTTGAATTTATGATTTTGTCCGGGTACCAAGAATTTGATTATTTGAAAGGAGGCATGCAATTAGGTGCGGTGAATTATTTGATGAAACCCGTGAATAAGTTCGAATTGATTGAAAGCCTCAAGAAAATCAAAACACGGTTAGACCAGCAAAATGAACAAAAAAATCAGCAAGAAATCTATCAGGAACTATTATTCAGTCAATGGTTGAATGAAGAGTTAGATGAAGCAAGTGAAGAAGAAATAATAGGACAAATCAGTGAGAAACAGCATAGAATAGTATTGATCCAATTATCAAGAATTCATGATCCTCTTATCAATACATGGTTGAAAGAACACCAGCAAATCTTTTATTATCAAAGAAATTATGGAGACCGTATATTGATTACGCTGTTGTTGGAGGCAGATGAAGTTGATGGATTCTGCTGTTTTGTCCAAGAAAACATCCCTGATCAGGAATGGCTGATCAGTATCGGGGAAGAGACAGATTCATTGGACAAGATCCCTGAAACATTCCAACAAGCGAAAGACAATCTACAATTACATCAATTTTATGGAGATAAAGACGAGCATGTTTTTTACGCAATACAAGCAACAATAAAAGAGCAAACCATCGATTTTTCAAGTTTCAGACGTGTGTTGCAAAATAAACGATTAGATGATGCCCAAAAAATGATCACTGATTTTTTCGAGCAATTTCAGTTAGCAGCCATGATGCCGGAAGACATCCGGTACTCCAGCTTTTTACTGTTTATGGAGATTCAACGGGAATTGATTGATCTAGAAGATGAGGAATATTTACAAGGAATCGAAAAAATTCATCAGGCAAAAACGGTGCAAGAACTCCACCAGCTACTTCTGTCGTTCGTCCAAAAGCACCAGAGACAGAAAAAATACAGTGGCAATGTAGAAAAAGTAATCGAAATCCTGCATCAGCATTATCAAGAACCACTTACACTCAAAGAAGTGTCAGAAAGTTTGCATTTAAATGTCATGTATTTAGGGCAGTTGTTCAAAAAAGAAACGAAAAAAAGTTTTTCAGCTTATTTGAACCATTTACGTATGGAAAAAGCAAAGCAGCTGCTTTTGCACAGTAATCAAAACGTCAATGAAATAGCAAGTGAGATTGGCTACAACAATACCACGTATTTCTCTAAATTATTCAAGAAGATTGTCGGCAGATCCCCTAAGGAGTATCGGGAAAAAAGAGGAGAATCCTAAAAAAAGAAGCGTATGGAATGAATCAATGTTCAAAAGTTTGCATCTGCGGTAATAAGCCCAACCAAACGAAAATAGGAGGAGCTATTTTTGTTTGGCTGTTCTTATTACTTGATGCAGGACAGCTTTTTCACAACCTTTTGTTAGTTATCGTTTGATAAGGAAAAAGGCAAATCTTTTGATCGATACTTCTTAGGATGAGGGACGATACCTAATTGGTAAGAGATCTTGCCGCCTTTCAGCAAATCTTGATGAGTAAAATATAATTTCGTATATTCTTTGTCCATCCGTTTGATTTTATGGATAAATTGCTGTTGTGGCCGATTAGGAGTGGTTTCAATCGTCAATTCCTTTCCATTTGACAAAAGCACAACAGCCTTGTCCATTAAAGGCATACCGATAACATATTCACCGGTCCCTGGTGTGACAGGATAGAATCCCAGACTATTGAAGATATACCAAGCAGCCATACTTCCGTTGTCCTCATCTCCAGGGTAACCCGTTGAAGAATCGTCGAAAGTTTGAGTCATCAATTGTTTAAGCAATGGCTGTGCCATTTCGGGTTGTCCAATATAGCTGAACAAGTATGGGTAATGAAAACTTGGCTGATTGGAGATAGCTAACTGCCCAAATTCTATCGCAGCCATCTCGCTCATTTCATGAATCTCAAAACCATATCCTCCTGTTTCAAATGTCGGAGATTGATTGCACAAATCAATGAGTTTTTCTTTGAATCTCTCACTGCTGCCATATTTTTCGATCAACCCTGCAAAATCATGATAAACAGCAAAGCTGCTTTGCCAAGCACTGCCTTCTGCATAATCTTGTCCCCAACGATGAGCAGAAAATGGTTCTCTGAATTTGCCATTTTTATCTTTGGAACGCATCCATCCTGACTCATAGTCAAAAATATGTTGATAGTTCAATGATCGTTGCTGATATTTTTTCACCGTTTCGTCCTCTGCTAGTACTTTGGCAACTCGACTAATACAAAAGTCGCTATAAGCATAATCTAGCGTATGATTGACCGATTCATGGTAGTGATTAGGAACATAGCCGTATGTCAAGTAATCCTCTGTCCCTTGTCGTCCATAATTTGAATGATTACTTTGAACTGTAGCGCCTTTCTTCATTGCTGTTAGAAATTCCTGCATCAAGTCTGGCCGAATATCTTTCACAGCAGCATCTGCAACGACCGCATCGATCAATGTCCCAGGCATTAGTCCACGTTCGTCAGGAGACAGCCATTTTGGCAAATAACCAGTTTCTCTATAGCTGTTCAAGAAACCTTCCAGCATTTCTTCGTACTTTTCTACAGCAATCAAAGAATAAAGAGGATAAACCGTTTTATACGTATCCCAAAACCCGTTATTTGTATAGAGAACGCCAGGTTTCACAGATCGGCTAGTCGTATCATAGTGGATTTTTTGCCCGCTAGGATCCATTTCATAAAATGTTTGCGGAAATAAAAACACCCGATAGAAGTTATGATAAAACGTCCGCAATTGTTGTTGATCATGGTGTGTGAGCTGTATACGATCAAAATAGGATTGCCATTGTTTCTGGCTGTTAGCAAGGTAAGTCTCTTTGCTTTGGTTTTGTTCTAGTTCCAAGTTATAAGCTGCTTGTTCCGGGCTGATAAAAGATGTCCCGAATCGGATGGTTTGTTTTTTTGTCTGTTCAAAATACAACGGGATCGAATCGCTATTTTTGTTGGAAACAGCTAGCTCATCAGTTGTTAAAGGATATTCAAATCTCAATATGAAATAAAAAGAAAAATCAGGATCTTCTGAACCAGCAAAATGTGTGATTTTTCCTTCCACTGTGTAAGGATCTATAACAAAGAGCTGATGACGTCCCGGAAAGGATAAAAGTAAACCGCTATCATTTCTGCTGTAATCAATAGATAAGATTCCGCCATACATACTGGGTATCAATGTAGAGCGGATGCCATAACGCAATTGACGGATCGACAGATGAGTCGGACAAAATATACTTTCTTCTGGGCGGTAAGAACTTTGCGCATGAAAAAGGGTATTTTCCTGTAATTTACCATTGATTGGCGTGAGCAGCATATGACTGAAATCGCCCATCCAAGGACTTGGCTGATGGGTAAGTCGATAACCTTGAAAAACACGATCCTCAGGATGAAACCACCAGCTGCCGTTTTGATCGGTCGTTTGCGGTGCAAAATAATTCATCCCAAAAGGAACGCCAGTGTAAGGCTGGCAGTTCCCGTTAGAGAAATTTGGCTGATTAGCTGTGCCATGTCTAGTATCTATTTGACCGATATTCATTTTATTTCTCCTTTGTTGATTGTCTTTTGATAAATGAAACTGGAAATTTGCTGTCGGAAGGACGTTCGTTTGTCTCTAACCAAGTGATCAAAGCCTCTCCAGCAAGCTTGCCTAACTGTTCAAAATCTTGTGCAATGGTTGTCAGCGGTGGATCAACAAGAGCAGCTGCTTGGATATCATCAAATCCGATGATTGAAAAATCTTCAGGAACATGATAATCATGCTGTCTCAAGAAATTCATCGTCTGGATAGCGACAACATCGTTTTCGCAAACAAAAGCGGTCACTTCATACTTAGTGATATAAGAAAGCAATTCATCGAATGTCGCGCTTTTGTCATCCAGCGAAGTGTGGAAAGCTAAACCAGCTTTGTCCAATGCTTCAAGGTAACCAAGGTAACGCTGACGTACGGATTGTGGATGAGTCTGTGCACCAAATAAATAAGCGATTTTTGAATGTCCCTGTTCGATCAAATGAGAAGTAGCGAGCACACCACCTTGGAAGTTGTCGGAAAGCACGGTAGGAAAAGGCAATTCATAGATTTTTTTATCCAATATGATGACAGGGAATTCTTTTAATGACAGCTCAAAAAGCAAGTCAAGATGCTGTTCTGTATCAAAGGCATAATAAATTAATCCATCAAATTCATGGATGAGTTCTTTTGCCGTTTTATTTTGTAAAAAATCATGTGTCGTCATCATGACATCCATCTGTTTATCCTGCATCACAGGATTCAATCCCTTGGTAAAATCACCAACAGATAAATCAGCGACATATGGAAGAAGAAACAGAATCCGCCGTGTTTTTGTAGGAGAAGGAAGCATCTGCTCCGGAGCAGATGATTTAACAAAACTGCCTTTCCCACGTACGCGATAAATCAGCCCTAATTGTTCTAATTCAGTCAATGCACGTTTGGAAGTGATTCTGCTTACTTTATAAGTATGGGAAAGTTCCTTTTCAGTTGGTAGTTGGCTATCCACAGGTAATTCACCAGTTAAAATAGCCGTTTGCAAATCATTAAATATTGTCTGGTACAATGGTTGATTCATATAAACACCTCTTAATGATATATCATATTCAAATAATACCATAATAGATGAAAAAGTAAATAAAAAGTTATTTTTTTTGAAAGCGTAGACATAAAATGCTGCAAGAGATATAATCTTTAAAGATATATCAAATGAAAAGAGGAGATTTGTATGGTTTATAAAGATATACCAAAGTCGGTGCAAAAATTTATGGATGATATCACACAAAAATGCGGGAAAACCCATGCGGACTGGGCAACGAATTTTACAGCAGCATTTGCCAACACGCTATTGACAACAGTCAAAAAGCAAAATGACGGTACTACTTTTCTATTGACAGGAGACATTCCTGCAATGTGGTTGCGAGATTCTACTGCACAAGTTCGTCCTTATTTAGTGATTGCAAAAGAAGATGAGGAACTAGCTGACATGATTAGTGGGTTGGTCAAAAAACAATTTTTTTATATCAACATCGATCCATATGCGAATGCCTTCAATGAAGAAGCGAACGGTGCAGGACACCAAACAGATCACACAAAAATGAACGATTGGATCTGGGAAAGAAAATATGAAATTGATTCTTTATGCTACCCGATACAGTTGGCCTATCTTCTTTACAAAAATACAGGAAAAACGGACCAATTCAACCCAACTTTTATTGAAGGGATCAAAAAAATCTTAGGCGTGTTCGAAACAGAGCAGGATCATGAACACTCTCCTTATACATTTGTACGAGATACGACAAGAAAAGAAGATACGCTGATCAATGACGGACGAGGAGCCAAAACAACTTTTACAGGTATGACATGGTCTGGGTTCCGTCCTAGCGATGATGCTTGCCGTTACGGATATCTGGTACCATCCAATATGTTTGCGGTGGTCGTGTTAGGTTATGTGGAAGAAATTTTCCAAACGATACTCGATGATAAAGAAATTGTACAGAAAGCACAAATATTGAAGAAAGAGATCCAAGAAGGTATCCAAAATCACGGACGGACGGTTAATCAAAAAGGGCAAACGATTTATGCATACGAAGTAGATGGAATGGGGAACGCGACGGTCATGGATGACAGCAATGTGCCCAATTTGATCGCGGCACCTTATTTGGGTTACTGTTCGGAACAAGAGGAAGATTATCTTCAAACAAGAAGAACATTGTTGAGTAAAGAGAATCCATATTTTTATGAAGGAAAGTACGCAAAAGGAATTGGTTCTTCCCATACGCCAAAAGAGTATGTTTGGCCGATTGCGTTAGCTATGGAAGGAATGACAACACCAGATAAATCTGAAAAAGAACGGCTATTGAATTTGCTTGTAGCAACTGATGCAGGAACACATCTTATGCACGAAGGATTTGATGTGAACAATCCTGAAAATTATACGAGAGAATGGTTTTCTTGGGCAAATATGATGTTTTGCGAATTAGTTATGGATTACTTTGATATTCGAGTAGAAAAATAGGAGGTACTGTAAATGAAAAAGAAAGTATATATCATTTCTCATAGCCACTGGGATCGTGAATGGTACATGGCTTACGAACAGCATCACATGCGGTTGATTGAATTGATAGACGATTTATTAGAGCTATTTGAAGTTGATCCGTCCTTCAACAGTTTTCATTTGGATGGGCAAACGATTATTTTAGATGACTATCTTCAAGTAAGACCAGAAAAAAGACAGGCACTCCAACGAGCTATTGATGAAGGAAAATTGAGAATCGGACCATTTTATATCTTGCAAGATGATTTTCTGATCAGTTCGGAATCAAACGTGAGAAATATGCTGATTGGCATGGAAGAAAGCCGTAAATGGGGAACCCCCGTCATGTTAGGGTATTTTCCCGATACATTTGGAAATATGGGACAGACGCCTCAATTAATGAAACAAGCTGGTATTTCAGCAGCGGCGTTTGGCCGTGGGGTAAAACCAATTGGCTTTGACAATCAAGTTCTGGAAGCAGAAAACTATTCTTCTCAATACTCAGAGATGTGGTGGAAAGGACCTGATCAAACAGAAATTTTTGGTCTGTTATTTGCCAATTGGTATAGCAATGGGAACGAGATTCCCGTAGAAAAAGAAGCTGCTCGTGTCTTTTGGAAGCAGAAATTAGCAGATGCAGAACAATATGCATCTACTGATCATCTATTAATGATGAATGGTGTTGATCATCAACCAGTACAAAAAGATATATCAAAAGCAATTCATCTCGCAAATGAGCTGTTTCCAGATTACGAGTTCATCCATTCTAATTTTACTGACTATCTGGAAGCAGTTCGACAAGAGTTGCCAGAAGACTTAGGTTCAGTAGAAGGAGAATTGACAAGTCAAGAAACGGATGGCTGGTATACTTTAGCCAATACAGCATCTGCTCGCGTTTATTTGAAACAATGGAATACCAAGGTCCAACGGCAGCTAGAAAACATCACGGAACCACTTGCGACGATGGCTTACGAAGTTACAGGGATTTATCCCCACGATCAATTAGATTATGCTTGGAAGACATTAATGCAAAATCATCCTCATGACAGTATTTGCGGTTGTTCAGTTGATTCTGTCCATCGGGAAATGATACCTCGTTTTGAAAAAGCAGATGAAGTCGGAAAGTATCTTGCACAAGATTCTTTAGAACAACTGGCCACAGCGATCGATACAACTGGATTTCCAAAAGACAGCTTTCCATTTGTCGTTGTAAATACTGCAGGAATGGATAAAACTGGCGAAGCAGAAATAACCATCGAATTAGCAAGAAAAAGATTCGCTGAGGGAATACCGGAACATCTGTATCAAGAGTTAGAACAGTTGCCTAGACGGAAGTATCACGTAGAAACAAAAAGCGGGGCCACTATACCAGCTATTTTATCTGAAGAAACTGTACAATTTGGTTATGATTTGCCGAAAGATCGTTTCCGTGTGCCATATATGGCAAGAACGATCAAGGTAACTTTACCAATAAAAAACATGCCAGCGTTTTCTTGGGAAACATTCGCGCTTGTAGAAGGGGAAGCGAAAGCAGAAGAAAAGGAAACAATGATCCGTCAGAGTGGACGAATCGTCGAAAACGCCCACCTGCGTTTGACGATTGAAAAAAACGGTACCATTACAATGGAAGATCGCAAAAACAAACGAAAATGGAATAACCTGCATATTTTTGAAGATATCGGTGATATAGGAAACGAGTATATCTTTAAGCAACCTGTCTATGATCAACCAATCCTATCCAGTAATCAAGAGGGCTCTGAAGTAAAAGTATTAGTAGATACACCAGAAATAGCCAAAATAAGTATTCTACAGGAAATGGAGATCCCAGTTTCTGCAGACGAGCGTTTAGAGAAAGAACAACGGATGGTTGTAGAATTTCGTTATCGTAAAGCAGAACGATCTAAAGAAAAACGGATCCTTCAAATAGAAACGATCATGACAGTCAGAAAAGATAGTAAAAAAATCGACTTTGAAACGACTCTTGACAATCAAATGAAAGATCATCGATTGCGTGTCTTGTTTCCTACAAAGTTACATGTGGAACATCACGAAGCAGATAGTATTTTTGAAGTAGTAAAGCGCCCAAACCATGTATCTAGGAGCTGGGAAAATCCCACGAATCCGCAACATCAGCAAGCATTTGTCAATATTCATGATGAACAGTACGGTGTAACAGTTGGTAACTTTGGTTTGAATGAATATGAAGTAACAGCAGATGGACAAATCGCGGTGACACTACTTCGCTGTGTGGGAGAACTAGGAGATTGGGGGTATTTTCCAACACCAGAAGCACAGTGTTTAGGTAAGCATCGGTTCAATTATAGCGTTGAACTACATGGACCAGAAGAAACATTCTCTACTTATTTGCATGCATACGCGGCACAGATTCCTTTCTCCACTCAACAAATCAAACATCATGAAGGAACATTGGCATCAAAACAACAATATTTAACGATAAAAAGTGAAACGTTTGCAATTACAGCTTTGAAACGGAGTAAGTTTAGTGATAAAGTAGTAGTGAGAGGTTTCAATATGTCTAGTCATTTGGAAAAATTAGAAATAACTAAAGACAATCGAAAAACGGTCATATTGAATCTGCTTGAAGAACCAACGCAGCAATCGGTTGTCCCGATAATCCAACCTTATGAAATTCGGACAATCGGATTCGAGGAGGAAAACTAAATGTATGGCGGAATAGAAGCAGGCGGAACAAAATTTGTGTGTGCGGTTTCAGAAGGTGGAGAGATTTTGGAAAAAACAAGTATCCCTACCACAACACCAGAAGAAACATTGGATCAAGTATTTGAATTTTTTGATCGTTATGAACTGAAGGGAATCGGGATCGGCTCATTCGGCCCGATTGGTATCGACCAAACAAAAGATAATTACGGATATGTTTTGGCAACTCCCAAAAAAGGATGGGCACAATTTGATTTTCTCGGCACAATCAGGAAACGCTACCATATTCCTGTTGCTTGGACGACGGATGTCAATGCGGCTGCATACGGGGAGCTGAAGCAAGGGGCAGCACAAGGAAAAAATAGTTGTATTTACCTTACCGTGGGAACAGGAATCGGCGCAGGCGTCGTGATCAATGAGGAAATTTTTTCAGGGATCGCACATCCTGAAATGGGACATATTTGGGTAAAACGCCATCCAGATGATCAATATGAAGGCACTTGTCCTTATCATAAAGACTGTTTAGAAGGATTAGCGGCAGGTCCGTCTATTGAGGCACGTATAGGGATCAAAGGGCAAGATCTGCCACAAGATCATCCGATTTGGGATATTCAAGCTTTCTATATTGCTCAAGCACTGATCAACTATACGTTGACGTTAGCACCTGAAAAGATTATTTTAGGTGGCGGAGTAATGAATCAGGATCATCTCCTTCAAAAAATCCGTCAGCAATTTGTTGAATTGATGGGTGGCTACATGGAAACACCTCAAGTAAGTGAATATATCGTTCGTTGGGGACTGCCAAATGAAAGTGGGATTATCGGTAGTTTGCTGTTAGCAGAACACGAACATCAAAAGTAAGCAGACAAGTTACACAAAAAGAACGTAGTCTTATCAGCAGATAATGATAGGACTACGTTCTTCTTTCTATTTCCACAATCCGGGTAAAGCTTTACCAACTATTTTTTCTTGAGTAAATGGATGGATCATGTGCAGTTCTAATGCATGGAGCATCAGTCGTTCAGCTGGTCTATTTTGGTAGAGAGGGTCTCCAACGATTGGATGCCCTATATGAGCTAAGTGAACTCTGATCTGGTGCGTACGACCGGTTTCCAAAACACAATACACTTGTGTTTTTCCAGAAAGTACTTTGTCGACAGTGACATGTGTCAAGGCGTTCTGACCATTTTTATCATCTACGACCCGTTTTCTCCGATCATGGCGATCGCGTCCGATTTTATTGGTAATAGTCCTATCTTTGGCGATTTTCCCCCATACGATGGCTTGATATCTCCGATAGATCATTTTTTGTTCCAACATTCTTCCAAGTATCGGCAAGACAAATGGGTTTTTTGCAAATAAAACAGCGCCGCTTGTTTCTTTGTCCAAACGGTGGACAACGTAAGGTCGTTGTTTTTTCGTATCGAGATAAGCAGCTAAGTGATTGAGCAAGGTACTGTTTTCTGTTGGTTCGTTTGGATGAGTCTTCATTCCTGCAGGCTTATCCACTATAATCAAATGTTCATCTTCATATAAAACACGGATGTGCTTCGCATCTCCTAATTGGACTTCTTGATAATTATAATCTGTTTCTTCGAATAACAATGTGATCTGGTCATTGCCTTTTACTTCATGATGGAACAAAGCAGGTTGTTGATTGATCCAAACGTTTTTACGTATACGCAAAAAGTGCCGAACCTTTCTAGGAACTAACCATTCCTTTTCAAGCAAGTCGCGAATCGTTGTTTCAGGATGGTTCATAGGTAAAGTGATCGTGATTTTCACAAGTGTACTCCTTTCGGTAAAATTGCAGATTAATTGTACCATTTTTAAAACATATTTAAGAAAAAACTTACATTTTTCTGTTCATTCTTATGTTACTCTACTTGCACTAACGAAAAAAACAAATCGAACTACAACTTAAGCAGGAAGAAAACACTCTTTCATTATGGTAAAATAAGACGATTGAATTGAATAGACAGGAGAAGAAGCGAATGGATTTTCAAAGCATTTTAGGAAAGATAAAAGCTGCTTTGATCAGTTTTTGGCGATGGATCAGACCATATCTCGGACAATTCCATCGATGGCGAAAGCGCATTTGGAAAAAATATCATGTGAACAAATTGATTTTGCTGATTGGTTTGATCTGTGTCTTAGTGACAAGTATCTACCTTTTTATTTTAGCCAAACAAGCAAATGTCGAAACGTTAAAATCTGGATTAAGCCAATCGACAGTCATTTATGATAAGAAAAATGAAGAAGCTGGCACACTGTACGCCCAAAAAGGGACATACGTAGAATTAAACGCGATTTCTCCCTATATCCAAGATGCGGTAATCTCGACAGAAGATAGGAATTTTTACGAACATCACGGATTTGATATCAAAGGAATCGCCCGTGCGGCTGTTCGGATGGTTTTGTCTGGCGGAACATCAGGGGGCGGAGGAAGTACGATCACTCAGCAGCTTGCCAAAAATGCTTATCTGACATTAGATCAAACATTTGATCGAAAAGCGAAGGAATTATTTTTGGCAATCGAGATCGAAAAGAAGTACAGCAAAGAAGAAATCTTGACCATGTATCTTAACAATGCCTATTTTGGTAACGGGGTATGGGGTGTCCAAGACGCTTCCAGAAAGTATTTCGGAGTAGATGCAACGAATGTTACGCTATCTGAGGCTGCTACTTTGGCAGGAATGCTGAAAGGTCCTGGTATTTATAATCCGATTGATCACCCAGAAAATGCGAATGATCGGAAAAACACAGTACTAAGCGTAATGGAAGAAAACGGAAAAATCACAAAAGAACAAGAACAAGCAGAAAGCCAGACAGACATCAGTGCTTATCTTCATGACACATACGATAATTCAGATTCTGGTTATCGTTATCCTTATTATTTTGATGCAGTGATCGATGAAGCAGTTAACGAGTATGGTCTTGATGAAGAAGATGTCATGAATAAAGGCTATAAAATCTATACAGCTTTAGATCAGGATTACCAAAAGCAATTAGAAGCTACTTATCAAAATAATGCATTATTCCCAGCAAATGCTTCAGATGGTGCCATGGTCCAATCTGCTTCAGTAGCTTTAGATCCGAATACAGGCGGTGTACAAGCATTAGTAGGACGAAGAGGAGATCATGTCTTTAGAGGATTCAGCTTTGCTACACAGATGCGCCGTTCTCCAGGATCAACGATCAAACCATTAAGCGTATATACACCAGCGTTGGAAGCTGGTTACAAGCCTTCTAGTGTCTTGAAAGATGAACCGCAAAGTTATTACGATGCGCATAATTTTGACGGGACATACCAAGGAGAAGTACCGATGTATCAGGCTGTTGCACAAAGTTTGAACTTGCCTGCTGTATGGCTTTTGCATGAGATCGGTTTACAAAAAGGATATGATAAAGCAGAAGAATTCGGCCTGCCTTTAGCAAAATCTGATAAGTATTATGGCTTAGCTCTTGGCGGATTAGAAAAAGGAGTATCTCCAATGATCATGGCGGGTGCTTACAGTGCATTTGCCAATGAAGGTCAGATGTATACGCCGCATCTCATCACGAAAATCGTTGATTCAACTGGAGCGGTGATCATCGATAATACAAACAAAAAGCCAAAACAGGTTATATCAAAGGAAACAGCTGATGAAATGACCAGCATGCTTCTTGGTACATTCTCAAATGGGACAGCAGCTGCTGCGAACCCTGCAGGTTATACGATAGCAGGTAAAACAGGAACCACAGAAACTAATTTCGATGCCACGAAAGCAAATGACCAATGGATGATCGGGTATACGCCAGATGTAGTGATTTCGACATGGATGGGGTTTGAAGAATCCAGCAAGCTGCATTATTTGGAAGGGACAAGTGGAAATGTTGTCGGGAAAGTCTTCAAATCAGCGGCAGAAGGTATCCTTCCTTATACTTCCAAAACAGGATTTAGTGTAGCTGACGCCTATGCCACAGGAGGGCAAGTGGTAGCAGCAGATCAAGTTGGAAACACAGGTAATTCTAATGGAGAGTCTGGAAATTGGCAAGATAACTTGAATCAATACGGTGAACAAGCAAAAGAAGGATTGAAGAATTTCGGCGATACGGTGAAAGAAGGCGTTCAGGGAATTGGTGAAGCGGCTAAAGACCTCTGGCGGAAATATCAAGGAGAGTAGACCCTTTGAAAACGAATAACCCCATGTTACAATAGAGAGTAACTACTAAAAGAAAAGAGGGCATAACATGTCAAACATCTACGATAGCGCGAATCAGATCGAACGTGAGATCCGTGAATTACCAGAATTCAAAGCGTTGAAAGAAGCGTACGAGAAAGTACAAGCAAACGAAGAAGCACACAAGCTGTTCAAAGACTTCCAAGCGATGCAAATCGAATTACAAGAAAAACAAATGAGTGGACAAGAATTCAGCGACGAAGATGCAATGAAAGCACAAGAAATGGCTGTGAAAATTCAATCAGAAGAAGTAATCAATGATTTAATGCAAAAAGAACAAGGGTTCAGTACGATCATCAATGACTTGAACCGGATCATCATGACGCCAGTTCGCGACCTTTACAGCGAATAGAACTATTTTATGAAACAACAGAGGTTGTGAAAGAGACGTTCAGCCTTGAGCGATGACAAAGTTGCTTCTTATTGCCGATAGACTGTCTCTTGAACACCGTTTACCAAAAAGACGTGAGCCTACCGTTTAACTCTGAGTGACAAGGAACAATTTCAAAAAACAGCTTCTCATGTTTGATGACTATTGTGATTTGTGACCGAGGAGTTGGCAGGAGAACACCGTTTGTTCAGAAATAGGAGAGACGACAAAACTCTTGTCGTCTCTCCTTTTTTTGTCATTCATTTTTCAAACGGTAAAAATAGCCCTCTTGAGCTAACAGCTCTTCGTAAGTACCCATCTCAACGATTTTTCCTTCATCGATCACAACGATTTTATCTGCCTCTTTGATCGTTGAAAGCCGATGAGCCACAATAAAAGTAGTGGGTGTTTCTGTCAGATAATTCAGGGCCTGCTGGATTTTTTTCTCTGACTGGTTATCTAAAGCTGAAGTTGCTTCATCTAGCAAAATGATTTTCGGCTGACGTATCAATGCTCGTGCAATGGAGATACGTTGTTTTTGGCCACCAGACAGCTTGTTGCCATGTTCGCCTACTAAGGTATCCAGTCCATCAGGAAGCTGGTCAATCAGTGAAGAAAGTTGCGCAGCTTCGATGACTTCATCTAAACGTTCTTTTGATACGTTTTTCAAGCCATAAGTGATGTTCTCTTTGATCGAAGCGGAGAACAACAAAGTGGTTTGAGGAACAACGGCTAAATAATTACGCACACTTCGCATATCCAATTCATCCAAAGGCTGATTATCTAGGAAAATCCTCCCTGAAGACGGCTGGATAAATCCAATCAATAAGTTAAGGAGTGTAGATTTTCCAGAACCAGATGGCCCAACAAAAGCAATTGTTTCTCCAGCTTTCACCTCTAGAGAAAAATGATCAATAATCGGCTTGAGTGAGTCCGGGTAATGAAAAGAAACATCCTCAAAGCGAAAATTTCCATCCAAATGTTGGATTTTTTTCTTACCGTGATAAGTTTCTACATCGCCAGCAATCAACAGTTCACCAATAGAAGTAATAGATTCCATGCCTTTTGAAATCGTAGGAATCAGTGTGATCATTCCAGAAACGGAATTGACGATCGTTGTGAAATATGTCTGATACATCACGACATCACCTGGTTGAATACGCCCTTGTAAAGCTAATATCCCAGTGAAAATCAAACAAACCAGTTGAAATATCTGAAAACTAGCCCAGCTGACTGACCCGAAAACAGATTGCAGGATATCTAAGTGGAATCCTTTTTCATAGATTTGGGTAAAATGCTTATTTAAGCGAGTGGTTTCGTGTTTTTCTAACCCATGAGCTCGAGCAATCGGTGCTAATTCGATCACTTCGATCACTTTTGCAGAAGTCTCTTCCATTTCTTGCCGGAAATCTGAATTGGACTGTCTGATCCTTTTCCGGAAAAAAAGAGTAACTAACGCGGCGAGAGGGACAGTCAATAAGAAAAACAAGAAAACGACAGGACTTCTATAAAGCGTGATACCTAAAGCCACGAATAAATTGACAGCAATGTTCAATCCGCTGACAAATACTTGAGAGGACAACGTTTGGATGGCTTCTACATCACGGATGATCTTTGATTGGATCCGGCCAGATTGCAATTCTTTTTGATAGGGAATAGAAAGTTCTTGGATTTTCTTGATAAGAGTCGCTCTTAGTCCAGCTTCTACTTGCCGGATCGAAGTGCTATGGTATTTTACATGAAAATAATTCGTCAATATATTTTGACCGATCAGACAAGTCATCAAAAAAGCGTTGAAATAAATCGCCTGCAATTGAGAGGAATCTTTTGATGAAGCTGCATTGATTACATTGGCAATAGCAATCGGCATTAACCAAGATGGAAGATGTTTGATAATAAAAAAGAGTCCTGACATGGCAAAGCGCCAATAATTCCCCTGATAAAGATGCAGCAATGTCTGAAAAGCATTTGCATGATATTTTTGATAACTTTTCTGTATTCGTTCCTCCATAATCTTCTCCTTAACAATCTTGGTAAAAAAACTGCAAGTGTTCTATTGCTTCAGGAACATAAATCTCAGGAGTAGCTTCAAGAGTGGCGTACATTAGAGGACGCTCATATTTGATATAATGTAGTACCGGGCGGAAATCTAAACAGCCTTTACCAACAGGAACTATGCGGATCTTTCCATTTTCCATGATGTAGTCTTTGAGATGAAGCGCTGTAATACAACCCTGTAAATTGTCCAAGGCACCTCGGATCACTTTTTCCTGATCAGCATGATTTTCTTTGTGGATCAAATTCGCACAGTCTAAAATGATTTTTAAATTTGGTGAAGCTACTTCATCGACTAAACGTTTGGCTAACAGATAGTTATAGATCGGATGATTGATCCCTGCTTCAACAGCAACAGTTACGCCAAAATTTTCTGCATGAGCGACTAATTCAATGACAGAATTTCTAGCAATCTGATAAGCTTCTTCAGTAAAATTTTCTTTTGTGAAACCGACAGAGACACTACCGGTTTCCGTAGCAATCATCTTGGCTTGATAGGCAGAGCACAGAGCAATTTGCTGTTTGAAAGTTGCTAATGCTTGTGCACGAACTTCTTGATTTTTGCTGGATAGGTTGATATAGCAACCTAAAATGGAAAGTTCGATATTGTTTTTTTGGAAGTATTCACCAAAATAGGCAGCACTCCCAAGTGTCATGTCATTTAATTTAAGTTGTTCAGGAAATGCTTTTTGTGGTGCAAATTGGATATGGGACAAGTGAAGCTGTGATACTTTTTGAACGATTTCTTCACGATTTCGAACCTCTAGATCATGGGCACGGATGCCTAAATTTAATGGAAACATCTCAAACTCCTTTTTGTAAATAATCAGCAAGAGGCAGACGGGATTCTTTTATCAATTCAGCAATTATTCGGGCAACTTTATCAGCGCCTTCTGGACTAAAGTGGGTATTATCCTTTAGCCCTTCTGGGTAATTTTCACAACTATTAGGCATAAGATGCAGATAGAATTTTTTTGTCTCTTCTTTTGAAAAGGTCTGGAAATATTCTTGTGATCGTGAGAAAACATCTAAAAGTGGAATATGGTGTTTCTCAGCAAATGCACGCATCGCTTTTGGATAGTCTCCAAGTATATCTGGATTCAATGTTCCATTTTCTAAGTAATCTCGTCGCGTCACAGATGTCAGCAAGACCATGTGGACGTTCGCTTTTTTTGCGCATTCAAAAAATATCTGCAGATTTTTTAAATAGCTACCGAAGGGGAGCGTACCTCTTTCTTCTTGGATTTTCTGGTCGTTATGTCCAAATTGTACAAATAAGAAATCATTTGGCTGAAACTGTGAAGCTAAACGGGCTAATCTTCCTTCCTGGATAAATGATTTGGTGCTGCGTCCATTCTTTGCTTGGTTATTGATCTGGATCTCAGGTGAAAAATAAGCAGAGATTTTTTCTCCCCAACCTGTCTCGGGACGCTTGTTTTCATCTTTTTCTGCCGCAGTAGAATCACCGGCAATATGGATAGTAGGCATGTTATCTCTTCTTTCATAAGGGTTTATAGGCAATGAAGCAGAACAGCAAGAGAAGAAGACGGAGCAAATTTGGTCCGTCTTCTTCTCTAAAACGTGGATAAACGGATTCCGTTATTTCGCTATCCTGTTTTGATTCGTTACTGTTACTATTAATCAATTAGGCGAAAAAGCCAAAGTAATTTTTAGCATTTGTATAACTAATCGCTTGAACGAGACTTCCTAAAAGTTGTTCATCCTCAGGTGCTTCTCCTCGCATGACCATTTCGCCTAAAAATTCACAAAGAACACGACGGAAATATTCATGTCTAGTGTAGGAAAGGAAACTTCTTGAATCTGTCAGCATGCCGACAAAATTCCCCAAAGCACTACCATCAGCAAACTGTGTCAATTGATCGCGCATACCAGCTCGAGTATCGTTGTACCACCATCCAGAACCTAACTGCAGTTTTCCATTCTGTTCTTTTTGGAAACAGCCCATCAAAGCTAAAATCGCAGGGTAGTCATTTGGATTCAGTGAATAGAGGATCGTCTTTGGCAACTGATCCGTTTCTTCTGCACGATTCAATAATTTTTGCAGAGGAATAGTCAAAGAAAGATCATTCATTCCATCATAACCGGTATCGGGTCCTAATTTTTCCAACATTTGTGTATTACAATTACGATAAGCATGAATATGCAGCTGCATCGTCCAATTATGAGAATGATAGAAGTGGGTCAAACGTATCAGTGTTTCTGTACGAGAAGCATCGATTTCATCTGAAGATAATAGTTTGTTAGCTCGTGCTTTTTGAAAAATCTCTTCTAATACTGTTTCATCCGCTTCTTTATAGCGTAAGGTGTCTAAAGCGTGGTCGGAAACACGACATCCATGTTGATGGAAGTATTCTATCCGCTGCTCTAAAACTTCGATTAGTTCTTGATAGGTGGTAATCGTTTGGTCAGCTGCTTCTTCCAGTAGTGTGATCCATGCATTAAATCCTTCTTTTTCAATATTGAGTGCTTTATCTGGACGGAATGAAGGGAGAACTTTCAAATCTGGTTCTTCATGAGCAAGCAATTGATGATAGTGTAAGTCATCTGCTGGATCATCTGTCGTACAAATCACTTCTACATTCGATTTTTTCGCGATTTCCCGCCGACGGAAATCAGGAGTTGCCAAAATTTTATTTGCTTGTGTCCAAATTTTCTCTGCGTTTTCTTCATTTATCAACAAGTCAATATCGAAGAAACGCTTCAATTCAAGATGTGACCAACTGTAAAGCGGATTTCCGATAATTTTTGGTACGGTTTGACACCAAGCTAAAAATTTTTCAAAATCAGAAGCATTTCCTGTGATTTTTTCTTCAGGCACGCCGCAAGCTCGCATCAAGCGCCATTTGTAATGATCGCCTCCTAACCAAGCTTCTGTCAGATTGCTGAAATTGTTGTTTTCGTAAATTTCTTTTGGATCTAAGTGACAGTGATAATCAATAATGGGCATATTTTTTGCGTAGGAATGATAAAGCTTTTTCGCCCAATCGTCTTTTAATAAAAAATCATCAGATAAAAACATAAATCTTCCTTCTTTCTTTTTATACTGTTTTTATGAAAATCAAAGTGTTACTCCGTTTTTAAAAATGGCAATTTCTCGAACGTTATTTTGTTCATTTTTCGTTTCTTCTCCACTAGCCACAGCGATGATTTTTTGAACAAATGATTCTAAGATCACTTCCATTGGTTGTTCTAATAAGACGCCTGCATTAAAGTCCATCCAATGACCTTTGCGTTCAAAAAGAGTCGTGTTCGTAGATACCTTGACCGTAGGGACATATGAGCCAAACGGAGTCCCTCTTCCTGTGGTAAACAAGACCAACTGGCAATCGGATGAAGCAAGAGCAGAGGCAGCTACAAGATCATTCCCGGGAGCTTGCAATAAACTAAGTCCTGGTTTTCTGATTTTTTCGCCATATTGCAGTACATCAACGACAGGAGAGCTTCCTGATTTTTGCGTGCAGCCTAAAGACTTATCTTCTAATGTAGTGATCCCACCTGCTTTATTACCAGGAGATGGGTTTTCGTAAACTGGTTCCCCGTAAGACAAGAAATACTGTTTGAAGTCATTGATCAAGTCAACGATTGAATCAAAAACTTTTTCATTTTCCGCTCGTGCCATCAATACTTGTTCTGCACCAAACATTTCTGGCACTTCTGTTAAGATCGTGCTACCTCCTTGAGCAATCAAGTAATCAGAAAATGCACCAAGCAAAGGATTGGCAGTTATTCCCGATAGACCATCAGAACCGCCGCATTTCAAACCGACATTCAACTTAGAGAGCGGGACTGGTATGCGCTGGTCGTTTTCGGCCGCGGTTAAAAGTTCTTCTAATAGAGCTACGCCTTGTTCGATCTCATCATAGACATCTTGAGCCACTAGAAATTTCACTCGTTCTTCATCATATTCACCTAAAATTTTTTTGAATTCAGGAACGGTATTGTTCTCGCAACCTAATCCAAACACTAAAACTCCGCCAGCATTTGGATGGTTTACCGCGTCTGCTAAGATTTCTCGAGTATTTTGATGATCTTTTCCAAGCTGTGAACAGCCGTAGGGATGCTTTAAAATCGTAATATGGTCAAACTGTCCCAGATCCGGATGTTTTTCTTTGAACTGTTTGACGATCAGTTCAGCAATACCATTCACACACCCAACGGTAGGTACTAAGAACAAGTCATTACGAATCCCTACTTTTCCATTTTTTCGTAAGTAGCCTTGAAATGTTCGGTTCTCAAAAGGATAATGACTTGGATGGACATCTTTTTCATATCGATAATCCAATTCACCAGAAAGATTGGTTTTTACATTATGAGTGTGCAGCCATTGACCGGCAGTTACGTCTGTCGTCACGTGCCCGATTGGATAGCCATATTTGATCACGTTGTCTCCAGCTTTCAAATCACTCAATGCAATCTTGTGACCTTGCGGGATATCTTCAAGAGTGGTGATCGTTTGCTGATCAATCGTCAGTTGTGTTTGCTTTGGGATAGGTGTTAATGCGACAACAACACTGTCTCGTTGGTTTAGTTTCATTGTTGGTTGCAGGGTTTCAAGCATGGACCATCGTTCCTTTCATTTCTTGTAATACTGCTCGGACACCTTTTTGTTCGATTTTTGTAGCCATTTCTTGAACAGTATCTGCCACATTCGGTAATTGAGACAAATCTTCTCCCCAAAGCGCAGCGTTTTGCAATAATCGAAGAATAGCTGTTTCATTATCAGACCAAGCATCAACAAATTCGCTTATCGTCTTTTCATCATCATGGGGCTTTACTTGATCGCCTCGATACATAAGAAGTAACGCAGCTAGTGAAACAGAGATTAGCGGTGGTACTTGATTTTTTTCTTCGATATACTTCTTGAAGACCGGAAGCAGACGGGTGCTGAATTTTGAAACACTATTTAATGAAATCGCTTCTAATTTGTGATGGGCAAAAGGATTCAAGAAACGTTCTTTGATTTGATCAGCATAAATGGCTAATTCATCTTTAGGTAAAGAAAGCATAGGAATCAATTCTAGATCGAATAGCTGATCAACATAAGCGGAGAATAAAGGATCTTTCATTACTTCTTCTACAGTTTCCAATTCCGCCAACAAAGCAAGAGGGACCATCGCTGTGTGCGGTCCATTAAGCAAATGCACCTTACGTTCACGATAAGGAGTCATATCATCTGTGATGATGACATTCAAGCCAGCCTGTTTGAATGGTAGTTGATTCTCCAACTCTTTAGGCCCTTCAATCACCCAAAGCATGAATGGTTCCGCTTTGACCATCAATTGATCTTCATAGTTATGTCGTTGATTGAAAACAGCTGCATCCTCACGAGGATAACCTGGAACGATGCGGTCAACTAAACTACAACAGAAAACATTTTCTTTTTCTAACCACTCAATAAAAGCAGGTTCTAAATCCCATTTTTCTGCGTAGCGTAAAATGATTTCTTTTAGACATTCACCGTTTCTGTCAATCAATTCACAAGGAATAATCGTAAAACCGGCTTTGTTTAATTCGAAACGTCGGTATAAAAAGGCTGTCAGTTTGCCCGGGAAGCTCTGTGGTGGCGTATCTGTTCGTTCATCAGTCTCCACAAATTGGATTCCTGCCTCTGTTGTATTGGAGACGATATAGGCCAAGTCGTCATTTTCTGCTAGAGAAAGATAAGCATCCCATTCATGATAAGGATTGATCATTTGTTCTACTATGGTGATAATCTCGGAAGTATCAACGATTTCGCCATTGCTGAGTCCTTGTAAAATGACCGTATATAAATTGTCTTGCTGGTTCATCATATTCCCAAGACCTTGTTCTAAAGGCTGAATGATGGCGACATTTCCTTTAAACAATTGCTGGTTATTCAGTTGCTGAATCTGCCAATCAACAAATCCGCGCATAAAATTGCCTTCGCCGAATTGAAGAACTTTTACGGGAGCCTCGTTTTTTTTCACTAATTCTTTTGTCAGTTTATTCATAGATTATTCCTTTCTGTGTTATGCACACGTTAACATTTTTATATAAAATTACTTGCAGTTTACAAGTAATTGATCGACTCACGAAGCATCAGTAAGGTGGAGAGCTCCATTTTAGATTGTTCGATCGGCCTGTCTTCAATCAAATCCAATAAAAGCTTTGTTCCTACTTGACACATTTCTTTCAACGGTTTGTGTACTGTAGTAAGCGGTGGATTAAGATAGGAGACGACTGGAGAATCATCGAACCCAATCAGAGAAATGTTCTGGGGAACACGAAGACCAGCTGAATGTACAGCTCTCAATGCACCAATCGCTATATCGTCGTTGCCACAAAAAACCAGAGTAGGCAGGTCAGAAAGCGATAATAGGTATTCCATGTTTTTGAGGCCGCTTTCTAAGCTGTAGTCTCCTGTTAAAAAATAGGCTGGATTGGCAGGGATGCTTGCTTTTTTTAGACTGTCCAATACACCTTTTTCCCGTTCTTTTGTCGAACGAAAGTTTTTTTTCCCACCAATATAAGCGATCTTCGTATGTCCGCACCCAATACCGTAATCTACTGCCTGCATAACACCGGCCGCATCATCGGCAGTAACATTTATAACCGCTGGATCATTGATGTGACGATTGACAACGACGAAGGGAAACGCTTTTTCTTTTAGATAATCGATAAAAGGCTGATCTTCATCACTTTGACTCATAACGATCAGACCATCATAACGTTGCAAATTGATTTCTGTTAAATCAACAGCATCGATACTTTCGACAGATAAGCTGTAGTTTGTGTCCAATACTGAATGGATACCTGCAATGGAATCTGCTAGGAAATTTGATGAAGTTCCTTTATGCAAACTTGAGAAAAACAGTCCGATCAGATATTTTTTTTGATTTACTAAACCTTTTGCACTATAGTTCGGCGAATAATTCATTTCCTTAGCTAGTTGCCGTATTTTTTGTTTTGTTTCATTTTTGATTAAACTGCTGTTATTCAAAGCACGAGAAACTGTCGTATGAGAAACACCAGCTGCTTTAGCGATATCTTTGATCGTTACCATTCCATCATTTTCCTTACTTTTTCACTTTTTGTTAACGCATTCATCATATTACGATAACTACGATAAGTCAATAGATCTTTGGTATGAAAAGATTGCACACGTTAAAAATTACTTGGATTTTTATTTTTAATTATGCTATTCTTAAAAGCGGGGAATGCTCATTTAATTAGATGAGTATCAATTTTACAGAAAAATGAAAGCCTTTTATTTAAAGGAAAGAGAGGAAGAAAATGAAGAAAAGTACAGTGTTTTATAAAATATTTTTACCGATGTTTTTATTAGGAGCCGTACTTGTCATAGGATTTAGTTTATTTATTTATCAGAATACCTATGAGTCGATCGAATCGAGTTATTTAACAGATAAAAAGAACCTGCTCAGGCAAGTCAAAACGAACGTTGAATGGAAAATCAGAACGATCGAATATTCGTTTTCTACGTATGGTTCGACCAAAAATTTCTCGGATATATTCAAGCATCCACTGACATATACAAATTACTCCACTTATTCTGAAATCAGGAAAGAGCTAAACTTTATAGAAACAATTGTTATGGATGATAATAATTATGATTTACTCAGTTTAGCTGGTAAATGGGGAGTAATCAATGGATCGTTGACTCAACTGACTGAAGAGGAAGTTGAAAGGTATCAACAAAAGTACATAAATAACAAAGACAATTTATTTTGGCAAAAGAAAAATATGCATTGGGAATTGCTACGATAGAGAAACATACAATAGAACAAGTTGTTGGGGAAAGCGGAGAAGATATACTTTCTATCGAAAACGAAGATGGAAAGCTTTTTTCTACACAGAAAGTAAAAGAAGAAGAGCAGCCAGATGCATTAGCGGATGTGGATCTAGATTACAACCAGTTGAAAGTGATAAGAGAAAATGGGACATCCTATATCGTACTGAAATCAGATTATAATAATTGGATTTACAGATTAGAAGTTGATTCTAGTGCAATTGGAGCAACGATTCGCAATCTGAGAATCGGGTTAGTTGCAGTGTCTTTGACGCTAGTAGGACTGATCGGTCTCCTTTCCTATTTATTTTCGGATAGATTTGCCCGTCCAATTTCTCAAATTCAGGAACGTTTGAATCTTAAATCAAAAGGATTCAGTGGGAAAGAACTAGATTTGGTCGCTCAATCAGTCAGTCGGATCATAGGAGAAAAAGAAGCGTTAAGTGCACACTTAGTTACCCAAAAGCCGCAACTAGAAACGTTATTTGTACTCAGTTTATTTAGAAATCGAGTAGAAAGGCGAGAACTAGATCAGCGGTTGCAGCAATTTGGTTATAGTTCTCAAACTGACTGCTATTATACGGCCTTGGTTCAAATCGATCTGTTAGAAGATAGTCACGGTGGAGAGCGTGATTTGCTACTTTTAGCAATCAACAACATGATCACGGAAATTGTGCCAAAGGAAAATCGAATGCTGCCGATCGTTTTGAATGAAGAAATGCAAGCCACTATTTATCGAATGGATAAAGACGATGCAGAAGCAAGCAAAAAAGTCATGGAGTATTGCCGACTCATTCAAAAACGTGTAAAAGAATACTTGAAATTAACTGTGAGTATAGGTATCAGTAACCGGTTCGAAACGCTGAATGAAAGCAAGCAATCGGTTGACCGAGCAAAAGAAGCCCTATATTATCGTGTAAATACTGGTCCGAGTTCGATCATATTTTATCAGGAAATTGTTCCTGCTGCGCATGAAAAAACGCTTATTAGATATCCAGTAGAAGAACAGAATCGATTGTTTGAAGCTATTCGTTCCGGAAATCAGGAAGTAAGGAAGTTGGTACATGAATTAATTAATGCATTGTTCGCACAAAATAAAAATCCTCTGAGCCGAGAAGTAGTTTCGGTCCGTTTGATCAATGAGCTCGTTCAATTAGGGCAGTTATTGGGAGTAGATTCAAAAAATTTTGATAACATGAAACAAATCTATGTAAAAGCATTGAACAATTATCATCCCAAAGAGCTAGAAAAACTTGTTTTAGAACAATTAGTCTTGCCAATCACAGAATGTTCTCAAGCAATCACTGATCATGAATTTAAAAATCTTTCGGAGAATATCATGCACATCGTCTATACAGAATATGACCGTGATCTATCTCTAGATGTGATTGCTGATAGGTTGCACTATAACCCTAATTATTTAAGCAATGTATTTAAAAAGGAAACAGGAGAAAAATTTGGTGATTTCGTTCAAAATCATCGTCTAGAGGTAGCGAAAAAGTGGTTGAAAGAAACCAATCTCTCTGTAAAAGAGATTGCAGAAAGACTGCAATATCGAAATCTGCAAAATTTTATTCGTTTCTTCAAAAAGAAAGAATCAATCACTCCGGGAGAATATCGAAAAAAATATTTGTGAAACAAGAGGCTGTTTTTCTTGTGGTCTGATTCAAGCAATAAAAGAAAGGAGAATAACCTTAGTATTTGTCTTTATGAATAGTTAAATTTCAAGGCTAAGCACGCAAAAAGGACTGTGACCAAAGCTTTGTCACAATCCTTTTTTGCGAATAAACGGTATTCAAGAGACAGCTTATAAAAATAAGGCTGAACGTCTCTTTCATAACCTCTATTTTATGTTCCATACATAATCAACCTTTGACAGAACCTACGAGTGCGCCTTTGACAAAGTATTTCTGAACAAAAGGATAAGCAATCAGCATAGGGACTGTGGCAATAACGATAACAGCCATTTTAACTGTTTGTGCTGGTGGAATCACATCAACGGCACTACTTTCTGCTTGCATCCCGCTTGATACAATGACGATCTGACGTAAAAGAATCTGTATCGGCCATTTAGATGAATCGTTGATATACAAAATAGCGGTCATATAAGTGTTCCAGTAAGTAACAGCATAAAAAAGTGAGATAGTAGCAATAGACGGTAACGCTAATGGCAGCATGATTTTGAAAAATACACCGAAATCTGTGCAACCATCCATTTTTGCCGATTCTTCCAAACTATCCGGCAAGGCTTGGAAAAAGTTTCTCATAATGATCATGTTCATTGCATTAACAGCTACAGGCAAGATCATTGCCCAATAAGAATTGACCAGTCCCAGAGAACGAACAACTAAGAATGTGGGAATCATCCCCCCGCTGAACAACATAGAAAATACAACAAGAAAGTTGACGAATCCTCGACCAAACAAGTATTTTCTGGAAAGCCCGTATGCCATCAGTGAAGTTGCGCACATGCTGACGATCGTCCCAACCCCGGTAACGCCAATCGAAACAGCAAGTGCTCTAAAAATAGTTGGCGTAGATAGAATATAACGATACGCGTCTAGAGAAAAGGTAGTAGGGAAAAGGATAAATTTTTTCGCGACGACTTCTTGTGTAGAAGCGAAAGATGTAGCGATGATATTTAAAAAAGGCACGATACAGATCAAAGCTAGCAAGATCAGAAACGTATTGTTGAAAAATGTAAAACTTCTTTCTCCTATAGAGACTTTCTTTTTCATATAGATAGGCTCCTCCTCAAAATAAATTAAATGTTCTGTTTCTATGTATTCAATTTATCATCGGTGAAAGATTACGTATATAATCATTTCCTACGTTAAGTGTCAGATAGAAAAAAATAGAATAGTTACTAGGCGTACCTTATTTGTGAAGAAATACACTTATATATTTTGCAAGTATAAAAATCGCTGCTGTGTAAGCGTTTTTACATGCGATAAAAATGATTATATACGTAATTCGGATAGTTATCTATCATAAAGACATAAGCAGCAAACATTCATAAAACTAAGGAGGGGCTTATGGAAAGTGTAAAGAAACAAGAACCATTTCAACTGACGCTATCGAAAAAAGAAGAAAAGCTCAGAAGACGAAAAAAAATAATTGCAGGAATCAAAACGAATAAATTTTTATACGTGATGATTCTGCCGGGGGTCCTTTATTTCCTGATCTTTAGGTATCTTCCTATGGGAGGGCTCGTTATTGCTTTTCAAGATTATCAACCATTTTTAGGGATAATGGGCAGTCCTTGGGTGGGATTCAAACATTTCATTCGTTTGTTTACAGAGCCGACTTTCTTTACTTTATTAAGGAATACTTTGATCTTGTTCGGGTTAAATATCTTCGTGTTTTTTCCGATGCCAATTATTTTGTCCCTACTATTAAACGAAGTAACGAACAAGCGACTGAAAAGTGGGATTCAAACGATCATTTACATCCCTCATTTCATGTCTTGGGTAATCATCGTTTCGATTACTTATGTATTTTTGAACGTTGACGGAGGGGTATTGAATGAATTCCTTGCAACGATGGGATTTGAAAAAATCAGTTTTCTGACATCTCCTGAGTGGACACGAACAGTCTATATTGGACAAGTAATCTGGAAAGAGTTGGGCTGGTCTACGATCATCTACCTTTCAGCAATCACTGCAGTAGATACACAGTTATATGAAGCAGCTGAAATGGATGGCGCAGGACGCTTGCGAAAAACATGGCATGTTACATTGACGGCGATTCGTCCAGTAATCATTACCTTGCTGATTCTAAAAATCGGTCAGACACTGGACTTAGGTTTCGAGCATATGTACTTGTTATTGAATTCATTGAATCGAAGTGTTGCAGAAATTTTCGACACCTACATTTATACAGCTGGATTGAAGAATGGACAATTAAGTTTCAGTACAGCAATGGGATTGTTTAAAGGGGTCGTAGGATTATTCATGGTAATTTTAGCTAACAAGATCGCCAAAAAGCTAGGAGAAGACGGCGTTTACTAATTTAGAAAGAGAGGAAAAGACATGCTGCAGTCATTAGATAAAATAAATGGAAGGCTAAATCGTATTTTACAGTTGGTTTATTTGAATTTTCTGTGGGGTGGTTTAGTCATTGCAGGTCTGGGGGTTTTTACTTTTGGTCCTGCATCTTATGCAATGGTTGCAGTGATTAGAAAATGGCTGCGCACAAAAGAAACATTTCCTTTGACGAAAACGTACTTCTCATATTTTAAAGAAAACTATCGTGAAACCTTGCTGATGAGCTGGATATACGGCGTCATCGGAGTTGTTTTACTTGTGGATCTTTCTTTCATACACAATTGGTATCTTAGAATCGCTTTGTATATTGCTGCGTTCTTGTATTTGCTCTCAGCACTCTATATTTTTCCAATCATGGCACATTATGATTGGAAAGGATATTTTTTCAAAATGAAAATGGCATTTTTGTTCGGATTCTCTCATCTTCATTATTCATTAGTATTAATACTAAGTCTGGTGGGTATTTACCTGATGATCATCCAAACAATGCCAGGTGTTTTAACCTTTATCGGTGGCAGTCTCTTCTTTTCCGCAGTCACGTGGACAGCAAATTCTATATTTTGCCATTTGGAATGGAAGAACTCATATACAGAAAAAACAGAAGAAAACAAAAATATCATTAAAACAGTGAAGGAGAAAATTTATGAAAAAAGCAACGCTCGTAAAATTAGGTCTTAGTTTTGCAGGAATTTTAGCACTTGCCGCATGTGGCAACAGTTCAAACAACAGTTCTTCATAAACAGAAGATGGGAAAACCAAAATCACTTGGTTGAATATTTTACACCATGCTTCCCCACCAACTGACACAATCGTGAATCTAATAGAAGAAAAAACCGATACGGAACTTACATTCAATTGGATTCCTGATGCTTCAAAAGAAGAAAGACTGACAACTGCATTGGCTTCTGACGAACTAGGAGATATCGTTACACTTCAAATTGCTATGCTGAAAAACTCTTCTGTCCGAAGTGCGTTGAAATCAGGCGTATTCTGGGATGTATCGGAATATTTAAAAGACTATAAAAACTTAAGCCAAATCTCTGAGGATAGAATCGAAGCTGCAAGTATCGACGGAGCATTGTATGGTGTGCCAATGCAAAAGGACTATGCTCGTGCTGGTTTAGTCATTCGAAAAGACTGGTTGGATAATCTTGGATTAGATGTTCCAACTACGATGGATGAACTTTACGAAGTAGCTAAACAATTTACAGAAAACGATCCAGATGGAAATGGTGTGGATGATACAGTTGGTTTTGGTGATCGTGCGCCTAGTGATATTCGTTATACCAGCTTTAAGCTGTTCACTTCTTATTTTGGAGCACCGAATGGCTGGGCTGTAGATGATAATGGCAAATTTACTCCAGAATTTGATACAGAAGAATACATGAAAGCGTTGAACTTCTCAAGAGATCTATTTGAGAATGGCTATTTGGCACAAGATTTTGCGGTTACTCAAAAGACTGACCAGCAAGAACAATTTGCACAAGGAAAAACAGGAATCTACACTGGGATGGTGGATATCAAGAACCTGAAGACAATGGGACAAGGTATTCAAGATGATATGGAATTAGTCCCTGTAAACAAGATTTCAGATGGTGAAGGCGGAGGTTATCATGTTTGGTCAGAAGGAAATGGTATTGGTGGTTTGTTAGCATTCCCTAAATCACAAGTAAAAGACGAAGCACAATTGAAGAAATTACTGCAATTTGTTGATGATCTTCTAGAAGAAGATATGTATAAATTGATGACTGGTGGTATTGAGGGAACACATTATGAATTGAATGATGATGGTTCTATCGAATTTATCGATATGGATCTTTGGCAACAAGAAGTGCAACCGCTATCAAGTTCTCGCCCTAGTGAAGTAACGTTCTCTTTCAAAGACGCAGATCCTGAAAAAGAATTGTCGAATCAATTGATCAAAGAAAACGAAGAATTCGCTGTAATGGATCCTTCTGTGCCATTGGATTCACCGACGAACAATGAAGTAGGATCGGAAATCGAAAAAATCGTTATTGATGCTACAGTGCAATACATCATGGGACAGCTTGACGAAGAAGGATTCAAGAAAGCTGTAGAAGACTGGAAAGCACAAGGAGGCGACCGAATCACACAAGAATACGAGGAAGCATACAAAGCAGCGGCACAGTAATATAGACGATTGGGACAAATACTTCTTGGTATTTGTCCTAAATCCTATTTTAATTTTTAAAGGAGAGCAAATAATGGAAAACTGGTCAAAGAGATTAGCAAAAAGCATCATGGAAAGAACACCTCGCTTATATGAAGAAAAGTGGTATAAAGGAAAATGGTCTTATGACTATGGCGTCGTACTTAAAGGGTTCCAATTACTTTGGGAACAAACCCAAGAAAAAATTTATTTTGATTTCATAAAAGACAATATCGACTATTTCGTGCAAGAAGATGGAACGATCCGTGGCTACAGCGTTGAAGAATACAATATCGACCATGTAAATACAGGAAAGCTTTTCTTTTTATTGTACAAAGAAACAGGCGAAGAAAAATATAAAAAAGCAGCAGAACTCCTTTCCCGGCAGTTGGCAAACCATCCGCGTACATCCGAAGGGGCTTTTTGGCATAAAGAAATTTATCCTTATCAAATTTGGTAAGATGGATTATATATGGGCTCACCTTTTTATGCTGAATTTATCCAGAATTTTAGTGAGGAAAAAGATTACCAAGATGTCTTGAGACAGTTTGAAATCAGCTATAAACATTTATTTGATCCAAAAACAAATTTACTGATCCATGCATGGGATGAAAAGAAAGTCCAACCATGGGCTGATCCAGAAACAGGTTTATCTCATCATTTCTGGAGTCGATCGATTGGCTGGTATCTGATGGCTGCGGCAGATACCTATGAATTGCTTCATGCGGAAACGGATTGTTCTTTGCTGAAGGAAATTTTAGAAAAGACATTGACCGCATTACTTCCGTATCAAGAAGAAAACAGTGGGACATGGTATCAATCAAGTAACAACAGAAACAAAACGGAAAGGAAATTATCTGGAAGCTTCTGGCAGCAGTATGTTTGTTTACGCAATGGCTAAAGGGATACGCTTAGGCTTGCTGAACAAAGAAGAGTGGCTGCCGCAAGTGAAAAAATCTCATCAAGGACTACTCGATGAATTTGTTCTTGAAACAAAAGAAGGCTGGTTGAACTTGAACAAAAACTGTCAAGTAGCAGGGTTAGGCGGAGCAGAACAGCGAGATGGTTCATACGCTTACTACATCAGTGAGCCGATTATTTGTAATGATCAAAAAGGTGTCGGTGCATTCTTGCAAGCATTGATCGAAGTGGAGGCATTATAAGTATGTATGATATTTTGACATTCGGTGCATCAATTGATGAATTGAATACTGAAGCAATACAACAAGCGATTGATGCAGCAGCAAGCGCAGGAGGCGGAACCGTAGTTGTGCCAGCAGGTGAATTTTTAACAGGGGCTTTATTTTTAAAAAGCAATGTAGAACTTCATTTGAGCGCAGGGGCGGTTTTGAAATTCTCTGACGATCCAAAAGATTATCCTATTGTTCATTCACGTTGGGAAGGAGTCCATCGAAAAGTCTATGCTTCCTGTATCTATGCACAAAATGTAGAGAACATCTCTGTCACTGGTTTCGGTACATTAGATGGAAATGGAAAAAAATGGTGGCATACTTTCCGAAACGAACCAGATAATCTGGCTTATCCTCGTCCTAAATTGATGAGTTTCCATAACTGCCATCGAATCACTGTGAAAGATATCAAACTGATCCAGTCACCAAGCTGGACGATCAACCCAATTCTTTGTAGCAACGCGACGTTTGACAACTTGACGATTTTGAACCCGGCGGATTCACCAAATACAGACGGCATCGATCCAGAATCCTGCAAAAATGTGCGTATTAGTAATTGCCATATTGACGTGGGAGATGACTGTATCGCAATCAAAGCAGGGACTGAAGATACGTACGAAAGAATTGCTTGTGAAAATATCACGATTACAAATTGCACGATGGTCCATGGACACGGAGGGGTCGTGTTAGGAAGTGAAATGAGTGGTAGTATACGTAATATTACCATTTCAAATTGTATCTTCCAAGAAACTGATCGAGGAATACGATTGAAATCTAGACGAGGTCGAGGCGGGAACGTTGAAGATATTCGAGTATCCAATATAGTCATGGATAATGTGATGTGTCCATTTATACTGAATCTTTATTATTTCTGCGGTCCGCGAGGAAAAGAACCATATGTATGGGAAAAAACGGCTTATCCGATAGATGAGCGGACACCAGCATTCAGAAGGATCCATTTTTCGAATATCACGGCAAGGAATGTCCATGCTTCTGCAGGATTTATTTATGGATTAGCAGAACAGTTTATACAAGAAATCACATTTGATAATATTGATGTTTCAATGGCCCAAGATGCAGTTCCCGGTGTCCCTGCTATGATGACAGGGATAGAGGAAATGAGCAAGCAAGGATTTTACATTGGTTTTGCGGAGAAGGTTACCTTTAATCAAATGACGATTGAGAATCATGAAGGACCAGCATTTCTATTAGAAAATACGAAAGAAATCAGTATTGAGAAATTCCGGTCAACTCAAATTGAAAACATGGATGATCTGGTTGTCCGTAAAAATTTTGCTTATGCAGTTGAATGACTTTTTAGGTGATCCATCTAGCAGACTTACTCCTAGTGGAAAGCGATTATACAGAGAAAAACAAAATGGGTTTATGCTTGAATATTATCAACTGTACTTAAATGAATTGGAAACAGTACCAGTACTTTATGCTTACCCGGAGAAAGAAGGACCGTTTCCGACGGTCCTTTACCTGCATTCTCACGGCGGAGATTTTTCAGTCGGGAAAAGTGAATTGATCCATGGTGCTCCTTACTTAGCTTCTCCATCTTTTGCAGAAGTACTGACAGGAATGGGATATGCTGTTTGGTCGATTGATGCTTGGGGATTTGAAGAACGCGGAGGTATTTCCGAAAGCGAGTTGTTCAAACAATTTTTATTAACAGGAAAAACATTATGGGGAATGCGTATTTATGATGTGATCAGCTTGATCGATTATTTGGAGACAAGGGAAGACACAGATACTCAACGGATCGCAACGATTGGTCTTTCTATGGGAGGCTTATTAAGCTGGTGGGTGGCGGCATTGGATTCTCGTGTCAAAGTTTGTATTGATCTAGCGGCACAGGTGGACATCGAAACACTTTTGCTACATCGTCGCCTAGATCATCATGGGTTTTATTACTATGTGCCAAACCTACTGACAGCTTATACAACGTTAGCAATCCAAGAAAAAATCGCTCCGCGCCCTCGTCTTAGCTTAGTTGGAAAAAACGATACGATGTGCTTGGACGAAGGCGTACTGAAGCTGAGAAAAGGACTGGACAAGAAGTATCGATCAATGGGTAGTCCAGAAAACTTTTCTTCTTTTTCTTTAACAGGCGGTCATATGGAAACACAAGAAATGAGAAACATTTGGAAACAATTCATAAGGGAGCATTTATGAGGATGAAAGACAAACTGATAATTGGAAAAAATTCTATAGATACCCCGACGGATTTTGAAACTATCCAAGAAGGAATCGATTATTTGGCAGACCTGCCGGATAGCCATCCAAAGGTCTTGATAGTAAAAGAAGGAAGATATGATGAATATATAGAAAGTAGATTATCCAATTTTAAACTTGTGGGAACAGGAACAGTAGTGATCTCTGGTAATCGTTTTGCAAAACAGGAGTATCTTGACGGTAGCCAGTTAGGGACTTTCCGAAGTGCTACTTTTTTCTTAGAAGGATCGAATGTCGTATTAGAAAATCTTTACATCGAAAATACAGCAGGTCCAGGAGAAAAAGTAGGTCAAGCTGTTGCTTTATTCAATTCAGGAGATCGCGTATTGTTAAAAAACTGTCGACTAACTGGTTATCAGGATACTTTATGCACGGGTCCGTTGCCTGACTTGCAAAAAGATGGTACACCTTTTTGTACACCGGCTTCTGCCAATCCTGATTATTGTCGTCAGACCTATGAATATTGTTGGATTGAAGGAACGGTGGATTTCATATTTGGTGGGGCAGATGCAGTTTTTCGCCAGTGCCGTATCCATAGCTTAGCCAGTAAAAATCCTGGATACATCACAGCAGCATCTACGCCGAAAAATCAAAAATCAGGGTATCGTTTTGAAAGCTGTACCTTGACTGCAGAGCCTGATACTAGAAACGTCTATTTAGGAAGACCGTGGCGTCCGTATGCAAATGTCGTGTTTGAAGCGTGTAAGATAGGTGGGCATGTTCACCCAACTGGTTGGGACAATTGGGATGACAAGAAAAATGAACAGACTGCCAAATTCTCTGAACGAAATAACAATTATGAAACACCAATCAAAAGACCTGAATGGATCCATTTAGAAAAGCAGGGGGTTCTGAAATGAAAAGAAAATGGGAACTATTGCTAGGAATGATCGGTGGCAGCCTATCTCTGATTTTCTTTGGCGGGTTAGCAGTTACTTTAAGTAATATGTCTGCGTCAGAGTTTAAAAAAAGTTATCAGTCGCTTGCTGTCGATCATCCAACTTTGTCTTTAGAAAATACATTTGAGCTATTACAGGACATGACTGGTCTGTTTGCCGTTGTATTGTTTATTTCACTTTCTTTTTTAGCAGTAGCACTATTTTTGACGGCTAAAGGAAAATACTTAACAACTGCCACTGGCTTGTATTTTATAACGGGAGTTATATTGTTGGTCGGCACTCAGTTTATTGCGTTTCCTTTTGCATTTTTTTATTTTGCCGCTGGGGTATTCAGTTTGTATCGAGTAAGAATAAGAAAGGAAGCCTGAATCATGCAGACTATCAAAGTGAAAAATCCTATTTTAAGAGGGTTCAATCCAGATCCTAATATTTTAAGAGCGAAAGACCGATATTACATTATTGTCTCCTCTTTTGAATGGCTTCCAGGAATTCGAGTATATGAGTCGAAGAATTTAGTCAATTGGTCACATACAACGGATATTTTGACCACTCAAGTATCTTTGCAAGGAAATCCTACAAACGGAAGCATATGGGCACCGCAAATCAGTTATGCTGATGGATTGTTCTATCTTGTTTACACAGATGTCAAAAGTGCAGGCCGTCCGTTTAAAGATGTCCACAATTACTTGATTACTGCATCTGAGATCACAGGACCTTGGTCCGAACCGATTTATTTAAATAGTAACGGCTTTGATCCTTCTTTGTTTCATGATTTGGAAACAGGAAAAAATGGCTTGTCAATGAATTATGGGATTATCGTCTGGACACACCGAATAAATCCAGCGGTATCGTATTGCAAGAATATGATGCAGAGAAGAAGAAGCTTGACGGTCCCATCTATAAAATATTTGCAGGTACAGAATTAGCGAAAACAGAGGCACCGCATTTGTATTTTCGTAACGGGTATTATTATTTGAGGACAGCAGAAGGCGGTACAGGAAGAGGACATTCAGTCACAGTCTGCCGAGCAAAGAAGATTACTGGTCCTTACGAGCTTGATCCTGGTTTTCCTATGCTGACAGCTAGTGACAAACCTGCTTCTACATTGCAATGTACAGGACATGGGAGCTTAGTACAAACCCCGTCAGGAAAATGGTACATGACATATCTTTGTACCAGACCATTAAACGGTGCGGCTATTTTGGGAAGAGAAACCGCTATCCAAGAAGTGTATTGGACGTCCGACGATTGGTTAAGGCTTAAAGATAACCAGACAACTCCGATGGAAGAAATAATGATTGAGACGAATGAAGAGGTACAACAAGAGAGAGATCATCAGTTTATGGATACATTTGAAGGAGAGTTAAAAAAGAACTGGAATGCCAGACGTATTTTGCCAAGGGCTGATTGGTGTGATACAAAAACTAGACCTGGTTTTTTACGACTGATTGCCGGTGAATCTCTTCAATCTACCTTTGACCATCATTTATTAGCTATTCGGCAAACGGATTTTACTTTTGATGCGGAGACAGCATTTGAATATACACCTAATAATTTTAATCAGATGGCTGGACTGGTATTGTACCTAAATGAATCCAATTATATTTATTGCTATGTTACTTGGAATGAGAACAAGGGAAAATGTCTTCGTATGATAGAATCAGAAAACGGAGTTGCACAAATAGAAGATTGGAGGATTCCACTCACAGAAAAGAAGACTTTCTTGAAAGTAGCCGTAAGGAAAGAGACAGCACAGTTTTATTTGAAAGACACACCATCTGAAGAATGGAAGGAAGTAGGTCTACAAAAAAACATGTGTATACTCTCAGGTGGATTTACCGGGAATTTTATCGGGATAGTCGTACATGATTTGAATAGAAAAAGAGGAAGTTATGCGGACTTTGAATTTTTTAAGTACGAAGGAAAAGATCTTGAATAATCTAACTCTCTAATAAATAGAGATTCACTAACTTGTTTTTGCTAGTTAGTGAATCTTTTTGTTTATCTATGATGTTATGAAAATAATATTAATGCCCTTTTCTGACAATGTTTTTAAACGTATTTTTGTTTTTTTTCTGTCAAGATAATGCAATAAAATGTCAATATTGTGAATATCAAAACAAGAAAAAAAGAGTTATAATTTTGAAAACGTTTACTAGAAGAGGTAGGAGGAATTCAAATGCTTTCACAAAATGCTGTTACAGCAAATACAGTAAAAAAAGAAAAAAAGGAATTTGGGATTTCCGATAAGATAGGCTACATGTTCGGTGATTTAGGTAACTGTTTTATTTTAGGTTTGGTCAATAGTTTCTTGATGATTTATTATACGAATGTTCTTGGTGTTTCAGGAGCAATTGTAGGTACGTTATTCTTGATTTCAAGAATTTTGGATGCGTTTGCTGATGTGATGGTTGGAAGATTATGCGATGTCTCAGAGTTAACAGAAGCTGGCCGATTTATTCCTTGGATCAGAAAAATGAAATATCCATTTTGCTTAGTGACAGTCATTTTGTTTTTACCATTCGTCCAACATCTTCCAATGACGGTGAAGATTGCATATATTTTTGTTTCATATATTGTTTATGGTATTTTTCTGTCAACAATCAATATCCCTTACGGAGCAATGGCAGCAGCCATTAGTTCAAATCTTAATGACCGCACCTCGCTATCCACATTCCGAAGCATTGGTTCTGCGATTGGCGGGTCAACTACAGGGTTCTTTATCCCGATTTTGATGTACACCCATAACAAGAGTGGGCAGCAAGTCGTTTCAGGGAATCATTTCTTTTGGATTTCCATCGGATGTGCGGCAATTGCATTTGTCGCATACATGCTGACTTGTAAATTGACTACTGAACGAGTAAGAGTTGTCAAAAACGAAAAAGTGCCTGCTTCTCAGTTGGTAAAAGGTTTGTTGGCTAACCGAGCACTGATTATTTTAGTCATTGTTGACATTTTCATTGTGATCAATCAGATTTTAGCTGGGACGAATATGACTTATTTATTTAATGATTACTTCCATAATAAACAAGCAATGTCTGTTGCTCTTTTATTTACTTACGGAACAGTAGTAGTTTTAGCACCATTTGCTACAAAGCTGACAAAATTATTTGGTAAAAAGGAAGCAAGCGTATTTGCGTTACTCGCTTCTTCATGTATGTACTTGCTGATGTATTTCCTTCATATAACAAATGCATGGGTATATCTGATTCTTTTATTTATTGCTACTTTAGGATCTGGTTTATTCAATTTGATGGTCTGGGCATTCATTACTGACGTGATTGACTATCATCAATATAAGACAGGCTTAAGAGAAGATGGAACAGTATACGGAGTGAATTCTTTTGCGAGAAAAGTAGGACAAGCGTGCGCAGGAGCAGTCGGAGGATTTATGCTAGCACTCATTGGTTACCAATCGTCTACAACAGGTGGAGCCATCCAATCAGTTTTAGTACAAGAAAGAATTTATACGATGGCAAACTTGCTACCAGCATTCTGTTTATTTGTATCCGCAATCATTTTGTTAGTAGGGTATCCGCTGAATCGTTCGAAAACTGTGTTTATTGGTGAAGAATTAAAAAAAATCAATGAAAGATAAGGAGAAAAGTATTGCAGACAAAAAAGAGTTCATCAATGCTTTAGACTTTAAAACAAACGACATTCAACAAGATGATACAGTAATGCTGCAAAAGGCAATCAATCAAGGTGCAAAAGAACACTTGCCCGTATTTATTCCAAAAGGTATTTATTTAGTCGGCGCACTTTTTTTAAAAGATAAGAGCCATCTCATTTTCGAAGAAGGGGCTGTTCTCAAGGGAAAAACAGAGATCGAAGCATTTCCAGAGATTGATACACGAGTTGCTGGAATAGAAATGAAATGGCCAGCAGCGATTTTGAATGTTCTCTCAGCAAAAGATATTCTTATAGAAGGAAAAGGAATAATCGACGGTCAAGGAGAGCATTGGTGGGAACTATATTGGGGGAAAGACCAAAAAAGCGGAACAAGAGCTGAATATGATCGAAAGGGACTGCGTTGGATTGCAGATTATGCTATTAAGCGTCCGCGCGCGTGTTTACTGTATCATGCAGAACATGTTGTCATTCGTGATTTGATTTTTCAAAAATCAGGTTTTTGGAACCTGCAAATCACTTATTCTAACGATGTATTAGTAGAAAAAGTAATCATCCGTCATAATGATGGGCCAAGTACAGATGGGATTGATATTGATTCTTCAACAGATGTGCGTATCTATGAATGTGATTTGGCCTGTGGTGATGATTGTATCGCTATTAAATCTGGCAGGGACGGTAACGGTGCAAGAGTCAATCGAAAATCATCAAGAATCGAGATTGCGAGATGTAACATTCGTTCAGGTTACGGTGTAACTATTGGTAGCGAAGTTAGTGCTGGAATTAGTGATGTGTATATTCACGATATCGATTTTTTTCAGTCAGACTGTGGTATTCGAATGAAATCTTCAAGAGAAAGAGGGGGAGTGATTGAAAATATCAGGGTAGAAAACCTGAATATGATGGATGTACAATTTCCGTTTTCTTGGATAATGGACTGGCATAATGAATATAATAGAAAAAATAGCAATGATCTTGAACGAATGCCAGAAAGTTGGCAAGCAGTGGCTGAAGAAATACCTGAATCAAAACAAATGACAAAAGTCAGAAACATACATGTCAAAAATGTACAGGCAAGTCTTTCTCCAGGCTATCCACTTCCTTCTCGGGCTTTTGACTTGGTAGCATTTCCTGAAAAACCTATAGAAGATGTCTGCTTTACTCATTGTACAATAACTGCAAAAGAATTTGGACGGATCGAAGCAGTTCAAAACTTATGTTTCGAAAGCTGTATTCTATCAATAGAAACAGGGAACACAGTTGCAAACAATACTTTTGACAATCGTTGAAATTATAATAAGGTCAAGCTAAAATATTATTTTAGCTTGACCTTTATTTTTTTTAATGATATATTAAACAACGTTGTCGCATCTGATTGAAACATTTTGTGAAAATTCCAAAAAAGAGTTGACACATGTTTTTAGACGTGATAAGATAACTGAGTCGTTAAAAAAGAACAGCTTGCGAAGCTTGATTCTATCGGAAAAAACTTCAAAAAAGTTCTTGACAAATAACGAACAATAAGTTATGATAAATGAGTTGCTGAAAGATTTCGAAAAACGAAATCGAAAAAAACTTTTAAAAAAGAGTTGACAATCACTTGTCACTCTGATATGATATAAAAGTTGCTACGGCAGCCAAAAAATAAATCGGAAAAACACTTCCGATGAAGTAGACCTTTGAAAACTGAACAAAGTAAGACAAACCAAATGTGTAGGGCGTCTTGATTCAATTCAAGACAACAAACATTTTTTAACAAGCAAGCAATATGCTAGCAAACAAATTGAGCTTAACAATCGCAAGATTGTTCGAACTTTTTATGAGAGTTTGATCCTGGCTCAGGACGAACGCTGGCGGCGTGCCTAATACATGCAAGTCGTACGCTTCTTTTTCCACCGGAGCTTGCTCCACCGGAAAAAGAAGAGTGGCGAACGGGTGAGTAACACGTGGGTAACCTGCCCATCAGAAGGGGATAACACTTGGAAACAGGTGCTAATACCGTATAACAATCGAAACCGCATGGTTTTGATTTGAAAGGCGCTTTCGGGTGTCGCTGATGGATGGACCCGCGGTGCATTAGCTAGTTGGTGAGGTAACGGCTCACCAAGGCCACGATGCATAGCCGACCTGAGAGGGTGATCGGCCACATTGGGACTGAGACACGGCCCAAACTCCTACGGGAGGCAGCAGTAGGGAATCTTCGGCAATGGACGAAAGTCTGACCGAGCAACGCCGCGTGAGTGAAGAAGGTTTTCGGATCGTAAAACTCTGTTGTTAGAGAAGAACAAGGATGAGAGTAACTGTTCATCCCTTGACGGTATCTAACCAGAAAGCCACGGCTAACTACGTGCCAGCAGCCGCGGTAATACGTAGGTGGCAAGCGTTGTCCGGATTTATTGGGCGTAAAGCGAGCGCAGGCGGTTTCTTAAGTCTGATGTGAAAGCCCCCGGCTCAACCGGGGAGGGTCATTGGAAACTGGGAGACTTGAGTGCAGAAGAGGAGAGTGGAATTCCATGTGTAGCGGTGAAATGCGTAGATATATGGAGGAACACCAGTGGCGAAGGCGGCTCTCTGGTCTGTAACTGACGCTGAGGCTCGAAAGCGTGGGGAGCAAACAGGATTAGATACCCTGGTAGTCCACGCCGTAAACGATGAGTGCTAAGTGTTGGAGGGTTTCCGCCCTTCAGTGCTGCAGCTAACGCATTAAGCACTCCGCCTGGGGAGTACGACCGCAAGGTTGAAACTCAAAGGAATTGACGGGGGCCCGCACAAGCGGTGGAGCATGTGGTTTAATTCGAAGCAACGCGAAGAACCTTACCAGGTCTTGACATCCTTTGACCACTCTAGAGATAGAGCTTCCCCTTCGGGGGCAAAGTGACAGGTGGTGCATGGTTGTCGTCAGCTCGTGTCGTGAGATGTTGGGTTAAGTCCCGCAACGAGCGCAACCCTTATTGTTAGTTGCCATCATTCAGTTGGGCACTCTAGCAAGACTGCCGGTGACAAACCGGAGGAAGGTGGGGATGACGTCAAATCATCATGCCCCTTATGACCTGGGCTACACACGTGCTACAATGGGAAGTACAACGAGTTGCGAAGTCGCGAGGCTAAGCTAATCTCTTAAAGCTTCTCTCAGTTCGGATTGCAGGCTGCAACTCGCCTGCATGAAGCCGGAATCGCTAGTAATCGCGGATCAGCACGCCGCGGTGAATACGTTCCCGGGCCTTGTACACACCGCCCGTCACACCACGAGAGTTTGTAACACCCGAAGTCGGTGAGGTAACCTTTTTGGAGCCAGCCGCCTAAGGTGGGATAGATGATTGGGGTGAAGTCGTAACAAGGTAGCCGTATCGGAAGGTGCGGCTGGATCACCTCCTTTCTAAGGAATATTACGGAGACTACACAATTTGTTTTTACTTTGTTCAGTTTTGAGAGGTTTACTCTCAAACACTTTTGTTCATTGAAAACTGGATATTTGAAGTAAATGTAAGTAATACAAACCGAGAACACCGCGTTGAATGAGTTTTTTAATAAGTTCAATTGCTTATTTTCTTGATCTAACTTCTATCGCTAGAAGAAGGATCAAAACCCAACCGCAAGGTTGATAAGGTTAAGTGAATAAGGGCGCACGGTGGATGCCTTGGCACTAGGAGCCGATGAAGGACGGGACTAACACCGATATGCTTTGGGGAGCTGTACGTAAGCTATGATCCAGAGATTTCCGAATGGGGGAACCCAGCATCTTTAATAGGATGTTACGATTGTGTGAATACATAGCACATTCGAGGTAGACGCAGAGAACTGAAACATCTAAGTACCTGCAGGAAGAGAAAGAAAATTCGATTCCCTGAGTAGCGGCGAGCGAAACGGGAAAAGCCCAAACCAACAAGCTTGCTTGTTGGGGTTGTAGGACTCCAATATGGTCGTTCTTTCAGATAGTCGAATGACTTGGAAAAGTCAGTCAAAGAGGGTAAAAACCCCGTAGACGAAATGTGGAAGACACCTAGGAGGATCCTGAGTACGGCGGAACACGAGAAATTCCGTCGGAATCCGGGAGGACCATCTCCCAAGGCTAAATACTCCCTAGTGACCGATAGTGAACCAGTACCGTGAGGGAAAGGTGAAAAGCACCCCGGAAGGGGAGTGAAATAGAACCTGAAACCGTGTGCCTACAACAAGTCAAAGCCCGTTAATGGGTGATGGCGTGCCTTTTGTAGAATGAACCGGCGAGTTACGATTGCATGCGAGGTTAAGTTGAAGAGACGGAGCCGCAGCGAAAGCGAGTCTGAATAGGGCGTTTGAGTATGTAGTCGTAGACCCGAAACCATGTGATCTACCCATGTCCAGGTTGAAGGTGCGGTAAAACGCACTGGAGGACCGAACCCACGTACGTTGAAAAGTGCGGGGATGAGGTGTGGGTAGCGGAGAAATTCCAAACGAACTTGGAGATAGCTGGTTCTCTCCGAAATAGCTTTAGGGCTAGCCTCGGAATTGAGAATGATGGAGGTAGAGCACTGTTTGGACTAGGGGCCCATCTCGGGTTACCGAATTCAGATAAACTCCGAATGCCATTCATTCATATCCGGGAGTCAGACTGTGAGTGATAAGATCCATAGTCGAAAGGGAAACAGCCCAGACCACCAGCTAAGGTCCCAAAATATATGTTAAGTGGAAAAGGATGTGGGGTTGCACAGACAACTAGGATGTTGGCTTAGAAGCAGCCACCATTTAAAGAGTGCGTAATAGCTCACTAGTCGAGTGACCCTGCGCCGAAAATGTACCGGGGCTAAACATATTACCGAAGCTGTGGAGTACACCTTTAGGTGTATTGGTAGGAGAGCGTTCTAAGGGCGTCGAAGGCAGATCGTGAGGACTGCTGGAGCGCTTAGAAGTGAGAATGCCGGTATGAGTAGCGAAAGACAGGTGAGAATCCTGTCCACCGAATGACTAAGGTTTCCTGGGGAAGGCTCGTCCGCCCAGGGTTAGTCGGGACCTAAGCCGAGGCCGATAGGCGTAGGCGATGGATAACAGGTTGATATTCCTGTACCCGTTGTTTTTGTTTGAGCAATGGAGGGACGCAGGAGGCTAAGGAATGCAGACGATCGGAAATGTCTGTCCAAGCAGTAAGTCTGAAGAGGAGTCAAATGCTTCTTTTCTTAAGGACAAGCTGTGATGGGGAGGGAAATAATAGTACCGAAGTTCCTGATGTCACACTGCCGAGAAAAGCTTCTAGTGAGAAAACAGCGGCCCGTACCGCAAACCGACACAGGTAGTCGAGGAGAGAATCCTAAGGTGAGCGAGAGAACTCTCGTTAAGGAACTCGGCAAAATGACCCCGTAACTTCGGGAGAAGGGGTGCTGATCATACGATCAGCCGCAGTGAATAGGCCCAAGCGACTGTTTATCAAAAACACAGGTCTCTGCAAAATCGTAAGATGAAGTATAGGGGCTGACGCCTGCCCGGTGCTGGAAGGTTAAGAGGAGTGCTTAGCGCAAGCGAAGGTACGAATTGAAGCCCCAGTAAACGGCGGCCGTAACTATAACGGTCCTAAGGTAGCGAAATTCCTTGTCGGGTAAGTTCCGACCCGCACGAAAGGCGTAACGATTTGGGCACTGTCTCAACGAGAGACTCGGTGAAATTTTAGTACCTGTGAAGATGCAGGTTACCCGCGACAGGACGGAAAGACCCCATGGAGCTTTACTGTAGTTTGATATTGAGTGTCTGTACCGCATGTACAGGATAGGTAGGAGCCGTAGAAATCGGAACGCTAGTTTCGATGGAGGCGCTGGTGGGATACTACCCCTGCGTTATGGCCACTCTAACCCGCACCACTGATCGTGGTGGGAGACAGTGTCAGATGGGCAGTTTGACTGGGGCGGTCGCCTCCTAAAAGGTAACGGAGGCGCCCAAAGGTTCCCTCAGAATGGTTGGAAATCATTCGAAGAGTGTAAAGGCAGAAGGGAGCTTGACTGCGAGACCAACAAGTCGAGCAGGGACGAAAGTCGGGCTTAGTGATCCGGTGGTTCCGCATGGAAGGGCCATCGCTCAACGGATAAAAGCTACCCTGGGGATAACAGGCTTATCTCCCCCAAGAGTCCACATCGACGGGGAGGTTTGGCACCTCGATGTCGGCTCGTCGCATCCTGGGGCTGTAGTCGGTCCCAAGGGTTGGGCTGTTCGCCCATTAAAGCGGCACGCGAGCTGGGTTCAGAACGTCGTGAGACAGTTCGGTCCCTATCCGTCGCGGGCGTTGGAAATTTGAGAGGAGCTGTCCTTAGTACGAGAGGACCGGGATGGACTTACCGCTGGTGTACCAGTTGTTCTGCCAAGGGCATTGCTGGGTAGCTATGTAGGGAAGGGATAAACGCTGAAAGCATCTAAGTGTGAAGCCCACCTCAAGATGAGATTTCCCATTTCTTTAAGAAAGTAAGATCCCTGAGAGATGATCAGGTAGATAGGTCAGGAGTGGAAGTACAGTGATGTATGGAGCGGACTGATACTAATCGATCGAGGACTTAACCAATTGGTTAAAAGAAAAGAACTCGGGAAAAAACTTATATGACTTCAAATCCAGTTTTGAGTGAACAAAATTTACTCAATAAAAGATAACACCACAGTGTGGTGGCGATAGCGAGAAGGATACACCTGTAACCATGCCGAACACAGAAGTTAAGCTTCTTAGCGCCGATTGTAGTGAGGGGTTGCCCCTTGTGAGAGTAGGACGTCGCCACGCAAAGGTAACAAGATGAACTAGAAATAGTTCATCTTTTTTTTGTTTAAATCTTTTACTAAATTGAACTAATAGAGTCTTCTATGAATATCGAAGTTAGTTTTCACCTACTTCGTTTTTTTATAGTTGGTTATTATAAAATAACGATATAATTGATTTTGATACAATACACGTTTATTTATAAATCAAAAATATAGAGAACAGTATACAAATGTCCGTTCCTATTCTTAAAATGATTCTTATACTTACTTAAATTAGGTATAATTAGTATATGTTTTGTGAGAAATTTAGACTTATAATCAGCAGTGAATGTATAATTAACGTATAGGAGACATGGATGAAATGAAACTAATTGGTATAGATTTAGACGGTACTCTTTTGAATTCTGACCAGAGCATTAGTCAAAAAAATGCAAGAACAATGCAACATTTACCTAAAGACTGTTTTCCATTCATTTGTTCTGGAAGAGAAGTAGAAGACATTAATAATATTCTCAAAAAATCTGGTTTAATGGTTCCAGCAGTAGGATTAAATGGTTCTGTTGGATTTGATGGAGAAAAAAAGATATTTGAGTCTTTTTTCGATAAAAAGGATGTAAAAAAAATTGATTCTGTCATATCGAAATTTCCAACTAAAATATATACGAATCTCGGAAGTTATGAATCGCAGAACTATAAAAATAAAATGAAAAAAATCTTTCACGAGGTAGGTAGTGAATTTTCTGTCAAGGAGTTGAACTATGAGCTTGAGTATGAAAAATCTATTTGTTCTATTCCTTATAATAATATTGAAGAAATTATAGAAAAGGATGATATCAGCATTTACAAATTTTTTATTTTTATTCCCAATCGTCAATTGAAAGCGAATATATTTAACCGTTTGAAAAAGATGCTAAATGTGACTGTTACTGAATCAGCACCTGTAAACATTGAAATCGTGCCTCAAAATGTATCGAAAGGCACGGTGTTTGATCGTTTGGAATCAATCTACAATTTAAAAAAACCTTTGAGAATCGCGATCGGAGATAGTTTAAATGACTTATCTATGTTTGAGAGTGCAGATATTAGTTTTGCAATGGGAAATAGTCATCAAGAGATCATGAAAAAAGCTGATTATATTACCGTTTCAAACGATAAAGACGGAGTATCTCAAGCTTTTGAAAGAATTCTTACCATATAAACTAATTTAGGGAGTATAGAATATAAATATTTAGGATTGTGACAAAAATCATGTCACAATCTTTTTTCGAATAAACTCATTTTTTGAAGCCAGCCATTTATCGTAATTTCTTTGCATAATACGAACAAATTTTCGGTTATTGATGAAAAAAAACATTGAAAATGGTATGATAAAAGAAAAAGAGGAGGGAATTTTTAATGGTGAAATTTATCCATGCGGCAGATTTACATATGGATCGGTCATTTGAAGGACTGACAACTCTAGATAAAACTGTACAGGAAAAACTATTGAAGACGAATCTGACCGTTTTATCAAATATCATTGAACAGGCAATAATAAATAACGTTGATTTTGTTTTACTTGCAGGAGATAATTTTCATCAAAATCGTCCTTCATTAAAAATACAGAAACATTTTTCAGAACAGATGAAACGGTTAGAAAAAAACCATATACCTGTATTTATAATATTCGGAAATCATGATTTCTATCAAAAAGAGCGGTATTGGTTCTCCTTTCCTAAAAATGTCCATTTATTTACATCCGAAACGGTAGAGACAAAAAAAATAACGATAAAAAGTGGCGAAACTGTCTCTCTCAGTGGATTCAGTTATCGACAACCATGGATTCAAAAAGACAAAGTGATGGAATTTCCTTCTAGAGAACTCACAGATTACCATATTGGTTTGTATCATGGGGAACCTGGTACCTCGCAAAAAGGGAACTATGCCCCTTTCCAACCTTCAAAAATGCAAGAAAAAGGATACGATTATTGGGCTTTGGGGCATATCCATGTGCCAACAGTTTTAAATGAAAAGCAAACCATCGTTTATCCAGGTGCGCCTCAAGGACACACTAAAAAAGAACAAACTTCTACGTCCATTCTACTTGTTGAATTAAGTAAAGGCAGTTGTCAAATACATCCGATTAAAGTAGCAGAGGTCTATTGGAAGACAAAGGAAATATCATTGAGGCAAGCGAAAACGACAAAAGAGGTCATTGTTCATATTCGTCAGCAACTTTCAAAAGTAGAAGATGGGTTTAGTTTAATTGAGATAAAATTAAAAGATTATGACCATCTCAATACAGATGTTCTAGAGAGAATACAATCAGGAGAGTTATTAGATTATCTGTTAGAGGAATTTTCAGATAGGATAAGGGATTTATTTATTTGGCGTATTTCTCTCATGGAGGATACTTTTTATGCGAAGATTCCACTTGCTGCTTCTGCTAAATTGATGGAACAGCTATTTCAATACTATCAGACACCTCAAGATTTCCAACAAATTTTAAATGAAGTATATAGTCACCAAGAAGCGGCTAAAATATTGAGCGAACTGCCGGAATATCAAGAAGAAACACTTGAAAAAGCCAAGCAGCTACTTAATCAAGATTTTTTATTTGAGGAGGATCAGGAATGAAGATTTTAAGGATCGAGATTGCTGCTTTTGGAAAATGGCGTCAAAAAAGTTTTGATTTTTATTCAGGCAATCAGCTGATCTATGGGGGAAACGAAGCAGGAAAATCAACGATTTATCAATTTATCCAAGCCATCTTATTTGGATTCCCTTCAAAAGGCCGTAAAAAAAAGGATTATACACCAAAAGACGGCTCAGCCTATGGCGGCAAAATATGGCTTATACATCCTGTATACGGTGAGTTTGCTGTCGAGCGCTGTAAACAGCAAAATCGTGGAAAATCGAAGGTATGGCTGGGGAACCAAGTTGGAAGTGATGAATTACTAGAAAAACTGATTGCACCTTTGACGAAAGAGTTATTCCAGCAGGTATTTACTTTCCAGCAAGAACAGTTGATGGAACTAGATCACTTGAGAGAAAAAGAGCTACATGATGCACTGATTTCTTTAGGGATTACGGGCAGTTCTCAAGTATTCCAAAAAAGACAAGAATATTATCAGAAAGCACAACAGTTATTCAAGAAAAAAGGCCAAAAACTGCTGATCAATCAAAAATTAAATGAATGGAAAGAGCTTCAAGAAAAAATCCATCTAAAACAAGAACAGGAAGCTTATTTTGGCAAGTTGATCCAACAAGAACAGGAATACGAGTCGCAACAGCAACAGTTACTGGAACAACTACATGAGGCGAATAAACAATTTGCACTAGCCAGACAGCAAGAACTCAATTTTTCTTTATATGAAGAATGGCAATCCCTCAAAAAAAACATCGCCACAGGTCTTCCTGATGAACAACTTCTTCTTGATCTGGAGTCTTTTTCCAAACGGTATCAGCAAACAAATGAGCGTTTAGAAGAATTAGAAGCAACTCTGGAAAAGCATAGCGGGATGGATCAGCAGTCAGCTAGATATTATTTTTATTTAGAGCAGGAGCAAGAACTAAAAGACCTCCAACAACTCCAGTTTACAACGGAACAATTAAGCGAAGAATGGCAAAGACTTCAAATAGAGACTAGAGAAACAAATTCAGAATTGAAGATTTTGGAACAAAGATGGCAGTGGCAGAAAAATCCGTTACCGGAAGAATTTTTATATGAAGAAGAGTGGAAGAATCTTCTGGCTGAAGAAAGAAGGATTGCTGATCTAGAAAGCCAGATTTCTGTGCGTCTCCAGATAGCTAAAGAACAGCAAAAAATGATCGAAGCAGAAGTGAATGAGTTGGAAGAGACTTATCCAGCATTATTACAAAATCAGTCAGAGATAGCACCAACCCCTTCATCTAAACCCTATATGCTAATTGCTGGCGGAGCAATAATCATTGCAGGTATATTTGTACCAATGCCCTTAAAAGTGGTCTTTTTATTGATTGGTGCAGGCATGGTGGGCTATTTCTTCTACAAACAGCAACCAAAGGTCAAACCTAAAAATGATTTCTCAGAAATAAAAGGAATGTGGCAAGAAAAACTAGGTCAGCTTGATTTAGCTTTAGCCCAATTAGCAGAAGCAGAAGAAAAACAAAAGAGAATCGAAGAAGAAAAACAGATTCTTCAGCAAGAAGTATATCGTTTTGCTGATCATCGGCACTTAGGAAAGATGGATACACTCAAACTCATGAAAGAATATGGGCAAGAAGTCATAGATTATCAGAAATTGTATGGCGTATTTGTGCGGAAACATAAAAGAGAGCAGGAAATCCAAGAAAAACTACAACAGATCGATCAGAAATTTGAGTTTGTTAAAGAATGGCTACCCATACAAGATAAGACGATCTCAGAAAAAATGGCTATGCTTTCCCGTTTTATCCAAGAAATGGAACAGATGAAATTTGCCAGAAGCTATCAGCAAAATACTTTATTGAAGCAAGAAATCAATCAATTGAAAAAGAAACAAAAAGTATGGATACAAGAATACAGCGAACAATTGAGCCAAGCTGGATTATCTTATCCTTCGGAAGTACCTGTCTTTTTACAAAAAGCCAAACAAGCCGAACAGCAGATGAAAAGGTACAATGAACTGTCAGAAATGCTTCGTCCACTGTTTCCTGAAGAACTGACGAAAGAGAAATTATCTGTAAGACTGCGGCAACTGAAAGAAAAACAAGGCCAACTACAGCAAGAAGAAAAAGAAGCAAGTGAAAATCGGCAACGACTCCAACTTCAAGTAGAAGAGCTGCAAAGAGACGGCACATTGGACGAACTCTATCAACAAGCTAGCCGACAAAAAGCAAAATTGCAGGAATTGCTGGAGGAATGGGGCGCATTTGAAATCGCAGGGACATTCTTAGGCGATCTTTCAACAGAGATGAGTGAGAGACAATTACCTCAGTTGTTAAAAGCAGCGGGTGATTATTTAGGTATTTTAACAAAAGGAAATTATCAGAAGATATTACTGAAAAACGATACACTGACTTTAACAGACGGATATACAGACTTTCCAATCTATGAGTTGTCTACAGGTACGAAAGATCAGCTGATTATGGCGATGAGGTTTGCTTACCTCTCGTTAGAAGCCAATCGTTCGATATGCCCGATCATCATAGATGATGGCTGGCTTCATTATGATCATCAGCGAAAGTATCAATTAGCTGAACTTTTAGCTAAATTTGGAGAAAAGTATCAAATAATTTGTTTTTCTTCTGATAAAGAAATGGTAAGCTATTACCATGAGATGAACCAAACCGTAAAACAATTAGAAGGAGCAAATAATGAAAAAAATTCGTGATTTAGTAATCGATGAGCAGTTTGAGCAATTTGTCCTGATCAAAAGTGCAGATGTAAGAATCGCTAAAAACGGAAAAAAATTTATTGCTTTTACTTTCCAAGATACTTCAGGTACCATCGATGGCAAGTACTGGGATGCTTCGGAAGAGGAAATCAATAAATTTACAGCTGGCACAGTTGTTTTTCTAAACGGTAAAAGAGAGGTTTATCAAGGGAACCCGCAAGTAAAGATTCTTCACATGCGTTTAACAAGGATGGATGAGCCAGGGGAACCTAGTTTATACATGGAAAGAGCCCCTTTGAAGAAAGAAGAAATGGAAGAAGAAATCAATCAATTATTATTTGAAATCACAAATGCACATTGGAATCGGATCGTTCGCTATCTACTCAATAAATACCAAAAACAATTTTTTGAGTTTCCGGCAGCCAAAAGAAACCATCATGCATTTGCCAGTGGATTAGCTTATCATACTTTGACAATGCTTCACTTAGGAAAATCAATTGCCGATGAATATCCTGAGTTGAATCGACCATTATTATATGCGGGTATCATTTTGCATGATTTAGGAAAGGTGATCGAACTTTCCGGTCCTATGTCGACAGAATATACGCTTGCAGGGAATTTAATCGGTCATTTGGTATTGATTGACGAAGAAATAACTAAAGCCTGTCTTGCGCTGAAAATCAGCGAAGCTGACGAAGACGTTCTCGTATTACGACATATGGTTTTAGCACATCACGGCCTATTAGAATATGGTTCACCTGTACGTCCAAGAATAATGGAAGCAGAAATATTACATCAAATCGACAATATTGATGCTTCCATGCAGATGATGTTGACTTCGATTCGTCAAACAGAACCAGGAAAATACACAGATCGGATTTTCGGTATGGACAACCGAAGTTTCTATGTACCAAAAGATTTATAGCAAAAATTTATTTTTTTCATTCAAAACAAAAAAGCGAGACATAAGTCTTCGCTTTTTTTGTTTTCTTTTATTTTGATGAATCAGTTGTTTCTTCAGTTGAAGATTCTTTTGTTGAATCAGTTGATTTTGTGTCAGAGCTCTTTGTTGAAGATGTGGCTTCACTTGAGTCTTTCGTACTTGATGAAGTTGTTGTGAATGCACTCAACACATTTTCAAAGGCATCATCTTTGATTTTTACATTTGCATCTTTTAATTCTTCACCGATTACTTTAGTCGTGAATGTATTATCACTTAATTTTGTTTCAGTAGCGATTTCTTTTAATTGATCTTTGTATTTATCCATGTCGTTGCCTTTATTTTGGTTTTTCACCATTTTGACAACATAGTATTCTGTTGCATAAGAAGTAGTATTTGTTGCAGTAATAACGTCAGAGACTTCGCCGTCTTTCAATTTGAAAGCTGCTTCTTTTACTTCTGCAGGAATGGTTGTTGTCGTCGAGTCGAATTTGACTTTACCGCCATCTTCTTTTGTCTCTGAATCAGTCGATTTGTCTTTGGCTAATTTAGAGAAATCATCCCCATCGTCCGCTGATTTTTTTACATCTTTGGCTTCATCTTCACTTGATAATTTGATGATTTGTGCTTCTACTTCTGGATGGAAAGATTCCCAAGCAGTTTTCAAATCATCATCTGTAATATCTACATGAGCCTTCAAACCAGCTTCAAAAGCTAGATTATTACGGATATATTCTTTATAAGAATCTTTCGTATACCCAGCAGTTTCTAATTGTGATTCAAAAGTATCACCTAAAGATTTCGCTTGTTTGTCGTATTCTGCATCCACTTGTTTATCTGTTACTTTATCGCCGTATTTGTTATTGAATACTTTATAGATGATCATCCGTTGTACTAATGATTGGTTCGATGATTCGAGCTTTGCTTCATCGTAGAAATCAGATACAGTGATCGTTCCGCCTTTCATCGTTGCGATATCTTTATTGGTATCGCCTGAACAAGCCGCTAGAGTTAAAACAGCCAACGCACTAGTAGCTGCCAAAATAATTGATTTTTTTTTCATTAATGTTTGCACTCCTGTAATTAGTTATTATTTTTTATATATTAACTATACCATATCCCATGCCCTTTAAAAGCGTTCTCGTGATAGTTTCAAACAAAATTCAAAATTTCATCACATTCCTAGGAAATGTGCAATTATTCCTCTATTAGAGAGTCGTATCTGTTGAGAAAATGATCATTATTGTATTTGATCAGGATACTCAGGCAGATCAGCTGTTAGTTTTTCTACTTGTTCATTGATTTGGGCGATACGTGGTTCGGCCTGGAATTTAAAATCTTCGATATCTTTTTTGATGGCTTCTTGGAAAGCGGGAATCACAGATTCAGCTGTTTCTTTTGTCTCAATCAATGCGCTTTTAAAATGATCCAAGCTGTTATTTAAATCGTTTGTCAGAGTGGTTGCTTCTTCCAGTTCTTCAATCAGTTTTTTTCTTGTTTCGTTCCCACTCCTAGGTGCAAATAACAGACCTCCGACAGTTCCAGCAGCAGCTCCGAATAACAGTCCTTTGAAAAAGTTTTTAATCATCGCTGTGCACCTGCTTTACGATTGTTTCTTGAATAGCTTTTAGTTCTTCTGGTCCATAACTGTCTTGATGGTTGCCAAAGTGGATAGAAAAATCGTCCTCTTTGCTATAGCGAGGAACTAAATGGATATGTGAATGAAAAACAGATTGATAAGCTAATTCACGGTTGTTATTCAAGATATTAAGACCTTTCATTTCTGGAAAAGCTTTTTCTAATGCTTGAGCAATCTTAGGCACACGTGAAAAAACTTCTCCTGCAAGTTCAGGATCATATTCAAAAATATCTGCTACATGACGTTTAGGGACAACTAACGTGTGTCCTTTCGTTGCTTGAGAAATGTCTAAAAAAGCATAGACTTTGTCGTCTTCATAAATTTTATAGCTTGGGATTTCTTGATTGATGATTTTGCAAAAAATACAGTTTTCCATAAAAAACATCCTTTCCATAAAGAATAAATACTTCAGCTTAACTTTACCATAAGTTAAAGCCATTGTAAGGAAAAAAACAAAATACCGTCATTTTCTTCGTGGTATAATAAATAAAAATAAATGGCGGAGGAAAAAGAATGAGTTTAATTATCGATCATGTCACAGGAGGGTATGGCCATCTCCCTGTGTTAAAAGACATCAGTTTCAACGTACAGCCTGGAGAGATAGTAGGATTGATCGGGCTGAACGGAGCAGGGAAAAGTACAACCATCAAGCACATTATCGGTCTGTTGGAACCTTCAAAGGGAACGATAGAAATCAATCATCTATCTTTAAAGAAAAATACAGAAGAATATCGTAAACAAATTGGGTATATTCCAGAGACGCCTTCTTTATATGAAGAATTGACTTTGAGGGAACATATCGAAGTCACTGCGATGGCCTATGATATACCTATGGATACAGCAATGAAAAGAGCTGAAAAGCTGTTGGAGACTTTCCGTTTGTCTAATCGCCTTGACTGGTTTCCGGCTAATTTTTCAAAAGGGATGAAGCAGAAAGTGATGATCTTATGCGCCTTTTTGATCGAGCCTTCTTTATATATCATTGATGAACCATTCTTAGGATTGGACCCACTAGCTATCAATGCGCTGCTTGAATTGATGGTAGAGATGAAAAAAGAAGGAGCCGGTATTTTGATGTCTACGCATATTTTAGCTACTGCAGAAAAATACTGTGACCGTTTTGTGGTCTTACATAACGGAGAGATACGAGCAGATGGGACCCTTGAGATGTTGAGAAAAGAATTTCATCTGCCGGATTCTTCTTTGGACGAAATCTATATCGCTTTAACAAAGGAGCAGGCACATGAGTAGTTTTTTTCAAAAACGTTTAGCAAGGCATCAAAAGAAAATGATGAAATATATGCGCTATGTGTTGAACGATCATTTTGTTTTAGTTTGTCTTTTCTTAATTGGTGGCGTGGGATTGTACTATTCTAGCTGGTTGAAAACCTTGCATCCGCCTTTTGCACTTGGGGGGATGATAATCTCTGTATTTTGGATGCTCTGTTTATTTGTAGGCAAGATGGCTACTTTTGCGGAGGCAGCAGATATTGTTTTTTTACTTCCGAAAGAAAAAGAAATGCAGACCTATTTGGAACGAGCTTTTCGCTATTCTTGCATTTTTCCGATGATCCTTTTGATATTGGCATGCGGATTTGCTATGCCATTAGTGGTGGTTAGTACTCAGCAAGTCTTTTCGATGTTTTTCGTCTATCTGATCATATTATGGAGTTTGAAATTCAGTCATCTGCAAATCAAGCGAGCAGAATTGTTTCGGCTAGATCAACAGGTCATTCGTTATTGGAAAACAGGTTGGTTACTTTCTTCTATGCTCATTTTGCTTCTTTCATTTTATTGGCTGGTCTGGGCAGGGGTAGCAGGTGCATTGGTACAGGCAAGTCTATATTACTGGTTTTTGTGGAAGCAACAGGAAAAAGGATTGGATTGGGAGAAAATGGTGCACGTAGAAGAACAAAGGTTGCATCAAATCTATCAATTTATTAATTTATTCACCGATGTTCCTGAAATTACGGCAAAGGTAAAAAGAAGACGCTACTTGGATCCTCTATTGACTCATATTAAGAGAGAATCAAAAAACACTTATCTTTACTTGTTTGCAAGAAGATTGGCAAGAGGTTCTGATTTTAGTGGTCTTTATTTCCGGTTAGTAATTATAGGTGGGCTATTGATTTTCGGAGTGATCGACTTTTATTTTAGTCTGATAATCGGTTCTTTATTTTTATATTTGATCGGGTTCCAATTGTTGCCTTTAGCGAGCCAGTTCCGCTATATGGTGCTCGTTCAGCTTTATCCGATCCATGAGAATCAGAAGAAGCAGGCGATCCAGTATCTGCTCACATGGGTATTAGTTATCGCATCGGTTATCTTTGGGTTGATTGCTGCAGTCGTATTGGATGGTCAGCAGCGATGGGTTCCGCTAGCGGCTTATTTGATTGTTACGGGTCTCTTTGTTAAACTATATGTACCAACTCGTTTGAAGAAGATGTCAGACTGAAAACAAAGCTGTGTAGGTTAAAAATGAACTGAAAAATAGAGCGTTGACAGTAAGAATGCTGTTCGTTCTATTTTTTTTTTGAGAAAAGTCGGTTTTTTGAATGGCAAATAAATGAAAAAGAACGTATATGTGCTTGACGTGTAGTGATCAGGCGACTAGAATAATAAGTACTGCAAAACAAAGAGTAAGAGGACGGGAGAATGCATGATGGAGTTTCAGTTAGACCAAGAGTGGCGGTTACGTCCCATCAAAGGCGATACAGGAAAAACATACATAGGCATGCGTGATGAAGACAAAGTCTTTATTAAACGAAACACGACTCCGATGTTGGCTGCTCTTTCAAGGGAAGGAATTACACCAAAACTTGTTTGGACAAAACGAACGGGGAATGGCGATACCTTGACAGCACAAGAATGGCTAGAAGGCCGCTTGCTAACTCCTAATGAGATTGGTCAAAGAAATGACGTAATTGATGTTTTGTACCATTTACATCATTCAAATTCTCTTAAAACCATGCTGACCCGTATCGGCGGACGTGTTATGACGCCGGAGAAGATGTTGCAAAAATATGAAAAAGAATTACCAGAAGAACTCCAGAAAAATCAATTTCTGCAAATCGTCCATCGATTTCTTCGTGAGCAGATCCCGCCGATAGATAAGGAAAATCTATCAGTAGTGCATGGAGATGTAAATCATCGAAATTGGTTAGTATGTAAAAATTATTTATATCTCGTGGATTGGGATTCAATCATGTTTGCAGACCCTGCGGTAGATATTGCAACGATTTTAGGAAATTATGTGCCTCTATCCAGTTGGAATCAATGGCTGATCAGTTATGGCATACGTCCGACTGACGAAATGCTTGAAAAGTTTCACTGGTATGCGGCCATGAATTTGCTCCAAGAAATCACTAGATACTGCAAACGTGAAGATCATCGACGAATGAACGAAGAAATTTTACAATTAAAACGAATTTTCAGTGGCTGAGGTTTGGCCCAAACTCTGCGGAGATTTGGCCAGACCTTTTTAATTAGAGAAAGGAATGGAGATAAATAATGCGTGTCCGAAATCGTCCGGGAGCAGCGGAAATGCTAGCGGCTCACCCGAATTTTGTAATTAGTGATCCAACATTGTGGAAGGGAAAATGGAATGAATTGTTTGGAAACGATCATCCAATCCACATTGAGATTGGAATGGGGAAAGGCCAGTTCATTACTGGAATGGCAAAAGCCCATCCTGAAATCAATTATATTGGAGTAGAAATGCAAGTAAGTGTTGTTTCTATAGCATTAGACAAGTTGATCGAACAACCGCTTCCTAACCTGAAGCTTCTGCATGTGGATGGATCAGCATTGACAGAATATTTCGCTGACAGCGAAGTAGATCAGATCTATCTGAATTTTTCTGATCCATGGCCGAAAAAACGACATGAAAAACGGCGCTTGACATACAAAACTTTTCTTGCTGTAGATGAACAGATCCTTCGCCCAAATGGAGAAATCCATTTCAAAACAGATAATCAAGGATTGTTTGAGTATTCGCTGGCAAGTTTTTCTCAATATGGCATGATCCTCAAACAGGTATGGTTGGATTTGCATCAAAGTCAATTTGAAGGCAATATTATGACGGAGTATGAAGAAAAATTTTCTTCGAAAGGTCAACGTATTTATCGAGTAGAAGCTCGATTTCAAGATAAGGCCAAAAAGAAAAGTCTGTGAATGAACTTTTTACTTTCATAAAAATATAAATCAAATCCCAGAAAACACATTACATCTGTCATGTGCATTTTCTGGGACTTTTTTGATTTAAGATATACCTATTTCCTCGGTTTTCAACAAGGTGGAATCAATTGGAATCGAGAGAATGAAAATAATCCTTTGTCGGTGATCTTCAATTCGGGTATGACAGATAAGGTTAAGAAAGAAAGTGTCAAAAAAGGATCAAAGGTTTTAGCTGCCCCTAGTTGATGTGTTTCAGCTATTAATTCATTCAGCTGTTCATTGACGACCAAAAAAGGTTCCTGTGTCATGATGCCGCCTATCGGTAGAGGAAGACAAGCTATTTCCTTCTGTTTGTTGACAACAGTCATCCCGCCACCTTTTTGAATCAAAAGATTAGCAGCATACAGCATATCCTCATCATTTGTCCCCACGACAACTAGATTATGAGAGTCATGAGCAATCGTTGTCGCTATCGCCCCTTGTTTCAGCTGAAATCCTTTTACGATGCCTAACCCAATATTTCCGGTTTGATGGTGACGCTCGATCACCGCAATCTTTAATTGGTCTTTTTCGATTGAAGGAATGAATCGTTCGCCTTGTCGGTCCACTTTTTCTACCAAATCGTTCGTGACGAGACTATTCGGGATAATTTCGATCACATGGGCTTGCGAAGAAGGGAGAAGCAGCTCTAACGAACGAGGGTGCAATGGTTGAGCATTTAGGTTTGGTAGACAGCATGTATATGGATTTGAATGATCAGCAAATAAATGGTCTTCGAGTTGACCAGATTGGACGACCAATGTTCCCTTATAGAAAACTTCATGAATTGGCAGCTTGGTAAGATCGTCTGTTAAGAAGAAATCAGCTTGATACCCAGGAGCAATCGCACCTAGTGTTTTCAAATCAAAACATTCTGCTGCATTCAATGTTGCCATCTGGATTGCCTGTAATGGATCAATTCCCATTGAAATAGCTTGACGGACGATATGGTCAATTGATCCTTCTTTAACTAAATCATTGATGAGTTTATCATCGGTGACAAAGAAGCATCTTCTTGAATTATCAGGCGTGATCGCCGGTAGTAGCGAGGCCAGATCTTTTGCAACGGTCCCTTCTCGAACCATTAAATACATACCAAGATCCAAACGTTCTTTAGCCTCTTTTGCAGTTGTAGCTTCATGATCCGTCCGAATACCTGCTGCGGGATAAACATTTAATTCTTCCATGCCGATACCAGCTGCATGTCCGTCAATCTTTTTCTTATGCTGGTGCATCAACTGGATCTTTTCTAGGATATCTGCTTCATTATTTGCTACTGCTTGATAGTTCATGACTTCAGCTAAACCTAAAACTTCGGGATTTTGTAAAAAAGGTGCCAGATTTTTGGCATTTAGATTTGCACCATTTGTCTCAAATGGGGTGACAGGTACACAAGAAGGGAGCATAAAGAAAATATTCATAAGCGTTTGTCTTGCGTCTTCTATCATAAATTGAAGACCAGTACTCCCAGCGATGTTTCCTATTTCGTGGGGATCTGTTACTACAGTAGTGACTCCATGAAGCAAGGATACTTTTGAAAATTCACTTGGTGATAAAAGTGAGCTTTCAATATGCACATGGCCATCAATGAATCCTGGTACTAGATATTGCCCATTAGCATTATGTACGCTTTTTCCTTCATATTCACCAATCCCTACGATCATTCCTTCGTAAATCGCTACATCTTTTTCCATGATCTCTTTCGTAAAGACATTGACGATCTTAGCCTGTTTGATCACTAGATCAGCGGGCTTTTTTTTACTTGCTACTTCGATGTATCTCTTTAATGTTGATTCCAATGGAATGCCTCCCAAGATAAATTTTTATAAGTATAACATAAATTCGTTTTTTGCCAATGTTTTTTAATAAATTCATTTTATTTGAAACAAAAAGTTCAAAAAGACGTATGTTTTTTGTGGAGGGGAGAATAATGGAAATAAAACGATTATCCGATCAAATGATAAGTGAAAGTTTCGCCAAACATGCCCAAGACGTATATGTCTTGCCAGCTTCAGAAGTATTTTACATCTATTTTCGCTATGGCAAAAAACGAACATTCTGGAAGGAAGTATCTTCGGCAGATGGCCAGCAATTGATTTCAAGACTTAAGTATTTGGGACAAATGGATATCGGAGAAAAAAGAAAAGCTCAATTAGGTGCATTGACCTATTCTTTAGAAAAACAGAAGGTTCGGTTACGACTGTCTTCTGTAGGAGATTACCTTCAACGAGAAAGCTTAGTGATTCGGCTATTATACGGTATTTCTGAAACACCTCATCGTTGCTTTAATTCTCTAGATTTTGAAACTATTTTGCAGAAAACCTTTAGACGTGGATTATATCTATTCAGCGGACCAGTCGGGTCAGGAAAGACGTCATTGATGTATCGGTTAGCTTTGAAAGAAAAACGGCAAGTAATCACGATTGAAGATCCTGTAGAGATCGAAGAACCATTCTTTCTGCAATTGCAGATCAATCCCAAAATAGCACAGACTTATGACACACTTTTGAAGCTCGCATTACGGCATCGCCCTGATTTGTTGATCATTGGCGAAATAAGAGATGAATCAACTGCACATGCTGCGGTAAGAGCTGCACTAACGGGACATCGGGTATTCGCAACCGTACATGCACGCAATCTTGAAGGTACATTGATCAGAATCCATGAACTAACAAAGAAAAAAGAAGAGCTATCTGAATGTCTAGCTGGAGTCATTTATCAAGAACTTTTGGAAGATGCCGATCATCATCCTTCTGTCTTGTGGAGTTATCAATTTATGGAGGAAGAACCAGTAAAAAAATCATGGGAGGAAAGCTATGAAGAAGCTCAGAAAAAAACTTGGCAGTCAGAACTATTCTAAAGGACTGACAAGAAGCCAGCAAAACCAGTTTGCACAAACCATGGGAGAACTGCTTTTAACTGGTTTTAGTTTGCAAGAATCCCTTTATTTATTACTCACGATCCGTTCGTTCCAGCCTGCTATTTTGGCAAACATCCAACATCAGCTAAAGGAAGGACAACCGTTTAGTGAAGTACTTTCGCAAACAGGGTATGGAGCAGAACAACTGGTACAGATCGAATTAGCTGAACTTCACGGGAATCTGCCGGCAACTTTGTTGGAAATTGCCAAACAGTTTCGTCTGGTCGAAGGATTTCGCAATGATTTGAAAAAGCTGCTTGCCTATCCGATGCTATTGCTCACCTTTTTGCTAGGTATCTTATTTAGTATGCGTTTGCTCGTTTTACCTCAGCTTATTGGTTCAGGGATGGTTATGGAAGAGCATTGGGGGATTCAGCTGATACAAGTCTTTCACTGGTACGTTCTACTATTTATCCTCGTGGTTGCTTTATTGACTTTTCTAGTAAGGTATCGGCTGATGAAATTGTCTCCTATTGATCGGAGTGAATGGATCAGCAGACAATTGGTGATTGGGCCGATATATTCCTTGTATCAATCTGCTTATTTGTCGCTAGAGATTGGCAAACTTTTTCATGAAGGTTTCGAATTAAGGCAAATCATCGTTTGCTTGAAGGAGACGAAACAAGAAAGTCTCCTTCAACACCTTGCTTCCAAGATGATACAAGGATTGGAGGCCGGTATACCATTAGCTGATCAGTTCCAGAATTACCGTTTTCTATCTGAAGAATTCAGCAAGATTATTTTGCAGGGAGAGGCAAAGGGAAATTTAGGGAAAGAGCTGATATTTTACAGCGAATGGACAAGAAAACAGCTTTTCAAACGACTTCAGCACTGGCTGCATTTTATTCAGCCAATCATTTTTTTGGGCGTAGCGGTTTTGATTTTACTGGTTTATGCTGCTGTTTTATTACCTGTTTATGGAAGTATCGAGGAGGTCTTGCCATGAAAAAGAAAAGAACACCTTATTATAGCGGTTTTACATTAATCGAAATGCTGATCGTTTTACTGATCATCAGTGTACTAGTACTGTTGTTTGTCCTCAATTTGTCACGTTATAGGAATCATGTAGACCAAGAAAGTCGTGAAGCAATCATTCAGTTGGTAGACACACAAAAAGAGCTCTACGCGCTTCAAAACAATGGAAGAATCCCTACCGTGGAGGAATTATTGAATGAAGGCTATATCAAACGAGAACATGCAGACATCTACCAGCGACCTTGAAGGTAAAACATTAGCATCAGGATATACGTTGTTTGAGTCACTCTTACTGATTTTATTGCTTACAACAATTCTTTCTTTTCCAGTTCTCGCATTTTCTGCATGGAAGAATGAATTGGCAGTCTATCAATTTTTCAGCCAGTTTGAAAAACGAATCTATACCACTCAAAAAATCGCTATTGTGAACCAAATCCAAACAGGTTTTTATTGGAACAATGACGAAAATCAGATCATTTTTCGTATGTCCCAACCCGATGAAGCGAGCTGGAAAGTATTAGATATTCCTGATGAGATTACCTTGAAACGCCATGCTTCCATCACTTTTGCTGCTGGAACAGGAAATGAAAGTTCACTAAAAGCGTATCAATTTTATTGGGAAGAAAAAGGGCAAACGATTACGTATCAATTCCAGATGGGGAGTGGACGCTATACAAAAAGAATTGAATAGAAAAGGGTTTATTTTATTAGAGTCCCTTACAGCGCTGATGATTGCTTCCGTCTGTGTGTACTTAGTGAGTTTTGGTCAGCTTTTTTTACTTCAGGCAGAAAAGAACAGCGGGGAGGAAATGCTACTTATTCGAATGGTTTACGAAGATACCAAGACACAGCGGATATATCACAAAAGACCAGAGCGAAGTGAAGAAATGATTATGTACGATATCCAAATTATCGAAAATAATGGAGTAATCGAAAAAGTGCTTGTCAATATGGAGAAAGAAGCGATCAATATTGAAAAAACAAGAAATCCCGGCATTTACGCTGATTGAATGTCTAATCGGACTAATGATAGTAAGCAGTATATTGCTGTCATTCAATCTTTTGATCCAGCAAACCATCCAAGTAAGTGACTTTCTGCAGCGTAAAGATCAAAAAGAGTGGCTGATATTTTTAGCACAATTAGAAGAGGAACTTAACAGCAGTCACAATGTTTCCGTGAAAAATCAGCAATTGCATTACACTGTAGAGGATAAACAGTACATCATCGAAAGATATCAGACGATGATACGTAAAAGAAGAACTTCCGGCGGACATCAACCTATGTTAACAAGTATCACTGAGCTTCAATTATTGGAAAAAGAACACACAATTTCTTTTTATGTACACTTTGAAAATGGAGAAGATGGATATGCCATATGGACAAAAAATGATCAATAGAAAATGTTGTAAGGGCTCTATTTTATTTTCTGTGTTGCTTTTATTTCTTTTATGTACGTTTTTATTAACGGCAGCATTAGAAAGCTATCGTTTGTCAATGGATCTGAATATACGAATAAAAAATTATTATATAGCAAAAATAATGAAACAGATGGCTCTATCGGAACAGTCTATACTTGCTGAGAAGTCGGAAGGGATTTTTTACTACACAACGGGATCTGTAACATATCAATGGGTACAACAGTCTCTATTCTTGGAGGTAGAAGTCTCGCCGTTTATCTTTCGATTCATAGAAGAAGTAAAAAATGATACAGATACTGGTACAGAATGAGGAATTGTTCGTGAAAACGCCCTCTTTTCTGTTATAACACTGTTTTTAATAAAAAAATGTTTGCCGTTTCACAAATAAAAAACAGTGAAAACGATTGAAATTTTGTCAATTGTTCGATAGAATTAAACAGGTGAAAAAATTGTTATAATATATCTAGAAATGAGGTGCACCATGTTACCAGAAAAAATGGAACAAGGGTTCAATCAGAACCTGGAAGCTATTCAGCTTTTACAGAATGCATTGGGAACTTCCTTTTTAGAAGCCTATGTCGAAAATGCAGAAAATCTAATAGATGATTATCAAGTACGTGTGGTGGATGGAGTGCCGACAAAAGAGACAGCACAACGGATCACAGCTCTTTATGAAGAGTTGAAAAAACTTTCTTTCGAGCCAGAAGAATGGCGCAGATTGTCTCAACTGCTTTTATTGAAGGGCAACCAGACAGAACATCTGCAGGCGAACCATCAACTCACTCCTGATAGTATCGGTTTTTTATTTGTTTTTCTTATTGAACAACTATACACAAATAAAAAGGAACCAGTTAAGATTCTGGATATTGCGGCAGGAATGGGCAACTTGTTATTAACAGTTCTTTTAAACCTATCGAATGCGGGGTATCAAACAGAAGGATTTGGTGTGGATATTGATGATACATTGTTGGCTGTGGCAGCTTCTACAAGTGATTTGACACAAGCAAATGTTCAATACTTCCATCAAGACGGGTTGCAGGATTTATTAATCGATCCTGTCGATTTTGCAATCAGCGATTTGCCGATCGGTTATTATCCGAATGACGAAAAAGCAAAAGAATTTTTAACAAGTACCGAAGAAGGCCACAGTTATGCACATCATTTATTGCTGGAGCAATCAATGAAATACGTGAAGCCGGATGGTTTTGGTTTGTTTTTGATGCCAAGCGGTTTTTTAGAAACGGATCAAAGCGAAGAAATCAAAAAATGGTTTAAAGAAGAAGGCTATCTTCAAGGAATGATTCAATTGCCAGATGAGTTGTTCCGCAACAAACAATCACAAAAAAGTATTTTGATCTTACAGAAAAAAGGACCACAAGCAAAACAAGTAAAAGAAGTACTGCTTGTGAAACTTGCTTCACTAAAAGAACCAGAGAAGGTGACGGAATTTTTCAACGAGTTTAAAAACTGGAAATCATCTGCTCTGTAATCATTCAACGAGAAGGAGAGTCATATGTCTAAAACAATTGCAATCAATGCTGGGAGTTCAAGTTTGAAGTGGCAATTATATCAAATGCCAGAAGAAACCGTAGTTGCGAAAGGGATCGTCGAACGTATCGGTTTACAAGATTCTATTTTTACGATCAAGTACGGCGATAGTCAAAAATTCGAACAAATCATGGATATCGAAAACCACGAAGTAGCAGTAAAAATGCTGTTAGATCAGTTGATTGAACTGCAAATTTTAAGTTCTTATGATGAAATCACCGGTGTAGGGCACCGTGTTGTTCACGGAGGAGAAACTTATGGGGATTCAGTAGTGATCGATGAGGGAGTAATGGACCGCATTGCTGAATTAGCAGAATTTGCTCCTTTGCATAACCCTGCTAACCTGATGGGAATCAAAGCCTTTAAAAAGATTTTACCTGACATTTTGAGCGTAGCTGTATTCGATACATCTTTTCACTCAACAATGCCAAAGCAAAATTATTTATACAGCTTGCCAGTGTCTTATTACGAAGATTTCAAAGTAAGAAAATATGGCTTCCATGGCACAAGTCATCGTTATGTATCGGAACGTGCAGCAAAATTATTGAACAAACCGATTGAAGAGCTAAAAATCATTACTTGCCACTTAGGAAACGGAGTATCAATCACAGCTGTAAATGGTGGTAAATCCATGGATACTTCTATGGGATTCACGCCATTAGCTGGTGTGACAATGGGTACGCGTTCAGGCGATATCGATCCAGCTGTTCTTCCATACTTAATGGAAAAATTAGAGATTGATATTGATGAAATGATCAATGTTTTGAATAAAAAATCTGGTTTGCTAGGCCTAACAGGATTGTCTAGCGATATGCGTGATCTTGAAAAAAACTATGAAAAAGAACACATTCGTTTAGCTTATGATATCTTCGTGGATCGCATCCGAAAATATATCGGCGGATACGTGACAACGATGAATGGTGTCGATGCAATCGTCTTTACTGCTGGTATCGGCGAAAATGACGGACATGTACGCAATGAAATCATTAAAGGTATGTCTTGGTTTGGCTGTGAAATCGATCCAGCGTTGAATGAATTGCATGGTGAAGAAGTAGATATCTCTACAAAAGAATCAAAAGTAAGAGTATTAGTGATTCCAACAGATGAAGAACTAATGATTGCCCGTGACGTGGAGCGTTTGCGCGGCTAAAAATACACGCGTGTTCTCTTTAGAAAATGGATAATTTTATATCCGTTTTCCAAGAGGACATGCTTTTTTATTTTTTACACAGAAGGATCTGAATATAAAGAAGTGAGTGAATCCAAGTATTCTTTGAATCGTGAGAGGAAAGACGCTCAATAAGCGAATTTATTTTTTGAAGAACAAAAAAAGCTGTGTCCAGACAAGTGATCTTCAAAAGTTTTACTTTTGAGATCCCCTCTGAAACACAGCTTTTCATCAATTAGTCTTTTTTAGGAGGCAATTGGTTTTCTAAATCAGTTCGAACAACAAGCACATCGCAAGCCGCGTTTCTAATAACATATTCAGAAACAGAACCAATAAATAAACGTTCTACAGCATTCAATCCTGTAGCTCCTAACATAATCAAATCTACTTGATTATCTTCTGGGATTTCTTTCGCAATCAGTTGTTTTGGTGAGCCATATTCTACGACAGAGGTTACATTATTCAAGCCAGCTTTCTTTGCGTTGCTTTCATAATCTGCCAATGTTTGCTTTGCCATTTCAGTAGCTTGTTCTGCCAACATTCCATCAAATGATGAAACGGTTTGGAAAGAACGTGTGTCAATGACATGTGCTAATAGAAGTTCTCCGTTATTTCGGATAGCTACATTGACCGCCTTTTTAAAAGCTAATTCAGCTTCATCAGAACCATCCACGGCAACCATGATTTTTTTGTATTGTTGTAACATAAGCATTCACTCCTTAAGTCAATCGTGTTGTACTCTTTTATTGTAGAACACTTTGTGGAAAAAGAGAATTATTTACTGCTTTGGTTCAGCAATTTTTTTTGCAAAGCGGATACTGAAGGTGGCAGAAACGAGAATCACGATCAATAAAAAGATCAAAGCGATGAAGCGTTGATTGAAAAAAGCGGCTAAAATACCCATAACGCCTAAAACAGCATACGCAGCTCCATAAAATTGTAGGAATCCTTGATTTTTGTCATTTTTCTTGATCAATACAAAAAAGATATCCTGTTTATTAAATAAATAATAGCTAACGAATAATAATAGTAAAGTGGCGATAATCATCAAAATCCTAATCATGAACAAATCCTCCAAAATAAGCAACAAATAGAAAAAGCAATTTGCCAAGAGCAAATTGCTTTATTCTTTAAAAGATGGTAATCTCCGTTAATGCCGTTATTTGTCCTGTAGTATTGATCCCGCGAATTCAAGCAGGTGGGTCCCATGGTCGTAGCTTCGAACTACCAAATGATAAGGCATGTTACCAGCAGTGACACAAGACGGGTCCCAAGATATCAATAAAAATGTTCGGTCAACACACAAAGAGGACAATTCGAACATCACAGATTTCCCGTCTCTATAGTAGCATATGAATTTAAAAAGAGCAATGAGAGAGCTCGCAGAAATAGAACCGTTTTCTTGTTTAATTTTTTGGGGGATGTTTTTTCCACTCTTTTATGCGGTAATACTGTTGACCTAGCGCCTGTTCATATTTTCCTGTATCCTTTGGCTGGTAATATTGAACATTTTTTAGCCTATCTGGTAAATATTGCTGATCGACCCAAGCATGATCGAAATGATGAGGATACTGATAACCCACACCGCGGTTGAGGGATTTCGCACCTTTGTAATGGCTATCTCTCAAGTGGTCGGGAACATCTCCAGCTTTACCCTCTCGAATATCAGCAAGTGCTGCATCTAATGCCATATAGGCAGAATTGGATTTGGGCGACAAGCAAAGATCAACGACGACATCTGCTAGCGGGATACGTGCCTCAGGTAACCCTAATCGTTCAGCAGCTAATACAGCGTTTACTGTACGCGCAGCAGCAGCAGGATTGCCTAAACCTATATCTTCATAACCGATAACCATCAGGCGACGACAAATACTTGCCAGATCACCTGCTTCAACTAGACGGGCGAGATAATGAAGGGCAGCATCCACATCACTTCCGCGAATCGATTTTTGAAACGCTGAAATAACGTCATAATGAGCATCTCCATTTTTGTCATGGGTAAGAGCTTTTCTTTGGACACATTCTTCGATAATCGACAGAGTAAGATGAATCTTTCCTTCTTTATCTGGAGGAGTCGATCGTGCAGCCAGTTCCAATCCATTCAATGCACTACGCAAATCGCCATTCGTTGCACGCGAAAGGTGAAGAAGAGCCTCTTCATCTAACTGAATTGCTTGTTGACTAAGACCGCGTTCCTTATCCTTTAAGGCATGTTCCACTGCCAACTGGATGTCTTGCTCTATTAATGGCTTGACTTCAAAAATCTGTGTGCGGCTGCGGATCGCTGGATTGATAGTAATATAAGGATTTTCAGTAGTCGCTCCGATCAAGATGATTCGGCCACTTTCTAAATGAGGAAGCAGAAAATCCTGTTTTGTTTTATCTAATCGGTGTACTTCATCCAATAAGAGGATCACAGTACCACTCATTTTAGCTTCTTCCGCTACAACCTGCAGATCTTTTTTTGAATCTGTAGCAGCGTTCAGCATGCGAAATGCATAATTAGTAGAACCGGCAATCGCACTTGCGATACTCGTTTTTCCAGTACCAGGAGGCCCATATAAAATCATGGAAGAGAGCATGCGAGCATCGACCATGCGGCGTATGATTTTTCCTTCACCGACTAGATGCTGCTGACCAACGACTTCATCGATCGTTCGAGGTCGCATGCGATAAGCCAATGGCTGTTGCATAGGATTTTCCTCCTTCTTGTTTTTACGTTCCTTAATTATAACATATTTAGTAATATAGCTAGAAAGAACAGCCTTCTGTTGTTTTGTTTTCATAGCTTATCCAACTAATATTGTGTATGATAAAGTAGGTGAGAAAAATGACGGATAAACAAAAGATAGATGAATTTTTTTGGAATAAAACGACGCCGGAAGTAGCGCGGGATTTATTGGGGATGTATTTGGAGCATGAAACACCAGAAGGAAGATTAGCTGGATATATTGTAGACGCGGAAGCATACCTAGGTCCAGAAGACGAGGCCGCCCATAGCTATGGTTTAAGAAGAACACCACGTGTGCGGGCAATGTATGAAAAACCAGGTACGATCTACCTTTACACGATGCATACTCATCGGATTTTGAACATCATCACTCAGCCAGAAGGGATTCCTCAAGGAGTAATGATACGTGCAATCGAACCAGCTGCAATGATTGAACAAATGAGTAAAAATCGTGGTGGAAAAACTGGTCCAGATATCAGCAACGGTCCTGGAAAATTAGTGGAAGCATTAGCAATTCCTCAAGAACTCTACGGTCAGTCTATAGCAGATAGTTCATTACGTTTAGTTTTTGAGAAAAAGAAGATACCAAAAAAAATCGATGCTTTGCCTAGGATCGGTATCCCGAACAAAGGGGAATGGACAGAAAAGCCGTTGCGTTTTGTTGTGTCTGGCAATCCATATATCTCTTTACAAAGAAAAAACCAAATCGAGGAAGATTGGGGTTGGAGGAAAGAAAATGAAAAAGAAGGATCTATTAACATACTTAGATGAAATAATCGAAAAACAAGTGACGGACTATGATGTGGCTTTAGATTGGGATACAAAAAATCATACGATCGAAATCGTTGTTCGTTTGTTTGCGGAAAATAAAGCACAATTTGAGATTGATGATGCAGAAGGGATTGTTTCGCAAGAACCAATTATCGAATTTGAAGATGGCGTACTCCTTTTTAATCCTCAGAAATCTGTTTTTGATGAACAAAATTATCTAGCAGCAATCCCCTATGAAGGAAAAAAAGGGTTGGCAAAATCAGTAGCTGATTCTTTAGTGGAATATTTGAATGAAGTATTAGCACAAGGGCAAAGTGATTTGCTTGATTTTTTAGATGAAGATGATGACGAAGCTGTATTCGAACTCCATTGGGATAATCAGAAACTAGCAGAGTTAGTAGAAGCAAAACAGCAAAATGAAACAGAGACTTATTTACCGTACCCAAGTTATTAAGGAGTGACAGACATGAAATGGAATGAAGTAAAAGTAGAAACCGAAAGTGAAGCAGTCGAAGCGGTCGCTAATATTTTGATGGAGGCAGGAGCGAGTGGTGTTGCGATTGAAGACTCTTTAGATGTTGAACATTTTAAATCGGATCAATATGGTGAAATTTTAGATAAAAATGATTTTACATCGTTGAAAGAAGGCGCGCTAGTCATGGCTTATTTTCCAGAAACGACTTTTTTACCGGAAATCTTGCCTTTTATCAAAGATCGTATCACGCAATTGCCTGAGTTTGGTCTAGCGATTGGAAAAAACAAAGTAACTGTTAGCGAAGTAGAGGAAAGCAATTGGGCAACAGCATGGAAGAAATATTATCATCCGGTGCGTATTACGCGAATGCTGACGGTTGCGCCAAGCTGGGAAAACTATCAGACAGAAGATCCTCTAGAAAAAATCATCACATTAGATCCAGGTATGGCGTTTGGAACAGGCACCCATCCGACGACTTCTTTGACATTGACAGCACTAGAAACAGTATTGCGTGGTGGCGAAACATTGTTAGATGTTGGAACTGGTTCGGGTGTACTAAGTATTGCAGCAAAATATCTTGGTGCGAAAGATGTCTATGCCTTTGATTTAGACGAAGTAGCCGTTCGTTCAGCGAAAGAAAATATGGATATGAATGAAGTAGCCAAAGATGTCCACGTATCAGCTAATGATCTTTTGAAAGGAATCGAGATTGAAAGTGATGTAATCGTTGCGAACATTTTAGCAAATATCATCTTATTGATGATCCCGGATGCTTGGCGTTTACTAAAACAAACAGGGACATTGATCGTTTCAGGAATCATTGAAGAGAAGAAGCAAATGGTTCTAGATGCTATGATAGAACAAGGATTCATCGTGGATCAAATTTTCCAACAAAAAGACTGGTATGCAATTATTTTGAAAAAACCAGAGGTGGAATAGATGCAGCGATATTTTTTGAAAGAATCGTATGAACCAAAAGACAATTTTATTTTAAAAGGGGAAACCTATCATCACATTGTACGGGTTATGAGAATGGAACCGAAAGATGAAGTTTTTTTGGCATTCAATGATCAGATAGCCGTTGTTGCAGAAATCACAAAAATCACCGAAGATGCTGTTTATCTGAAAGAAATTAAAAAAGAAGAAAACCAAAAGGAATTGCCAAGTTCGATAACCATAGCGAGCGGCTATCCTAAAGGAGAGAAGTTGGATTGGATTATTCAGAAATCCACTGAATTAGGCGCACAAGCTTTTCTTGGGTTTCCGGCATCAGCCTCTGTGGTTAAATGGGATGCAAAGAAACGCATGAAGCGACAACAAAGGCTTGAAAAGATTGCTCAAGAGGCAGCAGAACAATCCCATCGGCAAATCGTGCCCTCAGTAGAGTTACTGGAAACGAAACGTGACTTATTTGAACGGCTAGATGATTATGACGTGGTCTTGGTTGCTTATGAGGAATCAGCAAAGCAAGGCGAAAAATCAAATGTAGCCAAAATTCTTAGTGAAACAAAACCGGGCAGTCGAATCTTAGCTGTCTTTGGACCAGAAGGCGGCTTATCCCACGAGGAAATCAATTATTTCGTAGAACACAAAGGGATACTATGTGGATTAGGACCAAGAATCCTCCGTACAGAAACAGCGCCTCTTTATTTATTAAGTGCTGCTAGCTATCAATGGGAGTTAATGGATCCCTCTCATAGCTAACGTTTTTCAACAATAAAAGAGTATCGACGGAAAGAATTGAAAAAATAGGGAACAATTTGTATAATAGAAACAATTATTTGTACAATGAATACGAAAAATTGTTTGAAAAAGCTTTTTAAAAGCGAACATTTCCGTAAAAAAATGTATAACTTCACGGATTTTGGGGCAACTATCAAACAGATATTTGTCCCGATTCCTGTTTTACCGAAAAAGAAAGGGGGATCGATTCCTGTGCCAAAAGAAGAAATTTTAACGGGTCCCGGTGTCATAAAGCTCGTTAGTCAATATATGGGGCCCGAACATGTAGCATTTGTTGAGAAAGCATGCGAATATGCGACTGCTGCACATGACGGACAGTTTAGAAAATCAGGAGAACCCTACATTATCCATCCTATCCAAGTCGCAGGTATATTAGCAGATTTAAAAATGGACCCCCACACAGTGGCTACTGGCTTCTTGCATGATGTTGTTGAAGATACAGAAGTCACCTTAGAAGATCTGAGAGAAGAATTTGGCGATGATGTCGCTATGTTAGTAGACGGAGTAACCAAATTAGGGAAAATAAAATACAAATCCCACGAAGAGCAGCTAGCAGAAAACCATCGAAAGATGCTGCTGGCAATGGCTCAAGATTTACGCGTTATCATGGTCAAATTAGCTGATAGACTACATAACATGCGTACGTTGAAACATCTGCGGGAAGATAAGCAAAGAAGGATTGCTCAAGAAACTTTAGAAATCTATGCACCTCTTGCACATCGTTTAGGTATCAGCCGAATCAAATGGGAATTAGAAGATACAGCACTTCGTTATCTTAATCCAAAACAGTATTACCGTATCGTTCATTTGATGCAGACGAAGCGAGAAGAACGTGAAAAATACGTGAATGGTACTGTTGAGGATATTCGAGTAGCAACAGAAGAGCTGGGGATTTTTGCAGAGATCTATGGACGGCCAAAACATATTTATTCGATCTATCGTAAAATGAAAGACCAGAAAAAGCAGTTCAACGAAATCTATGACTTGCTAGCTATTCGAGTAATCGTAGACTCAATCAAGGATTGTTATGCTGTATTAGGTGCGATCCACACAAAATGGAAACCAATGCCTGGCAGATTCAAGGACTATATTGCCATGCCGAAAGCTAATATGTACCAATCTTTGCATACTACAGTGATTGGTCCGGCAGGAAATCCAGTAGAAATCCAAATCCGTACACAGGAAATGCATGAAATTGCTGAATTTGGGGTGGCTGCGCACTGGGCGTATAAAGAAGGAAAAAATGAAAAAGTAGAACCAGATGGTATGACGAAACAATTAAGCTGGTTCCATGAGATACTTGAACTCCAAGATGAAAGCTATGATGCCTCTGAATTTATGGAAGGTGTAAAAGGAGATATCTTTAGTGATAAAGTCTATGTCTTCACGCCCAAAGGAGACGTTACTGAGCTGCCAAAAGGATCTGGACCACTGGACTTTGCATACAGTATCCATACAGATATCGGTAATAAAACCACTGGTGCAAAAGTAAATGGCAAAATGGTGCAACTTGATTACAAATTAAAAAACGGGGATATCATAGAAATCATGACTTCTCCAAATTCATTTGGTCCAAGTCGTGACTGGTTGAAATTGGTGGCAACTAGCAAAGCAAGAAATAAGATCAAGCGTTTCTTCAAAGCACAAGATCGGGAAGAAAATGTGATCAAAGGTCACGAGTCTGTGGTCAAGTGTATTACAGATTTAGGGTTTACACCTAAAGATATTTTGACAAAAAACAAACTTCAAGAAGCACTTGATCGTTTTAACTATCAATCAGAAGATGATTTATATGCAGCTGTAGGATATGGGGAAGTCAGTCCTTTGACGATGGCCAATCGTCTGACAGAAAAAGAACGGAAAGAACAAAAAATCGAGCAGCAAAAGCAAGAAGCAGAAGAAATCATGAATCAGCCGAAAAAAGAACCTGAGAAAATGAAAGTACGTCATGAAGGTGGCGTTGTCATTCAAGGGGTAGAAAACTTACTGATTCGTATCAGCCGATGCTGTAATCCGATTCCTGGTGATGATATCGTTGGCTACATCACTAAAGGCAGAGGGATATCCATCCATCGTCGAGATTGTCCGAATGTTCAGCCTGATAAACCAAATGTAGCAGAACGTTTGATTGAAGTCGAATGGGAAGATACATCGAATACACGAAAAGAGTATGATGCAGACTTGGAAATCTACGGCTATAACCGTTCAGGCTTATTGAATGATGTACTTCAAACAGTCAATGCGCTGACGAAAAATCTCAACAGCGTCGAAGCTCGGACGAATAAAGATAAAATGGCGACAATCCATTTGACGGTTGGTATCCAGAATTTGTCCCACCTAAAAAGTATCGTGGATAAAATCAAAGCAGTACCTGATGTCTACAGTGTACGCCGGACGAATGGATAGGAGGGCCAGATATGAGAGCAGTCATTCAACGGGTGAGTCAAGCGGCAGTGTCAGTTGATCAGCAAGAGATTGGAAAAATTGGCTGTGGCCTACTCGTTTTATTAGGTATCCATGAAACAGATACGCCAAAAGATGTGGAATATCTAGTAAAAAAAATCGCACAAATGCGTATTTTTGAAGATGATCAAGGAAAAATGAATATTAGTGTAGAAGACGTAGGAGGACAAATTTTAAGTGTCTCTCAATTCACACTATTTGCGGATACGAAAAAAGGAAATCGACCAAGTTTTGTGGAAGCCGCACGACCAGAAATAGCTATTCCTTTATACGAATCGTTCAATGAAGGAATCAGAAGTCGCGGCATCACAGTCGCTACCGGACAATTCGGAGCAGATATGTCGATTTCTCTCGTCAATGATGGACCTGTAACGATTATTATTGATTCTAAAAACAAATAAAGTCAGTTAGTTTTCATCAATAAGAAATATAAATCAAGTCGTTTAAGTTAGACTGAAAAACTCTAACTTAAGCGACTTTTTTCTCGTCTACAAAAAGCGCTTCTTTTGTCAGCAGTCAGAAAAAAAGTTAAGCTTAAATTATACAAGTTATTTTTAGGAGGTTGCTGAAGATGAAAGAAGTACCAGTAGTAGATGTCAAAATCACGGATCTAAAAAGATTGTATCAAAAGGGATACAACATGTTGGAGGAGTTACGTCATGAAGCAGACGCTCCCGTTGTCAAAGCAAAGATTTTCAATAAAGAAGCTATTGTGATCTACGGATCGTCAGCGGCAAAAATATTTTATGACCCAAGAAATTTCAAACGAAAAGGTGCTATGCCAAAATTAGTGTTGAAGACACTTTTTGGTCAAGGTGGAGTACAGACTTTGGATGGAGCTGCCCATCATCATCGGAAAAATATTTTTATGGATCTGATGACCCCCGAAAGAATGGAAGATTATCATCGTATCTTAGATAAGAACCTGACGCAAGCACTTGAAACACAGCATGGTCAATTTGAATTATTTGATTTAAGCAAGATGGTTTTCTTTACATCGATTTGTGAGTGGGCAGGTATCAATTTATCTTTGCTTTCTAAGGATGAAGTCGAAAAATTAGCAGAATATCAAATCTCCATGATCAGCGGAACGTTTACTTCTCCGATTGATCACATAAAAGGTGTCGAAAATCGCAAGAAATCAGAGAAATGGGCGCAAAGTTTGATTGAGGAAGCTCGGAAAAATCCTGTGGCTGGAAAAGAAAATGTGGCATTGTATGCATTTGCCAATGCCACAGATCTAGACGGACAGCTTTTGCCTCTGGAAGTAGCAGCTGTTGAATTATTGAATATCATCCGTCCGACAGTTGCTTTGACTGTATGGGCGGCGTTGATGGGACACGCGCTTTTCAGCAGACCTGATTTGTACCAACAATTGAAAAACGACTTTTCTACGTTGCAAGATCCGTTCATTCAAGAAATGAGACGCTATTATCCGTTCTTTCCGATGTTACCTGCGATTTCTCTGAAAGAAGTAGAAGTCGATGGTTATCGTATACCAGAAGATAGTTGGGTCATTCTAGATTTATATGGAACAGATCATGATGAACGAACGATTGAAGCACCAGATTCCTTTATGATCAAACGATATTTAGGAAAAGCAAAAGATATTTCATATAAAGAAGAATATGAGATGATTGCACAAGGTGGAGGAGATTTTCGACAAATGCATCGCTGCGCAGGAGAATGGATCACTCTCCACAGCCTACGTGTGTTTTCCGATCAGTTAGTAAACAAGTTTGAATTCTCTGTACCTGAACAAGACTGGACGATCCCATTCAATCAGTTTCCGACTTATCCAAACAGCCGAGCGCTACTTTATAAGAATTAGATTAGTATAAACTTATCGAAAAAAGGAAGATCAGCACTGTTTGATCTTCCTTTTTTCATACTACTATAAGTGGATAAGGTCAATTGCTCAAAATCTGTGAAATGCTTCATCAATGGTTTGATAATCCTCACTGGATAAATGCAAATCTAAAGCTTGGACATTGTCAGAGACTTGCTCTGGACGTTTAGCTCCGGGTATGACTACAGACACTCTCGGATTCTTCATATACCAGGCTAGAACAAGTTGCGCAGGGGTAGCTTGGTATCTTTTAGCAATGGGGCGAAGTATGTCGACAGCGGCTAAAATTTCTTTGAAACGTTCTCCTTGAAAATCCGGATTGCTTTTTCGAGGATCTCCTTCGCTGAATTGTTTTTCCTGACCACGTTCATATTTTCCTGTCAGTAAACCGGAAGCAAGAGGAAAATAGGGGACAAAGCTGATTTTGTTTTTTTCAAGATAAGGAAATAATTCTTTTTCAGCCTGCCGATGGATCAAACTGTATTTATCTTCTACTACATCGACATATCCATCTGTATTCGCTTCTTTCAATTGTTCTAACGTGAAGTTCGATACACCAACTGCTCGGATTTTTCCTGCTTCTTTCAATTCGTGCAATGCAGCAACTGCTTCATTTTTTGGTGTGCTTTTATCCGGAAAGTGGATATAAAAAATGTCAATGTAATCAGTTTGCAGACGTTTCAGTGCGTCTTCCACCGATTGTTTGAGAAACTCGGGTGAATTGTCAAATGTTCGTCCTTTATTTGGCACATGAGCAGCTTTTGTAGCAATGACGATACGTGAACGATCATATTCTTTTTCCTTCAATACCTCACCGATCAGTTCTTCAGAACGGCCGTTTCCATAAGCATAGGCGGTATCGATCAAATTGATTCCGCTATTCAAAGCTGTACGAACCACTTGTTTTCCTGTTTCGTCTTCCAAACCGTCAAAAAGATTGTGTCCCCCAACGGCATTTGCTCCTAGTCCAAGCTGTTCTGCGTAGACTTGTGAATGTCCGATTCTTATTTCTGCCATAGCTGATTCCTCCTTTTTTATCTAGTCTAAAACAAAAGAACAAAAAGCTGAACTAAAACGTTTTTGTGAGGGAAAATAGTCAGATAACTCTTGACTTTGAGATTGGTTTTTAGTAGGTTATAAGTAATATCGAAATGTCAATGAAAGAGCGAGTAAGTTTTTGAAACTTTACAAGAGAGGATCATCAAGGCTGAAAATGATCCAAAGTTTCATTAGCCCAAAGACACTCTGGAGATGGACGAGTGAAAAGCCGTCCCGCGTACGAGCGTTATTCGTAAGAGGAAAGAGAAATCTTTCAAAATTAGGTGGTACCGTGTATGAATTTCATTCACCCTTGTTCATGATGAACAAGGGTGATTTTTTTATTTACATAGCTAAGAAAGGGAGAGAAAACTATGAGTTTCCAAAGACCAAAAGGAACAAATGATATTTTGCCAGGCGAATCAGAAAAATGGCAGTTTGTCGAAGAAACAGCACGTTTATTGTTCAGAGATTATCAGTATAATGAAATGCGTACACCGATTTTTGAACATTATGAAGTGATATCCCGCAGTGTAGGTGATACGACGGATATCGTTTCAAAAGAAATGTATGATTTTTATGACAAAGGGGAACGTCATGTGACGCTTCGACCAGAAGGTACAGCGCCAATCGTTCGTTCTTTTGTTGAGCATAAATTGTTCGGTCCAGAGTATGCAAAACCGTTCAAAACTTTTTATATGGGACCAATGTTTCGCTACGAACGTCCGCAAAAAGGACGGTTACGTCAATTCCATCAGATCGGAGTAGAAGCATTTGGATCAGAGAATCCTGCAACAGATGTGGAGAGCATGGTGATGGCACTCGATTTCTTCAAACAGTTGGGAATCACGCAAATCCGTCTAGTCATCAATTCATTGGGTGATAAAGACACACGTCAAGCCTATCGTCAAGCATTAATCGATTATCTTTTACCTTTTGAAGCAGAGTTGAGTGAAGACTCTAAACGCCGTCTTCACGAAAATCCATTGCGTGTGTTGGATAGTAAGGACAAACGAGATCAAAAATTTGTAGCAGATGCGCCATCTATCTTAGATTATTTAAGCGAACCTGCTCAAAAACATTTTGATACCGTTGTTTCCATGCTGGATGCATTGGCTGTTCCTTATGAAATCGACAGTAACATGGTTCGCGGATTAGATTACTATACGCATACGATTTTTGAAATCATGAGTGACGCACCGAAAATGGGGGCACAAGCAACGATTTGCGCAGGCGGACGTTATGACAATCTAGTGGAAGAACTGGGTGGTCCTTCAACACCTGGCTTTGGATTTGCAATGGGTATCGAGCGATTACTCTTGACTATGGAGGCAGAGGAAGTAGTTATCCCTGCATTTAATGAGTTAGATGCTTATGTGGTCGCACTCGGAGACGAAACAAATATCGAAGCATTGAAAGTGGTCCAAGCGATTCGAAACTTCGGTTTTTCAGCTGACCGCGACTTCATGAACCGTAAAGCAAAAGCACAATTTAAGACAGCAGATAAAGCGAATGCCAAATTAGTATTGGTGATCGGTGAAGATGAGCTTGCTAGCCAAACGATCAATGTCAAAGCAATGGCAAGCCGAAAAGAAAAAAGTTTTCCATTAGAAGAAATATATGAGCATTTTGATGAAGTCTATGATGAAATGACTTTATTCGAGTAGGAGGAAAAAAGAAATGGCACAAAGAACGATTTATTGCGGATTAGTTTCCGAACAACAATTAGAACAAACAGTTACATTAAAAGGATGGGTACAAAAAAGACGAGACCTTGGGGGAGTAATCTTTATCGATCTACGTGATCGCGAAGGAATCGTTCAAATCGTCTTCAATCCTGAAATCAACAAAGAAGCATGGGAAATCGCAGATAAATGCCGCAGTGAATACGTGATCGAAGTAACTGGGATAGTCAGAAGACGCGGTGAAAATGCAGTAAATCCTAAAATGGCCACTGGTGAATTTGAAGTGATTGCAAGTGAAATCGTGATTTTGAATCAAGCAAAAACACCGCCATTTCAAATTGAAGATGATCAAGCAATCAGTGACGAAATACGTTTGAAATATCGTTATTTGGATCTGCGACGTCCCAAAATGACTAAAAACATCAAATTGAGAAATGCGACAACAAAAGCGATTCGTCATTATTTAGACGATAATGACTTTCTAGATATTGAAACACCTTACCTAGGAAAATCTACACCAGAAGGCGCAAGAGACTATTTAGTTCCTTCACGTGTCCATGCTGGACATTTCTATGCGTTGCCGCAATCTCCTCAACTGTTCAAACAATTGCTGATGAATGCTGGGTTCGACCGTTATTATCAAATCGTTCGTTGTTTCCGTGACGAAGATTTACGTGGAGATCGTCAGCCTGAATTTACGCAAGTAGATATTGAAACAACGTTCCTAACAGCAGAAGAAATCCAAACCTACACAGAGGGATTGATTGCGAAGGTAATGAAAGAAGTTCGCGGCATCGAAGTCGCATTGCCATTTCCCCGTATGACCTATGATGAAGCAATGGCTCGCTACGGCAGCGACAAACCGGATACACGTTTTGAAATGGAATTGATCGATCTAAGCGAAACAGTCAAAGAAGTAGAATTCAAAGTCTTCCAAATGGCTCTTGAAAACGGCGGAGTCGTGAAAGCATTGAATGCGAAGGGCGCTGCAGATCGCTACTCACGAAAAGATATGGATCAGTTAGGACAATATGTAGGGCAATTCGGAGCTAAGGGACTTGCATGGCTGAAAGTGGAAGAAGACGGTTTGAAAGGCCCGATTGCTAAATTCATGGTAGAAGCAACAGAAGCAATCATCAAAGCAACAGATGCAGAACCAGGTGACTTGCTGATGTTTGGCGCAGATAAAAGTGAAATCGTCGCTGCTGCATTAGGGGCTATCCGAACACGTTTAGGAAAAGAATTAGGACTAATCGATGAATCCAAATTCAATTTTTTATGGGTAACTGATTGGCCTCAATTTGAATTTTCAGAAGAAGAAGGTCGATATGTCTCTGCTCACCATCCATTCACGATGCCAAAAGCAGAAGATATCCCATTACTAGCTGAAGACCCTGCAAAAGTCTATGCAGAAGCTTATGATATCGTCTTGAACGGTTATGAACTAGGTGGAGGTTCTATCCGGATCCATACTCGGGAACTTCAAGAAAAAGTGTTGAAAACTTTAGGCTTTACAAAAGAACAAATGGAAGAACAATTTGGTTTCTTGCTAACAGCTTTAGATTACGGATTCCCTCCACATGGCGGCATTGCATTAGGATTGGATCGTTTTGCAATGTTATTAGCAGGGGAAGACAATATTCGTGAAGTCATTGCCTTTCCTAAAAACGGAAAAGCAGCCGATGTGATGAGTGATGCACCAAGTATGGTTTCACCTTTACAATTGTTCGAATTGAATATTGATGTAACCAATATAGAAGAATAGCCGATAAAAAGGCAAAAAGGATTTGTCGAATCTGCTTCTTTTGGCAACCTTGATTTAATTGAAAAACACTTTATAATGAAGCCATAACATATAAAGCGGGGCTTTTCCATGAAAAAAACATTCGAAAATTGGGCTTACCATGATTACACGACCAAACTTTCGGTATCAATCGTTTATGCGTTGATCGCATCTGTCGCATTGAATTTCTTTTATCAACCAGGACATATTTATTCAAGTGGTATTACTGGCCTGGCTCAGATTTTGACGACTTTGTCAAAATCACTCATAGGGTTCGAGGTGCCGGTATCAACCACTTTGTATTTACTGAATATACCTTTGTTCGTCTTGGCGTGGTTCAAAATCGGGAAGAAGTTTACAATTTTCACTTTTATCACGGTCACTTTGACCTCCCTTTGTATCCATATTTTACCGGAAACAGTCTTATCTACCGATCCAATCATTTGTGCGTTGTTTGGTGGGGCTGTGATGGGACTAGGGATTGGGCTAGCGTTGAGAAATGGCCTATCATCGGGTGGTCTAGATATCGTGAGTATCACGATTCGTAAAAAAACAGGAAAGTCGATTGGTTCTATCTCGATCTACTTCAATGCATTGATCGTTTTTGTTGCTGGGATTCTATTTGGCTGGCAATATATGTTTTACAGTACGTTGTCTATTTTCGTCAGTGGAAAAGTAACTGATGTCGTTTATACTAAACAAAAGAAAATGCAGGTAATGATCGTAACGAAACATCCAGAAAAAGTAGTGAATGAAATTCAAAACTGTATGCGTAGAGGAATCACGATCATCAATGAAGCAGAAGGTGCTTATAAACATGATAAGCAGACAGTATTGATGACGATCGTTACACGTTACGAACTGCCTCTACTCAGAGAAGCGATGAAAGCTTCTGATCCGCAAGCTTTTGTAAGTATCGCGGAAAATGTCCAGATACTTGGGCGTTTCTACGAGGATGGCATTTAGATCGAGTTTGACAAAAATTCATGAAATACTACTGTAGACAGACATTCGTTTGTCTGCAGTTTTTTTCTACCAAAGGACGGATCAGCAAATAGAAATTACTTTTTTATTTGAAATTTTCTTAAAGTTGAAAAAAAGCATGTTTATTTTTTAAAATTTATGGGATGATAGAAAAAAATAGTAGAGAAAGGACACGATTCTACTTGCTATTTTCACTTAATACCCGTATATTACGAATGAAAAAAGTTTATGAAAAGTTGGAATATTGAATGGAAAAACAAAAAAGGTTAAAAAACAGCCGCTACATCACTGGGTTTGATGGGCTCCGTTCATTAGCTGTGGTTGGTGTTATCTTCTATCACCTTCTGCCAACTAATATGAAAGGCGGCTATTTGGGCGTTCCGATTTTTTTCGTCGTATCTGGTTATCTGATCACGGATCTGCTAAGGCAGGAATGGGAACAAAATGGAAAAATCAATATTTGGCAATTTTATGTCAGAAGAATGAAGAGACTCTATCCGGCACTCGTTTTTATGCTTGTTACAGCTTCGGCTTATATCACCTTGTTCCAGCGAGGATTGTTGAATAATCTTCGAGGAGTTGTCGTCAGCAGCTTACTGTATGTCAACAATTGGTGGCAAATCAATAACGGTTTATCTTATTTCAACCGATTTGCTAATGAATCACCGTTTACGCATATCTGGTCTTTAGCGGTAGAAGGTCAAAACTATTTGGTTTGGCCAATCTTGTTTGTATTGTTGATGGTATTTGTTCGTAAAAGAAAATGGATCTTTTATACCGTGTTAGGTACATCTTTCCTCTCTGCGATTTTGATGATGATTTTGTATACACCAGGGGGCGATCCAACTCGTGTTTATTATGGAACGGACACCCGGCTGTTTTCTATATGGTTGGGAAGTGCGCTCGCTTTTGTTTGGCCAAGTACTCGTTTGAAGAAAAACATCCCGAAACAAGCAAAAAGTATCCTGAATATCGCTGGAGGAATCTCACTGTTGGCACTGATTCTTTGCTTCTTCTTTTTAGATGATCATTACAATTTCATCTATTATGGAGGGATGCTCCTAGTGAGTCTGTTATGCGTAGTACTAGTTGCAGTGACAGCACATCCTGGAGCAAGCTTGAATCGTTGGCTGACAAATCCAGTATTTACTTGGATTGGCAAACGAAGCTACGGGATTTATCTGTATCAGTTTCCAGTTATGATTTTTTATGAAGCAAAAGTGACTGATATTGCTGATCATGTTCTGTTCCATACTTTAGTGGAAATTACATTGATTTTAATCATCAGTGAACTTTCTTATCGATATGTGGAACGTCCGCTAGCACGTTTTGACTATGGTCGTACATTCCAAGTGATGAAAGGATGGTTCAGCAAACCGATCATCAGTAAGAGCAAACCATGGGTCGTTCCAGGCACATTACTTGTAGCAATTGCATTCGTTGGTTTCGTTACGGCACCGAAAAATGCTGTAACGGCCGATCAAAAACAATTGCAGGCAAAGATCGCTGAAAGTAAAAAATTAGCAGAAGAAACCAGAAACAATTCAGAAAATACCACTAGTTCAGTTGACCAAGCGGTTCTTGATAAGTATGAGTTGTCTAAGGCCCAAGGAAACAAGGCACAAAAATTAGAGCTAACGGCATTTGGTGATTCAGTTATGCTAGATGCTGCAACTGATCTACAAGAGCTTTATCCAAAAGTAGTGGTAGATGGCGATGTGGGGCGACAATTATACGCCAGTGTACCGTATATTGAAAAATTAAAGGAACAAGATTTATTGAAAGACACTATTCTAATTGGATTAGGAACGAATGGCTCATTCTCTGAAGCTCAGTTTGATAGCGTGATGGATGCAATCGGTGATCGAAAAGTATACTGGGTCAATGTCCGAGTACCGACGAAACGTTGGCAAAATGACGTGAATGCGATGCTTGAACAGATGACGAAAAAATACGACAATATGACGCTGATTGATTGGTATAGCTACAGTAATGACCACAGTGACTGGTTTTATGATGATCAAGTCCATCCAAATCCTGAAGGGATGACACATTACATTCACTTAGTCAGCGAAGCCTTGCTAGGAGGAAGTTCAAGTACGAACAGCAGCGAGACAAACGTATCAGAATAATAGCTACAAAAAACTTCAGGCAAAAACAGTTGTTTTTGCCTGAAGTTTTTTTATCGTGTTTTTAACAGTCATCTATTTTCAGGAAGCAAAACGGTTGAGTGTGTCTTCAAATAATGTTCTTTTTGTTTTCGGGTGAGTTTTTTGAATGCAGCTTCTGCTTTTGTTGCTTCGCTTCTTGAAGAAAATACTTCTGCATGGATCATCTTAACAGGTCTTCTTTTTTGAAGACGTGTATATTTAGCGCCAGTACCATTGTTATGTTCCCCTAGTCTCCTAGAAAGGTCTGTTGTGTACCCACCGTAAAATGTCTGATCTTTACAGAATAATACGTAAAAATAATGTTTATTTGCCATAGAGCATCTCACGAATCTCTGCTGTGTATTCCCCGTCTGCATCGTAAGTGATCAATGGCGGAGCGACTTTGAATCCATCTAATTTACCATCTTTGATTCCTTCAACTAACAAAATATTTGCCTCTTTTCCAGCTTTTGGGTAAACAAATTGGATCCGTTTAGGTGCAATCCGATGATTTTGCATAATTTGGATGATCTCTAAGAATCGTTCAGGTCGATGGACCATAGCGAAACGCCCATTTGTTTTTAGTAACTTACTTGAATTGTCGATCACTTCTTCTAATGTTGTATGGATTTCATGACGGGCGATTGCTAGGTGTTTATTAGGGTTCGTTTTATTTGTTGGCAGCCCTTTGAAATAAGGTGGATTGCAGACGACTAAGTCACAAGAATTATGCCGAACGACGGATAAGCTGTCTTTCAGATCGATGGTGTGGACTGTCATCTGTTCATCTAGATGGTTCAGCGCGATGCTGCGTCTTGCCATGTCTGCTAGGCGAGGCTGAAGTTCGATAGCATCAATAGCTGCTTGAGTTCGTTTGCTTAAAAACAGGCCAACTGCACCATTACCTGCGCAAAGGTCAACAATCTGTCCTTTTTTAGGCACACGAGAGAAATGAGCAAGTAGCACAGCATCTAAAGAAAAAGAAAATACTTGGGAACTTTGGATAATTTTGATATCTTCTGCGTATAATTGGTCGATTCGTTCGTCTTCGTGAAGCATGGATTCCCTCCAAAATGAAAAAAATAGTCGTTTGTATTATACTATTTTTATTAAAAAGAACCAAGGTGGCTTGTCAAACCTCTGTTTTTTATGCATACTATGACCATAAGAAGGGAAAGGAAGAGACTATGTTTTATCGATTTATGCGAGGGGTAGTTCGAGTACTATTAGCTTTAGTCAATGGAAATGCCCGTTATGAGAATAAAGAAGTATTACCGCAAGATGAGAATTACATACTAGTTGCCCCCCATCGTACTTGGTGGGACCCATTATATCTAGCGGTAGCTGCAGCACCGAAGGAATTCAGCTTTATGGCAAAAGAAGAACTGTTCAAAAATCCGGTTCTGCGATTTATATTAACTCGATCCAATGCTTTTCCAGTTAAAAGAGAGAATCCAGGACCAAGTGTCATTAAAACACCTGTAAAGATTTTAAAATCGACAAATTTGAGTTTAATCATGTTCCCCAGTGGGACAAGGCATGCTACAGAACTTAAAGGCGGGATGGCGTTGATTTCCAGAATGTCTAAAGCGAAAATCGTGCCAGCCGTATACCAAGGTCCGCTGACACTTGGGGATTTGTTCAAGCGTAAGAGAGTGACAGTGCGTTTCGGTGAACCAATCGACCTATCAGATATCAAGAAAACGGATAAAGAAGGAATGGCGGAGATCGAACGACGAACACAAGCGGCTTTTGATAAATTGGACAAAGAAGTGAACCCAGATTTCAAATATGAAATCAAAAAAAAATAAAGTGATAAGTTTAGGAGTGGGCGGTCTTTTTGAATCTCCTGTTCTGTTCAGACTTTTCGATGAAAAACGAGGGAGAGACGTCAAGTCTGCCCTCTTTTTGCTTTCCAACGTGCAAAATAGAAGACGGGTGTCATGTAATAGATCAAAGTGTTATAATGATTAGAAGGACATTTTTTGGGGTGATTGGATGCGTTTTTTACATACAGCCGATTGGCATATCGGAAAAAAACTACAAGGTTATGACTTGATTGAAGACCAACGTCATGTATTATCTTCTATACTGAATATCGCGAAAGAAGAAAAAGTAGAGGCAATCGTGATTGCAGGAGACTTATATGATAGGAGTGTGCCGGCTGTCGATGCCGTAGCATTATACAATGAATTGATAGTTGATTGGAATTTAAAGGAAAGAATCCCAATTTTTGCTATATCAGGAAATCACGATAGCAGTACGCGACTTTCAGCTGGTACGCCATGGTTCAGTTATTCGAACTATTTTTTGCGAACGCAGCTAGCAGAAGCTTTCGAACCAGTCGAGTTTAACAACATACAATTTTTCTTTCTTCCTTACTTTGAACCAATTGCAGCCAGATTATATTTTGAAGATGACAGTATCCGCACGATCCAGCAAGCGGTAGCAAAAGTGATAGATAAAATGGAAGAGCTGTTCGATTCAGGGAAAAAACACGTACTGATTAGCCATTTTTTTGTAATGGGAAGTGTAAAATCTGATTCGGAAACGAAAATCGAAGTAGGGGGTCTGGATTCGATCCCAGGCGAACTGCTTGCACCATTTGATTATGTAGCACTAGGACATTTGCATAATCAAGCTGCTTTAAGGCAAGATAATGCTCGCTACAGTGGCTCGCCGTTGAAATTTTCTCTATCTGAGATCAACCAGAAAAAAGGCGTATGGATCGTTGATCTGGCAACAGACCTAGAGTTGAATTTTAGGGAGATCGAACCACTGCATGATATTGAAGAAATAACAGCAAGTTTTAAAGAATTGTTGGATCCTGCCTTCTATCAGTCCATCAATCGGGAAAATTATATCCATATCTATCTCACGGACAGAACGATTATCCCGAATATGATGAACCAGCTTCGGCAAATATATCCTCGTATTTTGGGGATTGAACGGGCAAACGGCCGAGCAGAACAAACAAAGCGCAAACGAAAAGTACTAGAAATGAAAGATCCTCAAAAATTAGCAGAAGCATTTTTTAGTGAAATGACGGAAGAACAGCTAACGGCAAACCAAGAAAAATGGCTCGGAGAAACGTTGCAAGAAATCATGGAAATGGAATGATCAAGAATGAAACCGAAAAAATTAAAACTTAAAAATTTTGGTCCTTTTATCAATGAGACCGTTGATTTTTCACGATTGACAGAAGCACCGCTTTTTTTGATCAGCGGGAAGACTGGAGCAGGAAAAACGACGATTTTTGATGGGATCACTTTCGCACTTTTTGGTGAAACTTCCGGAAGACTTCGTTCTGGAAAAGAGATGCGTTCCTTGTTTGCTACACCAGAAGAAGAAACAAGCGTGACTTTTTCTTTTGAACATCAGCAGATGAACTATGAAATCGAACGAAAACCAGAACAAGTTTTAGCGAAACGAAAAGGAAACGGAACAAAAAAACAGGCAGCTAAAGTAACGTTGACCATTTTTGATGGGAAAGGAAAAGAAATAAAACAAATCACAAAACGTACAGAAGCAGACCAGTTGATCAGAGAACTGATGAATCTCGATGCGAAACAGTTTTCCCAAATCGTTTTACTGCCCCAAGGAGAATTCCGTAATTTTTTGGTTTCATCAAGCAGTGAGAAAGAGACTGTTTTACGTCATTTGTTCGGTACTCAGCTTTTCCAACAGTTTAATGAGCGATTAAAGGAAAAAGCAAAGCAACAGCAACAAAAACTAGATCATTTAGAGCAAGAACTTCATCTTCTGCAAAAAAGATTTGTTTTAGTCAAAGAAGAAGAAGCAGCAGCAGGGTTTGAAGCCGTTCTTTCCCAATGGACAAACCATCAGGCCATACTAGAAAAACAAATCACTGAAGAAAAAGAAGTTTTAGCAGACTATCAGGAGAAACAGAAACAATTAGAAAATTCCTACTATCGTTTTGAAACCTTGAAAAAAAGCTATGAAGAAAAAGCGACATTACTAAATAAGCAAAAGAAATTAGCCGCTCAAAAAGACGAAATAGAGGAAAAGAAACGATGGATTGGGTATTATGAATTTACACAACGTTTAATTGAACCACTCCAGCACCTGAAAGAAATAAAAGCTGAAAAAATAGAACTGTCACAAAAAAGCAGTGAACAAATAAAGAAACTAGCGATGACTACGCAGCATTATGAAGAGTGGCAAAAAAATGAAACAGACCGCATACATCGGCAAACAAAAATCAAAGAAGCTGCTCAACAATTGCAAAACAAACAGATGATGGTACCGATTGTCGAAGCCTTGCGTAGTAAAAAACAAGAAGCAGGACAATTAAAACATTCATTAGATAAAGAAGAAACGAACGCCGAAAAGCTACATCAAAAACAGGCTATTTATCAGGAAAGAACTCGAATTCTTCAAGAAATCTTATTGGATCAGGAAAAACTGCAGGAAGATCGTCTTGCTTTTGGACAGTTAAAACATCTAGATGAAAAACAGCAGGAAATAGAACAACAAAAAACAAAAAGCATCGAATCACTCAAACAGATAAGAGAAGAGCTCAAAAAAGCAGCCGAAGAAACAACAAAAAATAATCAGCGATTGAAACAACAGATAGAACAAGCAGAACAGCTGAAAAGCCAATGGGCAAAGCAGCAAATTGCTCGTCTTCAGCTTTTTTTGCGTCCGGGGGAACCATGTCTGGTTTGTGGGTCGACAGAACATCCCGTACAACAATCAAAACATGAACAGCCAAATAAAGAAGATATCTTGAAAGTAGAGCAACAACTGGCAGAAGCTGAGTCAGCTGTAGAAAGAACCCAGCAAATCATTGCCAAAAATGAAGCATATGAAAATAATCTTCAACAGCAATTATCTGATTTAGAACAAAAAATCATGGAAACGAATATACAACTAGCTGGACAAGAAAAACACTTACGACAGGCTTTGCAACAGGCATTTCCTGCGATAACAGAACAAAAAACAACAATTGCTCTTACAGTAATCGAACAATCTTTAGATAAACGAAAAAGCAAGATAGCCAATGCAAGAGCAGAGCTGGAAGAAATAAGCCAACAAGTAGAAAAGCTTGAGCAGCAATTAGCTGACTACAAGCAGCAACAGACAGCAAAAAATAATCAGCTTCAACAACTGCAAGGCGAAATCAAAAGTTTAGAAAAACAATTACAAGATACGGATAGCAACTGTTTAGAAGAAGAGATACGACAACTTGAAAAACAGTTAGAAGAAGACTCAAACCAACTCGCTGCTGAGCAGAAAGCAGGAATGCAATTGTTGCAAGATCTGCATATGCTTCGGACACAACTTGATCTTCAACAGGAACAAATAGAAAAAATAGATGAAAAAATAGAAAAAGAACAGCAAAGAATAGCTGAAAAGCTGGAAAGCCAATCGTATTTTTCAACAACTGAGGAAGTCTGTGCATTCGCACAACAGCAAGCACAATACGAAGAGAACCAGCGCATAATCACTACTTATCATGAAGCACAATTAGTGACAGCTGACCGACTACGTCAATTAGAAAATATCCAGCTGACGGAGATAGTTCCAGATACAAAAGAGATCAGCCAGCAATTGGAAGAGATAAGAGAGATGATCGAAACAAAGCAAGAAAAGATATACAGTTTACAAGAACAAAAAATCAATAACCAGAAAATCTACGATGAATGTCTTTCGATTTATCACACAAGCCAGACGCAATTAGATGAACTTACGCAATTACAGCAGCTTTCGCAAACATTCAACGGAGAAAATCCTAAGAAGACTAGTTTAGAACGGTATGTGCTTCAAGTTTATCTACAAGAAGTGTTACAAGTAGCAAATGATCATCTCCAACGTTTAACGAAAAATCGTTATCAGTTTGAACTAGCGGATACGATCGGCAGTTATCGAGGGAAAACCGGATTAGAAATCAATATCTATGATGATCAGGCAGGCATGTCTCGAAGCGCGCATACGCTGTCTGGCGGTGAAAGTTTTATTGCAGCACTTTCTTTAGCATTAGCCCTTGCGGATGTGATTCAGACACAAGCTGGTGGGGTAGCAATCGATGCATTGTTTATTGATGAAGGTTTTGGGTCATTAGATGAAGAAGCTTTGGAAATGGCGATGGAAGCTTTAGAAACGATTGAAAGTGAAGGAAGAATGATCGGGATCATTAGCCATGTAAGAGAATTGAAAGAACGAGTATTACAGCAAATAAGAATTGATACAGAAGGTAGCGGACAAAGCAAAATACGCTATCAACTTGGATAAAAAGGGAGATTGGTAACTATGAAATGGAGTATTCCGGAAAAAGTCATTGCACGTGGGCGTCAATACTTGCAAGAAGGCCGAGTGTTATCGGTTGTCCCTGACCAAGAAGAAAACGTGTGGCATGCAGAAGTCTTGGGCAGTGAATTGTATATGGTTGATTTGGATGGGACAGCAAAAGAGATAGATTACTGCCAATGTCCATATTGGGAGGAACATAAATATTGTAAGCATACAGTTGCTGTGGAACTTTACTTACGGTCGAAAAATCTATCTCGTATCATGAAAAAAGACCAGCCGATGTTAGAACCGGTAAAAACAACAAGTGAAGGAGAAATCATTGCAAAAGGTTTTTCTCGTCTAAAAATACAAAAAAATCCTCAAGCGGTGCAACCCTTGATTATTGAATACCAAGTAGAAACGATTGAGACAAATCAGTATCATCCAGAGCTTTCTATTTTGGCGCTTTACTTACGTATCGGTTCTTTGGCATCGCCGAAAAAAACATATATCGTAAAAAACATCTATGATTTTTTACAGGCTTACACAGAAAAAGAAACCTACACAGTCAATAAGCAGTATCAGTTTCGTCTAGATAAACGGGCTTTTCAAAAAGAAGATCAAAAAATACTCGCTCATCTTGCAGGAAGTGCCCAAACGCATCAATTATTAGGCACGAATGGCTTGCAAGTCAAAGGGAAACTAGACAAAAGATACCTGCTTCTCCCAGTAGAACAAGCCCGCTTCCTGCTAGAACAGATGAATCAGACGACACGTTTGCATCTGCAGATAAATGAACAAAACGATCAAGGAATCCAATTTTCCGATCAAAACAAGCCTTTATCATTCAAAGTGGAAAAACAGGGAGAAGACTATTTATTGCAAGCATTGAATGATTTTGATTTTTTCTTTATGCATTATCAGTGGGGGCTTATCCAGGGAGTATTCTATTCTCTAACGAAGCATCAACAAACAGTTTATCAAACTTGGAAACAATTGATTCGCCGATTGGAGAAACCAGAAGTAGTATTCAAGAAAAAAGAACTACCGGCCTTGTTTAAAGAAATCATTCCTCTTCTTTCGGAGATCGGAGACGTAGTGGTTGCCTCTGAAGTAGAAAAGGAAGTAGCAGATATTCCAGTCGAATTTATTTTCTTTTTTCGAAAAGCCAAAGGAAAAATCCAAGCTCGAGTCGATTTCGTCTATGGCGAAGTCATCTATTCGACCGATCCAAAACATGAGGTCTCGGCCAATCAGGACTTTCAGGTGCTGCGTGACAGAGCTGAAGAAAAACGAGTCCTTGATTTATTCAGGATGTATCGCTACCAGAAAAATGAAACTGGCTATGAGCGTCCATTGCCAAGCGGGGAGGAACTATATGCCTTTTTCCGTACAGAACTATCTGTCTTCCGTCAGTTTGGTGAAGTCAGACTTGGCAGAAAGTTGCGGGAGTTGTATTTAGATGCGCATAAACATCAACCGCAAATCGAAGTAACCGAGACTGGTTCATGGCTTGATATTCGGTTCGACGTATCGGGGATAGAAGAGCAAGAGATTGATCATGTACTGCAAAGCTTGTTGCGAAATGATGCTTTTTATACATTGGAAAATGGACAGGTTCTTTCTTTTGATTCAGAGGAATTCCAACAAACAAGCCAAGTATTGCAACAATTACGGGAGTCAATACGTTCAGAAGAAGGGACGATCCATGTACCTAAGAATCAAGGACTGATCATTCAAAATCAATTGGAAAAAAGCAATGCTACTTTTAGCGAATCGTTTCAAACGATGGTCCAAGATCTCATTCATCCAGAAGGGTATCAGGCGCAACTTCCCAAAGGATTGAATGCAAAGATGAGAGAGTATCAGAAGCAAGGGTTCCGATGGTTGAAGATGTTAGGCCATTATCAGTTTGGCGGTATCTTAGCCGATGAAATGGGACTTGGGAAAACACTGCAGACGATTGCCTTTTTACTTTCGGAAAAAGAAGAACGGGAAAGCTTTTCTGCTTTGATCGTAGCGCCGGCCAGCTTAATCTACAACTGGCAGGCAGAGGTAAAAAAATTCGCTCCTTCTTTGAATATCCAAGTAATCAATGGGAATAAAAAAGAACGGGAAGAATTGCTGGCTAAAGACACAGATATTCGAGTGACCTCTTATGCCAGTTTGAGACAGGATTTAGCTGATTACCAGTCACAAAAAATTGATTATTTGATCCTTGATGAGGCGCAAATGGTCAAAAATAGTAGTACGAAAACTGCTCAAGCATTGAGAGAATTAGCTGTGCCTCAGCGATTTGCATTAAGTGGGACACCAATCGAAAATAATTTAGAAGAATTGTGGTCATTGTTTGCAACAATCATGCCAGGATTTTTCCCAACCAAAACAAAATTCAGAGAACTTGCCGCAGAAGAAATTGCGCAAATGATCCGACCGTTCATTTTACGGCGAGATAAACAAACTGTGTTGAAAGACTTACCAGAAAAAACAGAAATGAATCTATATTCTGCACTGACAGAAGAACAAAAGACCGTTTATTTAGCTTACTTGCGTCAAATGCGTGAAGAAATCTCGTCAATGGATTCTGAAGCATTCAAGAAAAACCGGATCGGGATACTAGCAGGTCTGACAAGGTTGCGTCAAATTTGTTGCGATCCTCGTCTGTTTATTGAAGATTACCAAGGCGGTTCTGGCAAACTCGAACAAGTAAAAGATCTATTAGTCGCTGCCAAAGAGAACAAACGCAGAGTTCTGCTGTTTTCTCAATTTACAGGTATGCTTACTATCTTACAAGAAGAGTTAGCCGAGCTGGGAATCTCAACATTTTATTTAAGAGGCAGTACAAAACCGCAAGATCGATTAAGTATGGTAGATGCATTTAATGCAGGCGAAAAAGATGTTTTCCTGATTTCTTTAAAGGCTGGGGGAACGGGACTGAATTTGACAGGAGCAGATACGGTCATCTTGTATGACCTTTGGTGGAACCCTGCAATTGAAGAACAAGCTGCTGGTCGTGCGCATCGAATCGGACAGAAAAATGTGGTAGAAGTGTGGCGTATGATTTCTGAAGGAACGATTGAAGAACGAATGGATTCGCTCCAACAAGAAAAACGCGAACTGTTCCAAAAAGTGATCCAAGGAAATGAAGAACAGCTGACAAAACTGACTGAAGAAGATATCCGCATGATCTTAAGTGTAGGAGAGATTGAGAAGTAAGAGATTCGAAACAATCGTTCAGTAATGGATAAGAAGATCTTTCGAAAAAAGCAGGTGTTTAGTTGATTTAAGAAATAGCAAGGAAGTTGGGTTTCTGTTTTATCCCGATTTCCTTGCTATTATTTTTTGTTTTTATTTATAGGCGTTAAGCAAAGATTGTCTTCATTGTTTCTAACAGCTGATCAAAAGAAGAAATTTCGATATCGCAAATAGGGGTCTGGTCGATTTTGCGTTCTCGATGGTTGAACCAAAGTGCTTGCCAGTCGGCACTTTTTGCACCTAAAACATCATTGTCATAATTGTCGCCAACATATAGAGTCTCTCCTGGAAGCATATGAAATTCTTTCTCAGCAAGCTGAAAAATCTCTTTTTCTGGCTTTTGGAAACCTGTTGCTTGAGAAACCAGCATGTTGTGGGAAGGAATCCAATTGTTCAATTGAAGTTGTTTTAATTTTTTTGTCTGATGGTCAGTCGGTCCATTTGTGATAATTCCTAATGGGACATTTTTTTCCTTCAAGAAGTCAAGTGTTTTTTTGACCTCCTCATGCAAACAGATATTATCAAGTTCTTCCTCGTAAATTTTTTGAAATAGGAGACCTTCTTCTTCTGTGATGTGAGGGTAGTCTAAATCTTTTAGTGATTGGCTGATTCGATGTGCTCGCATATATTCTAGCGTCCACTCTCCTGCCATTACTTTTGGAAAGTTTTCATCACTATGATGACGGAATCGGATATATAGTGGATGCATATCTTCATCTGAAACAAGCGGCACGACTCTTTTTACCGCATTTCGAAATGGCTGCTGCTGATCATACATTGTATCATCAACATCAAACACAACTGATTTAATCAAAATTTTACACGCCTTTCGGTTTTCATTGATTTTTTCACAAATCCTTGACTATTGTAACAGAAAAAATCATCTAAAAAAGCTGATAAATAAAGGTTTTTCTTACTATATTTCTGTTTCCTTGACAGAATAAGGTTTTTATATTTCAGTTTTTTTCACTAAAAATCATGAAACACGTCAATAGGTTTGATGAACAAATTAATCATTATTGTGTAACTCGGTTGGTTTATTTTAATGCAATCTCTGAGGAATTTTCGAAAGGTTTATTTTTTTAATACAGTCTCAGTATAACTATTCAAACATAAAATAACGTTATTTAGTTTATTTGTTTATAGTAAATTTTATCTAGTAATCATTGCTTTAAAATATTGCGCTTATATAACAGAGAAAATAAGCGTTATAATAAAGAACAATATTATCTAAAATGACAAGAAACATTACTATCAAAGAAATAAAAAACATAAAAAATCTTAAGAAATCGGTTTCATCTGTGTTTTTAGATAAAATAATAGTACAGTTTTGTTTGCTGTTTCATTGTCTTCTAAAATTTGAATTAGATTTGAAAACACTAATTTTTAAATGATGAAAAAAGCAAGAACGCTGGTTTTACTGTATATTAACCTTAGATAACTTTCATTTTTTTAAAAAAATTATGAAAAAAAGGTAGCTATTTAAAAGTTGATTATGTATAATAGAAACAGATGGGAGATTATTATGATCTTCTGTTACAAAAAAGTGATTCTTATCACGAAAAGGAGTGGTGCACGTTGTTAACATTATATACTTCTCCAAGTTGTACTTCCTGCAGAAAGGCTCGTGCGTGGTTGCAAGAACATCAGATTCCATTTGTTGAACGTAATATTTTTTCAGAACCATTGAACAGTTCTGAATTAAAAGCGATTTTACAAATGACAGAAGACGGAACAGAAGAAATCATCTCGACACGTTCCAAAGTATTCCAAAAACTGAACATGGATTTAGATGATCTGCCGTTACAAGAACTATTGGAACTTGTGCAAAACAATCCTGGATTGCTTCGCCGTCCAATCATGATTGATGATAAACGTCTACAAGTTGGTTTTAATGAAGACGAGATTCGTCGATTCCTGCCGCGCGATGTACGACAATTAGAATTGCGTCAAGCACAATTGATGGCTGGATTATAGAAGATAAAATGAAACTTGGAAAAACTATTACGAGGATAGTTTTTCCAAGTTTTTTTGTTTTTATAAATAGCGTTCTTTATTGTGGGCACAAAAAAGGGTGTGAGAGTGATCATGGTATGAAAAACAGAAGTGATTGATTAGCTAAAAAGTCGGCTATATAGTATTCATCTCCCAAAAATGTTATAGTTAAATAAGATAGCTTGAACTATTGGAAAAATCTGCTGGTTTTATTAAATTCACTTAACAGCGGGATTTTTTTTCTTTACATTTAAGCTGATTTCGCTACAATGAATCTATATTGAACATTGCGGCAAAGTGAGGTGTAGCAAAATGGAAATGGAACATATCAATGAAAATACGATCCGTGTACTGATAGGTCATGAAGATTTAGAAGAACGGGGCGTTTCATTTTTGGATTTACTTGGCAATCACAAAGAAATCGAAAATTTCTTTTATAGTATTCTGGAAGAAGTTGATATCGAAGAGGAGTTCCGAGGAAGCGAAGCTGTCACTTTCCAAGTTTTGCCAAAAGGAGACGGATTAGAACTGTTTATCAGTAAAAACCTGCCAGATGAAGAAGTTTCTCAATCAGAAGATTCTGCTGTGGATTCAGAAGACGTGAGCGAATTTCTCCGTCAGCAAATTATTGGTAGCGATCCGGAAGAAGAATTATCTGGAAGCGTCCTAGAAGAACAGGAAAGACAAGCAATTTTTGCTTTTGAAGATTTTGAGCAAGTGATCCAGCTGGCAACAGATGTTGAACTAGAGTCTGCTTGGACTGATTTGTACTTATTCGAAGAGCGTTATTACCTAGTCGTTCATTTCTGGATGGAGAATCTCAACCAAGCGGATGTAGAGAATCAGATTGCTCGAATTTTGGAGTTTGCAGAAAAGAGCGATCGTACACCAGAAACATTGAATGAATATGGAAAGTGTCTGATGGCGCGTAATGCTATCGAGCGTACGAAATTTTATTTTGTATAAATCATCATTATAGTAAGAGCCATATCGATCATATATCGATATGGCTCTTTTTCGTGTAAATAAATTGTTAGACGTAAATAAGTTCAGAGGGAGAAAAATGCTGCTTGCGATGAATGAATATCATGAATGCTGTTCTGCTAAATATGCAGAAAAAGAGAAAACGTATTATTGTCGTAGTTGTCGGAAAAGAGTGGTTTTGAAAAGGGGAAAGAAAAAATGTGCTCATTTTGCCCATCGAAAAACCGACAACTGTTCGGTTTTTAGTGAGGGGGAATCAGAAGAACACTTGCAGTTAAAGGAATATTTCATGGATTGGCTGGGACAGTCAGCAGAACCTGCATTTTTGGAAGCCTATTTGCCAAGATTGAGGCAGAGACCAGATATTTTATTGGCTAATCTAGCATTAGAAATCCAATGTTCTAGATTGTCTCATCAGAGATTTGTTGAAAGAACCAAAAGTTATTTGAACAACGGTTATCAAGTATGGTGGATACTTGGTCATTCTTTTCTTGGACAGCGGCAATTTTCATTGATAGAAAAAAGTTGCTGCTATTATAATAGAAAAAGGGGGGTACATTGCTGGAAAGCTGACCTTAAGAACCAAAAACTTTATTTATATCATCATATTACAGAGACTGTATCAGGTCACATTTCTTTTTTCAGTAGCTGCTGGACTTTTTCTGGTAATGATCTTAAAAAAATATTTACTAATAATGAGATCAAAATAAATCAGATGAAGAAAACAGAAAGGTTAAGCGAGGATGGGAAGAAGTGGCTGGCGCGCCAGCTGATTTACAAACAAAAAAATACAGTATCCATACAAGAACAGTGCTACTTGCGTCACAAGCACCTTTTGTATCTATCACCGTGGATCTATCAAAACAGTCGGTTTTTCTTTTATTTACGAGAACAGGTTTTTCTTTATCGAATGTTGTACGAAGAATCCTTAAAACAACAGAAAGTACCTGATTTCAGCTCATGGTTTTGCCAAGTAAAAGAATATAAAATGCAGTGGCTTTTCCCTATGATTGAGGAAGAGAGGGTCTATCGGCAATTTTTTGATGAATGCACACATTTATCCTCTTGGAAAATATAGTAAGTATAAAAATAGAACAGGAATCGGTTTTCTATGTAAAACAAGTTTCAGTTGTGCTAAAATTGATAGAAGCAGACACATAGATTAGTAGAAAAATCAGATGCTGTAACATGTGGATGTTAGACGAGGATCTATTTTGATAGACCGAGACAAAAGGATATAAAAAGGAGTGGATTTCATGGAAGTAAAGCAGTTGCCAAAACGCGAAGAATTGCCTGAAAATTTAACTTGGGACTTGACCAAGATCTTTTCAAGCGACCAAGAATTTGATGAGAAATATCTAGAATTATCAGAAAAGTTAAAAAAATCTGAAAAATACAAAGGAACACTTGATCAAGGGGCTTCTCAATTTCTTGATGCGATTGAATTTGTGTTGAGTGTTTATCGCCAAACTGAAATCATTTATGTCTATGCGCACCTTAAAAACGATCAAGATACTGGGAATACAGAATATCAAGCGCTTTATGCAAGAGCAAGTAGTTTGTTTTCAAAGGTTAGTGAAGCTGTTTCCTGGTTTGAACCAGAAATATTGCAGTTATCAGATGAACGGATTTGGCAATATTTCAAAGAAGAACCGAAGTTAGAAGTCTATCGTCACTATATCCAGCAAATAGTAGATAATCGTGCCCATGTTTTATCTGCCGATCAGGAATCGCTTCTTGCAGGAGCAGGTGAAATCTTTGAGGCTTCAAGTGATACATTTGCTGTTTTGAATAATGCAGATTTAGTTTTCCCAACGATCGAAGGAGAGAATGGTGAAAAAGTCCAATTATCTCATGGCGTGTACGGTCAGTTGCTAGAAAGCACGGATCGAAGTGTTCGCGAAGCCGCATTTAAAGGGTTGTACAGTGTTTATGAACAATTTAGAAATACGTTTGCTTCTACTTTAAGTACGCATATAAAAGGACATAATTTTAAAGCAAAAGTTCGTAATTACAGCTCTGCCAGAGAAGCATCTTTGAGCAATAATCATATTCCTGAAAGTGTATACGACACTTTGGTAGCCGTGGTAAACAAGCATTTGCCTTTGCTGCATCGATATATGGAATTACGGAAACGTTTATTAGAAGTGGAAAAACTGCACATGTACGATCTTTATACACCGGTCTTAGGAGAAGCTCCAATCACCTTTACGTATGAAGAAGCAAAAGAGAAAGCTTTGGAAGCACTGAAGCCAATGGGTGAAGAGTACATGACTATTGTAGAAAAAGCATTCTCTGAACGTTGGATCGATGTTGTCGAAAATAAAGGAAAACGAAGTGGTGCCTATTCTTCGGGAAGCTATGACACAAATCCATATATTTTATTGAATTGGCATGATACATTGGATCAGCTGTTTACGCTTGTCCACGAAATGGGACATAGTGTCCACAGTTATTTCACACGGTCGAACCAGCCTTATGTATACGGTGACTACTCCATCTTTTTAGCAGAAATTGCTTCGACAACGAACGAAAATATCCTAACAGAATATTTATTGGAAACAGAAAAAGACCCTCGTGTCCGGGCTTATGTGCTCAACCATTACTTGGATGGATTTAAAGGAACAGTTTTCCGCCAGACACAATTTGCTGAATTCGAGCACTTCATGCATACGGAAGATGAAAAAGGTGTGCCATTGACTAGTGAATATCTAAGTGATAGTTATGGTAAATTGAATGCAAAATATTATGGTCCGGCAGTCGAAGAAGATCCAGAAATCAAATTTGAATGGTCACGGATCCCGCATTTTTACTATAATTACTATGTCTTCCAATACTCGACTGGTTTTTCTGCTGCTTCAGCGTTGGCGAAAAGAATACTCAGTCAGGAACCAGATGCGCTAGAGAACTATTTGGCTTATCTAAAAGCTGGTAACAGTGATTATCCTGTTGAAGTGATGAAAAAAGCAGGAGTAGATATGACACAGGCTGCGTATATCGAAGATGCAATGTCGATGTTTGAACAACGACTAAACGAATTAGAAGAATTGATTGATCGTTTATAAGATTTTTGATTTTTTCGAATAGAAACGAAAAAAATACGTCGGCTCTCTTGTAAGGGAGTCGACGCATTTTTTTAATTAGAAAGCAAGTGTAAATGGCTAGTTCGTGAATGGAACTGAGAATCATTTGTATGTAAATGTTCACCATTAAAAACTTGATACGAGTTATCTGTTGTTTTACACAGCTCTTTGATTCTCCAAAGGCTGCTGGTGCCTTCTACTTCTACTAAAACACCAAAATCACGATCGCAAGCGTAATTGTAAACGACTGCGGAAGGATGTTTCGTGATGCCCATTTCCCGAGCAATTTTTTGATCGGAAAAGAATACTTCTTTAACAAAGTCAGATTGCCGATCTTCTTTAAACATATTCAAATCGCCGCCAATCTCTTCAAATATCGATTCAGCAAGTGCACGAGAATATGGTATGTTATTGCAGCCGACTGCTTCTTGCAGTTTGATCAAAAAACGGCGGCCTTTTTTCTTTCCTTGGAATTGAGCCGCTTTGCAGTCTAATGCGGCAGAATAAGTCGTTGAGAATAAGTGGTTACGTTTCTCAAGATTGTTTTGAGAAATTCCTTTTTGTTGCATGACATCCCCAATTGTCTGCAAATTGACCAAAGGAAGAAAGCGAATTTGCATCTTTTCTTTTGATGGTGTTCCGTACTCTTCTTCAATAAATTGTAATAACTGTTGCTCCATTTCGAAACAATATTCCCCTAAAGGATTAACAAATAAATAGATTTCGATCATATGAATCTCCCCCAAAATAGATTCTATACAACTAGTGACTAGATTCTTTCACATCCTATAACTTAACAGAAAAAAGTAAAAAAATGAACTCAAGTGCCTTGTGAAAATGAAAGGTTTCTAATTTTTAGCCTCAAGCATACGTTGGATCTTGTTCTTAGCAGGACGATAAGGCAAAGAAAAACGTTTTAAAAAATTTATAAAAGCAATTTTTCCTGCAGATGCATCCCCTACCTCTAGTTCTAGTTCAAAATCATGAAGATTGTCTCCCCAGCTTTCATCGATAGCTAAAAGTCCTTCTTCAATAGGGAACTCAGCCCGTTTTGTTGTAAGCTTTCCTGTTTGGATCAATGAAGCAGGATCGATATTCAAATCAGAAAGTTTTTGAAAAACTGCGCCCGAGCGAGGCAAACGTTTTTGAAAGATGAATGCTTCTGCTTCTTCTGTTACAAAGGTATCCGTCGTTTCGAGACGTCCTTCCTCAGCAGGTGTTTTTAATGTATATTCAGCTTGATGACCAACGAAACGGATTCGTAGGCCACAATTTTGTTTCTTCAGCTGTTCATCAACGGTATCGAAGTAAATATTAGTCTGTACACGGAAATCTTTATCTGTTAATTGATAGTGAGCGATGAATATCTCGTACTCTTGCTTTGTCAGCATAGATTTATATTCGATTTCAAGCATTTGCGTCATTTGATCGACTCCTTTTTGTCTATTCTGCCTAATTTTCTTTTTTTGGTCAATGCATAAATCAAGAGTACGAAAAAACTTTGCATATATGGTAGAATAAACAATGAATGTTAATGAAGTAGAGGTATCAGCTATGGAACGAGATTGGGAAGCATTTTTAGCACCATATGAACAAACTGTATCAGAATTGAAAGTGAAACTGCGGGGAATCCGTAAACAGTTTCGTGAACAAAATCGTCATGTTCCAATTGAATTTGTCACTGGGAGAGTCAAACCAGTTGACAGCATCGTAACAAAGTCACAGTTACGTCATATTCCGATGGGACGCTTAGAAGAAGAAATGTCTGATATTGCCGGCTTAAGGATCATGTGTCAGTTTGTAGAAGATATCCATCAAGTTGTTGAGATTATCCGTAAAAGAAAAGACATGAAAGTTCTTCAAGAACGGGATTACATCACTAATAAGAAAGCAAGTGGCTACCGTTCGTATCATCTGGTGATCGAGTATCCTGTACAGTTGATCAGTGGTGAGAAGAAAATTTTGGCGGAAATCCAAATACGGACCCTTGCGATGAATTTCTGGGCAACGATCGAGCATTCATTGAATTATAAATATCAAGGCGTTTTTCCAGAAGAAATGAGTGAACGACTTCAGCGTGCGGCAGAAGCTGCGTATCAGCTGGATGAAGAGATGTCTAGTATCCGTGAAGAAATCCAAGAAGCACAGCGATTGTTCTCCCATGGAAGAGGAAAATCAGATGATGTCTACTATCGAACGCTTTTGAAGAAAGAAAGCGAAAGAGAGGAGGCAGGGGATGAAAGTAGCGATCGTTCACAATAAAGAAGCAAAGACCATAGAAGTGGCTGAGCGCTTGAACACACTATTAGAACAAGCTGGGATCCAGCGAGATGATCATGAACCAGAGTTGGTCATCTCAATTGGTGGAGATGGCACATTATTATCGGCATTTCATCACTACAGTCATTGTCTGAATGACGTGCGTTTCTTAGGCGTGCATACAGGTCATTTAGGGTTTTATACTGATTGGCGAGATTACGAGTTGGAAGAACTAGTAGACAGCTTGCGAACAAATCGGGAACAAAGTGTCAGCTATCCCTTGTTGGATGTTCGGATCAGTTATTTGGATGAAACGCCTGATCAGCATTTTTTAGCACTAAATGAATCAACGATTAAACGGGCCAATCGTACGATGGTAGCCGATGTATACATTAAAAATGAATTGTTTGAAAGTTTCAGAGGAGATGGGTTGACGATTTCTACACCCACTGGTTCGACTGCCTATAATAAAAGTGTCGGCGGTGCAGTGATCCATCCTAGTATCAATGCCTTTCAATTGGCTGAGATTGCTTCGCTGAATAATCGAGTGTTTCGTACTTTGGGTTCTCCGATCGTGATTGCCCATGATGAGTGGTTGGAAATAAAATTGGAAAATACAGAAGATTATCTTGTAACGGTTGATCAATTGAATGTCGCAAAAGCCGATATCCGTTCTATTTATTATCGAATAGCAGAAGAACGGATCCATTTTGCTTCTTATCGACATATGCATTTTTGGCATCGCGTGAAAGATGCCTTTATTGGTGAGGATTAATATGCAGTTTACATGGGATTATGAGAAAGATCATTCTCAGCAGGTAAAATATTTTTTAAAAGAAAAAGGGATCTCAAAAGGTCTGTTAGCGAAAATAAAATTTCAAGGCGGTCAAATCAAAGTCAATGATCAAGTAGAAAATGTCTTGTTTTCTCTAGCCAAGGATGATAAGGTAACCATTGTGATTCCTGCTGAAGGAGAACATGAAACCGTACTTTTGGACGAAACGCCGATCGATATCGTGTATGAAGATGAACATGTTCTGGTAGTAAACAAACCAGCAGGCGTTTCGTCCATTCCTGCCCAATACCATCCAAATGGGACAATGGCAAATCGTGTAAAAGCTTATTACAAAAAACAAGGGTACGAAAACCAAGTAATTCATGTAGTTACACGACTAGACCGTGATACGTCTGGCTTGATGCTTTTTGCCAAGCATGGGTTTGCGCACGCAAAATTAGACACGCAACTTCGTGAAAAGAAGTTTGTAAAAAAATATCAAGCATTAGTCAGTGGAATGCTTTCCAATTTATCGGCACATGGACATATCGATTTGCCGATTGCCCGAGATTATTCTTCGCTACTGAAGCGAATGGTCTCTAATGAAGGACGTTCTGCACAGACGGAGTACTGGATAGAGAAGCGACTAACAGAAATCGCGTTAGTTGATATCCAGCTGCATACAGGAAGGACACATCAAATAAGAGTTCATTTTTCCGCCATTGGCTGTGCACTGCTCGGTGATGATATGTATAGCGGACGAATGGATCTGGGAATAAAAAGACAAGCCCTTCATTGTTATGATCTGCGTTTTTACCACCCATTTACAGAAGAGCTGCTAGAGTTCAAGCAGCCCTTAGCCGCAGACATGGAGGCAGTTGTGAGACGGTTTGAAGAATAAGGCGAGGTGAGATTGGTTTGGATGAAAATCAAGAATTAGAGGAAAGATTTGCCCAGTTGACTCAAGATTTAAGGGAAAATAATATTCAGGCATTCAGAAACAGTTTTTTAGAGATGCATATCTATGAGCAGGGGCAATTCTACCAATCTCTTACAGAAGAGAACAGGCAGCTGATCTATTCCTATCTGTCGCCTAAAGAATTAGCGGATATGTTCGATGTGATTGAAGAAGATAACGAACATATGAAAGAATATCTGGATGAGATGCGTCCTAGCTATGCCGCAGATATGCTTTCTGAGATGTATACAGATAATGCTGTCGATTTGCTTAATACGTTAGATAAAAAGCAAATTGCTAAATATTTAAGTTTGATGTCTGCAGACGATGCCAGTGAAATCAAGGAATTGCTCCATTACGAAGACGAAACAGCTGGTGCAATCATGACTACTGAATTTGTTTCGATCGTAGCAAATCAAACCGTTCGCTCTGCGATGTATGTGCTGAAGAATGAAGCAGATGTTGCTGAAACAATCTATTACATCTATGTCGTTAATCAAGAAGGTCAACTAGTGGGGGTTATTTCTCTACGCGACCTAATCGTGAATGATGATGATGCTATGATTTCTGATCTGATGAGCGAGCGGGTGCTTTCAGTTCATGTAGGCGACGACCAAGAAGATGTGGCACAAACATTCAGGGATTATGACTTCTTAGCTCTTCCTGTCACCGATTATGATGATCATTTGTTGGGAATCGTCACAGTCGATGACATCATTGACGTTATTGATGATGAAGCTGCCAGCGATTATTCAGGACTTGCCGGGGTCAATGTGGAAGAAATCAATGAAAATCCAGTAAAGGCAGCATCTCGACGTTTGCCTTGGCTAATCACTCTGTTGTTTTTAGGTATGTCTACTGCTTCTTTGATCAGTCATTATGAAGACTTGGTAAGTGAAGCGAGCATTTTAGCGGTCTTCATTTCACTGATCACAGGAACAGCTGGTAATGCTGGAACCCAGTCGCTGGCTGTGGCTGTCCGTCGACTTGCAATCTCTGATGACAAAGATCACGGGTTTGTCCGACTTGTTTTGGCTGAAGTCTTGACCGGCGTCGTAACAGGAGCTGTTACAGGGATTACGATTTTTCTGATCGTGGGCTTTTGGAAACATAATTTTATCTTAGGATTTGTGATAGGGATGGCCATGCTGTTTGCGATAACAGTGGCGAATCTTGCAGGTAGTTTGATTCCGATGCTGATGGATCGTCTAGGATTTGATCCAGCGGTAGCAAGCGGTCCATTTATCACGACCTTGAGTGATTTGACAAGTGTACTGATTTATTTCAATATTGCCTCTTTATTTATGGGCTATTTTATGTAAAAAGCAAAAACATTGGCAACAAGTATACTGCTTGTTGCCAATGTTTTTTGTTTATAAGATTATGGCTGAAGTTCAACGATTTTAGTTCCGTGGACTTCACTCACGTTTAATTCTTTAGCTACATGTGCTGCATTCGCTGCTGTTACGCCACCACCGGGCAAAATGATCAAACGGCCATCTGCATAGTCAATCAATTCTTTGAGCCGTGGGAAATGTTCTTCAATCGTTTGATCAGCAGGGCCGCCATGCGTCAAGATACGGTCAACACCGTGCGCTGCCAGCCAATCGATTGCTTCAAATTGCCGTTCTTCAGGAATACTGTCAAAAGCCATATGGAAGGTGATCTGTACGCCTTCTGCGGTTTCGATCAATAGTTCCAATGCTTCTTCGTCTAGCCATCCTGAGGGAGTAAGACAACCAAAAACTACGCCATCCGTCCCTAATTTCTTTGCTTCAATCAAATCAGTATGCATAATTTTCAATTCGATATCGTTATAGACAAAATCACCCCCTCTAGGACGGATAATCGTCATTACAGGGATATTTTTTTCCCCTGCGTAACTTAATGTTTCTTCGATCACACCAGTACTTGGGGTCGTTCCGCCGACCGCTAAGTTGTCACATAATTCGATTCGGTTAGCTCCTCTGGCAATTGCCAGAGGAATAGATGTGTAGTTTTCAGCACAAAATTCTTTGATCATCTGATCTTCTCCTTTGTCTTTCGCTTTCTTCTAGGCATTGTATCATATTTTTACCAGTTGCCAAAGTGAGCATCTAACGGTAAGATAAAACAGAAATGAGGGGGAACTATGTTAAAAAAAATTGACCGAGGACGCCAGTTTTTGGCAGAAAAACATCAGCTGTTCCGCTGTCCAGTTTGCCAAGAAGAGGTAGAAAAGTCTGATAATGGCTTGATATGCAAAAATAATCACCGTTTTGATCTGTCCAAAAAAGGAACACTTTACTTTTTATCCCACGCGGTTAAAACAGAATATGATCAAGAAATGTTCGTTCCAAGGCGTAGAATGATCCAATCAGGCATGTATCAGCCTGTTATTGAGACTATCGCACAGCATCTGCCTAATGAAGTCTCGCTATTAGATGTCGGCTGCGGAGAAGGAAGCTTCTTGAATGAACTTTCAAAATTGAAAAAGATTCAAACTGCTGTTGGATTTGATATTTCAAAAGAAGGGGTCTATGCAGCTACGGAACAATCTGTCGAGGCATTTTGGTGTGTAGCGGATTTGACCAATTTGCCATTTGCTGATCAGACATTTAACACGATCTTAAATATCTTTTCGCCTTCTCATTACCAAGAATTTCAACGTGTACTGTCAGAAGATGGAGAGGTGCTGAAAGTAGTGCCGCAAGAAAATTATTTAAAAGAACTGCGCCAGGCTTTTTATCCGAATCAACCTGAAAAGCAAAGTTATTCCAATGATCGTGTAGTCGCAAAGTTTACTGAATCGATGAAACTAACTGAACGTCAGCGTGTGACCTATGAATTTGAGATACCAGAAGAAAATCGAAAAGATCTTTTAGCAATGTCGCCCTTAGAGTGGCAAGTGGAGGAAGGAATCAAAGCAGACTTGTACAAGAATCCTTTGAATAAGATTACAATTGACATAGAATTATTAAAAGGAACTAAGAGAAAACGGTTTTCTAGTAGTTTTTAAAGAGTAGAGGTTGCAAAAGTAAGTTGAGGGTGTTATAGTAGCAACAAGTTGTTTTTTCATTGGTTTTTATCAGGTTCCTGTTCTGATAAAAGTTAGTGAGAAGAGCTTCACTAACGTAACGACTCGCAGTGACTGACACCGAGTTGATACGTTTTTTTTTATGCAAAAATCAAATTGTCAGAAAATAGAAACGAACATAAATATGAGAGGAATGATCCTGATGAATCATATCGTTTTATTCGAACCGTTAATACCTGCAAACACCGGAAATATTGCCCGTACGTGTGCGGCCACGAATACGCCGCTTCATTTAATTGAGCCCCTAGGTTTTTCAACGGATGACAAACATCTGAAACGAGCAGGGTTAGATTATTGGAATGATGTAAATATTACTTATCACAGTGATTTAGAAGCTTTTTTAGCATTTTTAGGTGATCGTAAACTACACTTGATCTCAAAATTTGCCCATAAGGTATACAGTGAAGAAAATTTTGCTGATGGAGAAGAGCACTTCTTTTTATTTGGAAAGGAAACAACTGGCTTGCCAGAAGCGTTTATGCGCGAAAACGAGGAAAAGTGTTTGCGCATCCCTATGAATGATGAGCATGTTCGTTCATTGAATTTATCGAATACAGCTGCAATGATTGTGTACGAAGCACTTCGTCAGCAAGGATTCCCTAATTTAGAATTAACGCACCATTATGAAAATGACAAGCTGGATTAGACAGTTTATTATAGAGTAAAATAAAAGAAAGACAGGAGTTTGCTGCGTATGGAACTATATTTTACCCGACATGGGAAGACACAATGGAATCAGGAAAGACGTTTTCAAGGGAGCAATGGCGATTCTCCGCTTTTGCCTCAAAGTTATGAAGAAATCAAAGCATTTGGGAAAAAAGTAAAATATGTTCCTTTTAAAGCAATTTATTCCAGTACAGCAAAACGAGCACGAGATACAGCAGAAGGTATCAATAAAGAGCTTGCTCGTCCGGTAGAGATTTTTTATACAGATAAACTGCGAGAACTAGGGCTAGGTACTTTAGAAGGACAATCAATCGATGAAATGTATCAGAAATACCCAGAGAATCTGCCGAATTTGCGTAATCACTTAGATCTATATGATCCTTCTCCTTTTCATGGAGAAACGATTGAATCAGCAATCACACGTATTGAAACTGTTGTAGCGGATGCGGTTGCTCAACATAAAAACGGACCTCTTTTATTCGTAGGTCATGGGGCCTCATTAACTGCTGCCATTCAATGGATGACAGGGAAAGAGCTAAGTGAGTTGCGGGAAATGGGCGGTTTGTTCAATAGCAGCCTGACGATTTTAGAGACTGAAGAGCCTTGCAAATTATTGTCGTATGAACTGAAAGTATGGAACCAAACAGATTTTTTAGGAACTGAAACAGCACCAGAACCTTTACTATAGAAGAAGGAGGCGGCTTCCGATGCAGCCAGAAGAAATGCCTTATTTCGTTGGTACAGTTGCCGCGATTTTTTTTCAAAATCCTAGTAATTTTTACAAAGTGCTTTTGGTACACATCAGCGAAACCACAGCTGATTACCGTGAAAAAGAAATTGTAGTTACCGGAAGCTTTGGCGATATTCAAGAAAATGAGACCTATCGTTTTTATGGAGAACTAGTGGATCACCCTAAATACGGAAGACAGCTTAAAGTCGAAAGATATGAGCAAGAAAAACCAACAACTGCGAATGGGATCGTAGCTTATCTTTCCAGCGAAAAATTCCCTGGGATCGGTAAGAAAACAGCAGAGAAAATCGTCGAGTTGCTGGGAGAAGATGCTATCGAAAAAATCATTGCTGATCCTTCGGTATTAAAACAAGTCTCTGGTTTAACGAAGCCAAAAAGAGAAATGCTTGCTGAAACGATTCGTCTAAATCACGGGATGGATCAAGTAATCATGGGATTGAATCGTTATGGATTCGGTAGTCAGTTAGCCTTCAGTATTTATCAGACCTATAAGAACGAGTCTTTGGAGATCATCGAAGAAAATCCGTATCAGCTAGTCGAAGACATAGAAGGAATCGGGTTCAAACGTGCAGATAATCTAGCCGAACAAGTCGGTATTGCAGCAGATTCACCTAGAAGAATCCGAGCAGCCATCTTGCATCAGATTTTTCAGCATGCTGTTCAAACAGGAGATACATACGTACCGGCGGAAACATTGCTTCAGCAAACCATCCGTATTTTAGAAACAAGTCGTCCAATCGAAATTCTGCCTGATCAGGTTGCTACTGTGATTATCCAGCTTGTTGAAGAAGGAAAAATCCAACAAGAAGAAACGAATCTTTACGAAAACAGTTTGTATTTTTCTGAATGGGGAATCGGCAATTCCATCCAACGTCTGCTCAGCCGTAAAAAAGAAATCCATTATCCTGAAAAAGAAGTGCAGAAAAATATTCGGCGTATCGAAAAAATATTCGGTATACAGTATGGCCCCTCGCAAGAACAAGCAATCGCTGAAGCCATCCGTTCTCCTCTATTTATTTTAACAGGAGGACCAGGTACGGGGAAAACTACTGTGATCAATGGGATCGTTAATCTTTTTGCAGAGTTGAATGGTCTGGAATTGGACCCGTCAAAATATACCCAAGAAATTTTTCCTATTCTGCTTGCAGCACCAACTGGCCGGGCAGCTAAACGAATGAACGAGACAACAGGTCTGCCTGCCAGTACAATCCATCGTTTACTTGGGCTGAATGGACGAGAAAAAACACCTTCAGTCAGCACGAAAGAATTAGAAGGCGGACTTTTGATCGTTGATGAGATGTCTATGGTCGATACATGGCTGGCTAACACATTATTCAAAGCGATTCCGACGAATATGCAGGTTATCCTAGTAGGAGATAAAGATCAGCTTCCTTCTGTCGGTCCTGGACAAGTGCTACATGACCTTTTGGAAATCGAACAAATTCCTAAAATGGAACTCAATCAGATTTATCGACAAGGTGATGGTTCTAGTATTATTCCTCTTGCCCATGAAATCAAAGAAGGGCGTCTACCAAAAGATTTCACAAAGAATCAAAAAGATCGTTCCTATTTCCGAAGCGACGCATATCAAATTGAACCCTTGATCTCTAAAATTGTGGAAAAGGCGAAAAATAAGGGATTCCGTGCACAAGATATCCAAGTATTAGCACCAATGTATCGGGGACCTGCAGGGATCGATGCGTTAAATAAAATGATGCAGGAGATATTCAATCCAGGGAGACCTGGGAAAAAGGAAGTGCATTGGAACGACACCGTTTATCGGATAGGAGACAAAGTACTCCAGTTAGTCAATACTCCCGAATTGAATGTATTCAATGGGGATATGGGAGAAATCACGGGGATTATCTTGGCAAAAGATTCGGAAGATAAAGTGGATGAATTAGTTATCCAGTTTGATGCAAATGAGGTCACTTATAAAAGAAACGAGTGGAATAAAATTACTCTTTCTTATTGTTGCTCGATCCATAAATCACAGGGCAGTGAATTCAAAATGGTCATTTTGCCCATGGTTCATCAATATCAGCGCATGCTTCAGCGTAATCTACTCTACACGGCGGTTACTCGGAGTAAGGAACTGTTGATTTTGTTAGGGGAAGAGCACGCGTATGCCACTTGTGTAGCGAATGAATCGGCAAGCCGAATGACTACGTTGAAATCAAGAATCATCGATAATGAAAAAATGACTATCACTCTGCGGACAAAATTAGCAGCTTATGAAGATTCTTTGATTGGAAATGATCCATTTGAAGATGGGACCTATACGAAAGAGTCGCAGGACATAAAAGAACAGTTACCTATAAAAGACGACAGTGGAACGAATGAATCGAAAAACCAAGTAATGGAAACAGTGGAACCAGATCTGTTTTCTTCATCGATTGTGGAAGAAAAGAAAGAAGAGATAGAATCTGCTGTTCCTAAGGAGTTCGTTCTTACTGCAGAAGCGATTAATCAGAAATTAGTAGATCCAATGATTGGTATGGAAAACATTACACCGTATACATTATAAAAGAATCTGACGATACGGATGCGCTATTTATTGGCAATATTGATCACTTAAAAAGCGGATGTGACACGACTTGTGCCTCATCCGCTTTTTGAAATTATTCTTGGTGACTTGGAGTGAAATTATAGGCTCTTCTTGGTAAATGGTGTTCAAAAGCCAGTTTCTCGGTATGAAGACAAACTTTTGCAAAAATGCGAGCAACCGTTTCCGCAAAATTTTTCTTTATACTCGAAATTACTTGAAAAATAACTGGTTTTTTGTAGAAAATTGCAGATCAAAAGGACGAGGAGCGACATCTTCTCCATCTTCTTGACCATATTGCGGCGTTGTTGAAACGATTCGTAATCTGTTTGTTGTGTAGTGATGGAAATATTTCGATTTCAATTGTTTTTTCTGCATAAGTAAAAGGATAAGCCATATGATTTTAAAAATATTGATTCGTTCGACCATGACAAAATCAATGACTGGTTTAGACGCATCTGCAGTTGGAGCAATTGCGATTCCTCCTCCAAAAAAAGGATGCTTCGTTGCTGTACATAAAAATGCATTTGAAAAACTTAACTGCTTTCCTCCTGCATCCACTAGAATTGGAAATCCTTTTTGAGTAAATAAAGTCCGGAGAATAGAGAACAAATACGAAAAAGAACCTAAGTTGTATTTGTTCAATCGTTCTTTTGTAGAAGAATGATTTGTCGCGTGGACGATAGCTGCATCTAATCCAATACCAAAATTATTAACAGCTATTCCTTTTTTTTCACTTATTTTTTCTTCATAAGCCATTATATGGACTTTATCTGGTGATTGAGCTGCTAAAATCAGCTGAAGTGCTTTTTTAGGATTCTTAGGAAGTCCCGCTCCTCGAGCAAAATCATTTCCAGAGCCTGCTGGAATATAAGCGACAGGAAATTCAACTTCCATCTGATAGAAAGTATCAAGTACCTGATGCAAGGTTCCGTCTCCTCCTACGATGATCAAAAGAGGGAAAGTTTCGATTGTTTCCTGTTCTTCTGTCCAAGGTACTAATGTTTCTTTTGCCAGAATTTCAGCAATCTCCGCATCATGTCCTTTGTATTCACTGTAATGAAGGGTATAGTTGACATGTTTGTTTTTTAATACCGGCAAGATTTTTTCTGCTACTTTATGGCCGTTTCCACTGCCTGCCGATGGATTGATCAATAAATGATAATGGAATTTCATATTTTCCTCCTGCTATTCAATAAAACAAGATATTTTAATCATCCTGTTTGCTGGTTAACCAATAATTAGCAAGCTTTTTCTATTTTTGGAATGAAAGAAACTTGTTTTTTTACAAAAAAACGCCTGTTACAAAATTAATTCTTGGTTATTATAGCAGAAGACTAGGAGAATGAAAAAGGTCTGGAGACCGAAAAACACAAAAAAGCCTAGCAAGCGCATCATCCATTACTTACGTAAGGAGAAGTTCCAAGGTTCGGTATGTCCACTTAGACCTTCAGCTGCCTGCTAGACTACTCTCTAGTAAGAGGTTGCTCAAATTCCCACATCCTTTTTTATTTATTTAAGTTTCACAACAATTCTGTTCGTGCAGAACCTACTTCGTCTGCTTTACTGGGAATTCTTATGACCCCTTACACTTATCTTATACCATATTTCGAGACTTTTGGCAAACGTTTACATTTTTGCTTATTTACTTTTTTCAAAAGTAGATAAGACAGATTGAAATAAATGAAAAGTCTGTTATAATTATTGTTTGTTTCACATAATCGCGGTTCATCAACCATCCCGCGTTAAAAAAACTAGGAGAAACGAGGAGAGAAAATGCAAAAAACGAAAAGCAGACAACGGTTGTCCGTAATCGTTGTAAATGGTATCGTCATGGCTCTTTATCTAGCGTTAACTATTTTAGTTGCGCCTGTATCCTCAGGGCCGATCCAGTTTCGTATTTCAGAAAGTTTGAATCATTTAGTTGTCTTTAACCGTAAATTACTTTGGGGAGTTTTGGGCGGGGTCATCGTCTATAATGCCTTCTTTGGATTTGGTATCATGGATGTGGTTTTCGGTGGTGGCCAAACATTGCTTTCTTTAGGTCTGACAGCTTTGTTGCAAAACAAAGTGAAAAATGTAAAGATGCGTTTAGTATTGAACACGATCTTCTTTACCATCAGCATGGGATTGATTGCTTATATGCTAGTTCCGACAGGTGGCCAAGCATTTTGGACAACCTATGGTACACTTGCATTAAGCGAGTTCATCATCATGGCTGTTTCAGCACCACTGATGTATTATTTAGATCGTTCGCTTGATTTTGAAAAGCGTGTCTAATTGTAAAAAAACGACAAAAGAAAGCAGCTGAGCTGTATTTCTTTTGTCGTTTTTATTATGCTTCTTGGTTTTGCAAATTTTCGATTTCTACCACTTTATAATTCTTTTTCTCTAAGTGGTTGACGATCGTTTCACATACTTTTGGTTCAGTGTTCGCCGGCAGCGTAATCAATGTACGTCGGATATATTCGTCTTTTTCAATATCAAGAGTAATGCAGCTGGCAATGCTACTGTGTTTTGAAATGATTTTTGCGATAGCAGCCAGATCTCCTTGCTTTCCTGTAGAAGCAATTGTCAGCACATAGCTTCCTTGTTCTACGCTCCAAGATTGGGAGAGCATATTAAGTAATGTGCTATGTGTCAAAATACCATAAAAATGATTTTCACTGTCAAGGACAGCAATATAAGGTAGCTCTTTGATCGTAAAGAATACTTTGAAGAAAGAAGTATCCAGATAAATGAACTTTGTGGCATTTTTCAAAAGATGAGTGACAGGAAGCGTCATATCACCGCCGTTTGCTTTATGACGATAGATGTGCATTTTGTAAATATTTCCACGGAAAATATTCCCTGAAGAATCTAAGATCGGCACACAACGGTATCCGGAAGTTTCTAAAATTTTTAATGCTTCTTCTAATGTACTAGTCTCTGTAACGGTTGTCAGATCTTTTTTCTTATATACAAGTGTTTTTAATAGCATCGCTATACCTCCAATTGTCTCATTTTAGCTTAATTTCAAATTAATCATATCATAATTTTATCTAAAACAATAGATAGTTTATTTCACAAATTGACAAGTAAAAAGTTACGTGATACTGTTATTAAGTATAAGTCTGATTCTCAGCAAGGGGGGCAGAAGTAAATGGCAAAGAAAAAAGCAGCACTCGCTTGTTCCGTTTGTGGGTCTCGTAACTACACAAAATCAGTCAGTGAAGGAAAAAGCGGCGAACGTTTAGAAATCAACAAATTTTGTAAATATTGTAATCAATATACATTACATAAAGAAACGAAATAAACAGCAAAGGAGGATGTCTCATGAAATTTCTAAAAAGCGTAAAAGATGAAATCAAACAAGTAACTTGGCCAAACAGAAAACAACTTCGTAAAGATACGTTGGTAGTTATCGAAACTTCTATTCTTTTCGGGTTGATGTTTTACGTAATGGATACAGCAATCCAAAGTTTATTTGGCTGGATCTTAAAATAACTCGCTAGCCACAATGTGCTTTTAGTGCTATAATGAAGCGAAAGAAAAACTTCGGGTGTACTGAGGTTTTTTTATTTTACAATGAAATGAGGAGCCTTCAATGGAATCTTTTGAAAAAAACTGGTATGTCTTGCATACATATTCAGGATATGAAAACAAAGTAAAAGCAAATATCGAATCTCGTGCGCAAAGTATGAAAATGGCCGACTTTATTTTCCGTGTCGTTGTTCCTGAAGAAAAAGAAACAGAAGTCAAAAATGGGAAAGAAAAAGAAATCGTTCATAAAACATTTCCAGGATATGTTCTTGTTGAAATGATCATGACAGACGCTTCCTGGTATGTTGTCCGTAACACACCAGGCGTGACAGGATTCGTTGGTTCACACGGAGCTGGAAGCAAACCAGCACCACTACTTCCAGAAGAAGTCAATCATATCTTGCGTTCTATCGGCATGAGTCTACGACAAAATGATCTAGAAGTAGAAGTTGGCGAAGTTGTGAAAATCATCGAAGGCGCATTTGCTGGATTAGAAGGACAAGTAACAGAAGTTGACGGAGAAAAAGAAAAATTGAAAGTCAACATCGATATGTTTGGTCGTGAAACAAGTACAGAACTTGATTTCGATCAAGTAGATAAAATCGATTAATGATTAATAAAAAGACTTGAAATGTCGATCATACGATTGACCTTTCAAGTCTTTCTTTTTTCTATATGGAAAGGAAGAGGAGAATGACAAATCAAATCAAAAATGTATGCAAACATGCGGCTACAGCAGCTTTAGTGCTTATCAGCTTGTTTGCGATAAGTGGTTGCCAGACGACGAAGACGAATACTACTGCAGTTTCTGATAAAGAAAAAACGGTAGAATCCAGTAAATTGATAGAAAAAACCACTATTCCAACACTTTTTTTCCATGGCTACAGCGGGACAGAAAATTCCTTTAAAGGGATGTTGCAACGTTTGGAAAAAAATCAAAAAGCAGTAAAAGAATTAGTTTTAATAGTAGGAGCAGATGGACAAATACAAGCAGAAGGGGACTTGTCTGGAAAAGCAGACAATCCGATGGTCCAAGTATTGTTTGAAGATAATAAAAACAACGAGTGGAACCAAGCAGAATGGATCAAATCTTGTCTTTTGTATCTGAAAGAAAACGAGGGCATAGACAAAGTCAACATAGTGGGGCATTCCATGGGAGGGGTTAGTGCATTACGCTATTTAGGAACATATGGACAGGATACGTCATTGCCGCAAGTTCAGACATTTACGGCAATTGGTGCACCTTTTAATGATTTTGTCGATGACAGTGGGCAATCTCTGACAGAGGAGTTAGCAAAGGGGCCTGCTGTTGTTTCTAGCCGCTATCAAGATTATCAGCAAATGATCGGAAATTTGCCTACAACTACTCGATTTTTCCTGATTGCCGGACAATTAGATGAAGCAGACTTGAGTGATGGGACAGTACCGTTAAACAGTGCATTAGCTGTATATGCGTTGTTGAAACAACACGGAAATGAAGTAGAAGAAAAAATAGTAAAAGGCGAAAATGCCGCTCATAGTATGCTTCATGAAAACCAAGAAGTAGATCAGCTTGTTAGTCGATTTGTTTGGAACGAATAGCAAGAAAAGGATCCGAGAGTAAATTTTTGCTTACTTTTTGTAAGGATAGTATGATTTATATGTAATCAAGAAGATGAAAGAAGGATCTACTATGACTTATCATACAAGTAATGAAGAATATCCAATCGATATCGTAAACATTGCCTCACTAGAAGGTCGTGTAAAAGAGCGCATGGAAGCAGGAGCTTTTGGCTATATTCGCGGTGGTTCTGAAGATGAGTGGACGATGAAAGAAAATACGACTTCTTTTAATACAAAAAAAATCATGCCACGGATATTACGCGGAATCGACTCAGCGGATTTGCATACATCAGTTTTTGGAATTGAATTAGACACACCGATTATCCAAGCGCCATCAGCGGCCCAAGGATTGGCACATGAAAAAGGGGAAGCTGATACAGCTAAAGGGGTAGCTGCTGCTGGATCAATCTTTTCCATCAGCACTTATGCAAACACGACAATCAAAGATGCAGCAGATGCAGCGCCAGGTGCACCGCAGTTTTTCCAATTATATATGAGTAAAGACGATGGATTCAATGAGTTCATTTTGAAAAAAGCAGTAGAAGCAGGGGCTAAAGCCATCATTTTAACGGCAGATTCAACGCTTGGTGGTTACCGTGAAGAAGATGTGATCAATCAATTCCAATTTCCATTACCAATGCCTAATTTAGCTGCTTATAGCGAACAAAGTGCAAGTGGGAATGGCGAAGGAAAAGGAATTGCAGAAATTTATGCAGCTGCAAAGCAAGGCTTGACACCAGATGACATCAAAACAATCAAAGAAATCACCAATCTTCCAGTCATCGTAAAAGGAATACAATCGCCAGAAGATGCAGTCATCGCTATCTCTGCAGGGGCAGATGGTATCTGGGTATCTAATCATGGTGGTCGACAATTAGACGGAGGTCCTGCTTCCTTTGAAGTATTGCCAAAAATTGCCGAAGTAGTCAATAAACGTGTACCAGTGATTTTCGACTCTGGCGTCCGTCGAGGAGAACATGTCTTTAAAGCTTTGGCAAGTGGTGCTGACTTAGTTGCGATTGGCCGACCAGTGATCTATGGATTGAATCTAGGTGGGGCAGAAGGGGTAACTTCTGTTTTTGAACACCTGAACAAAGAATTGTCGATCACGATGCAACTTGCAGGAACAAAAACGATTGATGAAGTAAAAAATACGAAATTGATGGATTAATAAAAAAACGAAGAGAGGCCTAACTGTGCGTCTCTTCGTTTTTTTGTGATGGAAATAACTAATCTCTTAATACTCGAAACTAGGCAGCTTTTTTACGACCTCTTATTTAAAATCTCTTCTGTAAGTCGCTTAGCAGTTGGCGTAACAGCTAAGCCGCCTTCTGCTGTCTCTTTGAAAATCGATGGCATTTGTCGTCCGACTTGATACATCGCAGCAACGACTTCATCCGGTGGAATGACACTTTCGATACCCGCTAATGCCATGTCAGCAGAGATGAAAGCTTGAGAAGACCCTAAAGCATTACGTTTGACACAAGGTACTTCAACTAAACCTGCAACAGGATCGCAAATCAGTCCCATCATATTTTTCAATGTGATGGCTACTGCTTGAGCTGCTTGATGAGGAGTCCCATTTTTTGCGCAAACCAAAGCTGCCGCCGCCATTGCACTTGCAGAACCAACTTCTGCTTGACAACCCCCTTCTGCGCCACTAATAGAAGCGTTGTTCGCGATTACTAACCCGAAAGCGCCAGCAGTAAACAAAAATTCCAATTGCTGTTCATGTGACAAACCAAGCCGATCTCGGACAGCCATTAACACACCAGGAACAACCCCCGCACTTCCAGCAGTCGGTGTAGCACAAATCAATCCCATTTTTGCATTGACTTCGTTAACAGCTACAGCGTTGCGTACAGCCTTTAAGATCGTTTCTCCGCTCAAAAAATCTGCATCGTTCAAATAATCATCTAATTTTTTTGCATCGCCACCGGTAATCCCTGTGACGGAGGTGACACCTTCTTTTCCCTCGTTGATCGATTGTTCCATTACTGAAAGATTTTTTTCCATAATCGCAATGATCTGACTACGGGAACGACCGCTCATTTCCATTTCAACTGCAATCATCAATTCTGCTACACTTGAATAAGCTTTCGCTTGGTCTACTAATTCTTCAATCGATAAAAACATTTTTTCAGCTCCTTAATCGAAATAGTTTACGCTGTCGATATTTGGCAGATGTTTGAGTCTTCTTACTGTTTCTTCAACTTGAGGATTATCTACTTCAATGATCATGATGGCACTTTCGCCTTTTGATTCCCGTGTCACTGTCATAGTACCGATATTCGTATTGGTTTCAGAAAGTATACCAGTCACTTTAGCGATCATCCCTGGAACATCTTGGTGAACAACGATCAAGGTAGGTGTTCCCATGCTTAAAGAAATTTTGAATCCATTCAATTCAGAAATCTGGATATTGCCACCGCCGATCGAAATGCCAGTAACTGAAAGCTTTCGTGTTCCTTTTTTTAGAAGCATCTTTACAGAATTCGGATGTTCGGCTTTTTCACTCTTAGGAACAAACAAGACTTCCATGCCTGCTTCATATGCCAATTTCAAAGAATCAGCTAAACGTTCATCATCAGGTTCCATTCCTAATAGACCGCCAACTAATGCAATGTCTGTTCCGTGCCCCCGATAGGTTTTTGCAAATGATTCATATAGATAAATATCTACAGAATCAGGTTGCTCGCCAAATATACTGCGTACGATCTTCCCAATTCTAGCTGCTCCAGCTGTGTGGGAGCTACTTGGACCAATCATCACAGGTCCAATAATATCAAAGACACTTCTATACCTTAAATCTTTCATTTTCTCCACCTCATTTTGTTATGTAGGAATCTTTGTACAAGGGTCTAAAAAAACCGCGTTATTGTTTGCTTTCATCTGTTGAACCATGCTAGCGCAAGTGTAACATAAAAGAAGAAATGGGAACGAAAAATTGTTGTTTTTTTAGAATAAATTTAGCGTTTATTCAAGCAAAATGTAAAAATAGCAGAAAAAAATCTTGAAAAAACAAATAAATTTGCTATACTGTACCAGTGTGCATTGTTTTGCACATTATTTGTCTGGATTTTTTCAGATCAGATAAAACGTGGGAGGAGAAATATGCATCTCCAATTAACCACATCACGGACTTAAGGAGGTATGTCTCGTGGCAAAGAAAGTAGAAAAAATCGTTAAATTGCAAATTCCTGCAGGGAAAGCAACTCCAGCTCCACCAGTAGGTCCTGCACTAGGTCAAGCGGGTATCAATATCATGGGATTCACAAAAGAATTCAACGCTCGTACAGCTGATCAAGCAGGTTTGATCATTCCGGTTGTTATTTCTGTATACGAAGACCGTTCATTCACATTCGTTACAAAAACACCGCCAGCTGCTGTTCTATTGAAAAAAGCAGCTAAAATCGAAAAAGGTTCAGGTGAACCAAACAAAAATAAAGTTGCGAAAGTTTCTAGCGATCAAGTAAGAGAAATCGCTGAATTAAAAATGGAAGACCTAAACGCAGCTAACGTTGAAGCAGCAATGCGCATGGTTGAAGGAACTGCACGAAGCATGGGGATCACTGTAGAATAATCTCTACACCCTAAGACAGCAGCTTCTCAGTTGGCTCTATATTGAAAGATATAGAACACGTGGGAGGTACAACCGTTATAACCACAATCAAGGAGGAACCAAAATGGCTAAAAAGAGCAAAAAAATGCAAGATGCATTAAAAAAAGTTGATTCAAGTAAAGTTTATCCTGTTGCCGAAGCAGTAGCTTTAGCAAAAGAAACAAACATTGCAAAATTTGATGCAACAGTTGAAGTTGCATACCGTTTGAACGTAGACCCTAAAAAAGCAGACCAACAAATCCGTGGTGCTGTTGTATTACCAAACGGAACTGGTAAAACACAAACTGTTTTAGTTTTTGCTAAAGGAGACAAAGCAAAAGAAGCTGAAGCAGCTGGTGCAGATTTCGTAGGTGACGACGACATGGTTCAAAAAATCCAAAACGGATGGTTTGACTTTGACGTAGTTGTTGCAACACCTGATATGATGGCTATTGTAGGTCGTCTAGGACGTGTATTAGGACCAAAAGGCTTAATGCCAAACCCTAAAACTGGTACAGTTACAATGGATGTAACAAAAGCAGTAAACGAAGTGAAAGCTGGTAAAGTAACTTACCGTGTAGACAAAGCTGGAAACATCCATGTACCAATCGGAAAAGTTTCATTTGATGATGAAAAATTAGTTGAAAACTTTGCAACAATCCATGATGTATTGCTAAAAGCTAAACCATCAGCAGCTAAAGGTCAATACATGAAAAATGTAACGATCACAACAACATTTGGACCTGGTATCCATGTTGACCAAGCTTCTTTCTAATCAAATATTAGAACGTTGATTGATCCAACTGAAAAATAATTCTTGACTCAACTAGTTTAGCATGCTAAGCTAGTTGAGGTTAATAATTAACTTGTACCGAAGACAGTAGGTGGCTCCAAGCCTTAATTTCCTACCGAGGACGTTTATTGAATATATTCAATAGTCCCTCTATGTCTGCGGTGGCATAGAGTTTTTTATTGTGAATCACTATGAACGAAGTGAATAGATGATGAACAATACTGGTTGAGCAAAGAAACTATACAAGTGATTTGCCTTTTCAGTTCAAAAAACTCTTCCATCAAAATTCAGGAGGTGAAACTCAAAAATGAGTGAAGCAATTATCGCAAAAAAAGCAGCAATCGTTGATGAAGTAAGCGAAAAATTTACAGCAGCTGCATCAGTAGTAGTCGTTGACTACCGCGGATTAACAGTTGATGAAGTAACACGTTTACGTAAACAACTTCGTGATGCTAACGTAGAAATGAAAGTTATCAAAAACTCAATCCTTTCACGTGCAGCTAAAAAAGCTGGCCTTGAAGGCATGGACGAAGTATTCACTGGACCTACAGCCGTTGCATTCAGTAACGAAGATGTAGTTGCACCAGCGAAAATCATGGACGAATTTGCTAAAGAAGCAAAAGCATTAGAAATCAAAGGCGGTATCATCGAAGGTAAAGTATCTTCATTGGAAGAAATCACAGCATTGGCAAAATTGCCAAATCGCGAAGGACTTCTATCTATGTTGCTATCTGTACTACAAGCGCCAGTCCGCAACGTGGCTTACGCTGTCAAAGCAGTGGCAGACAAAGAAGATGGAGATGCAGCTTAATTGCCGCATAAAGTATTAAATAAAAAAGAACATTTAAACGGAGGAAATTATAATGGCATTGAACATTGAAAACATCGTTGCTGAGTTAAAAGAAGCAACTATCCTAGAACTTAACGACCTAGTTAAAGCTATTGAAGAAGAATTTGGCGTATCTGCTGCTGCTCCTGTAGCTGTAGCTGCTGCTGGTGGCGCTGCTGCTGCTGAAGAACAAACAGAATTCACTGTAGAATTAACTGCAGCTGGAGACCAAAAAGTTAAAGTTATCAAAGCAGTTCGTGAAGCAACTGGCTTAGGCTTGAAAGAAGCTAAAGCTGTAGTTGATGGCGCTCCTGCACCAGTTAAAGAAGGCGTATCTAAAGAAGAAGCTGACGAATTGAAAGCTAAACTTGAAGAAGTTGGCGCATCTGTAACTGTTAAATAATTTTTTAACTATTTAAAAGCACTGAGATCCTATCTTGGATTTCGGTGCTTTTTTGTTTTTATGTTAAACTATTATTTAATGAATATAGTTTTTTTCAGGAGGTAATATGAAAAAGAAAAAAATCCGATTGATTTTGATCACGTTGGGAATCGTTCTGATACTGATGGTGGGCTATCGGTTGTATTTGGAATACCAGACAGATATACAATTATTTTTGAACCCGAAAGCAAGTAAAGCACAGCTACTGGCTCATATCCGTTCTCACGGATTTTTCGCAGGGCTTCTTTTAGTCGTATTAACGGCAGTGATGTGTGCTGTTCCCGGTATCCCTACTTCGGTTATTGGTGTCATTGCCGGATTGAGCTTTGGTCCGTTCATTGGGGCAGGTATCAATGTTTTAGGGAATGCTCTGGGCAATATCTCCGCTGTGTTTTTGATGCACCGATTGAAGTTTTTAGACAAGAAAACTGAAAAAAATCATTGGGTGCGATCCATTCGGCAAATGAGACATCCAAAAATAGGCGTAATGTTAGGTTACATGATACCGGTGATCCCATTTTCTATGGTCAATTTTGCTGCAGATGCGATGAAACTGCCTCTTCAGCAAATCGTAATGTCGATCGTGATTGGAGTCATCCCTTCATCTGTGTTGTATGCGTGTGGTGGAGAAGCTCTGTTTCACGGATATAACAAAACTGCAGTCATGTTGGTTGCAAGTGTTACTGTGTTAGTAGGGTTAGTTGTCTTCATTTATAAAGATCGCAAGAAAAAACAAGGAAAACAAAGACAAAAATAATAAGTATGGCGAATAGTTGTATTTTTCTATTTCCAATCTTTTCCATAAGTTGTAAACTAAGATAGGAAATGGGGGAAATCAATGGAGAGTAAAGAAAAAACATCTTTAACAACATCGCTTATTTTATTATTATCAATCACTTGCGGCGTCGTTGTTGCTAATATGTATTATATCCAGCCGATTGGAACAAAAGTAGCAGCTAGTTTATCTGTTAGCACAAGTGCAGTCGGGATATTGACAATGCTGACCCAGTTAGGCTATGCACTAGGGCTACTGTTTTTAGTTCCTTTAGGAGACGTGGTGGATCGTCCAAAATTAATTATACGAATGGCAGCGTTATCTGCTATCTCGCTGTTGGCCGCTTTTTTTGCGCCTTCGTTTACGTTATTTGCATGCGCTTCTTTTTTAATAGGATTACTTTCGATCGTGCCGCAAATCATCATTCCTTACGGTGCGGTACTAGCGGGACCAAAAGCAAGAGGAAAAGTCATGGGAACATTGCTTAGCGGTTTACTCGTGGGGATTTTGCTTTCTCGGACGGTATCTGGTATTGTTGCCAGTCTTTTTTCTTGGCGGATGATCTATTTATTTGCTTTATGTGCCGTCGGGATTCTTACACTTCTGCTTTACTGGAAGATGCCGCGTTCTGTCCAGCAAAGTAGTACATTTGTTTCATACCTTGATTCACTCAAAAGTTTGCCGCATTTAGTTGCCTCTCAACGTTTATTAAGAGAAGCGGCAGTCAGCGGATTTTTTATGTTTGGCACATTTTCGATCTTTTGGTCTACGTTGATTTTTTATATCAGCAGTCCCGCTTACAATTGGGGGACTTTTGAAGCAGGGATATTAGCGATTTTTGGGTTGTCTGGAGCAGTCGCTGCACCTATCGTGGGACGACTGGCAGATTCTTATTCTGAAAGAAAAATTGTATATATGGGACTTGTTATGCAAACAATAAGTTTTATTGCTTTATTGGTTGGCGGAAGCCATTTGGCCATTTTGCTTTTAGCTATTATTTTATTAGACGTCGGGAATCAATTTGGTCAAGTCGCCAATCAAACACGAGTACAAGGACTAGGTGAAGCAGCAAGCAACCGAAATAATACTGTATTTATGTTTATGTACTTTATTGGAGGTGCGGCTGGTTCATTGCTAGGGACGACCATGTGGCAGCAGTATGGTTGGTTAGGTGTAACGGTTAGCGGACTTGTTTTTCAGGGATGTGCGTTTTTCTTTCAATTCGTTGTTTTTCGAGAGAAAAAAGAAAACTGAACAACAAAAAAACTGATGATCATGCTATCATCAGTTTTTTTGTCTTTTTGTCTCATTATTTTGGCTCGATCTCAATAACTCGTTGAACAAGATCTTGATAAAATTCTTGTTCATGAGAGACGATGATCACCGTTCCTGGAAATTTCTGAATGCCATCTTGTAAGCTTTCTTTCGTTTCTTGATCAATATGGTTCGTCGGTTCATCGAGAATCAGTAAATTACCTTGGTTCATTGTCAACTGTGCAAGTTTCACCTTGGTTTGTTCTCCACCACTTAATGTAGTGAGAGGTTCGCTTGCTAATTGATTGACTAGTCCAGCTTTAGCTAATTGGCGACGTAATTCTTTGATAGTTGCTTTTGGAAATTGACTACTTAAGTATTGTAGTGGTGTTTCTAATGGATTTTCCCAGTACAGATCTTGTGAAAAGTAATTGATTTTTGTGTTATCTGGGAAGTGGAAATCGCCACTTATTTTTTCGATCTCACCAATCAATGTTTTTAACAAAGTAGATTTCCCAATCCCGTTGAAGCCTCGAATGGCAATATTTTCACCAAACCGGATGGTCAAATTGATGGGTGCAAGTAGCGGTCGATCATAGCCGATGACTAAATCAGTTGTTTCCACTGCCAACGTCGTGACAATAGGAGAGAATGGAAAATCAAAGACAGCTTTACTTGCTGAAGCGGGAGGTGTCAGCCGTTCGATTTTATCTAATTGTTTTTGTCGGCTTTTTGCCATCGTTGATCGGGAACCGGCTTTGTATTTCCGAATATAAGCTTCGGTCTTTTCGATTTGTTTTTGTTGAGCATGATATTGGCGCAAATAGCTTTCGCGATTTTGTTCCTTTTGTTTCAATGCTTGTTTTAGATGGCCAGTATACTTAGTAATCTTTCCAAACTCGATGTCTGCGATATGGGTGGTGATCTGATCAAGAAATTCTTGGTCATGGGAAATCACGATATACGCACCGTCAAAATCCTGAAGAAACTGCGTCAGCCATTGGATATGCTGATCATCTAAGTGATTGGTTGGTTCATCTAAGATCAGAACATCTGGGTTTTCTAAAAGTAGTTTTGCTAAAATCACCTTTGAACGTTGTCCACCACTTAGATTTTTCAACAGTGAATCTAAACCTAAGACATCGATTCCCAACCCGCTGCTCATCTCAGCAACTAAGGTGTCGATTTGATAAAACACTCCTTGGTCTAATTCCGTTTGGAGTTTCCCAGCTTTTTCCAGCAAGGAATCATCGAAGGTCTCGCTATATGTTTGGTAAAGAAAAGCAATTTTTTCTTCCTTTTCGTATTCTTTTGCGTACGCAGTTTTTAGAAATTCTTCGATCGTTAATGTTTCATCGACTTCTACATATTGATCGAGGTAACCTTTATGAATATTTTTTTGCCAATGGATCTGTCCGTCATCTGGCAGGATCTCACCAGTGATGATTTTAATCAATGTACTTTTGCCGGCTCCGTTTTGTCCGATCAGCCCAAGATGTTCGCCAGCGTTTAATTGCAGATCGACTCCTTCATAGAGGATTTTATCGCCGAACTGCTGGGTGATGTTGTTTAATGTCAGTATACTCATAATAACTCCTTTTTCATAAAAAAACTGCAGACATAAAGCGTCCACAGTGAATCAATTGCTTGGTTTTCATGCAACATGGATTGTTTGATTGAACCATCTTATGAAACCTAACACGGATGCCCTTTTGTTGTCAAGAAAATGAAAAAAATAGAATTTGGTCTATACTGATTATTGTAAAAAGAAAAAAAGAATGCTATAATTGGGCTATACCAAAACACAAAGGAGCAATCACTATGGAAATCATTCGTGTAAAAAACGCTGAAGAAGGCGGAAAAAAAGCATTTGAAATCATCAAAGAAGGTATGAACAAAGGTGCAAAAGTATTAGGATTGGCAACAGGAAGCACACCAGTTACTTTATATAAAGAAATGACTTCAAGCGATTTGGATTTCAGTGAAATGACTTCTGTAAACTTAGATGAGTACGTTGGACTAGGTGGTTCAGATGAACAAAGCTACCGCCATTTCATGGATGTCCAATTATTTGATAAAAAACCATTCAAAGAAACATTTGTACCAGATGGGAAAGCAGAAGATCTGGAAGCAGCATGCAAAAAGTATGATCAAATCATCGATGCTCATCCAATCGATATCCAAATTTTAGGAATCGGGCAAAATGGACATATCGGTTTCAATGAGCCTGGTGCTTCATTTGACGGAACAACTTCAGTAGTTGATTTGACAGAATCAACGATCAATGCAAACAAACGATTCTTTGATAAAGCAGAAGATGTACCAACAAAAGCTGTTTCAATGGGAATTGGCTCGATCATGAAAAGTAAAGAAATCGTCTTGATGGCGTTTGGCGAAAGCAAAGCTGATGCAATCAAAGGGATGATTGAAGGACCTGTAACGAATCATTTACCAGCAAGTGTATTGCAAAACCACGACAATGTCGTTGTGATCATCGATGAAGAAGCAGCAAGTAAATTGTAATTTACAAAAGAGGCTGGGACAGAAGCGTTTAACTCCAAGAAATAAGAAGGAATTCACGAAAATTGCTTTTCAAATTTTTGTGAATTTCAGCTTATTTCCGAAGGAGTTGCTTCTGCTTCCGCCGTTTACACATGTTTAGAGCGTGAGACAAAAGTTTTTCTTTACTTTTGTCCCACGCTCTTTTTCGTAAGAGGTAAAAATTGCACTTTTTTTGTCTGCTCCTTTCAGACATGATATATTGGACAGGAGGGTGTTTAGATGAATGATATGGTATTGACAATTCCAGAGATTATTTTACGTTTAGGGATCGCTATGCTATTTGGCGGAGCAATTGGCTTTGAGCGACAATATAAAAATCGCCCAGCAGGGATGCGTACACATATTTTAGTTTGTATGGGAGCATGTATCATTGCATTGATTCAAGTCGAGATCGCTAGTGGAGCATTAAGAGATGCTTTAGCGTATCCACAGCTTGCTGGAACGATCCGTTCAGATGAAGCAAGGCTGATTGCTCAAGTAGTGAGTGGCGTCGGTTTCTTAGGTGCTGGAACGATCATCGTCACGAAACAATCAGTGACGGGACTTACGACTGCCGCTTCTTTATGGGCTATTGCCGGATTAGGGATCGCCATCGGCATGGGTTACTATTCCATTGCGATCATCAGTTTTATCGGGATTGCTATTGCACTCACAGTAGTGAAACGCGTGATCCATGTACCTACGACTAAAAAGTTAGAAATCCAATTTATCCATAGAAAAGAAACCAAAGATTTTCTTACCGATTATTTTGAAGAGAAAAATATCGTGATCGAAGATGTGAATTTTGATGTGAAATTCGTTGATGACTATCGTGTATATAAAAATATATATACGATCGATCTTCCTAAAGGACTCACTTATGCCGATGTGATCGAGGAATTGTCCGTGCACAAAAATATCACAAAGCTGCATTTAGTCAGTATTGCGCAATAAACGATCTGCCCAAAACGATTTTTATTTTGGGCGGATCGTGTTTTTGTTGAAGTACTCTTCTGATCAGTCAAATACCTTTCCTTTTTTATTTTGTTTTTTTTAAGCAAATGAAAATCTCAGCGCGTAATTCTTTGTTAAATGATAAAATAGAAGTATCAAAGGAATTTGGAGGAGAGGTATGCAATCACGTTTTAAACAATCAAAATTATTTTTCTGGACAGTGGAGCTAGTACTCACGATCGTCGGCGTGTATTTTATTTTACAAATGCCGAATATTTTTAGTCCAATATTGAAAATGCTTTCGGCTATTTTTTTGCCGTTGCTTGTGGCTGGTTTTATCTATTATATGTTCGATCCAATCGTTGTTTTTCTCGAAAAGCATCGGATTCCGAGAGTGTTCGGTTTTTTATTGACATTTTTGGTCGTGATCATTTTAGTTGTTTTGACTGTCATGAATGTAGTGCCTCAGTTAGTGGAGCAGACGATTCAATTGACTCAGAGCCTGCCAATCTATGCAGATGAAACAAGCAAATGGTTAAATGAATTGGCGCAGCGAGAAGAGTTTAAAAATTTCAATTTGGAAGAACAATTAGCATCAGCGAATTTATCTCTCAGTAATTTGTTCAATATCATATTGGTCAGCTTATCTGCAAGTGTCACTAAAATCATTTCATTCATGATGCAATTTTTTATTTTGTTATTTACCGTTCCATTTATCTTGCTGTTTATGTTTAAGGATGGACACAAATTTATTGATGCGTTGTCTCATTTTTTTCCGAAAGCGATTCGTAAAGAGTTGCGCCAAACAGTGAAAGAATTAAATGAAACATTGTCTGCCTATATCAGCAGTACGATCTTAGATGCTTTGATTATTGGTGTGATGAGCTTTTTGGCAATGAGAATATTCAATCAGCCTTATAGCTTATTGCTTGCGGTCATTTGCGGCATCACGAATATTATCCCATATGTCGGCCCTTTTATTGGAGCAGTACCAGCAATCATTGTCGGTTTGTTTATCTCTCCATTTCAAGCTTTGTACATGGCGTTGTCGATTCTAGTGATCCAACAATTAGATGGAAATTTGATCAAGCCGTTGTTGTTTGGGAAATCAATGAATATCCATCCACTGACGATCATCTTGGTATTGATTGGAGCAGGAAGTGTCGCAGGAATATTAGGCATGCTGATTTGTATACCTGTCTATGCAGTCATTAAGACGATAATATTAAATATCCGGAAAATCTATTTATTGAGAAGAATGGAACATGTTTCTGAAAAGTTAGATAGTCCAAAAGTGCTGGAAGAAACAAGTGAATAAGCCTATTTAAAAGGGGATCTTAGCGTTCATTTTATTTAGATGTATGCTGAGATTCTTATTTATATGATCCAGTGGATGCTTTTTTATAACCTAACTGTTCCGTCCTGTTTAGGGTGGACGAATTAACAAATCATGGGGTAAATATTGTTTACTGGAAATGGCTCAAAGGTATATTAGATTTCTTTCATTTTAGATAGAGTAAGTAAAACGAAGAAATCACAAGAAATGCTTCCAAGAGAAAACAATACTAAGTGTGCTAACATATTAAGTTTTGATTATCCTGCTTTCTCACTCATTTCATTTTCATCTCACTCAGAAGTCTCTCCTGAAACCGATTTTCTACCATGGTATCCTAAAGAAAAAGAATTCGGAAGGTTGTCATGAATCAGTTAAAACAAAATCTATTTTTGACGCGGCGCGATTTCGAAGAAGCACTAGAGGAGATGATTCTGCCTTTAAAACAGGGACTATTCAATAGTGAAAAACCAGGAGTACGTCTAGGGAGTAGCGGCGCTGTTTATGACGAGAAGAGAGCAGAAATGGAGGCATTTATTCGTCCATTATGGGGACTGGCACCTTATTGGATGAATAATGGGACGAAAGATGAGTTGAAAGACGTCTATCGAAAGAAAATCTTGAAAGGGATGAATCCAAAAGATTCATTTTATTGGGGAGATATTAACGATTATGATCAATATATCGTAGAAATGGTAGCGTTATCTTTGAATCTGTTATTGAATCGAAACTATTTCTTTGATGAACTGTCAGTCACTTCCAAACAACAGTTGATTCATTGGCTAAAACAAGCCTTAGATAAAAAAATACCTAAAAATAATTGGACATTTTTCAAAATTTTGATCCGAATCGCTTTAAAACATTGTGGTGAATCATTAGATAAAGAAAAAATGGAAGCAGAATTACGCTTTATTGACACGATGTATGTAGGAAAAGGCTGGTATATCGACGGTAAATCTTCGCAAAAAGATTACTATGTTCCTTTTGCTTTTCATTATTATGGATTGATTTTTGCCAAATTAATGAAAGATGACTTTCCTGAATGGTCAGAAAAATTCATCTATCGTGCAAAAGAGTTTACGAAGGACTATATTTATTATTTCGATTCCGATGGAGAAGCGTTACCTTATGGACGAAGTCTCATCTATCGATTTGCACAAGGTGCTTTTTTTTCTGCATTGATTTTTGCAGAAGTGGAAGCAATCCCTTGGGGTCAGATAAAGACGCTTCTTTCCAACCATATGAAGCAGTGGATGACACACGATATCTTTACTTATGACGGACGGCTATCCATTGGGTATCATTATGAGAACCTTGTGATGGCAGAAGGTTATAACGCACCGGGGTCTCCCTATTGGGCATTAAAAGTATTTTTATTACTAGCAACAAAAAAAGAACATCCGTATTGGAAAGCCAAACCTGAACCAGTCAATACCAAAGAGAAAAGATTGATTGATAATGGAAATATGCTTTTGTGTCAGGCAAAAGAAGGAAAACATGTACTTGGTTATCCATATGGTTTGATGATTGATGGCCAAGCGCATGCCCCAGCGAAGTATAGTAAGTTTGTCTACTCTACTAAATTCGGCTTTAGTGTGCCAAAAGCGGGAATCACATATGGAGAAGGGGCATTTGATAATACATTAGCTCTTTCAAGAGACGGTGAATATTTCAGGACAAAGAAAAAGGTACGAAGTAGTGAAGCAACAGAGACTTCTGTTATGTATGAATGGCAACCATTCCAAGAAGTGCTGATCCAAACAGAAATTTACCCATTTGGTGAATGGCATGTTCGATTCCATGAGATATATACGACGATTCCTTTAGAGATAAGAGAAGGCGGATTTAGTCTTTTGGTAAAAGAACCAGAAATAACTTTGGCGAAAGACTGTGCAAAAATAAAAGAAACGCATGTGTCTCAAATCATTGCAATCGAGGGGTATGAAGAAGCAGGGATTCAGGTGCTAGAACCAAATACTTCTGTATTCTTTCCAAGAACCAATCTTCCCTATTTTAAAAAGAAAATCGAACCTGGTACCCATCGCTTTATTTGTTTAGTTGGCGGAATAATAAATGGAGGAGAAAAAAATGATCCAAATTGATCTAAAAAATAAAAATAATCAAGTAGTTATTGGCAAAATCGATCACGAGAAAAAAGAAACCGCATTTTCTGCAAATGGAGAAGAAATAGCAGTTTTAGCAATCAAAAATCACACATATGAAGTAGGAGACAAACTGGTCATAACGAAAGAGAAAAATGATCACTATTTTGTTGTGCAATTAGATGAAACATTGGCACCGACACTTCTTTATATTCCAGAGAAGAAATGGGAATATGTGATTCCGCTAGAAGAAACGAAAGCTTCAGTAGAGACGGGATTTCGTTCAAAAAGACATCACATATATGTTCGTAAAGCCTATGATTTTGAAGTGGAAAGCTATCGGAATGTATCTACAAACCCTCATGATCAAAAATTGTTCAGTGGAGCATATCCACATGCATATGCTAATGTAGAGACGAGAAATGATGTGACTTTTTTTGCTAAAAATGCGATTGACGGAAAGTTTGGTAATCGCTCACATGGATCCTATCCATTTACTTCTTGGGGAATCAATCAGCAAAAAGATGCAACTTTGACGATCGACTTTGGACGCTCAATCCAAACCGATCGAGTAAATCTTTTGTTTCGAGGAGATTATCCACATGATAGCTATTGGACAGAAGTTTCGATTTGTTTTTCTGATGGAGAAACAATAAAAGTAGCAACAACAGATACGCTTGAATTTCAATCGTTTTACTTTCCTGAAAAAATGACGAGTTCAGTTACTTTGAAAAATTTGAAAAAAGCAGAAGATACGTCACCATTCCCAGCATTAACACAAATTGAGATTTTCGGACGAGAAGTAATCACTTGTACTTGATTAAGAGAAATAATGATAGAAAAGCTATTCACTATAAAAGGGAATCCGTTTTGAAAATCGAATAATGATTTTCGTAGGACTCCCTTTTTGTATAAGCTAATTTACAGGATGATTATTTTGAATCGTTCATGACAAATCTTTTTTTATTGGTTGATCTGAAAAAATCAATGTATCAATCGATATACCTTCTGTTTCAAAAATAATCACTTCATTTCTGCCTTTTTTTAGTACATCTTTTGGACAATATAGTGATAAAACAGGCCCATGATTCCAGTACCTCCCAAGATTGAATCCATTGATGATGACGACCCCCTTACCATATAAAGAACAATCGATATAAGTATCTGCTTCTTCAGCAAGATCAAACTCAAATTGATAAAAAGAAGGCTGTGACGGGTCTTTGCCAGCGGAATAGTCGATTTTATCTAGTTGAGCTTGTTCGAAAGTCAATGGGTAATGGCGGTATCCAAGATGGAAATGGATATCTTGCATAACACCATTGCGAATCCCTTTTGATTGGGAGGGACTATTCAATTTTGCACCGTAATTGACTCTTCCTAAATTCTCAACTAGAACATCTAATGCGATAGTGGGCTGATTTTTTTGTCCTTCAAGCATCATTTCATCACCCAGTGTTTCTTGTGTTTGCGTTTGATTGTATTTGCCGTCAATATATATTTGTGCACGATCGTTTGTTTCGATTAAACGTAATTTATTTTTATGTCCGTAGTTTTTTAAGGTAAGTGAATATAATAAATAGCCGTAGCCATTGCTTGCTTGTTCCATTGTCAAAGGGTAATCTGTTTTGATTTCTTCACAAATCTGTTCTTTTATATGAAATAGAGAAACGCTTTTATTTACCGGATAAGTCCCTAGATTTTTTAACGTTTTTGTTCGGGGCTCTGCTTGCCAAACAGATGGACAAACTTCTTTGATGACCCTTTGAACTGCATAATATTTCTCAGTAGGTTGTCCAGCTTCGTTTAATAGTGCATCGTAATCATAGCTTGTGATTTGCGGAAGATCTGTATTGCCTCGAGCAGAACACCCATTATAAAAACCAAAATTTGTTCCCCCGTGGAACATATAAAGATTCAAGGAACCAATTTCTAACATCTCTTTTACTTCAGTTGCTAATTCTTCGGGATCACGCGTAATGATAGGTTCTCCCCATCGATTAAACCATCCATCCCAATACTCCATACACATGATCGGCCAATTTTTTTGATGATTCTGCATAAATTCTTTTAAGACCTGCGCATTTTCTTTTGAGTGGCTTCCAAAATTACCAGTCACAAAAATGTCTTCATCAATTAATGTACCAGCATCTAACACCTCTAGCCAAGCACCATCGGAGGTAAATAAAGGAACATCAATCGAATGTGCAAGCATCAATTCTTTTGTTTGGCGTAAATAAGATTTTTCCATTCCGTAAGAACCGTATTCATTTTCGAGCTGCATCATGATGACTGGACCACCTTGTGTGATCTGAAGAGGTGCAAGTTTTGGTAGAAGTACTTGATAATAATTTTTCAATTTTTCCATAAATCGAGGATCGGTAGAACGTACTCTTATATCAGGTTCTTTCAATAACCAAGCAGGTAATCCACCAAATTCCCATTCAGCGCAAATGTAGGCGCAAGGACGTAAAATTACCATCAAGTCTAATTCTTGTGCAATTTTTACAAAGCGAACGACATTTTTGAATCCGGAAAAATCAAAGGAACCTTCTTGTGGTTCGTGAAGATTCCACGGAATATAAGTTTCAACCGTATTTGCTCCTAGTGCTTTTAAATTATATAAACTGTGCTCCCATTGAGAAGGGGGTATTCTGAAATAATGGATTGCCCCACTAATGATTTTTGTAGGAATACCGTCGACTAAAAATTCGTCTTTTATTTTAAATGTTTGCATGTCTATTCATTCTCCTTACCAGTAAGTGTTCCATTCAGGTTTTGCTAAACGCATAAGTGCTTCTAAATAAAAGTAGTCGCCCCATAGATTTGGCTCATCGACTCCTTTTCCTTCCGCATGAGCATAAACGCCATGTAAAAGCAATCCTTCATTTTCTGGATCATTTTTAGCAGTATAGTGTGTTCCTAATTGATAAATCATTCCTTTTGCTATTTCTTTTGCTTTAGGATACGCTTCCATTTTTTCTGCTTCTAATAATCCACATGCAGCAATCGCTAGAGAAGAACTGTCTTTATCTGATGGAAAATCATCATTGAAATCAAAATCCCAGTAAGGTACAAGATCTTGAGGTAAATGTTCTAAGAAAACATCGACGATCGCTTTGTAGTTCAATGGAAAAGGAACAGAATGCAAGTATCGCTCGTTTAGTGGAATCCCTAAAATCGCCCAACTTTGCCCTCTAGCCCAGATCGACTCATCACTATGACCTTGATGCGTTGCACCATGTGTTGGAACTCCTGTGTTTGAGTCAAAGTAATAGGTATGGAAAGTGGTGGCATCTTCACGAATCACGGTATGCAACAATGTCTGGTAATGCTTGAAAGCCACTTCTTTATAATGTGGGTCATTAGAAAGCGTACATGCTTGGAACAACAAAGGAAGATTGATCAAAGAATCAATAATCAAACGGTATTCGAGAGGATCACCGTATGCTCCCCAAGCTTGGATAAAATTCCCTTTGTTCTGAAATCTTGCCACTAAAATATTTGCAGCTTGTAAAAACGATTCTTTACACAACTGACTATCCACGACTTTATACCCGGCTCCAGCAGATAAACTATAAAGAAAACCGATATCATGATGATCAAGGACGAAGTGTTGGTCTAAGCGTTTTTGAAAGCTATGGATATTTTCCATTGCACGTACTAGAAATTTCTCTTCTTTTGTCCATTCATAAGATAACCAAAGCATTCCCGTCCAAAAACCATTTGTCCAATCATCATTTTTTTTGATTCGATATTTTCCGTTTGTTGCACAAGCTGAAGGGAAATCTAACCCGAAACGAACCATATTTTTTTTGATACGCATCATGCACCATTCAAATTGTTCATCCAACCAATTTTTATCTACAAATGTTCCCAATTCAATCAACATTTCCTTTTTTTGTTGAATATTCATAGTTACCTCCTCTTAAAATGTTAACATATTAACTTAAAAGTAGTATACCGTATTTAGAAAAAAAGCGAGTATTGAAGAGGATTTAAAAAAGTTTATTAGAAGAGAGCAAACAAAAAAGTGAAAGCTATTCCGCTTCCACTTCAATTTTTGTTTTAAAGTATTTCCAATGTTTATAACTGATGATATATTCTGCTACACTTTGATCTGCTAAGTAAGAGTGTTTGATTTGTTGGACAACAGGTTCTCGGAAACTTAGATTTAATAGATTAAGTAGTTCTGCATGCTCTGGGAAAACAATTTCATTTGTTTCCACAGAAGCAAGGGAAAAAAGATCAATCCCAAAATCTTTACGAACTTTTTCGTATATACTTGAATAGACAGAAATATCTTTTGCTATTGGTTCTTTCACTAATTTTTTTGGTAAGTGAGTGATGTGGACCAAAAAGGGTGTGTCTTCAAAGAAACGAACACGTTTAATTTTATAGTAAGAAGCACTTGCTGGTAAGCCTAATTCCTTTAAAATATCCATTTCATTTTCTTCCTCAATCGAGAGTACTTTAACTTTTTCTTTATCTAAAGAATGTAGTTCGATATCAGAGAATTTCACACTTTGAGAAACTTTTGATTTTGAAACGAATGTTCCTTTTCCTTGGATACGATAGAGATAGCCTGCAGCAGTTAGTTCATTGAGAGCCTTGACTGCAGTAATTGAACTAACAGAATATTTCCGTTTGATATCTGCTTCTGAGTAAAATTTATCACCAGGAATAAAGTGGTGGTTTTTGATTTCTTCAAGTAAGTCTTGCTTGATTTGCTCGTATTTAGGAATCATACTAGAAGTCTTCCTTTCTTACAACATCATTATCTAATAGGATAACATGTTAACATATCCAAATCAATTAAAACCCATGAATTCTGCTATTGCAGAAGTAAATAAAATTATGATGGTAGATGAAATTAGTGGAACTTTATAAAAATAATAGAAGTAAAATTGGGATAAAACATCACACTTTAGAAAGCGGATACAAAAATGTCTGATGCAATGGACAAATTTCAGTGAAACAGATGGAATAAAAATGGTTATGATAAAGATGCAAAGGGGGAAGGATCATGACTAGTCAAATGAATCGAGAAAATAAATTAGTGTTGCTCTTGTCAAAACAAAATCATTACATGACTTCAGAAGAATTAGCTGATTTATTAGATACCTCGACTAAAACGGTCTACCGCTTAGTAAAAAAAATAAATACAGAATTTCAAAATGGTCACTTGATTTTATCAGAAAAGGGGAAAGGGTATAAATTAGACTACGAAAAATTTATTGAACGAAACAAAGAAACAAATAATCTATCGATTAGTCTATCGCCAAATGAACGTCAGAATCGTGTAATGGAGGAACTTTTACTGTCTTCACCAAGAGCAATCAGGATATCTGAGCTTTTTAATGCCTACGAGGTGGGTGATTCGGCAATTTCCAATGATGAGAAAAGTATCGCACAAAAGTTGAGGAAGTTTGATCTTCAATTGATTCGAAAAAATCGGACATTAGCCATCAAAGGTTTAGAAGAAGATATACGTAGAGGGCTTGCAGAAGTTATTTGGCGCATAAATATCCTTGATATCGATGAAATAAATGCTTCGAAAACGTTCAACTTCAATCGTTACGATGTCTTGTTCGTTTCAGATCAATTAAAGCTAATCGAAAAAATATTAGAAGGTGGACTTCCTTATCCTTACAATGTCAATATTTTTTCACATCTGTATATCTTGATCAGTCGCTCAAGGAAAAGGAGTGCTCCCGCCAGAGAAGAGGAACTAACCACGCAACAAATTGAATTCTTTGAAAAAGATAACCAAATTAAAAAAACAGCCGAAATCGTTATACAAAATGTTGAAAAATATCTGGCAACTTCGTTATCTGTGAATGAATCTTACTATCTCTATCAGTATCTAGTTTCCTCAAGAATGGAAAAAACAACAAAAGAAATAAAAAAATTTCCAGAAGAGGTAGAAAAAATCACTACTTACTATTTAGAAGAAGTAGGCAAACGAATCAATATGAAAGTGACAAATGAAAGTATTTTTATTGATCTAGCCAATCATATCAAACCAATGATCAATCGCTTAAAAAATCGTATCCACGTAAAAAATGGCTTGTTAGACCAAATTCAGCTGACCTATGAAAAAATCTATAACAGTGTGTCTGAAGTATCTAAAGAAGTCAGTCAACACTTCAAATTACCTCTAATCAATGCAGATGAGATTGGCTTCATAACGTTGTATTTCGCACGGATGTTAGAAACACAACAATTACCGATTCAGACATTGATTATGTGTACGACAGGTATTGGAACTTCTGAATTGTTGAAAGCAAAAATCATCAAAAAATTTCCAGACTTAAATATAGTAGATGTCATTGCGACAAAAAACTATCGTACGGCTTTAGAAAAAAATCCGAACATCGAATTGATTTTGACAACTGTTGGAATCCGCTCACGATTAGGAGTCCATACATTACTTGTTAGTGCGATGCTAACAGCAGATGATCAATCACGAATCCAGAAAAAGATTGGGGAAATCTATAATGAAAGATGAGTTCATCGAAAGAATCGAAGTATCCGTTACTTCTCAACGAGAGGCATATCATTGGTTAGCAAGTTCACTTTACCCTGGAGAAGAAGAGAAAATAAGCATATTGATGGAAGCTTTTCTTATGCGTGAACAAAATGGAAATATTCAAATCGAAGAGGGGATCATTCTTCCTCATATTGAACATGAGTTGATCACTGAATCAAAAATCATCATTTTGTATCCCAAAAAAACCATTATTCAATGGAACGAAGCAATCGAACAAGTCGATTTGATTCTTTTTGTATTGCTTTCACCAAACGAAAATACGGAAAAAAAGAAGAAAATAGCAAATTTTATGAGATGTTTAGCGGACGAAACATTTATGCAAACATTAAAGAAAATAAGGAGAGATAAAAGATGAAAATCGTAGGAGTAGCCGCATGCACAGTTGGGATTGCCCATACGTATATTGCACAAGAAAAATTAGAAAATGCAGCCAAAAAAGCAGGATACGAGATGCATATCGAAACGCAAGGAACGATTGGTATCGAAAATGAATTAACCCCAGAACAAATAAAAGAAGCAGATTTCGTGATTCTGGCAATTGATGTAAAAATAAGTGGCAGAGAACGATTTGAAGGAAAACGTATCATTCAAGTACCAACAGAAATCGCCATCAAATCACCCAATAAACTAATCGAAAAAGGCGTTGAAGTCGTAAAACAAGCGTGAAGGAGTGGAAATGCCATGGAAGTAACAAACATTATCGATCCGAATACGATCAAAACAAACTTAGCAGGAACGACAAAAGAAGAAGTACTTGAAGAATTAGCAACTATATTGTTGGAAAATGCGTATATCACCGATGTAAAAGAATTTATGAAAGATATATATGCTCGTGAGAAAGAAGGGCAGACAGGTATTGGGAACTACATTGCAATTCCTCATGGAAAAAGTGCATCTGTCAAAAAGATCGGGGTAGCAATTGGAGTGACAGCTCGAGAAATCCCTTGGGAAACATTAGATGGTAAAGGGGTAAAAGGAATTATTTTGTTTGCTGTGGGCAATGATAATGAAGGGGCTAAAACTCACTTGAAGTTGTTATCTTTATTTGCAAGGAAACTAGGAAATGATGAAGTTGTTGAGCAATTGATCAAAGCAAAAGAGACAAAAGAGGTTATCGCAGCATTTGCATCATAAAAAGGAGGAAGAAAACATGAAGATCATAGGAGTAGCTGCATGTACAGTTGGGATTGCCCATACGTATATTGCACAAGAAAAATTAGAAAATGCAGCCAAAAAAGCAGGACACGAGATGCATATCGAAACGCAAGGAACGATTGGAATCGAGAATGAATTAACCCCAGAGCAAATAAAAGAAGCAGATCTCGTGATTCTGGCGATTGATGTGAAAATAAGCGGCAGAGAACGATTTGAAGGAAAACGTATCATTCAAGTCCCCAGTGAAATAGCCGTAAAGTCACCCAATAAACTGATCGAAAAAGCACAAGAAATAATTGAAAAACAACTTGTTTGATCATAAGGAGGGAAAAAAGATGGAAAAGATAAAAAAGTTAAATTTAAAGGGACATTTATTGACAGCGATTTCTTATTTGATTCCAATCGTTTGTGGAGCAGGGTTCTTGATTGCTATCGGGATGGCGTTCGGTGGAACAAGTCAAGGGACACTGGTACAAGGTAAATTTTCTTTTTTTGATGCTTTAGCAACAATGGGAGGCGCTGGTTTAGGGTTACTTCCTGTAGTCATTGCAACAGGGATTTCTTATTCTATTGCAGCAAAACCAGGGATTGCTCCAGGGTTCATCATCGGATTGACAGCGAATGCTATTGGGGCTGGTTTTATTGGGGGGATATTAGGTGGCTATCTTTCTGGATTCCTCGTGTTAGCTATTTTAAACCATGTGAAAGTCCCAAATTGGGCAAAAGGACTGATGCCAACATTGATTATTCCATTTGTTGCTTCTATCCTAGGTGGGTTAATCATGGTCTATATCATTGGAACACCTGTTGCCTTGTTTACGTCTTTTCTTACGAATTTCTTAGATGGATTAGGTAATTCGTCCTTGTTGATTTTTGGCGGTGTAATCGGCTTACTAAGTGGCGTTGATTATGGTGGACCAATTAACAAAACTGTTTTTGCCTTTGTTCTCACAATGCAAGCAGAAGGAATCAATGGGCCAATTACAGCCCTCCAATTGGTAAATACGGCGACGCCTATTGGTTTTGGATTAGCTTACTTTGTCGCAAAAATATTTCGGAAAAACATCTATACAAAAGTGGAAGTCGAAACATTGAAATCAGCTGTTCCAATGGGTGTGATCAATATCGTCGAAGGTGTGATCCCACTAGTGATGAATGATATCGTCCGAGGTGTGGTTGCTACGGCTATTGGCGGATTTGCTGGTGGTGCAACGACAATGATCCTAGGCGCCGATGCAACAGTACCCTTTGGCGGCGTATTGATGATTCCGACGATGTCCAGACCTTGGGCAGGCGTGATAGCAATCTTAGTGAATGTTCTTGTGACAGCCGTTGTTTTGGCAATTATCAAAAAAGATGTGGGGAAAGAAGTCGAATCCGTAGTGGAAAAGGAAGAAGAAGATATTGACTTGGGAGACATTCAGATTTTCTAAGTCCTTCATTTAGTCGGGGATTCAATCATTGATTTTTAAATAAAGGAGTCTTATATATGAGTAAAGTTTTGTTCTCACCATCTTTAATGACGATGGATCTAGATAAATTTAAGGAACAAATTGAGTTTTTGAATCAGCATGTCGATTCTTATCATATCGATATCATGGATGGACATTATGTACCTAATCTGACATTGTCTCCATGGTTCATTGAGGAAGTACGAAAAATCAGTCATTTACCAATGTCTGCCCATTTAATGGTCACAGACCAAAGTTTTTGGGTGAATCAATTGATTGCACAAAAATGCGAATGGATTTGTATGCATGTCGAATGTTTAGACGGGCTAGCCTTTCGATTGATCGATCAGATCCATGCTGCAGGGCTAAAAGCAGGAGTCGTATTAAATCCTGAAACACCTATTGAAACTATTTTCCCTTATATTGATTTAGTGGATAAAATCACTATCATGACAGTCGATCCCGGTTTTGCTGGACAGCGCTTCATCGAAAGCACATTAGATAAAATCGTTGATTTAAGAAAACTTCGTCAAGAAAAGGGATATCATTATTTGATCGAAATGGACGGATCTTCGAATCGAAAATCATTTAAGCGAATTGATCATGCCGGGCCAGATATCTATATCATCGGCCGTAGTGGATTATTTGGTTTAGACGAAGACATTGAGAAATCATGGGCCATCATGAAAAGAGACTATGAGGAAACAACTGGAAAAAGTATAGAATAAGGAAATAGTTAAAAAGGTGAGAGGCAAAAGTTTAAGAGCTACTTTTGCCTCTCACCTTTTTTGTATGCTGATACTTTTTAGATAATTGTACAGAAATAAAAAAACATAACATGTTAAGATGTTAGGTTTGCGAATGAGATAAACTATGTTATAGTGTGTTTGTACAAAAGATAATATGTTAAGTAGAATTTTATTTTTAGGGAGGAAAAGTGATGCAGAATATTATATTGATTAGTCATGGCAGTATGGCTGAAGGTGTTAAGGCAAGTCTAGAAATGATCGTCGGAAAGCAAGATCATGTTCATGTCGTTGCGTTGACGCCTGATGGAGACAATCGGCAATTCGAAGAAGAATTATTAAAAAAAATGAAAGCCCTTAACGGCTCATCTTTGATTATTGCAGATCTTTTAGGTGGTACGCCATGTAATGTAGCATTAAGCAACTATCTAGAATCAGAAAATGTAGAAATTATTGCAGGGATGTCTTTACCATTAGTTATAGAAGCAACGTTGAATTCAACTGCTACGGTAAAAGAATTGATCCAAGCAGCAACAACTGGCATTGTTGATGTGAAGCAAAAAATGAAACAAACAGAAATCGAAAAAGAACCAAGCCTTCCAATGGATAATAGCCAATTGTATGAGGCATATAAAGGAAAAGAAAATATCGTGAATGTCAGGATGGACGAGCGTTTGATCCATGGACAAGTTGCGGGCATCTGGGCGCCCAGTTTGCACACACAGCGAATCATTGTGATCAACGATGAAGCAGCAGCAGATACGTTACAAAAATCTTCCTTAAGAATGGCAGCGCCTACATCGATGAGACTTTCAGTTTTGCCGGTTGAATCTGCTGCGAAAAATATACGTTCAGGAAAGTATGGAAAACAGCGTCTATTCCTAGTATTCAAAAATCCAACAGATGTCTTACGTTATTTGAAAGCCGGAGGAAAGCTAACACACGTAAATGTTGGAAATATGAGTTATAAAGAGGGATCAAAAGATATAACAAAAAGTATCAAAGTATTAGATGAAGAAATTGATGTGTTCGAATCAATTGCAGCAATGGATATAAATGTAACCGCTCAATTGGTACCAAATGATCCAGTTATTGACTTCATGGATAAACTGAGAAATTAAACAAAAATGAGGAGGAAGAAAGTATGCACTTAGCAGCGTATCAAATTATTCTTATTACGGTTTATGCTTTTATTGCAATCAATGATTCGCTTATTTCAAATACATTAACACAACCAGCCATCGCAGGTATGATTTCTGGAATGATCATGGGAGACTTGAAAACAGGCTTGATGGTTGGAGGTACATTGCAACTAATGAGACTAGGGATTGCGGCTTTCGGTGGGGCATCAGTTCCTGATTATTTCACAGGAGCCGTCTTGGGAACAGTATTTGCGGTTATCTCTGGGAAAGGTGCAGAGTATGGTATAGGATTGGCTGTTCCAGTATCTTTATTGATGTTGCAACTTGATGTAGTCGCTCGCTTTTGTAATGTTTATCTCTTGCATCGTGTAGATAGAGCAATTGATGATATGAAAATCAATCGTATACCGCGATTAGTCTTATCTGGCTCTTTTCTTTGGGGATTATCACGAGCCATTCCGATTTTATTGATGCTTTTAGTCGGTGATGCTGCTGTTTCAACGATCACAGAAAATACACCAGAATGGTTGATGAATGGACTAAAAACTGCTGGTGGGGTGTTACCAGTCGTTGGTGTAGGAATCTTGTTGCATTACCTTCCAACAAAACAATATATTCCTTATTTACTATTGGGTTTCTTTTTAGCCGCTTATTTACAAGTGCCAATGCTTGGTATCTCAATCGTCAGTGTGATTGCTGCAATTATTGTATTTAAAAAAGATAGTGAAAAAGCAGAACATCCGACAGTGACAGCCACAAATAATGGAACATTTGAAGGAGGATATGATGGGGATGAATAACCAGAAATTAACAAAGCAAGAGCTGAATGCGATTAGTTGGCGCTATATTTTAGGAAGTCAGCTGAACTGGAACTATGAACGAATGATGAGTTCTGGCTATTTATATGGGATATTACCAGTATTGAAAAAATTCTATGGTAATGACGAATCACAATTACAGGATATGATGCGTACACATAATCAATTCTTCAATATCAACGCGATTTTCGGAAATTTGATCATGGGGATTGATGTGGCAATCGAAGAAGAAGATGGTTACAAAGCAAAAGACACAATCATTGCCTTAAAAACAGCTTTAATGGGTTCTCTTGCTGGCGTAGGTGATTCATTGTTCCATGTGATTTGGGGAACGATTTTTGGATCGATCGCAGGAACATTAGCTCAAAGTGGCTCAATTGTTGGGTGTGTGATTTGGGTCATCGCGAATATCGCTTTATTATTTGGACGGGCTGCATTATTACCATTAGGATACAAACAAGGAGTCAAACTTGTCACAACTTTGAAAAACAAATTATCTGCATTCACTAATGCCGCAACAGTTTTAGGTGTCACGGTAATTGGTGCTTTGATTCCTTCCGTGGTAAAGGCAGCGGTCCCATTTGTTTATAAAAAAGATGGGGTGGAATTAGTTATCCAAGATACATTAGACGCTATTTTACCCTCTCTTGTTCCAGTGTTACTTGTTTTATTAACTTATTGGATGTTGGGACAAAAGAAATTGAATTCCACACGAGTAATCTGGATCATTTTGATTCTTTCCATTGCATTAAGTGCGTTTGGTATTTTAGCTTAAAAAAGGAAAAGTGAGATACGTCCGTTCACACATTTGTCTAAAAAGTAGAGGCTAAGCGGTTTTCTCATTCACTAAGATAAATGTGATTTTAGCCTCTGTATATTCATACAATCTGATGAGAAAGAGGGAGCAAAGATGGAGAAAAAAGGTTTGGGTAAAAGGCTTCTTTTGATGAGTATGCTTAGTTTAATTAGTTTATTTGGAATGAGTATATCAACCTTTGCCGAGGAAGATGAATTTCAAAAGATGGAAGAACGATGGAAAAGTCAACTTGTCTTTGAAAAAGAAAGTCCGGAAAATGAGTCATTAAGAGCATATATAGAAGCGTTATCAAAAGAAGCGGAAAATTTATATCAAACATTGGATCAATCACCTGACCGGACCTATCTATGGCCACTTGAATCGGGAAATACTTCTTCAGCAGATTTGACGACACAATTTACGAAACTCCAAAAACTTACTTATGCCTATAAAACAAAAGGGACAACACTTTATCAACAGCCAGAGGTTGCTGCAGCAATTAAAGAGGGAATCGATTTTATGATTACCAAAAAAGGATATGATGGGAAAAAGTATTATGGAAATTGGTGGGATTGGCAAATTGGTATCCCACAAAAATTTGTGAATATCCTTCTACTGTTGCACCAAGAGCTATCCAGTGAAAAAATCCAACAATATACAGCTATTTTGAGTCAATATGTACCTGATCCATTCCAGCAATTATATACTAAACCACAAGATTCATTTGTAGACCTTGCATTTATCCCTAACTTTTCAACGACCGGTGCTAATCGAACAGACTTATCATTGACTGTTTTAGGAGTAGGTATTTTACAAAAAGATGCCACAAAAATCCATCAAGCAGTGAATGGGATCAAAGATGTTTTTCAACTCGTGACAAGTGGAGATGGGTTTTACGCAGATGGTTCCTTTATCCAGCATAATGATATTCCTTATACAGGTTCTTACGGGAATGTACTAATCAAAGGAGTCGGACAGATTTTTACGATTGTGGATGGGACTTCTTATACAGCAGCTTCTGATGCCATTCACGCTTTCGTAGAAAATGTAGAGAAGGCCTTTATTCCTTTGATTTACCAAGGTGAAATGCTTCCCATGGTGAATGGACGCGCTATTTCACGTGCGCCTTCAAAGACGAAGGTAGGATACGGGTCTTCAACGATGTATAATTTATTGATTGTTTCAAAATTTGCACCAGAAGATAAGCAAAAGGAATTAAAAGAAGCAGTCAAATATTGGATGCAATTGAACCCTTCGTATTATATAACGAATGTAAGAGATTATAATGACCTGGTCATGACACTATCCTTATTAGAAGACCAGACGATTTTAGGGAAGGATTTACCATTCATAGGGACAAAAATGTATCATAAAATGGATCGTTTTGTTCAGCGTACCAGTAAGTATATGGTAGGAATCAGTATGTATTCGAACCGTATCTCTTCTTTGAAGCAGGAAATAAAGAAAACAAACGTGGCTGGCATACATCGGATGGGATGGTCTACTTATATAATGAGGATGATGTACAATTCGGTAAAAGCTATTGGCCGACTGTCGATCCTTATCGATTGCCAGGAACAACGGTCGATACAGTCCCTTTAAAAGATGAAATCTCTTCTTTTACGACTGTGCGATCAAATGAAAAAGCCGTTGGCGGTGTATCAAATGAAGGTCAGGCAGTGGTAGGTATGGCTCTAAATAAAACTGGAACAAAGAATAATGGAGCAGTTTTGCCAATGGATGTCAAAGGGAAAAAATCGTGGTTTGTGCTTGACGATCAATTGATTGCGCTTGGTTCGGGAATTACCGGTAACACAAATGCGTCTATTGAAACGGTTATAGATAATCGTTTATTAAACGATCAGTTTACTTATAAAGTTGTAACAGAAACAGGAGAAGTTACCCAGCCAACCGAACAAAGTGAAAAAGAATGGTTATTGTTACAATCAAGTCAACCAGAAACATCGATCGGTTATTATTTTCCTGAGAAAGAAACAGTAAAAGTGATAAGTGAAGAACGGCAAGGTACTTATAGGGAAATCAACGAATCATTTCCCAGTGATGAAGTTTATCATGGAAGTTATCGGAAGTTTTTGATCAATCATGGAAAACATCCAATCAATGAAGCTTATGCATATGTGATATTACCAGGAGTGAACGAAAAAGGATTAAAAGAATATGCAGAAAAAGAACCAGTTACTATTCTTCAAAATACTCCAAAAATTCAAGCGGTAAAAGTAAAAGAATCCGGTTATTTGGGTATCAATTTTTGGGATAATACTGGTGGAGAATTAGATGGATTAAAAACAGATAAACCACTTTCTGTATTAAAGAAAATAAACGAACAAGAAAAAAGTTATACGTTTGCTGATCTTGCTCATACAAAGACGAAAATAACGATTGAATTACCAAATGATTTTGAAGCTGTTCGAAGCATGAGTGAAGGAATTACCTATGATGAGCAGATGGGTCGCTTTACTATTGATTTTTCGCAAACATCGGATACACAAAAACAAATTGTTGTGGAATAAAAAAAGCGCACAAGAATAGAATATTCTTGTGCGTAATTTTTTTTCCTTATTCCAATCCAATCAAATAATCGTCATCTTTCATCGCTTCTACATGACCTAACAAATAGCCGTTTCCGACTTGTGAGAAGAAGTCATGGTTGCTTGTGCCTGTTGAAATCCCGTTCATTACGATTGGGTTGACATCATTGGCAGTATCTGGGAAGAGTGGATCCATCCCTAGGTTCATCAATGCTTTGTTGGCATTATAGCGTAGGAATGTTTTGACTTCTTCTGTCCAACCGATTGGATCGTATAATTCTTCTGTATAACGTTCTTCGTTTTCATAAAGTTCATAAAGCAGGTTGTACATCCAGTCTTTCAACGTTTCTTGTTCTGCTTCAGGCAATTCGTTGAAACCTAATTGGAACTTGTAACCGATGTAGGTTCCATGTACCGATTCATCTCGGATGATCAGTTTGATGATCTCTGCTACGTTTGCCAATTTGTTGTTTCCTAAATAATAAAGAGGAGTATAAAAACCTGAATAGAACAAGAATGTTTCTAAAAAGACGCTGGCAATTTTCTTTTCTAGCGGTGTACCGTGTTTGTAGATTTCATTGATACGCTCAGCTTTTTTTTGCAGATAAGGATTCGTATTCGTCCAGTCAAAAATTTCTTCGATTTCTTTTTTCGTGTTCAGTGTACTAAAAATAGAAGAATAACTTTTGGCATGAACGGATTCCATGAATTGGATATTGTTCAAAACGGCTTCTTCATGGGGAGTGCGGACATCTTTACGCAACTGATCCATGCCGCTTTCAGATTGGACAGTATCCAGCAGTGTCAAACCGCCGAATACATGTCCTACTGTATCTTTTTCCAATTGAGACAATGTGCGCCAATCATCTAGGTCATTTGAAAGTGGGATACGTGTATCTAGCCAAAATTGCTCCGTCAGCTTCTCCCAAGTGGATTTATCAATGATATCTTCAATTTCATTCCAGTTTATTGCTTCATAATATGTTTCTGACATGAGAATGCTCCTTTAATTAAAATATGAATAAGCGAATCTATCTATGATATTAGATCACGCAGCTTTCACATTGATTGCTTCCGATTTCTTCTGCATCATCAGTAAAGGTACGTACATAATAAATGGATTTGATTCCTTTATGGAAAGCGTAATGTCTTAAAATATTCAAATCACGTGTCGTTTGCTTCGTTGTTGTCTTCCATTCATAAATACCTTCTGGGATTTCAGAACGCATGAATAAAGTCAAACTCATGCCTTGATCGACGTGTTGTTGTGCTGTTGCATAAACATCGATCACTTTACGCATGTCCATATCATAAGCAGAAGTGTAATATGGAATCGTCTCATTGGATAAATAAGGCGCTGGGTAATAAATTTTACCGATTTTCTTCTCTTGGCGTTCTTCAATCATGCGAGTGATAGGATGAATGCTTGCACTCGTATCATTGATATATGAAATTGAGCCATTGGGTGCTACTGCCAAGCGATTTTGGTGATATAGCCCATCTTTCATTACTGCTTGTTTCAAGGCATTCCAATCTTCAGCAGTTGGAATAAAAATCCCTTCAAACAATGCTTTGACTTTTTCTGATTTTGGCTGGAATTCTCCAGTTACGTATTTTTCGAAATAAGTGCCATCAGCATAAGCTGATTTTTCAAAATTATGGAAAACTTGTTTTCTTTCACGAGCGATATTATTGCTTTCAACAAGTGTCCAATAATTCAACAGCATGAAATAAATATTTGTAAAGTCTAATGAATCCTCTGAGCCATATTCCATTTGTTCTTTTGCAAGATAAGTGTGTAAGCCCATGGCACCTAATCCAATCGTATGATTCAGCTTATTTCCGTTTTGGATCGGCGGTACGACATCGATATCAGATGCATCTGTAATAAATGTCAATGCACGAGTCATCGTACGCACAGATTGACCAAAGTTAGGGCTTTGCATCAAATTCACGATATTTGTCGAACCTAAGTTACATGAGATATCTGTTCCTAATACTTCATACTCCTGTTTACCGTTGATCACAGAAGGCGTTTGAACTTGTAAAATCTCTGAGCATAAATTACTCATGATAATCTTGCCGTCGATTGGATTCTCGCGGTTCGCTGTATCAATATTGATTACGTAAGGATAGCCAGATTCTTGTTGTAATTTTGAGATTTCATTTTCAAGATCACGCGCTTTGATTTTTTGTTTGCGAATGTTTGGATTTGCAACTAGATGATCATACTCAGCTGTAATATCTACATAAGAGAATGGGACACCATATTCTTTTTCGACACTATACGGACTAAATAAATACATGTCTTCGTTTTTACGTGTCAATTCATAAAATTTATCAGGTACAATCACACCAAGAGAAAGAGTTTTTACGCGAATCTTTTCATCTGCATTTTCTTTTTTTGCTGAAAGGAAAGCAATAATGTCTGGATGGAACACATTCAAATAAACCACACCAGCTCCTTGACGCTGACCTAATTGATTAGAATAGCTGAAACTATCTTCGAATAATTTCATGACTGGAACGACACCACTCGCAGCACCCTCGTATCCTTTGATAGGAGCGCCGGCTTCACGAAGATTTGATAAAGTAATCCCCACGCCGCCGCCAATACGGGACAATTGCAAAGCAGAGTTGATTGAGCGCCCGATAGAGTTCATATCGTCAGTGACTTGAGTCAAGAAACAAGACACCAATTCGCCCCGACGTTTACGTCCAGCATTCAAGAAAGAAGGTGTAGCTGGCTGATAACGTTGATGGATCATTTCATCTGCAAGAGCAAGTGCTAATTCTTCATCTCCGTTCGCAAAGTAAAGCGCATTGAAGGCTACTCGATCTTCATAAGTTTCCAGATAAGCGGAACCGTCGTTGGTTTTCAACGCATATTGAGAATAAAATTTGTAAGCAGCCATAAAAGATTTGAAAGAAAAATGTTGTTCGTCCAAAAATTGATATAGCTTTTCAATAAATGATGGTGAATATAATTGGATGAATTCTGCTTCTATATATTCTTGATCGATCAAGTAATTGATTTTTTCCATAATAGATGGAAAAGTCATCGTATTTGGTTTGACATTTTCTTCAAAAAAGGCAGCCAAAGCTTCTTTATCCTTATTCAAAGGGATTTGACCATTGACTGGTCGATTGATTTCATTATTCAGCTTGAAATAACTGACATCTTGTAAATTTTTAAGACTCATACGTACGCCCAACCTTCATTTCGTATTTGATGATGCTTGATTGCAAATCATTGCATTGTTTTTAAGCTTTAAAAAAGGATTTGGAAGTTTGCGACAAAAACTGGTGCTGTCTCAAGCCCTTCAAATCCATGTATCTTGTTTTGATTCTTTTAGTCATGTTAGCTGGCAAGTTTACGCAACTGATCAGGACGGAATCCGATAACTGTTTCTGCATCGGAAGTAATGACAGGAACACTTTGGAATCCTTGTGCTTTCAACCAGTCTACTGCTTCCGGTTGTTCATCGATATTGACTTCTTCAAAAGCGATTTGATTTTCTGTTAAAAAACGCTTGACCATCTTGCATTGCATACAATTATTTTTAGAAAAGATTTTTACGTTCATGATGAGTGCCTCCTCTAAACACATTCTTATTATCTATAATAGATAGTATAAAACTCTTAGTAAAAAAGTCAAACAACAAACACTACATATTGTGTTGTGGAAACTGTGGAATACTAAGTTTTGTGTTTTTGAAAAAAGAGCTGAAAACAAGTATCGTGTGGGAAAATAGCAAATCTAATAGAGAAAAAATTGTGGAAAACTATGAAAAAATATTTTTTTCTCATTTTTATCTATCAATACTAAAGATTCGCTCATAATATCACAAGTGTAATTGACATTCTCAATTACCGAGAGTATTCTATGTGAGAATGATTCTCATTTATTTGCGTAATACGTAAGAAAACTAGAACATAGAATGAATGGTTTCAACACATGATTTATTTCACAAGAGAGGAATCAATATGCAGACCTTAGCGCAGGCAAAGCAAAACTTCGTTTATCAAGTCGAACGAATTGAAACAGAAGAAAAAACAAAACGCCATTTGCAAAATATTGGGGTCGTTGTCGGAAGTAAAATCGTCGTCGTCAATTTATCAGGCAACAATGCCATTTTACTGATAAAAAGTCATCGAGTGGCAGTAAGTCGGGAAATACTAAGTCAGATCTTTGTCAATAAAAAGACTGCTTCCTCTGAAAGCTGGACTTCTCTTGATCAATTAAAAGCAGGAGAGACGGGGATCGTCGTAGCCATCCACGGACAAGGCGCAGTGAAGCGGCGGTTGATGGATATGGGATTGACGCGAAATGTAAAAATAGTCATCCGAAAACTAGCCCCTCTAGGAGATCCAATCGAACTGACAGTGCGAGGATATGAATTGACGTTACGAAAGTCAGAGGCTGAACTAATCTTGGTACAAAGGGAGGAAAACGAATGAATATCGCGTTAGTCGGAAATCCAAACAGCGGGAAAACGAGCTTGTTCAATCTCTTGACTGGTTCGAATCAATATGTAGGGAATTGGCCGGGTGTAACAGTAGAAAAAAAAGAAGGATCGTTGAAAAAAAATCCGAACATTCACATTCAAGACCTACCCGGTATCTATTCTTTGTCTCCTTATACACCCGAAGAAGTGATTGCAAGAGATTATTTGGTTCATGAACAGCCTGAACTGATCATCAACATCATTGATGCTACCAATTTAGAGCGGAATCTATATTTAACTACGCAGTTATTGGACTTAGACATTCCTATGATCATTGGTCTGAATATGATGGATGTCATCAAAAAAGAAGGAAAAAAAATCAACCTAGAAAAGCTTTCCTATGGTCTTGGTGTACCAGTTTTACCAATCAGCGTATTGAAAAAGCAAGGAATCGAAAAATTAATCGAAAAGATTCAGGAGTCTGCAAAAAAACGGCCTTCTATTCCTGTTCCCTGTACATACGATCCGCGTTTAGAAGCAGCTTTACATGAAATTGAAGATGTACTAGGAGAAAAAAGCAGCAAGAAACGCTGGTATGCAATGAAATATTTTGAAAGAGATCAGAAGGTGAATGAGGATGATGAGATAACAATTTCTCAGCAAAAAGAAATCGAACAACTGATCCAGTTGACAGAGAAACTATTGGATGACGATAGTGAAACGATTCTAGTCAATGAACGTTATGAATTTATTACCCAATTATGTGCACTATCTGTCGTGTCAAATGATTCTTTCCAATTATCGATGAGTGACAAAATCGATCAGATTGCAACGAATCGTTGGTTAGCCTTGCCAATCTTTGCATTTGTGATGTGGCTGATTTATTACTTGGCTATTCAAACAGTAGGAACAATGGGGACAGATTGGATCAATGATACATTGTTTGGAACGTGGCTACCAGAACATGTTGGCAGACTGCTAGCTGAATGGCAAGTAGCCGGATGGATGCAGGAGCTGATCTTGAACGGCATCATCGCAGGCGTGGGAGCAGTATTAGGATTTTTACCGCAATTGATCGTATTGTTTTTATGCTTGAGCTTTCTAGAAGACTGCGGATATATGGCGAGGATCGCTTTTGTCATGGATCGACTTTTCCGGAAATTCGGGCTTTCAGGAAAATCCTTTATTCCTATGCTGATTGCCACAGGATGTGGCGTACCAGGCGTCATGGCTACTCGCACGATTGAAAACGAGCAAGATCGTCGGTTGACGATCATGGTCACGACATTCATGCCTTGTTCTGCAAAATTGCCGATTATTGCCTTAGTGGCAGGGGCCTTTTTTCCTCACCAATCTTGGGTAGCTCCTTCTGCCTATTTTCTTGGTATGACTGCAATTATTTTCTCTGGAATCAGCTTGAAAAAAACGCGTTTGTTTGCTGGAGAAACAGCTCCGTTTATCATGGAATTGCCCGCATATCATTTTCCTCAATGGTCGACGATCCTAAGACAAACCTATGACCGCAGCAAGTCTTTTGTAAAAAAAGCAGGAACGATTATCTTTGTTTCTAGTATCGTGATCTGGTTTAGCTCTTCTTATAATTTTTATGCTCAACCTGTTCCTGAAGACCAAAGTATCCTAGCCTTTTTCGGACGAATCCTAGCTGTTGTTTTTCAGCCGCTTGGTTGGGGGAATTGGCAAGGAACTGTCGCAGCGATTACAGGATTAGTTGCTAAAGAAAATATTATTGGCACATTCGGTATTTTGTTTGGACATGCGGAAGTATCCGAAAATGGCAGAGAAATCTGGCAAGTGCTACAACACACATATACTCCCGCAGCAGCTTATTCATTGTTAGCCTTCAATTTACTTTGTGCGCCTTGTTTTGCGGCAATTGGGGCTATCCATCGGGAAATGAATGCCAAGAAATGGACTTGGATCGCCATAGGCTATCAATGCGGTTTAGCTTATTTAGTTAGTTTTGTGATCTATCAGTTGGGACACTTATTGGAAGGTGGACAGGTAGCGTTAGGGACGTATCTTGCTATTTTATTGATGATAGGACTCGTTTATGTTTTGTTCCGTCAGCCAAAATCCAAGAACCAGTTTTATGCTATATTGTCATTAGAAGGAGAGGAATAGGATGGCGACATTCTTATTAAGTGTATTAATCTTTGGAAGTGCAGGGGCGATTGTCTATACTCGTTTAAAATCCGGAAAGAATTGTGATGACTGTCAAACAGCTTGCCCAGTAAAAAAGGAACAGATCAAGCGATGATCAGTCGTTGCAAGAGTCTGTTCTCCCCTTTTTTGCTTATTTTGCTAGAGCATAGTAAGATGAGGGAAAGTAAAAAAAGAAAGAGGAAAGAAAATGTCTGGAAAGAAAAAAATCGTCCGCCCGCGCTATCAGCAGATTGCTGTTGATTTAGCCGAACGTATCGTTGAAAACCGATATAAAGTGGGTGAGAAGATCCATGCTCGCTCAACGCTTGCCAGTACGTACAATGCTTCTCCTGAGACTACCCGAAAGGCTATCAATGTGCTGGTAGATCTTGGGATCATGGAAGTACGGCATGGGAGTGGGGCATTTGTTGCTTCGAAAGAAAAAGCAAAAGATTTCCTATTGCAGTATCAAGATGTACAATCTATCCAAGATACAAAAGCAGAAATCATGGCGAGTGTGGAGAAGCAACAAGATGAGCTGAATCATTTTTCTCAATTATTGGATCAGCTGGTCAATCAAACGAAGCGAATACATAAGATGAACCCTTTACTTCCGTTTGAATTGTCTTTATCAGAAAAAGCAATGCATCTGGACCGTTCGATTAGCGAGTTGAATATCTGGCAGGCGACTGGTGCTACAGTTATCGCAATTTCTCATAACGAAGAACTACTTGTTTCACCTGGACCTTATGCTAAATTTACGGCAGGGGATATCGTTCATTTTATTGGAAATGAGTATACGCTACAGCGTATGACAAACTTTTTTTACCCGGAACATCAGCTTGCAGAATGATTGTGTGAAATATTATAAAAATATTAACTTGGCTAAACCTTTTATTTATAAAGATTTAACCAAGTTTTTTTCTGTTTGGACAAGCAAATTTCTTTCATTTTTGACAAAGTGACTACATGATGTTAACATAGTGTGGTCACTTTTTTTCAGAAAGAAAAATGAATTTACATAAAAAAGGAGAATTTGTTTGGTAAAAGTAGAAGTAAAACATTTAACAAAGATATTTGGTAAAAAGACACAAGCCGCTTTAGATATGATGAATGATCACCAGCCGAAAACGGAGATTTTAAAGAAAACCGGTGCGACGGTTGGTGTGTATGACGTGAATTTTGACGTAAAAGAAGGAGAAATCTTCGTGATCATGGGGCTTTCCGGGAGCGGGAAATCCACATTGATCCGTCTATTGAATCGTCTGATCGAGCCAACTTCAGGCAGTATCTATATTGATGGAGAAGATGTATCGAAGTTAAGCAAAGAAGAATTGCGAGAAGTCCGTCGTCATAAAATCAATATGGTTTTCCAAAACTTCGGTCTGTTTCCACACCGAACGATCTTGGAAAATACAGAATACGGGTTAGAAGTCCGTGGTGTACCTAAAGAAGAACGACAAGAAAAAGCAGAAAAAGCATTAGAAAATTCTAGTCTGCTTTCATTTAAAGACCAATATCCTAGTCAGTTATCTGGTGGGATGCAGCAACGGGTCGGCTTAGCCAGAGCTTTAGCGAATGATCCTGAGATCTTGCTGATGGACGAAGCGTTCTCGGCTCTTGATCCGCTGATCCGACGAGAAATGCAAGACGAATTACTGGACCTGCAAGCCAATGTTCAAAAAACGATTATTTTCATTACCCATGATTTGAATGAAGCTTTACGGATCGGGGACAGAATCGCATTAATGAAAGACGGCGAAATCATGCAGATCGGAACAGGTGAAGAAATATTGACCAATCCAGCAAATGATTACGTACGTGAATTTGTGGAAGAAGTCGATCGTTCCAAAGTGCTTACTGCTCAAAACATCATGGTACCTGCATTGACGACGAATATCGAATCTGATGGACCAAATGTCGCATTGACAAGGATGCGTAATGAAGAAGTCAGCATGCTGATGGCTGTTGACCGAAAGAGAAACCTGAAAGGAATCATTACTGCAGATCAGGCGTTAGAAGCTAGGAAGCAAAAACGTCCATTGATCGACTTCTTAGATGAAAATGTGACGGTGATCGGAAAAGACATGGTTGTAAGTGATATTTTCAATATTATTTATGATTCACCGACTCCGCTTGCAGTTGTAGAGGATGGAAAATTAAAAGGTGTCGTCATCCGAGGTAGTGTGATTGAAGCATTAGCAGAAACAAGCGAGGTGAGTGAACATGAATAATCTATTAAACTATCAATTACCAGTGGCAAACTGGGTAGAAAATATCACAGAATGGTTTACGACAACTTTTTCTGGCCTATTTTCATTTTTACAAACGATCGGACAGGCAGTGATGTCGGGGATTACAAATTTACTGTTAGTGATCCCAGCGCCTTTGTTTATCTTGTTATTGACGATAGCAGCTTTCTTTATTTCTAAGAAACGTCCAGGACTTACGTTGTTCACATTGATTGGTCTATGGTTTATTTATAACCAAGGTCTATGGAATGACTTGATGAATACTGTCACACTTGTTCTTTTATCTAGTGTGATCTCCATCATCATAGGTGTACCGTTAGGGATCTTGATGGCAAAAAGCAGTAAAGCTCAAAGCATCATCAAGCCAATTCTTGACTTTATGCAGACGATGCCAGGATTCGTTTATTTGATTCCAGCAGTTGCATTTTTCGGTATCGGGATGGTGCCAGGGGTATTTGCCTCAGTCATCTTTGCTTTGCCACCAACCGTTCGTTTTACGAATTTAGGGATTCGACAAGTACCGAAAGAGTTAGTAGAAGCTTCTGATTCATTCGGGAGCACAAGTCGTCAAAAACTATTCAAACTAGAATTGCCTTTAGCTAAAAGTACGATCATGGCAGGGATCAATCAAACAACGATGCTGTCACTTTCAATGGTCGTTATTGCCTCTATGATCGGTGCACCCGGCTTAGGACGGGGAGTATTGTCCGCTTTACAAAGAGCACAAGTCGGGAATGGATTTGTCAACGGGGTTGCATTAGTTATCTTAGCAATCATCATTGACCGTTTTACCCAGCATTTGAATCAGCCGAACAATAAGAAAGTTGCAGGAGCTGCAACACAAAAAAGTAAAAAACGTCAAGGATTGATCATTGGTGCTGTAGTAGTAGTGATCTTAGGTGCGATTGGTATAGGAAGTTTTTCTTCTGCCAAAGAAACAAAACGTATCAACTTGTCTTATGTCGAATGGGATACAGAAGTTGCTTCAACAAATGTAGTCGGTGAAGTATTGAAACAAATGGGCTATGATGTAACGATGACACCGCTAGATAATTCAATCATGTGGAAATCTGTTTCAAATGGCGAGTCAGATGCCATGGTTTCAGCTTGGCTACCTAAAACTCATGGTTCACAGTATGCACAATATAAAGATCAAGTCGAAGACCTAGGTGCCAATTTGACAGGAGCAAAAGTCGGTTTAGCAGTACCAGCCTACATGGATGTAAATTCGATCGATGAGTTAACCGATCAGGCAGGTAAGAAAATTATAGGAATTGAGCCAGGAGCTGGTGTAGTTACGGCTGCTGAAAACACGATCCAAAAATATGACAACTTGAAAGACTGGAAAGTCGAGACATCTTCTTCAGGAGCAATGACCGTTGCACTAGGACAAGCAATCAAAAAACACGAACCAATTGTAGTTACAGGATGGACACCTCATTGGATGTTTGCCAAATATGATCTGAAATACTTGGAAGATCCTGAAAACGGAATGGGAAGCGAAGAGCAGATCCATACGATGGTTCGAAAAGGATTGAAAGAAGACCAGCCAGAAGCTTATAAAGTATTAGACAATTTCCATTGGTCAGAAAAAGATATGGAAAAAGTCATGTTGGAAATCAACAATGGAAAAGATCCACAGCAAGCGGCAAAAGAATGGATCAAAGAGAACCAAGAATTAGTCGAAAGCTGGAAAAAATAAAAAAGACGGAAACAAAATAAATGGAGCTTCCAAAATTGGATCAAAAATCCAGTTTTGGAAGCTCCATATTCGTCTGTCTCTTTTTTTGCCTATAAAAAAGAGAATGCGCAGTTCGTCTTCGAAACGTCCGAAGACGCCGACAAACTACCATTCTCGTGGGTTTGGCACCCAATGGGCCGTGAGGGGCTCGAACCCGCGACCCGCTGATTAAGAGTTCGTTATTTAATGGTATTTTAAATGAAGATAAGCGAATTTACAGCATTTTTAAATGCTTATATACCGCAAATTATCCCAAGTTTTTATATATCCTACCCGAGTTTATACCCGAAAATATAATTTTTCAGTGTTATTTTATATCTTTTTTTAATAGGTTTTCAAACGCTGTAGTTGCTGTATCTTTTTCTTTGCGTAAGACATGGCCATAAACATTCATTGTAGTATTAAAATCTCGGTGTCCTAATCGTTTTTGAAGCTCTTTTGGGGTCATATTAGGGTCACTAAGCAAATAGGTAGCTGATGTATGTCTAATGTCGTGAAAACGAATGTGACGCAAATTGTGACGTTTGGTGAATCGTTTGAACTTCTTATATAGATAACTTCCACGTGGCAAAGTTCCATCTTGTTTTGTGTCGAATATAAAATAGTGTTTTAATTTCTTTACGTTTAATTTCCAACGAATCTTTTTATTATCTTTGATTAATTCATCTAGCATATCAAATAGATAAGCAGGACCGGTTACTATTTTTTCATCATCATCATTTTTCAAACCTGGAAGCAACCGAATATCTGATTTTCCATCTACTTCTGAAATCCGCTGATGAAATCTTATTTCTTGTTTATCAAAGTCAATATCTTGTTCTTCTAAAGCTGCAATTTCTCCTTGTCTTGCTCCTGTAATAAATGCTAGAACAATTAAAGTTTTAATTTCTATGCTTTCCTCAAACGCTGCTTTTAGCATTGCATGAATTTCTTCTTCCGAATAAGGTTCTTCGATATTCTTTTTTACGCCTTTTTCTTTTGGTATTTTTACATTTTCCACAGGATTTTCTTTAATGGCACCGTACTCATTTTTAGCCATCAAAAATAAGTTGTTAACGGCGTATAACATACGAAGCTTTGTATTTCTTGATAAAGGTTTATCAGAGTTTCTCCCAGGATCTTTTGTATTGATTCTTTGAGCATTAACAACAATTTGTTTTATCATGTATGGTTTGATGTCAATTAGAGGAATAAAATCGAATTTATCAAGAAATCTATTCTCAATCATTCGCTTATAGTTATGATAAGACTTTGGCTCTAAATTTTTTTCGGCCTCTGAAAGCCATATTTTTCTATAAAATTCACCAAAAGTTATATTGAATAAATCCAACGAATCATCGGTCATTCCTTCGAATTGCTCTAACCAGATGTTCAATTCTTTATATGCCGCTCTTTTACTATTCGCTTTTATAGTTTTGCTTTTTCTTTTTGCCGAGCCGTCAGGTTTGTACCCTAATACAGCTCTTAGTCTATATGTTTCATTGTCTACTTGTTCTAAGTATCCTGTTACTTCTGACATAATTGAATCAGCTCTCTTTCTCTGATACAATAGACACTATAAAGAAGCCTATCGTATAGGTTTGTTTTTTCATAGAACGCGCTCGCTTTGGTCGGTGGGGCGTGTTTTATTATTACTTAATTTCTTTAATGTATTTTTGGTATTGTTTTTTAGAAACTTCAAACTTATTATCACAGGCTTTACACGTCACGCTATAATTTTTTTTTAATAAAGGAACAAAAAAAGATAATAGCATCATTATTCCTCCTAAAGGAATCATTATTAACCATCCAATTATAGGAATCCAAAAGCCGAAACTTAGAAGCATTAGTCCTATAAAAAAAAGCATACAACCATTTGATCTAGGGGACGTTACAGAAACTCTGTTACTGCCACAATTTTTACATGTAATAATATGTTGACCTAAATTTTTTTCCATCCTAACTCTCCATTTCTATGGTAAAATAGATTTGACTTTTTAAATGAAGTCGCTCTCATGAGTCCGTGTGCCAGCACGGGCTTTTTATTGTGCATAAGAGTATTTTTTCTTGAAATAAGACTGGCAAACATTAAAACATTCTGTTCTTAACTTATTATTGATAGAGTAGAACTCCATGAAATTTTCTAATTTGAACTGAGATTCATCAGTCAGTTCGTTCTCAATAAAGATATTTAGTAAAATCATAATTGCAATTCTATCAGCTTCAGTTTCGAATTTTGAATGAAAAGTTGTAGAGTTATCGTACAGTACTGAATATTCAAAATGTGAGGCAATGAAATGACCGAGCTCGTGGGCTAAATGAAAAGCTTCAGAACTATCTTCGTGTAGTTTTTCGTTTAAAAATACTATTCTTGGTTTTGGATAATAAAAACCTGGTTCTTCCATTTCCATATAGATTAATTTTAAATTATACTCACTCAGCATTTCTTTCAACTTTAAATACATACAAACCATCACTCCAACTATTCATTTTCTTCTAAAGCTTTAGCAATTGCAATCGCTTTACGCATTGTCTCCTTAGATATTTCTTTTCCGTCAAAAGAAAATACAGTATCGTCTTCTGATAAATCCACATGTTTAGGGGTCTCTTTTTCTTCGCGCCCCAGAAGATAGTCTACAGAGACATCGAAATAGTCAGCTACCTTTTGCAAATCTCTTGCTTTGGGTTCTGTTGTTTTCCATCGATAGAAAAGATTTTCGCTAAATCCTAATTCTAAAGCGACTTCTTTCATGCTTTTATCTCTTTGACTAGCTAATGATTTTATCCTTTCAAACAGTGTCATAATAATGTTCTCCAATCCTAAACAAATAAAAGTATACAAAATGTAAATTATACTGTTGACATAAGTATAAGTTTGTATTATTATTTGTTTGTAAGTTAATTTGATAGAAAAAAAGCAAACTAAAAAACACACCTTATAGCATTAAGTTTGGCGACCGATTGCATAATAAAGGGTTTGTTGTAGGCTTATTTAACTATGTTTATATAGTATACGATTGTATACTGTTAGTCAATAGCTTTATACGTTTTTTTCTATCATTTTGACTTACAAATCTATATGTAAGGGGAGTGAATAGATGTCAAATCTAGATAACGGCCGTGCTGCAATCAAGAAGTTTATGCGAGAAAACGGAGTAACTATGGAAGATTTAGCTACTGCATATGGATATACGCGTGTTCGAATGCAGCAAATTATTGATGGTCATTGGAGTGGGCCGAAAGCTAATAAGACTATCTTAGAAATCATTCGCGATTATCGAATTCGGTAGGAGGAAACAACCAATGGAGCAACTAGCTTTAGTTAACCTCTCAGACCTCAAAGCTTCTTTGGCAGAATCTGAGATTGCAAATGAAGTGTGGGATACAAAGCAAGCTGCGGAATATTTAAAAACCACAACACGCACGCTGACTAAAGATGCCGAATCTGGAAAGATTCCAGCAGCGAAAGTTGGCAGAGAGTGGAGGTTTAGTAGTATCGCTTTGTATCAGTATCTAAAAGGAGGACAACATGGGTAAATTCGACAGAGCATTAGTATTCAGCGCACCACTAATTATCTACGCTTTAGGACTTTGGGGAAGTAAACAAGCGTTGATAGGGACAATCGTTTACATGGTCTGGATTTTTATGGGGCTTGATGAAGCTGAGTACAAACAAAAAAGCCAGTCGGGAGGGACTGACTAAAAAAGTCTAATGTCTATAAGGAAGGTTTGACAATAAATGAAAGAATTATTTTTTTTAATAACTTTCATCATTTTTTCTATCAGTGTTTTCTACATTAACCTTTGCGTTGCTAGATTTGCTTTGAAAAGTTTTAGGAACAGCAAACGAAAATAGAGCTATAAAAGATACGAATGTAGTAGCTACGTTAAATTGCTCTTTAGAAAACGTCAATGTCATTGGAATGATAATTGATATCGATGAGAAAATCTTTGCGATAATAACTATCCATTTTTCAATTATAAACATTTTTAAATTAAGCACCATTAGACAAAATGTAGTTCCTATATAGAGGATAAATGAAGATAGAAATAAACATATTAGTCCAGTTTTTAAAAAAGAGAAGTAATCTATGTGGGCAAATTCTGTTAATATGCTTTTTTGATTTAACACAATCAAACTACTGTTGGACAAAAATGACAGTAAGGAAAGAGTTGCTCCGATTACTAAATAAAAAATAGTTGTTAACAATATTATATTATCAATTTTTCTGCTCATGTTTTCACCCCACCAGAATTATATCAAAAAGGAGAGAAGAAATAATGCAAGAATTAGTAATTTTGAAAAATAAAGAAGCTGTGACTACGAGCTTGCAAGTAGCTGAAGCTTTCGAAAAGAAACATAAGCATGTGCTAGAAGCAATTGAATCAGTAAAAAGATCGGTCGAAAATTCGGCCAATGTTGAAGATGTGCTCAATTTTGAGCAGATGTTTGTAGAAGGAAACGAGCCGGACACGTATGGGAGAAGTCGGAGAGTTTTTTTCATGAATAGAGATGGATTTTCCTTGTTAGCTATGGGATTCACTGGAAGTAAAGCAATAAGTTTCAAACTCAAATTTATTGAAGCATTCAACGAGATGGAAGATGTCATTCGTAAAAATACTGTTCCTCAAACGATTGAAGACATGATGATCTACCAATTAGAAGAAATGAAAGATGTAAAAAAAGATGTCTCCATGCTTAAAGATACTATGCGAATTAGCGGACAACAAGAGTTTGAAATTAAGCAAAAAGGAAATATGAAAGTTATGGAAGTTTTAGGAGGTAAAGAAAGCCGAGCTTATGAAGAAATCAGCAAAAAAGTATTCTCAAAATTTTGGTCTGAATTTAAACGTACCTTTTCAATCCCAAGATATGGCGAGTTACCTCGTAAGAGATTCGATGATGCTGTTTCATTTATTGAAATGTGGTTACCAGAAACTGCGATCCGCATGGAAATCGATCAACTGAACAGACAACAAAGACTTTTCGGTGATGAAAATGAATAGAGCTGAAGCGCTAAGAATAGGGACGGTAATTGCTAATCGCTGGTGGAGACACAATAAACCAAGCATCCTAAGCCAACAACATATTGATAAGCAAAAAGCTTGGCAACAAATAAAAAAGTGACTCAGCCGGCAAGCATAGAGTCACAAAACAAAATATATCTGAGGAGATTATATCATGAAAAAAAGACAAATCAAAAAGAACAGCAAGAAAATTGCCGACAAATTAACAGGATATGCTTCGGTCGTTAAAGAATTAGAGGCGTTAGGAGTATTCAGTATTGATCCCAACTGGAGAGGAGACATTGAGTGCCATATGCGCCCTGAAAATATTGTTAAGTTGCCTTTCGCGAAATCGGTCGGTTTCAAGTTTAGCGAATTCGATAAAGATCATATTCAAGCTTCTGTAAAATTCAGCGGCTTTACTTTCTTCGCGCTAGTTAATAATGAGGAAAGAGCAAAGTATTTTCCCGGTGAATTGGATGTGCAGTCTTATGAATAAAGAACTTTCCACTCTAGATCAATATTTGACTGATTCTGAATGGGGCAAGTCGAATATCAAGGAAACAAATAATCGAAAAATCAGACGAAATCTTTTGACGAACGAAGAACTAGCATGTGATCAAGATGATTTGGGGAATTTTGTGAGTATTTGGGATCATGTCTATCTTATTCATCTATCGAAGCGGTCCAGAAAACCTGAATACATCTATGTCATCGAAGATGGCTTGACTGATGCATTAGAAGAGTACGAAAGGGATAACTTGATTGATATCTCTTATTACGGACCAGGTAAGAAATACATTGCTGAAATGGAGGCAGAATTTGATGAGTGAAGGAACGAAACGCAACGATAACAAATTATTCAATAGTCTGTACAAGATAACCGTCAATGATGTTGTTGAAAAAAGAAACAAACTAACTTATCTGTCCTGGGCATGGGCATGGGCAGAAGTCAGCAAAATCTGCGAAGAAGTAGACTACGAAATCTATCGTGATCCAGAAACGCATCGTCCATACCTCTTTGATGAAAAAACAGGCTATATGGTTTTTACCAGTATCACAGTCAACGGAGTAAAGCGTGACATGTGGTTACCAGTCATGGATGGTGCAAACAAGGCAATGAAAGATGAGCCATATACCTACGAAGTCAATGATTATCAGTGGAATAACGAAACGAAGAAAAAAGAGATTGTTGGAAAAATCGAAAAACGAGTTGAAGCAGCAACTATGTTCGATATCAATAAGACGATCATGCGCTGTCTTGTAAAAAATCTAGCAATGTTTGGGCTAGGGCTATATATATTTGCTGGCGAAGATATGCCAGAAGATGTCTCGATGCTTGAACCAGCTACTCAAAGAAGCAAAAAGCTATTCTTGGATGCTTTACAACTGGTTGCTAATAAGTACGAAAAATCAATTGATGAAGCAATTGTTGCATTGACTGATGCGGCTTCTATAACCGCTGATGACAGTAAATGGACCAAGAGAGACTTGGGCATTCTAAAACGAGGCGTTAATTGGCTTGAAGATCAGTACAGAGAAGAAACAAAAGAGAAGTGATATGAGTGTTTAAACCATTAATCGATTCATATTCAGCGGTTCTGAAAAAGTTCAAAGGAAAAGACATAGGTGCAACGATCAATGAAGAAGTGAACATTGATCGACTAAAGACGATGTATGACGGCTACGATGGCGATCGAGTCATTGAAATTCGTTTTATTGATCCTAGACGTTTCACCGTACAGCAACGAAACTTCATCTATGCGCTGATAGGCGATATTTTTATCGATACAGGCATGCCAACGGACTTCTGGAAGGAATTCTTCTACTTTCGTTTTGAAGGTGTCACAGGGCGCAAAATAAGCCTGAAAGACGAATCGAATACAACTGTGAGTGATGCTAATGTCTTAGCAAATATCATCCTAGATTTTATCTTTGAACATCATATTCCTTTCAAAGAAGGCTATGAGATTTTACCAGCGAATCAAGAATATTACTTCTACAAATGCATCACAAAAAGAGTCTGCTGCATCTGTGGCAAAACAGGAGCTGATATCGATCACTTTGATAAAGCGTTAGGAAGACGAAAGCGCAAAGAAGTTGATCATTCAGAGTACACATTTGCAGCACTCTGCAGAATTCATCACACAGAGAAGCACAAGATAGGTGTGATCAATTTCAAAAATAAGTATCAAATCAAAGGGATCAAGTTAAACCAGGAAACAATCAAGAAATTAAGAATCGGAGGATGAAAAGTGGACCACAGAAGTTATTACGCTATCATACCTGCAAATGTTAGGTATGACGATTCTTTGATACCTAGTGCAAAACTTCTTTATGGAGAAATCACAGCTCTATGTAATGAGAAAGGTTATTGCTGGGCTAGCAATGAGTACTTTGCCAATCAGTACGGTGTAGGGAAATCAACGATTCAAAATTGGCTGAAATCTCTTGAAGAAAAAGGCTATATCTATCGAGAAGTGAAGTACAAAGAGGGTAGTAGAGAAATCGAGGCTAGGTATATCAGAATTTTGGGTGGGGGTCACCCAGAAAAATGGGTGGGGGGTCACCCAGAAATCTATCAAGATAATAATACATCTATTAATAATACATTTAATAATACAAAAGAATATATAAGAGAGTTACCGCCTTCGAAAAAATCGAAGGCTAAGCCCATCCGTCACAAATACGGAGAGTATAAAAATGTTCTTTTGTCAGATGAGCAGATGGAGAAACTCAAAATAGAATTCCCTAATGACTATCAAGAACGAATAGAACGGCTATCTGAGTATTGTGAATCATCAGGTAAGACTTATAAAAACTATTTGGCAACTATTCGAAGTTGGGCAAGGAAAGAAAAAAGTGAGCCTAAGAATGCAAGTGGTGCATACAAGCGCACAGGAAGACGAGAGAAGCTTCCTGAATGGGCAATCGACCAAGAAGCCTATCTTAAGAAAAAAGCGCTAGAACGAGCTAATAGACAATCAAAAGCACCATTCTAAGAGGTGGAAAATTGAAAATCGATTATCTAGAACTAATTAATGAAATAGCAAAGTATAAAACTGGTGAGGAAATAGAAATCCTGAGAGACGTATATGATCAACTCGAAGAAGCTGGAATCGAACGAATTAAGAATGATCGTTCAAGTTGGAGTAAACTCAGATACTATTTCGCACTTTATATCGATGCAACACAATTAAGAAATTTAGCTTATACAAAATTACTATTTGTTGATTGCGTTAAAGGATTGCAAAAACATCTTAGTGAACTTGAGCAGGTGTAATCAGATGGATCTAAAAACATTTACAGTACAGATCGAACTAATGCATCAAGAAGCTTTAAGACAAAGCGCCTCGTACGAAGACAAGTGGCTCAACACGTTCCATGGTGGACGTGAGAGCGCACTTGATCAAGTACTCAAATTATTGAAAGGGGAACGTCGGGATGGATAAGAAAGCGGCAATGCAGCGAATTATCGAATTGACTTATTCAGAAGATTGGCAAAATGACAAAGAAGCTGCTTCGGAAGTGATGAGACTTGGAAGAGAGATGTGGGCAGACAAGAGCAACAAGCCAAGACCGCGAAAAATCGCAATCTGGCATGGCGACAAAATTCTAGTCACAGGAACTGCCCAGCAGTTAGCAACTCTCACAGGATTGCACGAGAAAATCGTGAGAAAGAGAGCTAGGTGTGGATACACAGACGTTAAGAAGAGAACGTTTAGGTACGTGGAGGAATCATCATGACAACAGAAGAAGTGATTCAAATGCGTATTCGAAGCATTCAACGTGAAATTGACGATCTGGAGCGGGCAAAGGCAGTGATGGTCAATGAAACGGCTAGAAAGGCAATCGATTTGCACATAGAGAACTTAAAAAGGGAAATTCGTAGATTGGAGGAATGAGCGTGGATAAGAAAGCAGCAATGAAACGAATCATCGAACTGACACATTCTGAGAATTGGCAAGAATACAAAGAAATAGTTGCAGAAGTCCAAAAGCTCGGCAAATCAATGTGGACTGAAAAGCCTAAACGGAGAAAACCGAGAAAAATTGCAATCTGGCATGGTGACCGAATTCTAGTAACAGGACTGCTGAACAGTTATCTGAAATTACTGGATTAAGCAAAAACATTATCTGGGATAGAGCTAGGAGCTTATGGATTGATTCAAAAGGACGACAATTTAGGTATGTGGAGGAGAAAAAATGAGAACAGAATGCAATAGATATCGAGATTATATGACTACTGGTCATAATACGATTGCTAACCATCGGATTTATAAATTCCCAAACGGTTGGGGAGCAAGTGTGATTTGCGGTTTTGGATCATACGGTTTGGAATTAATGCCTATCAGTTTTGATGGATCTTGTGATTACACCTTTGACTGGGAACCATTTGGATATTTGTCTGATGAGGAGATGGAAAACCATCTAACTGATATTTTCGAGAATGGCGGAAACTTTAAACGGGCAGGAATTTAGTCCACTATCCGAAGAAATAGCAGAATCACGAGCAGATATCGGATACTTTCAAACTGTCTCATCGTGTTTAAAGGCAATACAACGCGATTACGTGTTAAGTGAAGAAAGAACGATAAAAAGTATTATCGAGTACAAAAAAGCGTTAGAAAACATCACTAGACAGTTTGAACAGGCATGTGGGATTGAGGAGGAGAAAAAATGGATCTCATTACACAATACAGTGATATCATCCTCAAGAAAATTATGATGAAGATTCAGAAAGACAAAAAATCAAAAGAACGAGCGGAATTAGTTAAGTTGGAAATGGCTGAAACAGGAGCAGGAGTGCGAAGTAGCAGGCATTGGAAAGCAGCAGCAAACATTGAATTTTATTACAACGAAATTCAAAAAGGGTTCGATCAGATGCGTGAGCTGGATCGGCAAACAAATTGGAGCAAGAAACTTCATCAAGATCGTTTCAAATTTGTAGAAAAGCATAGAGAGATACTAGACGAATATATGGAGGAACAGCGATGAATAAACAGGAATTGATTAATGAACTAAAGAGAATTTCACTAGAAAAACAGCATAAAGCCCTGACGCATCCAGAAAGCAAAAATTACTATGAGGGCATGGTGATGGCTTATTCTCAAGTCGTTCATATGGTTAATACGGTGTTAAAACTAGACGAACCGCAGAAGCCAGTGGTACCGAAGTTTGTGGCGGAGTGGATAGAATACGCTAAAAAGAAAGGTGATAGTCTAGCTATTTCGTTCAAGCCGTGGAACCTCTATGGTGTTGAGTATAGCAAGGTTGATAGATGGATTGAAGATAATCAAGAAACGTTTGCTCGAGCATGGTTATATGGCTACGAGGTCGAGAAAGAGCCGTTGTATACAGTTACAATTAATCTTGACCGTAAGTACCATCTAGTCGTTGACGAGGGAGATGGTAATGATGAAATTAGTACAACGTTGACAACTAGCCATGGTGTATTGGGGTATCGTTACTTTTTAACAGAAAAAGAAATAAAATCAGCAGATGAGAACCTGTGGTTGATTGCTGTGCCAGTGGAAGAGGTGGCGGAAGGATGAGCAGACATCTAATGCTCCATATACCAGACGGAACAAAGGCAATTGCAATTAGCATTGTTGCTGAACAAAAAGATGGCGGTTTGGCGTTGAAAACAAAAGGTATTGATACCAAACAGATTTTAGAAGGCAGAGATATCGAGATAGAGATCGATGAGGAGGAAGCGGAATGAATGTTCAAGTCTATTTAAAAAGAGATTTGGCCAGGTTTCCTCGAAGCTGGGATGAATATTCCTGCCCATTCGAGGCAGAAGAAGAGAGCTATCTAATGTCTGCTAACATGATAGAAATTACAAGAGATGATGCGGATGAGTTTGATAAAAAAAGATCATGGTACTCGGTTTCGAATCCAATGTATACGGCTGTAATAGAAGATTATCATATATCCGACAGATTTATTCTGGTTGATCTAGAAAGACCTAAGAAACGAATTAAACAGTATAGACGTTGCGGGTTTTCAACAAAGAAATGGTGAAAATTAAAACAGGAGGAAGCATAATGAAACTAAAAGACGGATTTTACGCTAGTAGTCATGGTATCGGCGGTTTAATGCTAGATATGCCGACAAAGAACCCTAAAACACGTAAGAAACCAAAATTCAAAGTCGGCGACATGGTCCGATGTGAAGCAGAAGGATTCATCTATCCATTTCGTGGATATGTAGAACACGTCTATAATCACTCAGCAATCATTCGTATTGAAAACACGATGGAATGCGATAAGTTATTAGCGAAAAGCAAAGATAATTTAGCAGTGGTGAGATTGGTGGATATGGAGGTAATTAAATCATGATTACAAATATCATAAGTATCACAGCAATAGTTATTCTATTTTTGATAGTTGTTTCTCTAAGCAATGAAACAACTATCAAAAAAGAAAATCATAAACTAAAAATCATGCTGAAAGACACAAAATATGCTGAAATTGTCGATCTATTATCTGATGACAAATAAAAAAGCCGGATCGCTCCGACTGATCTAATAAATTCCACAAGTTTATTATATCACATAAAGGAGCGGTTTGACTTGATGCAATTGTTACGAGAGGTAGATTTCAAACAGACAAGATGTAATGCGAGAGATGTGCTGAAGAACTTTCGGCGCTTGGAGCGGATGGCAGGTCGCTCTTTGATAGACATTAAGTCGCCTATCATAACCGATATGCCGAAGGCACCAAAGCACGTCAATAAGGCAGAAGACGCGATCATTCAAATGATGGATATAGAAGCAGAGAGAGATGCGATTTTAGCGGCTTTGATGGCTCTTAGTCTGATTAGTCGTCAGATACTCTACTACAGCTTCTGTGACGTAAATAAGCACTCTAATTATGAAATAGGTCAATTGATACGAGGATACGGAGAGAAGAATGTAGAGAAGCTGAAATCTATCGCGCTGATCGAATTTGCTGAAGCATACAAAAAAGGCGTGTTAGTTCAGTATCGTTGATTTTGTAGGGTTTTTGTAGGGATAATGTAGGGTTTTTGAGTGTTTTAACGTGATATTATGATAGTGTCGAAAGATTAGTGATAGGTCTGAGACAAAATAATAATAAAAGGAACATCGTTTTATTATTGTTTCACAATTAAGCTTCGATAGACAGCAGCGGAAATATTAAGAATAAGGATGTGAATTTCAACTCCTTCTAAATTGTTCTTATTATCTATCATCCGTTGCTGTCTATTAATTTATGTATTGGAGGGAAAACGAATGGATAAAGAAATCAAAGCAAATTTCAAATTAGATTTGACTGAACTAAAAGAACTGCTCAACAAGGCTAGTGACCAAGTCGAGCAAATAAAGTATCAAGGTATGGATCGGGAACGGTTGATTGATATTATTGAGCAACAACGTTTAGAATTGATCCAAAAAGAAGCTGTATGTAAAGAGTACAAAAAACATTTAGAACAAGTAATTGAGTATCATTCAGTAGAAAAGTACAGATCAGTGGCGCAAAAAAATAGAGCAACGAGTCCTGATCCTCGTCAAGATGTATCGATTGGTATCAAGACGCCAGTATTTAATTCTGTTAAATCAGAAAAGCTAGAAAGTATCTCAACTGCTTTGGTAGAAAAAGCAGCTGAAATGAACTCCCTAGCAAATGAAGTTAGTCGTCTTATTTAGTCATATCGATAACTTGAGAGTCTTTGGTGATTCCGTTTTTTATAGAATTAATGGTTTGTTCAGCGGAATATTTAGTCAAGTATGTTTCGCTAGTTGCTACTACTTCATTGTTATCGGACTTAATAACGAAGTAATATTGGCCATTAGTTGCTTCTCTTATAACAAAGTACAAATTTTTCACCACCTTTTAATTTATTTCAGCGGACCACTCGCTGATAACTAAAATTATACGCTTAGTATTTATTTTCACAATATTAATTTGTCACTGTGGCGGAAAGGGTAGACGCTAAGCATGCGTGCTAGGTCAATGCTTCGGCAACCATGCAATGTTCGATTCATTGCCAGTGACTTTAGCAACTGAGGGTTGGAAATGGGCGCTCAAAGTACACGAGCAAGGCGAGGTCGATAGTAATCGATGGAATCGGTGTAGGTTGCTATTACATAACTGGTTAGGTTAGATTGAGATTTGGGATTCGGTACAAATGAATCGTCAAATGACTCAAGCACAGGATCGGAAACGTCCCTGCCTGTGCATTACATATTAGATCACTCTTTGAGTGGTCTTTTTATTTTACATAAAGGAGGCTGCATAATGAGAAAACTACTAGATAAGTTAAGAAGACTCATCCGCCAACGGAATGGAGTGGTAACGACATGAGAAACTACTGGTATGTATCACTAACAAACCGATATCCGCAACCGAACACTGATGATCCAGTGAGGGTTGTCCAATCAGTCCAAATAAAAAAGAAGTACTCCATCATTGAAATGACCAGGGAAGCCACACCAAAAGAGGTTGATAAGTACAATCTTCGTTACTGTGGCCATGGATATTTTAGTGAGCAGAACATACAGACAAATATAAAAAAATATCATTAACATATAACAAAGGTGGTGATGGAAAATGAGTAAGTTGAATCCTAAGCAACAAGCCTTTGCTGATGAGTACATCATCACAGGCAATGCTTATCAGTCAGCGCTGAAAGCTGGCTATAAAGAAAACTACGCTAAGAACGCACAAGAAAAATTGGTGGAAAAAGGTGGAAAAGTATCCGACTACATTCAAGAGAAGCTAAAAGAAGTTCAAACTAAGAGGCATTTAACAATGGAAGAAGCTTTGGCTATTACTGCTTCTATCGCAAAAGGAGAACCACAACGCTTTGAAGTTGTTAAGAGAGATCCTTATACAAACGAAATCATAGAACGTGAAGTGAGTGAATATTCAGCAGGTTTCAAAGAACGTAACCAAGCACTTGAGCACTATTATAAAATAAACGCAGCATTTGTAGATAAGCAGAAAGTTGAAATTTCTGAAATACCTACTTTCATTGATGATATAAGTAGTGATGATGATGGCTAAAAAACTATCTGAATTTCTTCCGCCGAAGTTTCATTCAGTATGGAGAGCAACTTTAAATCAAGACATTCTTAATATAGTTTGTAAAGGTGGGCGTGGTTCAGGAAAATCATCGGATATAGCGCATATCGTTACTCAGTTACTTATGAGATATGCAGTGAATGCTGTAGGTATACGTTATGTTGATAATACACTTGAGCAATCCATTTACGAGCAAATGAAATGGGCAATTGAGAAGCAGGGAGTATCGCGCCTATTTAAGTTTAATAAGTCACCACTTAAAATTACCTATCTTCCAAGAGGAAATTATATGATATTTCGCGGTGCTCAAAACCCAGAACGAATCAAGTCTTTAAAAGATAGCAAGTTTCCATTTGCTATAGGTTGGATTGAAGAATTAGCAGAATTTAAAACAGAAGATGAAGTCACGACTATCACGAACTCCCTTTTACGTGGAGAATTAGATGATGGTCTTTTTTATAAGTTTTTTTACAGCTACAATCCACCTAAGAGAAAACAATCTTGGGTAAATAAAAAATATGAGACTTCTTTTCAACCGGACAATACTTTTATTCATCACTCGACCTATCGAGATAATCCATTCATCTCTAAGGAATTTCTGAAAGAGGTTGAGGCAACTAGAGAAAGGAATCCAAGAAGGGCTGAGTGGGAATATGATGGAAAAGCTGTGGGGTCAGGAGTTGTACCTTTTGATAATCTACAAGTTAAGAAAGGTTCTATTACAGATGATATGGTTGCTAACTTTGATAACATCCGCAACGGTTTGGACTATGGATATGCAACGGATCCTTTAGCGTTCGTCAGATGGCATTATGACAAAAAGAAAAACGGTATTTATGCAATCGATGAAATTTACGGCGTGAAGATCAGCAATCGAGAATTTGCAAACAAAGCTAAATCTAAAGGTTACCAAAATGAGGAGATATTTTCAGATAGCGCAGAGCCAAAGAGTAATGCTGAATTAGTTAATGAACATGGTATGAAAGGAATAAAAGGCGTGAAAAAAGGACCTGATTCTGTTGAGTACGGTGAACAGTGGCTAGATGATTTGGCTTTTATTTGTATTGATCCACTACGCACTCCGAATATTGCTAAGGAATTCGAGAACATCGACTATCAAACAGATCGTGATGGAAATCCTAAGCCAAGGTTAGAGGATAAAGATAACCATACGATTGATGCGACAAGATACGCCTTCAACGAAGACATGTGGGCCAAAAAGAAATCAACCGTTACTAAAGAGCAGCGGAACAAAATCAGAAGAATGTTTTAAGGAGTGTGAGAAATGGATAAGGTAAACGAATTTGAATACGGTACTGATATACATTATTCTAACGACGTGAATACAAACTATGTAAAGTTTAGCGTAGACTCAAATCTTCACTATAGATTTAGCTCAGCAGAAGATTTACTAAACGATTCAGATACTTTAGCAGCAATGATAAAACATCATCATGAATATCAGGTAAAGCGGCTTAGTGTATTAGATGATTATTACAAAGCTAGAAATACAAATATCATGGATAACCGTAGACGTAGAGAAAAGGAAAAAGCGGATCACCGATCAGCACATAACTTTGGAAAAGTTCTTTGTACGTTTGATGTTGGGTACAACACAGGCAATCCTATAAAAGTGCAAATCGAGGACACAAATCAACAAAAAGAAATCGAAGAGTTTAATACTAATAATGACATAGATGGGTTAAATGCTGAACTCTGGCTTGATATGGATAAGTATGGGAGAGCCTATGAGATTATCTATCGAGATTCAGATGATACAGATTATGTTGATTTGGCTAATGTATTTGAAACGTTTGTTGTATATGATACTACAGTAAAACGAGAGCCTATTTTGGCTGTACGGTATCCTAAGACAAGATTCAACAAGGATGCTGATAAACAGTACATTCAACCAATCGTATACACAAAAGAAAAAAGTATCACTTATGATGAGACGACACTAACAGCAATTGAGTTAAAAAATCCCCAGGATGAACCGCATGAATATAAAGAGGTACCTATTACAGAGTATTCTCCTAATCGTTTTCGGATGGGCTTGTATGAAGATGTACTATCTTTGATTGATCTATACGATGCAGGGCAGTCTGATACCGCCAACTATATGACTGATCTAAACGATGCTCTTCTAGTTATTAGTGGCGATATTGAAGCAGCAGGACTATCCACAGAGGACGCCATCAAGCAGAAAGAAGCGAATATGCTTTTGCTTGAGTCTGGAACTGATGTGAACGGTAATAAAACAAGTGTGACTGCAGGATATATTTACAAACAATATGATGTGAACGGTGTAGAAGCATACAAAGACAGAGTGCGCAAGGATATCCACGAAATCTCAATGGTTCCTGATCTTACTGATGACAATTTTTCCGGAGTGCAATCAGGAGAAGCAATGAAATATAAATTATTTGGATTTGAACAAATGACGGCAACAAAGCAAAGGCTATTCAAAAAAGGCCTTATGCGGCGTTATCGTCTTTTATTTAGCCTAAAATCAAGTATTTCTGAAATGGATAACTCCGATTTGAAAGGCTTACGTGTAATATTTACGCCTAATCTACCTAAAGCCATTCTGGAAGAGTTGAAATCTTTGGTTGATGCTGGAGCTGAACTCAGTCAAGAGACGATCTTAGGACTCGCTTCTTTTGTTCCAGATGTACAGGCAGAGTTGAAACGAGTAAATAAAGAAACGCAAAAGCAGATTGGCATTTTTGATTCAGATGTTGAAGAAGTAATTAACAACAAAAAAGATGAAACAGGGGAGTGATTAAATGAACTCCCAAGAATATTGGATCAAACGGGAAAAAGAATGGCAAAAGCAACAAATTAAAGATGATAAAAAGCGCATGGCAGAAATTAAAAGTCGCATGCAATATGCACAAGATGCGATACAAAAAGAAATAGACGCGCAGTGGGACGGTTTCTCCAATGGTCAGAAAATCACTCGTAGCGAAGCAATGAAGCGTGCTAATGAAATGGATGTAAAAGCATTTGCTAGAAAGGCTAAGAAGTATGTTAAAGAGAAAGACTTCTCACCTACAGCGAACAAAGAATTGAAGCTATACAATCTAACGATGCGTGTCAATCGACTGGAATTGTTAAAAGCCAATATTGGTTTAGAGCTTATAGCTACGTTTAACGAGCTAGATAAGTATTTCTCGAATGAACTTACAAAAGCAGGGCTAGACGAGCTTAAGCGGCAAGCTGGCATCTTAGAAATGGCGATTGCTAAAAGCGGTTATGCAAAATTAGTGGAGCAAGTGATAAACAGCTCGTTTCGAGCGGATGGATTTGCAACGTTCAGCGAAAGGCTATGGATGTACCAAGCAGAGTTGAAAGCAGATTTGGATAAGTTGCTTGTTCGAAGTGTGACGATGGGACGTAATCCTAAACAGCTCGCTCCAGAATTAAGTAAGTTTCTAACAGAAGAAGGACGAGAAAATACTAAGTTTAATACGCAACGTTTAATGGTAACTGAAACAACAAGAGTTCAAAGCGGTATACAGAGGGAAAGTTACTTAGATGCGAATATTGAGAAATATGGATGGGTAACTGAACCTAATGCTTGCCGATTATGTAAGAGCATTGCCGCTGACGGTCCATATTTAGTGAGTGAAATGGAAGTAGGTAAGAATATGATGCCAGTACATCCTTTTGATAGATGTTCTACTTATCCGATTGTTGATCGTGATGCTTTTGAGAAGTCACTTAAAGAAAGAAGGTTATAACAATGAAGAAAGATTCATTTCAAGTTATATCTGACAGATTTTTAGAAACGGCATATGGGAAAAGCAAAGAGGAAATTTTGCATTTGTATCAAAATGATGCTCAATTTAAAGAAGACTATGATGCCGTTAAACAGCATTTAATTGATGTCTTAGAACCAATCGTAAAAGAAGTGTATGAAACGGCTAGAAAGGTTATTGAACCTGTCGTGCAATCAATAACCGAATTGGTTCAGTCTAACCCAGAGTACTTCAAAGCTTTGCAAAACAATATGAATCAAAGCGTGTTCCAAAGCGCTTCTATGTAGAGGAGAGTACGCATATGGAAAATGAAGAAGCAATTGTTAGAGCTATCGCAAGTTTAAATAAGATTCTACAAAACGATAAAGTGCTAAGAGTATCCGTTGAAACTGATAGTGAATGGGAAGACGGTATTCAATCGATTGATATCAGCGTGAAATATTTACCTTCAGGAGATGTAAGTGAAGCCGAATAACGGGCTTTTTATTATGCCCTCTACTGCTCGGGGCAATATAAATTGAGCTGTTCCGGCTGACTGGCGTAACTGGTCAAATTTATCGGGTAGCGGCGTAACCGTGGAGGATTAATCATGAAAAAACGTTTATTTATGCCAATGAACTTACAATTTTTTTCTGAACCAGGAGATGGTGGATCTGGTGATGAGGGACAACAAGGAAACCTACCAGCTGGCTCACAAGAGACACCGACCGAAGCAAAAGAAGAAAACAATACTGGCAAAACATTTTCTCGTGATGAAGTAGCGAAAATGATTGCTGCTGAGACGAACAAAGCAAAAGCAGCGTGGGAAAAAGAACTAGAAGCAAAAAAAGAAGAAGCTAAAAAGCTGGCAAAAATGAATGCGGAAGAAAAACTACAGCATGAGTTGGAACAAAAAGAAGCTGAAATCGCTGAATTAAAGCGTGGACAGGCACTATCTGAAATGACGAAAGAAGCTTCTAAAATGCTGACAGATGCAAATTTACCACACGATGATGATTTACTTGGTCTGATTGTTTCTGATGATGCAGATGCCACAAAACAAGCTGTAGCAGTCATCACTAACTTTGCTTCTTTGATTAAGAGAGAAAACGCAAGACAAACACCACCAAATGAAGGTGGACAATTTACAGCATCGAAAAATACTAAAGAAACAGTGGCTAAACTAGCTGCTAAAAATCGAATTATCAAATAGGAGGAATAAACAATATGGCACAAACATGGAATCCAGATAACGTAACAGTTTATGAAACTAAAGAGGGTAAAATCCCTGACAAGTATAATACTTTGATTATCAACGACATTATGGAAAACTCGAAAGTAATGCAATTGGCGAAATACGAAGAAATGACAGATAAGGAAAAGAAATTTGAATACTTTGCTGAAGGTCCTGGCGCATACTGGGTTGGTGAAGGTGAGAAGATTCAAACATCTAAACCTAAATGGTTGCAAGCGACAATGGTAGCTAAAAAGCTAGGCGTGATTATTCCTGTGTCTCGTGAATACTTGCACTACAAAATGTCAGATTTCTTCACTGTTATGCAACCTAAAATTGCTGAAGCTTTCTACAAAAAGTTTGATGCGGCTGCATTACTAAACACTGACAATCCGTTTCCACAGTCTTTAGAAGAATCTGTCGTTGCAGCGGCTAATGTTATCAAAGGTCCTTTGACTTATGACAACATTTTGGCATTAGAAGATGCTTTAGGCAAAAATGAATTTGAACCAAATGCGTTCATCTCAAATCGTAAAAACCGCACAGAATTGCGTTCTGCCGCTCAAACAGTCGGTACAAACGTTGAATTTATCTATGACCGCTCGGCGAATACGATTGATGGTCTTCCTGTGGTTGACTTGAAAGCATTGGGTAAAGGTGAATTGTACGCTGGTGACTTTAACTATATGTTCTATGGTATCCCATTCAACATTTCGTTCAAGATTTCAGAAGATGCGCAATTATCTACGCTTAAAAACGAAGATGGCACTCCTGTAAACTTGTTTGAACAAGAGCTGGTTGCGTTGCGTGCAACAATGGATGTCGGCTTTATGATCGTCAAAGATGCTGCGTTCGGTAAAATTGAACCGGCGGGGGAGTAACAATCCCCGTTATAGGCGTTACTGTAACGCCTAAAACCTCAAGCGCAGTTGCGGGGACTGCTGGCAATAGACAATTAACAGCCACCGTTGCGCCACAAAACGCAACAAATAAAACAGTGACGTATTCAATTGCGCCAGTAACAAGCGGATTGACGGTTTCTTCTAGCGGTAATATCACTTGGACTGACACAGTACCAGCCGGTAAATACACGACAACAATAAAAACGGAAGATGGATCACACACAGATACTCACGTTTTGACACTGACTGAGCCGTAGGAAGGATAGGTACGAATGGAAATTAAAGATGACGTTAAGAAGCTTCTAAGCGGTTCTACAGATGATAAGCTAGAAGTTATCGAGAGACGAACTAGAGAGCGCTTAGCGTCATTGCTAGGCGTTTCTGTTACACCAGAATCACTAGAATACATCGTTTTTGACGTAACGAACAAACGTTTTAACCGAATTGGGCAAGAGGGCATGACTTCATACGCTCAAGAGGGTTTATCGATGGCTTTCCCTGATTCCGATTTTTCAGAATACGCATCGGAAATTGATGATTTCAAACGGAAAGATGACGAAGAATTGTACAAACCTAGAAAAGGGAGCGTGCGGTTCTTATGAGATTTTTAGATGAGGTTATCTTTGAAAAAGATGGAGAAGGAAATCGTTACGATCCAGAATTAGGCGAGTGGATAGAAGAAGCACCAATTACGGTAACAACAAACGCAAATGTAACGGACTTAGGAACAGATAGAAGTGTGGCGATTTTTGGGGATATACGACAAGGGGCGAAGGTTATCAGAACCATGCCTCTTTTTGTTGTTCCAAAATATGACCGCATTATTTTTAATGGAAAGACATACAAAGATGTCGCTCAACGCAGCCTGTTATCAACGAATAGCATTATCGTCCAGGAGGTGATTGCAAAGTGAAAGTTTCATTGGGTTACAAAGGTGTGGATGAGCTGCTTAAACACTTGGAAGAAGCTGTCACGCTTAGAGATGTGCAAATGGTAGTTAAAACAAATGGAGCCGAGCTTACTAAGCGCATGCAAGAAAAAGCCCGCTTTAATGGACATTGGGAAGGGGATGTGTTTGTGCACCCGACAGGCTTCACTAGACGATCAATTCGAATGTGGTTGTTGGAAGGCGGTTTTGTTGCACAAGTTGGACCGCAGAGTGATTACAGTCCGTACTTAGAATATGGAACTCGATTCATGAGCGCTCAACCTTTCGTTGGTCCCGCATTTAATGTGCAGAAAGCAATCTTTATGAAAGACATGCAGAGGTTATTCAAATGATTAAAACAAGAGATCAATCATTATTTGATGAAATGTTTGCTAGGAGCCTAGCTCTTGGATACCAAACTTACGACTACAAACCATTAGACGATGTAGGTTATCCGTTTGTTGAGTTGGAAAGCTCCCAAACAGTCCACAATCCGAATAAAACCGACATCAAAGGAACAGTCAATTTGACAATTTCCGTCTGGGGATTACAGAAGAAACGAAAGCAGGTGTCAGATATGGCATCTGCTCTTTTTAATGAAGCTAGATTGATAGAAGCCACAGAAGGCTATTATTGGGCTTTAAATTATCAAGCAAGTGGAATTCAAGTGATGGACGACACAACAACCAATACGCCCCTAAAACGAGCGGTTGTCACACTTGAATTTAGAATTAGATAGGAGGAAGAACATGGAAGCATTAAAAGGTATTGATGTCATTTTGCTTTATCGCTTATTGAAAAAAGAAACTCAGGAAGCTGCTTGGAAAATGGCATTTCAAACAGAACATGAAAATGGATTATCAAGAGATTCAGACTCTACAGTGACAAAAGACGGAAACGTTCAAAGTTTAAGCCCGGTTGAATATGATTTTTCGGCTACTTCAATAGTTGCTAAAGGAGATTCTCATGTAGATGAAATGAAACAAGCCTTATTAAATGGCGATATCATTGAAATTTGGGAAATCAACAAAGCAGAACAGGGAACAGATGATAATGCAAATAAGTACAAAGCTACTTATTACCAAGCATATGTGTCTGAATTTACTCCATCGGCTGCTGCAGAGGATAACGTTGAATTAAGTTTATCATTTGCAGTAAATGGTGTTGGTCAAGATGGTTATGCAACCTTGACAGAAGATCAAGCCGATGTTGTTCAATATGCATTCAAAGATACCGTGAAAGCAACTTCGACAGGAGCATAAGAGGGCTTAGATGCTCTCTTTTTTATTTTAGGAGGATGAAAAACATTGAAATTAAAAATTAAAGGTAAAGAATATTCGTTTAAATTTGGCACTAAATTTGTACGTGAATTAGACAAAGTGATGCCTTTCATCGATGGAAATATGGAATTCGGAATGGGACTCTCAGCAAAAGTCTTACCGGAATTACGTTCTTATAATGTCAACACGTTGTCACGAGTCTTAGAAATAGCAAATAGAACAGAAGAAGAAACTATTACGTTGGATGAAATGGATGATTACATCGATGAAGTTAAAGACATCGAAAAATTGTTTGATGAAGTCCTAAAAGAATTGGCGGAGTCGAACGCGGGAAAGTTAGCGGTCCGAAACCTGAATCAGAAATTGAAAGAAGCGGAAAAACAACAAGCGGAATAGATTCTGCACTGGCATACGAACAAATTCTTATCAATTCTTTTCGATATTTGGGAATGACCAATATCTCAGATATCGAAAGAATGACGTTATATGAATACAACATTCGTATGACTGCAGCCCAGTTATCTTGGCTTGACAAAGAAAAGTTGATTCACGAATTAGCGTGGGCAAATCAGCAAGTCCAAGCGGAGAAAAAAGTAGGCAAAAAGACAGTTCCTGTATATCGATCCTTTGAAGAATTCTTCAATTATCAAAAAATCGAAGATTCAATCATGGGAGTTTCCGAACTTTCAAAACAAGATAAAAAATTCCAAAGCTTACTAACTAAAGCTAACTCTTGAGGAAAGGAGGAAAATCATGGAACAATTTTCTGTTGAAGCCTTATTAAAAGCCACAGATAGTGGATTTGTAAAGACTTTTAAAGATGCGCAAGATGCTGTTAAGACTTTTGAAGAGAAATCAAATAGTATGACAACCGCTGTAGGTAAAGTGATGCAAGGTACTGGTGCCGCAATGACAAAGTATATTACCACTCCTCTTATAGGAGTAGGCGTAGCAGCTGCTAAAGTTGGTGGCGACTTCGAAGAACAAATGAGTCGTGTAAAAGCTATATCAGGAGCAACAGGCGACACATTTGAACAGATGAAACAGCAAGCGATTGATCTAGGAGCAAAAACTGCTTTTAGCGCAAAAGAATCGGCTGCCGGCATGGAAAATCTTGCTTCTGCTGGATTTAGCGCACAAGAAATCATGAAAGCAATGCCGGGTCTTTTAGACTTAGCAGCTGTATCTGGAGGGGATGTGGCTCTAGCTTCTGAAAATACTGCTACTGCTTTGAGAGGATTTGGTTTAGAAGCAAGTGAAGCAGGACATGTCGCTGATGTATTTGCTCGTGCTGCTGCGGATACCAATGCTGAAGTTAGAGACATGGGAGAGGCATTGAAGTATGTTGCTCCTGTAGCCAATTCAATGGGTATTTCTTTGGAAGAAACTGCAGCAGCTATTGGTATTATGAGTGACGCAGGTATTAAGGGTTCTCAAGCAGGTACAACGTTGCGAGGAGCATTGTCTAGGTTAGCAAGGCCAACAAAGGCTATGCAAGATACAATGGATAATTTAGGTGTTTCGTTTTATGATGCTGACGGTAAAATGAAACCTTTAAAAACTCAAGTAGAATTACTTAAAAAAGCTTTTGAAGGCCTGACGCCTGAACAACAACAAAATGCTTTAGTAACACTATATGGGCAAGAATCATTATCAGGGATGATGGCTTTGATTGATAAAGGACCTGATTCATTGGGCAAATTAACAAAATCTCTGAAAGATTCTGATGGTGCAGCTGACGATATGGCTCGGACCATGCAAGATAATATGAATTCTTCCATCGAGCAAATGTTTGGAGCTTTTGAGTCAGCAGCTATTGTAATTCAAAAGATTCTAGCACCATCCATCAAAAAAGTAGCAGATGCCATATCCGGCTTAGTAGAAAAATTTGTAAGTGCTCCAGAATCAACTCAAAAATTAGTAGTGGCCATAGGAGCAATTGTCGCTGCTATAGGACCGTTAATTTTTATGATTGGTTCAGTAATTATATGGATCAATAGGGTAAAAGTAGCTTTTAAAGCTTTAAGTGAAAGTTCAAAATTGTTTAGTGGATTAAGTAAAGCAATGGGTCTTCTTACAAATCCGGTTTTTCTGGTTATAGCTGCGGTAGCACTACTCGTTGTAGGTTTCATCTATCTTTGGAATACGAGTGAAGATTTTAGAAACTTTTGGATTGGCTTATGGGAGGGAATCAAGTCTGCTGTAAGCTCGGCAGTAGAATGGATTCAGAACGCATGGAAATCTACAGGAGAATGGTTTAACAATTTATGGAAGTCCATCAAAGAAGGTGCAGACAATGTTTGGACTACAATTCAAGAAGCCCCTGGAAAAGCGGCAGATTGGATCAAGAATAAATGGACTGAAACAAAAGAGTTCTTTTCGAGTATATGGGATGGCATCAAAGAAGCTGCCAGTTCCGCTTGGGAAGGAATTGTAAACATTCTAGCACCGTATGTTATTGCCATAAAAAATGTCTTTCAGCCAATGATTGATTTCTTTACGAACCTATGGTCTCAAATTGGATCAATCGCAGGATCTGCATGGGAAATTATAAAAACTGCTGTAATGGGTCCAATTCTACTTTTGATTGATTTGATAACAGGCAATTTTAATCAGCTAAAAGAAGATGCTTCGATGCTGTGGACTACATTAACCACAAATATCCAAAACATTATCACAACATTTGTAGATATAGTTGTAGGTTATTACACATCCTTAAAGGATACTGTTATAAATATCTGGAATGTGTTAACTTCTACTATCAAAGATGTGTGGAATTCTTTTACTACATGGATCAAAGAGACAACTAACAATATTGTAAATAGTATTAAACAGGGATGGAGCAACCTAAAACAAGGGACAATCGATCTGTTTAATAATATGATTCAAGGAGCGAAAGATTTATGGAATTCTTTCAAAGCTTGGTTTATTAATCTAGTTATTGGAACTAAGGACAACATCATTCAGGGATGGGAAAACCTAAAACAAGGTACTATAGATACTTTCAACAATTTAGTAAATGGTGCTCAAGAGGCATGGGATAATTTAGTAAATGCTGTTAGTGATACGGTGGATAGAGTAACTGACTGGTTTGATAACTTGAAAAATATCGACTTATTAGCAGCCGGAAAAGCCATCATGGATAGTTTTCTAGAAGGGTTACAAAATGCATGGAAATCTGTGCAAGATTTTGTTGGAGGTATTGGTGATTGGATTCGTGAACACAAAGGACCTATCCAATACGATAGAAAGCTATTGATTCCAGCTGGTCAGGCTATTATGAATGGTCTGCATAAAGGTCTGATGGGAGGATTCAATGATGTACAGAATACTGTTGGAGGTATGGCGGACTTTATTGCGGAACTTTTCAATGCAAATCCTGATGTAGATATAGCTGCAAATCTGAAAAATGCAAATAAAAACATTGGTGCACAAGTTGAACATAAAGTAAATATGGGCGGCTCTACTAAACCAGCTGTATTTAAATTCAATCTTGGAACACAATCGTTTAGATTGTTTGTGGACGATATTTCACAAGCTATGGGCGAAGGTGCAGACATTAATCTAGAATTTTAGGAGGGAATATTTTGGATCAGCGAGAAAATAAAATGTACTCATTCAAAGATACAACTATTAATCTCAATAGTTCTAAACGATTCCTTCCGACGTCTGCCATGATGTACGATGGAATGTATTTAGAAGATTTGATTGAGGGTTATCAAACACTTACGGTGGAAGGTAGAGAAATGCTTTCTATAGAAGTTGAACAGCAAGAGATACAAATTGGTTCAATCATTACAAATCAGAAAATACCTTCAAGAACACTAAAAATAACATACAAGTTGGAAGACAGAGATCCAGAAAAACTACAGTTTAAATTCAAAGAGCTGTTGAATTATTTATACCGGAATGAAGACGTGGAAATTAGGTTTCATGATGAATTAGATTTTTATTACTACGGTCGCTATACATCAACTGATACTGTTCCAGGAGACTCCAACTCTATTATTTCAAGTTTTAATGTATTCTGTGCGGACCCACTAAAGTATACAAAAGAATGTGTTAGTGATGGCTATATTGGAAATCCGATACAGTTTCCTATAACACCAAGAAAAATTGAAGTCACTTTATCTATGAATAATTCAATCAAAATTACAAACGGAGAACAAAATATCACGATAACTGATGCGGCAATAAAAACAGGAGACGTGTTGGTTTTTGATTTTTCCGATGAGCAGGTAACTGTAAACGGAGAAGATTGTACTTCTATGATTGATTTAGAAAGTGATTTTGAGAACTTTTATCTTAAGCAAGGTCAGAAGATAACTAGCAATAATGGGAAGCTTAAAATATTCTATAGGGGGGCGACAATTTGAGTGAGACAGTTTATTTCTTTGATCACTTGCAAAAACTTATTAAAAGAAAAAATACAAGAAGTTTGATTGAAGTCTCCCAAGAAAAAGAAATTAGTTCTGATAAGAGCGATCTAATGAAAGATACTCTTTACGTTACGACAAAATATGATAAAGAAATAGAAGATGCAAGATATATGGCGATTCGTGAAAACGAGTCGTCTTTTTCGTTGTATCGAATTACTAAAGTGAGCGACCCATCTGAAACATTAGAGTTTACAGGGTTAGGATTTGCAACGAATGAATTAGATGCTTACATCATCAAAGATATTAGACCGAGTGGGCAGCCCTTAAAAAATGTCCTTGATCGATTGATTGAATTTACTGAAGGAAATTGGCGCGTTGGTCACGTAGAAGCAATGTTACCAACAGTAACTGCAACTTTTTACTATGTCTCTGTAAAAGAAGCGTTGAAAGAATTGCAAACCTTAGGTATGGAATTTGTCTTTAGGTGTTCTTTGAATTCTGATGGAATAAAGGATAAATGGATCGAAGTATATGAACAAATTGGTGAAGAATCGAATACACGTTTTGTATATGGTAGTAAAGCATTAACAGTTGTAAGAGAGATAGATAGAAGCTCAATCTCAACTTCAATGATAGGTCGTGGGCGAGGCGAAGAGGTTGGTGACGGATACGGTAGAAGAATTGAATTCACTGATGTTGAATGGAAAAAGTCGAATGGTGATCCTTTAGATAAGCCTAAAGGCCAAAATTGGCTTGAAGATCCGGAAGCAACTCAAAAGTATGGGATACCACAAAAAGATGGATCAATGAGAAAACGAGAAACCGTAGTAGTGTTTGATGATATAGATGATCCAACAGAATTACTTAAAAATACTTATTCAACCTTAATCGATTCTGCTAGACCGTTAGTACAATTCAAAGCTGAAGTCACTGGAGGAGATGTGATAGGAAATACAGTGACTATTCACAGATACGATAAAGGTTATCACTATAAAACTCGTATTTATAAAACTACATTCAATCGGCTTACCGGTCAAACGAATATCGAACTAGGGGATAATTTAACACAAGATGTTAGAAAACAAACGGCTTCTATTGTCAATAATATTAATAGTTTAGAATCTAGCAAAATGACATTTTACGAATCGACAGAGATTGGAAAATATCAAGATGACATTATGCGAGGCGCAGGAGATAATGGCGGTTCTATTTATTGGGTAAATGGAATTGAAGCTGGTGTTAGTGATAGTAGAGAAATCTATGAAACTGTTTATATGGATGGACCTAACATTCATGGATCACGCTTTTTTATGGTCCAAAATAACTCAGGAATATCTTTCAAACAGTGTAAGAAAGGTGAATGGAAAACAATCCAAGATGTACACAATGGCGATAGTACGACTGCGTGGACGTTGGATGGAACTTTCAATGCTAATTTTATTAAAGCAGGAATTCTTTCCGGCATTCTCGTGCAAGGGGTAGCTTTAAAGACATTGGATGATAAAGATTTCCAATTAGTGGCAGAAGGAGGACAACTTTCTTTTGAAAAAAAGGTCATTTCAACTGGGCTTGACGATGTTCACGGAGAATCGCTTGGATCCATCGTAGCAACTTATGGTGGCGGAAAAATAAATGGGTTTGCTGTATGGAAAGAACCAAACTATATTTTTTCCATTAACGCTGGGGACGGCGGCGATCGAGGAAATCCTGTTTTTCAAATTCCAGCAGATGTTACTGCTGATAAGCGTAAATATAATCTTTACGGTGATGGTAAATTTTCAGAAGGGAATATAACCATGGATGGCCGTCTAGATGTCAAAGAATTATATGTGAATGGCGTTAAAATCGATACAAACGGTGGAGACAATAATGGAGGAGACAATACTGGAGGAAACGATAACGGTTGGAATGGACAATATCCACCAGAAGTAACTACTGATCGGGATAAACGTTATTGGCAGATTTGGGCAATGGCAATAGGTGCTGGCTTTACTAAACAAGCTGCTGCAGCCTTACTTGGAAATGCACAAGGAGAATCAGATGCAGACCCTAAAGCAGATGAGGGCAATGGCGCACCAGGATTCGGTTATGGTGTATGGCAATGGACGGATTCCACAGGCGCAACTAGCGGACGTGTTTACATGATCAATTTAATGACAAAGGCTGGCATCAGTGATGATCCAGACACGATCGCGGCGCAGTTCAAATTGTTGATGTGGCATGCACCAAATGGTCAATGGATCGCAACTAGCGCTTATCCTTATACATGGACACAATTCATGAATCTGACCGATATCAACATCGCAGCACAAGCATTCGTGGCTAACTTTGAACGTCCACGTGATCCACATCCAGAACGGACGACATGGGCACAAGAATGGTATGACAAGTTCAAAGATTTAGAAATTCCTGCATCGAAAGGGTATATAAAACCAATTGCGGATCCAATCACAGTGACGAGCGAATTTGGCTGGCGCACTTCTCCAATTACAGGCGCGCAAGAATTTCATAACGGTATTGACCTTGTAAATGGAAATCCTAATACACCTATTTTTGCATCAGCAGACGGCGAAGTGATTGTTGCAGGTGATGCAAATTACTTTGACTGGTATGGAAATTGGACAGTGATCAAACACGCTGATGGAATGTATACAGGCTATGCACATCAAAGCCGTGTGGATGTCTCAAAAGGTCAAAAAGTAACTGCTGGTCAGCAAATTGGACTGATGGGGACAACGGGACCATCAACTGGAGAACATCTTCATTTCCAATTTATGGATGAATTTTATCCATCTTCTTCTGGTCATTTCCATAATGCAAGAGACTACATCGATTTCTAAAGGAGGGATAGTCGTGGCAGAAACGCAGCATAAAATGGTCCTATCCACCACCGAACCAAATAACGGAATAAATTTGGTTCGAATTCGGCAAGGGGATGTTTTAACCCAAAAGTTCGTTGTTGAAGTGGTGGAACATGGCAAACTAAAAACATTCGATGGCCTAGTGCCATTTTTTATTAATACAACAAAATTTGGCGAAAACCAACCTGTTGAACAAAAAGTACAAGAATACAGTCCAGCACAAGCAAGGCTTGTTTACACGTTAAGCGAGCCTGACTGGCAATGGGGCGGTGAAAACATCGCACATTTCAGTTTCCGATCACTTAATGGTGATGGAACTTGGAGTGAACAATTTAGCACACAAGATTTTACCTATCGAGTCATTTCTGGAATATCTAGAAGCCAGTTACGTGATTCTGGCTATGTGTGGACCTTTGAGGATTTGCTAAGAAAATTCAAAGATTACATGGATCAGGGCAAAAATGACTGGGAGCAGTGGTTAGAAGATAATCGTGAAATACTGGAAAATATCGATCCAGGTGGTACGATTATCAACATTTTGAATGAAGCCAAAGGAGATTATGACAGTTTAGCCGATCGCTTAAACGATATGCAAAATAAAACTTTCAGCATTCCTATAGGCGCGGAGCAAGTGCCAATTCGTAAGGATAAACATTTCTACGATAACGGATCATACAAAACAATCGTTCCGTTAAACCTAGATGAAGTTATCGCACAAGCGGACAAAACGAAGTTTAATATGGGATTTATGACGGATATTCACACCGACGCTCACAACATGTATACAGAACCATTTAACACCAAGATAAAACACGAGCGTCGATGGAATATAGTCGGACAATTCCGATCGCTAGAAGCATTTACAGACGTGATGGTGTATGGTGGCGATAATATCGACGGATACAGCGGTGCGACAGCGCAAGGTATTTATCCTTACACAGCTAAAGAAAGACGCGCGAAAAACTTACATGTAGCAAAACGATTCGCTAGCGTGGCAACAGCCGGTGCAAAAGTTCCTGTCATTTTGTGTCAAGGCAATCACGAGACTGGTAAAATTCCATTTTCGGACGACGGACGTACGCCGCAAGATTCGTTGACAGGCGCAGACCTTAGCGAAATCAATAACGGCAGTTACGGCGCTACATTGTTCCCAGAAAAGAAAATCGCTATCTATCGAATCAACACGGACGATTTCAGTAATGCTGTAGACTCTCAGGGTAAGTTTTTAGAGTACTCTGGTTACAATAAAGGCGAAAGCTTTTCTGCGGGTAAACTAGGGCAAACGCAACTAGATGAGTTCGGACGTTGGTTAGAACAACTAGACAGAAACTATCATGTAGTTATTGTGGGTCATGTACCAATGGAAAGAGAAAATGATGTAGCCAACGTGACGAAATTCGCTACTTTACTAGACGGATTCAAACAAGGTATAAGCGTAACGATTGACTATAACACGTTGATCGGTCACAACCCTAATCCAATAGGACCATGTACTTATAACTTCGCGACTAAAGGAAGTGGAACAGTCGTGGCAATCTTCGCTGGTCATTGGCACTACGAGACAGTGAAACAATTAGGAACAACGCAAATCATCGTTTGTACGACAGGTTATTGCGAGCCGGAAAATTACGATACGGACAAAGAAGCAGGCTTTGCGAATGTGCAAATTGATACCATAAAACGGACCATTAAATTGCAAGGTGTAGGGCACTACACAAGTAGGGATTTCACGTACTAAGGAGGTTTAAGCAGTGGACAAAGAAATAAAAAAATTACAAAATTCAGTCAACTGGATTTTACAGCAACTAGAAATTCATTTTGATGGAACACCGCAACAAGCGCACGTAGACGCTACATCCATGAATGCCGGATTTTGTACACCAGAGATTGCGATGAACGCGCGTGGGATTGCTCTAAAAGAAAATGAATTGAATAAAGAATACCCTAGCATTTACGATGTGCCACCTGGTTTTTATGCAACCACTAATCAATGGTACGACAATGGACAAGTTACAATGTTTAGTAGCGGTTCAATTATGATGCTTGGTGTCATGCAAGAACATAACCAACGCAAATTGATATGGATATCGGATGGTTATGGCGGTAATATCTACATCGCGCGCACGCATAACGATGATAACGGATATAATAGCCCAGGTTTCCGTAAAGTTGTAACAACTTTTGAGCTATTCAAAGGCGAAAAGCACGGCGTAGGTACAACAATAGACTTAAAAGATAGCATGAAACACTATAGTTCCATGCGCATTCACATTCAAGGGTGGGGTGGGCAAGTGTACGAAGCAAATAACGTGGAAGGCCCAGTTATTATGTTCAGCAACTTATATGACGATGCTGGCGGGTTAGAATTGTATGAGTTGAAACTAGAACGCGTGACAGATACACGCTATAAAATTGCGCGTTCGGCTACGGCATCTATCACTAGCGCAATGAACTACCACCAAGACGAAAATGCAGGGATAAAAATCACGAAAATTGAAGGTGTTAAGTAGGAAGGAGGGATTGATTTGGCAGACAGAAAAGTTGGTGAGATCACCGTACCTACAGAACCAGTTAGTCGTGCCACCAAGATTACAGGCTTTACTTTTAAATCCTATGATAAAAATGCTGGCGTATTACAATTTAATATTGAAAATCAAGACGGAAGTCCGACCGATTTAATCGATGCGACTGTTCGTCTTTTTATGCACATCTATAAAGGGGAAGAGAAAAAGGAGTTCCCAATTTTTGATAATCAGATCATTACTGAAAGCTACATGCAAGGGATTGTAAAATACCGGATTCCTGACATGTTACTTTCTTACGAGGGTAAAGTTGATGCCAATGTTTACATTGATTTTCCAGATGGTAGTCATACGGACAATTTGGCGTTTACTTTTAATATTGAGAAATCTATCATTGATGGCGATGTTCAATTGAATGGAGAATATTATTTTAAGGACTTTCAACAACTACTTGATGGGGTCAAACAAGAGGCGACAGATGCTGTTAACGCAGCATTAACAAATGTGGATTCTACGATTGAAAAGGCAAACCAACAAATAAATGAATTTGTAGAGGGAGCCACACAAGCAATTGATCAAACTGTTGACGAGGTAACAGAGCAACTACAAGCTACTCAAACTAAGATTGATACTGTTTCTCAAAACGTTACATCGGCACAAAACAATCTTAAAGCAGTTGAAGACAAGATGAATCAAACCAATCAGCAAATCGGCGACCTCGGTAAGCTGAAAAAGATGTACAGTAACAGCATCGACTTCGGGGACTATGATTATTCTGGAAGAGCTAACTTAGCACCTAACCTAGATTTTAGCAAGTTTAGCGGTAATGGAATAACAATGACAAAACCATTAGCTTGTTTCAAAGATCACGAAACTTATTTAGAACTAGACAGTAGTGATCCTTCAGCGGTCAATACAAGTAGAACTATATATGTACCAAATTGTTCAGCGTTGCTTCCTAATAATACGTATATTATGACAGTACCAATTATGATAAACGCAGATTTTGACGATTTCAGAACGGCTTTTGTATTAAAAACTAGAGATGGAACTGCATTAGGAACAGTAAACCCACCACGTGAAAATGTAGGGACATGGCAAAACGTGACAAAAGTGTTCACTGTACCAAGCAATCTTAAATTTGATAACACTTACTTACAACTTTGGCAACCTATAGAAGGCAACGGCAAATTATACGTTGGTTATGATATTAAGATTGAGAAAGTGAACTCACCAAGTGACACAGCCACACCATACCAGCCAAATCTACTCGATGCACCGTATTATTTGAGCAAGGTGGCTTTGGGTGAGAATATTGCTGATCCTGCAGTTAAATTTCCAATCTCAAGTAGCAGCGAGGGAATCTATTCAAAAAATGCACTAGAGGATTTTGTTTTAGGTGAAACTTATACTGTGACGATAGGAGCGACTAAGCCTGCCTCACAAACTATTCGGGTTTATTTAGCTCAAAAACAATTCAGTGACTTTAAACCAGTTGAAGGATTGGTTGATACATGGGTCGCCACTGTGTCAATAACTCAGCTAGGGGAAAACACAAAAGGGGTATACCTTTTTCAAACGCCAAATACTTCTTTAGGTTCATGTACCATAAAATGGTTGAAAATTGAAAAAGGCGACACACGAACCCCGAATATTAGTGAATATAAATACTTTGGTGAAGGATTGAAAGACAGCAACAATCCGAACGACTACAGCTGGGACATCACGCCTGAATATGCTGAAAAAGGCTTGAATAATACGGTTAGTTTGACCGAGCCACAGTCAGTTGAAGGTTTAAAAAACTTTGAGGATGGGTTGCAGATTGCAGGTGAAGAAGTTGCGACAGTTGCAGAAAGTACAGGTTGGCTTGCTCTTACACTTGTGGACGGTTTCGAAGTAGCTGAGAATAATCCACCTCAATATAAAATCACATATCAAGCAAATGGTGATAATGAAATTGAGTTTAGAGGTGAGTTCCAACTGACCGGAGGGACAAAATTTACAAAGGATACGAGTTATTATCCATTCGGACGTGCTAATCAAGCTACAAATATACCAAATGAGTTGAAACCTGACCGAACCGCCTTTGGTTACGGCGCAACAAGTACAGGTGTCGGTGGTCGGCTAGCTGTAACCACAACGCCAAATTTTGTATTCATACCTGGCGATTCAGATGGTACTTATTGTTCCATTAGTCCTTTACGGTACACGCAAACAAAAAAATAAAGGAGTGAAATAAATGAAAAACATTTGGAAATATGGACGTACTGGCGGAGAATATGCAGGAAAAGTATTGGACGACATGCTTGTATCCGTTCCTTACACAGATCAGCCGCCGCTTGAAGGGATTCGTGTTGATGGCGAACCGCTAACGATCGCTGATCAGATGTTTGATCCTAAATTGAACCAATGGATTGTTTTAGCGAACACACTGGATCACAACGATTTAAACAATCTCAAAGCGATGTACGAGGCTCTGGAACATGAAAACGGCAATCTAAAACAGTTCAATGCCAAACTCATGCTAAATGATGTAGCAATTAAACAGGAAAATACTGCATTGAAAGAAAAAGCGGATAGTTTAGCACAAATCAATTCAAAAATGATGCTTGCTTCGTTACAAAATAGCAAAGACATTTCAGAAATTAAAGAGCAACTAAATCCAGCTTCAAAGGGAGGTGAGTAGTATGTTTAGTTTTAGCGATGTGAAAATGATGTATGATTGGGGCTGTTTTACTGACGATCAAGTTCGACTATTCGTTCCACTATGCATTACAGACGAAGAAGCAGATAAAATTATTAGCAAAGAAGAGAGCGCATCTTAATTGATGTGCTTTTTATTTTGATTCAAGGAGTTGTCACATGATTAATTTAGGGGAATGGGGAGCGATAGCAGGATCAATAACCGCTATCGTTTCTTTGATTTTATTAGTAATTAGACCGATTGTTGCATCGTTTACAAAAATTACGAAAACACTATCACAAGTGAGTTACAACTTGGAACTATTAACAAAAGATTTAGAATCGAGCAAATCAGATCGATTGATGATTCATGAAGAACTAAAGAAACACGATGAAAGATTAGATTCACATGCAGAAAAATTGGTAGAACACACACAACAAATTAAAACTTTATTTAGGGAAACATCTCGATAAAAATAGAAAGAAGATGAATAAAGATGATCTTACCTGATAAGTATTATCAAGTTATTAAATGGACAGTTTTAACAGTATTGCCAGCTGCATCTGTTTTAGTAGCCACGTTAGGAAAAGCGTATGGATGGAATGGAACAGATATGACAGTACTCACTATCAATGCAGTAGCGACGTTTTTAGGCGTTATCACTGGTGTGTCGGCTTATAATTTGAAAAAATAGGAGGAAACAAATGAAAAAGAAAATTACTATTACTGCGATGAGCCTATTAACGGCTCTTTTTTTATTGCCGATTAATGGGTTTGCCTATACGATTAACAATGAATTTAATTTAGGTGTAAATGAAGGTAGCTCACAAGTAGCAAATAACCAATATATTCTATTGCATGAAACAGCAAACGAAACTGCGACAGGACGAAATGAAGCGCAGTATATGCAACGTTCATGGACTAGTGCTTACACTGCTTACATTGTGGGAGACGGTGGAATTGTTTATCAAGTCGGTCAACCTGGTTATGTACAGTACGGTGCTGGTTCGTATGCTAATGCTAACAGTCCTGTGCAGATTGAGTTACAACACACGCACGACAAAGCAACTTTTGAAAAGAACTATAAAGTATACGTTGAATTGGCTAGAGATTCAGCAATAAAATATGGTATTCCATTAACATTAGACACTCCTTATAACCAACCAGGAATCAAATCGCATTTATGGGTAACGCAAAATATTTGGGGTGATCATACAGATCCTTACGGTTATCTTTCTGAAATGGGCGTAAGTAAAGAAAAATTAGCATATGATTTAGCTCATGGATTTACCGATGAAAATCCGACAACTTCAGATGATAAACCAGTCATTGATCCAACTAGAGCAGGTGCTGCAAATCCTACACTGACAGATGGAACAAATTACGCCCACATTGATCAGTTCGGAGAAATCGAAAACGCAAACTTGCATGTAGCTGGATGGCACATTGCTAATTATAAATACGAGTATATTTTCATTATGGACTACAATACTGGGAAAGAATTAGCTCGAGTAAGAGCTGATGGAATTTATAGACCGGATGTAAATCAAGCTTATAATACTTCTGGAAATGTTGGTTATCATGTATCTTTCAATATGCGTGATTTCCCTAATAAGAAAGTCTATGTAATGATGCGGGCAACGAATGATCCAGAAGGAAACACTAAAGGTGGAGCGCAAGATTTTCATGACAAGCGTTGGTATTTAAATATTCCGCAACGATAAAAAAATAGCCCCTCGATGAGGGGCAGTACATATTATGTAACTTTTCCTAATCAATAAAAAATTCATTAGTGGGTATAGCCATACTAACATTTGAATCTCTTACTTGGCCTGTATGGCAGAAACCAAGAGATTCATAAAAACCACGGACATCAGGTTCGCTTTGAACTGTGATCAAACAAGCTCCTATATTACTTAGTAGCGCAGTTTTTATAAATAAAAAGACATAATACATCATCTCTTGACCTAAATGTTGCGCTTGATAAGGTCCGTTAACGGCAAAGTGGTGTATTTGTATACCAGGAATTGATTTACGGTAAACTGGGTTTTTCCAATTAGTTAATACATCTTGTAATTTGGATTTTTTTGTAATCAATACACGATCAGTAGTTAAAGAGAAAAACCTAGTAAGTAGGTTTCTTTACCTTTTGGGGTTACAAACATTAAATAAGTCTTTGTAATTCCATATTGTAAATCTTCTAGTGCTTCGTTTTTTAAGTAAGAATCAATATGAGCTTTTCCAGAAGAAAAAGCCTCTACTAAGGCTCTTTCTTTGTCATCGATATTTGATATTTTTTTAAATTCAACTTTATCATCAAGTAACATATCTGCCTCGTTCTATACCTCGTATTTTACACCATCAACATTTATTGTTTTTATTTTCTTCATGCCAGCTAATGTATTAGCGATTTTTGAGTTTGAAGGAACTTTTTTGTTTTTATATATATCGTCTAGAAATTTGCTACACTCTTTTTCTGAATTGAAAACTAATTCAGTGTTTTTAATAGTGGTAGCCATAAAATCACTCCTCACTATATTGATTTTTTATGTACATATAGTATACCAACTTAGAATCTCAGAGTAAACATAAATCACTTGACAATTTTAAATATGTTTATTAGCATATTTAGACTTCTAACATGTTGAATATTCTAGTTTTTAATTTGAAACTGTGTAATAATAAATATGCCATCACAACAAAGAATGAAACCCATTATTATCTAGTCTATGTCCATTCTTTTTGTTTGCAGTAGTTGTGATGGCTTTCCGTACTCTTAGCTTAGTTGGTTAGAGCAGACGGCTCATAACCGTCCGGTCGTAGGTTCGAGTCCTACAGGGTATATATAGTAAAAGCATTCAACTTGTTAAATGGTTGAATGCTTTTTTTGTTGTTATTAAAAAATAAAATATTAAGATACATACCCGAATTTCATACCCGAAAAACAAAAAATGTCATCACGTACACTCTTTTCGAAACTACCGAAGTAGCCAAGAATGTACTGATGACGTGGGTTTGGCACCCAATGGGCCGTGAGGGGCTCGAACCCGCGACCCGCTGATTAAGAGTCAGCTGCTCTACCAACTGAGCTAACGGCCCATACAAAAAGTACTTAATAATAGTAGCACTAAGAATTTTAAAATGCAAGACTACATTTAAAGAAAATCAGAAAAATCTTTACTTCCTTATAGGAAATCATTCATAGATTATTCACATTTGCTCGTTATTATATAAGCATACCAACAAACAAAGTTCTTGCAAGAGAACAAACCCTAACACTTTTTTCATTTTTTACTCCTTTCCCGCCGTCTCCCCGGCGGGTCTCCTGTTCTTAACGATAAAAGACAAGAAGGCTTGGCCTTCTTGTTTTTTTGCTTTTATAAAATTCCATTAATTAAATCATCTAGTTCAAATAACTAGATTGAATGTTTATGGTAACTTTGGTATCATGTTAATGAAATGAAAAAAGGAGCGATTACGATGGAAAAAATGCGTCAGCAATTAATGGAGTGGGGAAAAGAACTGGAAACATTCCGTCTGCCTCACTGGGAAGAGCTCCCCGACCTAGAACTTTATATGGATCAAGTCAGAACGTTAGTTGATCGTTATCTTTCACCTGTGATACAAGGAGAAAAGCATCCATTGCTAACCTCCTCTATGGTAAACAACTACGTTAAACTGGGTTTGATACCAGCACCAGTTAAAAAAAGATACAACAAAGAACATGTAGCATTTTTACTTGCAATCACTACATTGAAACAAGTATTGACTATTCCTGAAATCAAAGAAGGAATATTGTTCCAAGGAAAAACAGTGGGGATTCGTGAAGCTTATAATCTATTCTGTGATGAACAAGAAGCAGCTGTATGGATGGTCAGCCAATTAGCACAAGGCAAATCCCATCCCCAAAAATTCGATCAGGCGACCCCTGTAGAATATATTGCTGTAAGAGCAGCAACTTTATCGTTTGCAATGAAACTTCTTGCGGAAAAAACGATTGTTCTAGAAACCGAATACTTAAAAGAGGAGAAAACAAATGAAAAATGATAAAATCGCGATTTTAGTAGATTCTGGTACGGACGTGCCAGAAGAATTGATAAAAAAATATGAGATGTACATGATTCCTTTGAAAATTATTTATAAAGATCAGGTATATACAGATAAAATAGATATTACACCTGAAGAAATCTATCAACGTTTGCCAGAGGAAATTCCAGGTACATCTTTGCCTGATGGTGAGTCGATCACAGAAATCTTTGAGCAAATCAAAAAAGATGGTTATGAAAAAGTACTTGCGGTAACGATTTCCAGCGGATTGAGCGGGACGTATAACGTGGTTCGTTTGATTGCAGAACAGCAAGAAGAACTAGAAGCGTATGTACTAGATACGAAAAATATCGGTATTGGTGCGGGTTTTTCTGCAATACAAGCAGCGAAATGGCTAGAAGACGGTGTCGAGTGGAATCAGCTGATCAGTAATTTGAATGAATTAGTCGAAAGAACAAAAGTTTTCTTTAATGTTGCGACATTGGAATATCTCCAAAAAGGTGGACGGATTGGTTTGGTTGCTTCTATTTTAGGAACCGCTTTAAAGCTTAACCCAATCATCTCCTGTAATGATGAAGGAATCTATTACACAGTAGGAAAAGCTAGAGGGCGTAAAAAAAGTTTGGATAAGACGGTTGCTTATGTCAAAGAAAAAATCGGCAATGCTAAGGTTTTTAACTTAGCCGTTGCCCACGGTGATGCGAAAGAAGAAGCGATTGAAATGGAAGCGAGGCTCAAAAGAGAGTTCCCGCAAGCAAACCAAATCTACTTTGGTCAAATTTCTCCGGCATTAGTAGTCCATACTGGTCCGGGATTATTAGGTGTCGGCGTCCAAGCTTTAGAAGGATAAATCAAAAAAAGGAAGACAATGAGGTGAAAATCAGTGTTTTCCTTTTTTTATTGAAGTTAGAACAAAAAAAGAAAGTATTTTGCACTCCCATGTTAATTTTCTCTTTTGTTTTATAGGCAAAGATGAAACAAAACCAGAAATACGGTATAATGAAAAGGTGTGACAATAATATATAAGAGGTGGCTCTTTATGAAAAAAGTTTTAGTTGTCGATGATGAGAAGCCGATTTCGGATATCGTCAAATTCAATTTAGCCAAAGAAGGCTATGATGTTTATACTGCATATGATGGGGAAGAAGCCTTGGAAAAAGTTGCTGAGGTAGAACCTGATTTGATTTTACTTGATTTGATGCTACCTAAAATGGACGGCTTAGAAGTGGCTCGTGAGGTACGCAAAACGTATGACATGCCAATCATTATGGTAACAGCCAAAGATTCTGAAATTGATAAAGTCCTAGGCTTAGAATTAGGCGCGGATGACTACGTGACTAAGCCATTTTCCAATCGAGAATTAGTGGCAAGGGTCAAAGCGAATCTTCGTCGTGGTGCCACGGCTACGAGGGAACCAGAAGATGCAGCTCCTGCGGAATTGACGATTGGTGATTTGACCATCCATCCAGAAGCTTACATGGTGACGAAACGAGGAGAAACAATCGAGTTGACACATCGTGAATTCGAACTACTCTTTTACTTGGCGAAGCACCTTGGGCAAGTGATGACAAGAGAACATTTATTACAAACGGTTTGGGGCTATGATTATTTTGGAGATGTACGAACAGTGGATGTAACTGTACGTCGGTTGCGCGAGAAGATCGAAGATAATCCAAGCCATCCAAATTATTTAGTGACACGTCGTGGTGTCGGTTACTATTTGCGTAACCCAGAACAGGAGTAATTGGATGAAAAGAAAAGTCCGCTTTTTTCGATCAGTCAATTTTAAGATCGCTATTACTTTTATTTTGATTTTATTGATCTCAATCGAAATTATTGGCGCCTATTTTATACGTGGATTGGAACGTTCCACGATCAATACATTTATTAAAGATATGAATCAAACGGTGGAATCATTAGCGACGACAATCAGTCCGGAATTAAATCGCAAAGATAACGTAGATGACGAAGAGGTAAATGCGAATATCAAGAGATTCATTGAAAACAGTGCGACTAGTGATATCATCGAAATACGGGTCGTTGACGAAAAAGGGATCATCCGAGGAACAACTGATGTCAATGAACAAAGCGCTGTGGGAAAGAAAAATGATTATGTCGATATCAATGATTTCACAACTAAACGGTATGTTGCTTTAGATAACGACGATAAACGGGTGAATATCAATGTTCAACCGATCCTGTCCCCGACCGGCGATGCCGTTATCGGGGCTCTTTACGTCAAAAGTAATATCGAACAAAAATATTCGGAGATCAATAATACAGCAGTCATTTTCTTTACTGCCTCACTGATTGCTGCGTTTATCTCAATGATCGTCTCCGTTTTAGTTGCTCGTTCGATTACTCAGCCAATCGGTGAAATGAGAGAACAAGCCATTCGAATCGCCAGAGGAGACTACAGCCGGAAAGTCAAAGTGCATGGACAAGATGAACTAGGGCAGTTGGCTGATACCTTCAATCAGTTAGCTGAACGTATCGAAGAAGCTCAAGATACAATGGAAGCTGAACGCAATCGGTTGGATAGCGTGCTGTCTCATATGACAGACGGCGTCATCGCGACAGACCGCAGGGGGAAAGTCATTACGATCAATGATATGGCTGTTTCCTTGCTAGATGTCAAGAATGAGGAAGCAATTGGACAATCGATTTTGACACTTTTGGATATCGAAGAAGAATATACCTTGCGGAAATTATTAGAAGATCCAAACGAAATGGTACTTGACCGTTCAACCAGTACATTGGAGAGCGATCAGATGATCTTACGAGTAGACTTTTCCATGATCCGTCGCGAATCAGGTTTTATCAGCGGATTAGTAGCTGTCTTGCATGATGTGACAGAACAAGAAAAAACAGAACGGGAACGCCGTGAATTCGTTTCTAATGTTTCCCATGAGCTTCGTACACCACTGACAAGCATGCGCAGTTATATCGAAGCATTGAGCGAAGGTGCATGGAAAGACGAAGAAGTAGCACCAAATTTTTTGAAAGTAACATTGGATGAAACAGATCGGATGATTCGAATGATCAATGATCTCCTGAATCTATCTCGCATGGATACAGGAAATACCCAGCTTCAATTAGAGTATGTCAATTTTAACGAGTTAGTGAATTTTGTTCTTGACCGTTTTGATATGATGGTGGGAAACCAAGAAAAAAATTATAAGATCCGTCGCGAATTCACACAAAGAGATCTTTGGGTCGAAGTAGATACAGATAAAATCATCCAAGTAGTCGATAATATCATGAATAACGCGATCAAGTATTCACCAGATGGGGGAACGATCACCTGTCGCTTATTAGAAACGCATAATAACGTGATTTTAAGTATTACCGACCAAGGATTGGGGATTCCTAAAAAAGATCTGAACCGAGTGTTCGAACGATTTTATCGAGTAGATAAAGCACGTGCTAGAGCACAAGGTGGGACAGGACTTGGATTAGCTATTTCTAGAGAAGTAATCAAGGCGCACCGAGGCGCGATTTGGGCAGAGAGCAAGGAAGGAAAAGGATCGACTTTTTATATCTCGCTGCCATACGAACCTTATGAGGAGGAATGGTGGGAATGAGAATTTCTGAAAAAGTCGTTCGCGTAGGACTTATTTTGATGGTTGCATTAAGTTTATATTTCTCTTATGCCATCTGGCTGAGTCCAGCAGGGAAAAGTTCGATCAGCGTCGATGAGACAAACACTCAAATGATCGAGTCTCAAAGCAATCGGAAAACTTCTGAAGTTTTTCTTCCGCTTCATGTCACGTGGCACCATTCGGGAACGATCCAAGAAACCAACAGTGAAAATCTCGTGTACCGATTGCAATTGATCATCGATAAAGCAAGATTCGGGAAACTTTCTGAAGTCGTTTCGGGAGATGAATCACAATTCGAACAAGTGAAAAACCTGACATCTGGTTTCGAGTTGGCCTATAATGCGCCTTTTTTGCTAAGAGAATATAAGGAAGCATTTGATTTAGATGTAGACGTCTCGAATTTGGCAAAAGAAAGCGAAAATATGTATTTTACTAGAATACAATTCGATCAAGAAAACAAAAAAATCCGATTTTTGAATTATTCGAACCACCTTGTATATGAAGCGAATATTTCGTTGAATTGGGAGGATATCAACAAAGAATTAACAGCAAACGACACGAAATGGACAGAAATGTCAACAGAACCGTCGACGATCGACACCCAATATGCTACGAAACATTCAATCAAGTTGAAAAAGTACAGCTATATCCTTTCGCAGCAACCCTATACACTTTTTAGAAATGCTTTTTTCCAGAAACCAGATAGCGTGAAGAATAATGATGAAAGCAATGAATTGATTTTTTACGGTGGGAATGAAACGATGTCTATCCATTCGGAAACGCAAGTAGTTGATTTTCGAGGAGAGCTGCCAGAGAAAAAAGAAAATGCTAGTGTATTTTCTGAAAGTTTTCCCTATATTAGCAAATTAGGCAGTTCTTTAGGGAATCTTAGATATTTTGACCGCAGTGACAATACCATCGATTACCGGATCTTCGTGGAAGGCTTCCCGGTTTTTGGGACGGACAGCAGAGGACAGATCGGTGTGGAAGTTGGCGGTGAAACGAACGGTTCGGTGCAAGTGAATATTCAAACCAGTTTTAATACGATTCAAGTACCGATACCTTCAGATGAAGAAGTAGAACTTGCAAGTACGAATGAAATCATCCAGCAGCTGGAAGCTAAGGGAGCAGATAGCAACAAGATTGGTTCAGTAATCGTTGGCTATACATGGCAAAATGTTAAAGAAACGAATCGCGTCGTTGATCTCTTACCTGAATGGTATGTGAAATATGAAGATAACTGGTATTCAGCTAACGACCTTCTGGAAAAATTACCTGGATTGGAGGCGAATTAATTGGATTTTAAAAAAATCGAATGGATATTTTTCGTCGCTTTTTTAGGGTTGAATGTGTTTTTATTCAGCAGTTATCATGATGCGGTATACCAAGAAAACAATGTTATTCGTTCTGATCAGACTGAATCCATCCAACAACGTCTGGCTAGTGACGATATCACTTATACGGGGAAGATTTCTTCTGAGAGCAAGCAAGGCTATTATCTTAGCGCGGAACAGACCAATCTTAGCACTTCATTAGCAAATTATCGCAAGGCTGGTAAAAGCGGATTGTTGGAAAGTGGCGTGTTTTTAGACGGCGATGTTTTGACAAAATCCTTATCCAGCTCAGAATCTGAAAAGAACGTGATTGATCCAGATAAGATCAGCAGTTCTTTGGAAGATTTTTTAGCTAACAAAGACAATATTTTGTTCGGTAATGAGTATGTGTATACGAAAAACTTTTCTCATTTAGAAGAAGAACCACTAGAAATCCAAGCAAGCCAAGAGTATGAAGGTATTCCGTTCAATGATGATACAGCAAAAATCGTTCTTTCTTTAGAAAAAAACGATAACGATTATAGTATCACGAAATACATGCAGACGCATTTATCTGATATCGAGCAGCTGCGTGAAAAGACGGAACTGTATACAGAAGAGGAAGCAATCAATACATTGTACATCAATAACAAAATACCAAGAGGATCAAAAATCTTATGGCGTCAACTAGCTTATTCCTGTATTCTGAAAGTCCGGGAAAAAAATGTGTATGTTCCTGTTTGGCATGTAGCGATCGAAACAAGTGATAAAGTGGTTCAAATCGAGAGTGTCAACGCTTTCAGCAATACGATCGTGACAAACAACACTGTACCAAAAGTGGAAGATCAATAAAAAAGCGAGTATAATGAAAAAAGTTTACAAAGTAAGAAGGGAAGTAGGAGTCAAATGGCTGAAGAAAAACCAGCTTTTAAAATCAGTATCCTAGCAAGTGGAAGTTCGGGTAATTCACTTTATATCGAAAGTGAAAAAAAACGGCTTTTGGTCGATGCAGGACTTAGCGGTAAAAAAATCACTTCCTTGATGGCTCAAATTGATCGGACACCGGACCAATTAGATGGAATACTTGTGACGCATGAACATCGAGACCATATACATGGTGTGGGTGTCTTGGCTCGTAAGTATCATTTGGATGTTTTTGCCAATCAGCAGACTTGGGAAGCGATGGAGCCGCTGATTGGGAATGTACCAGTGGAACAAAAACATCTATTTGAGATGGGAAAAGTAAGAACATTCGGCGATATCGATATTGAGAGTTTCGGCGTCTCCCATGACGCAGCAGCTCCGCAATTTTATCGTTTCCATAAAGAAAACCGTTCATTCGTCATGTTGACGGATACCGGATACTGCAGTGATTACATGCGAGGTGTCATTGAAAATGCCGATGGTTATTTGATGGAAAGTAACCATGATCTTGAGATGTTACGCATGGGACCCTATCCGTGGAATCTAAAACAGCGTATTTTAGGAGATAGAGGGCATCTTTCCAACGAAGATGGTGCACTTGTCATGACTGATGTGATCGGTAATCGGACCAAACGGATCTATCTTGGTCATCTTAGCAAGGAAAACAATATGAAAGAACTTGCTCATTTAACGATGGAAAATGTTTTGAAAGAAAAAGATTTTGGCGTTGGACATGATTTTGAAATCTATGACACAGATCCAGATGAAGCAACTGAGCTATTTTCAATTTAAATAGTTCAGTCAATAAAAAAATAAAAACAGAAGATAAAATCAATTAGTGTTGGTTTTATCTTCTGTTTTTATTTTTCAGAACATTGACAAAACAACCGTGTTATCGGCTGACTACACTGATATGCTGTTTTTCATGTTGTTTATCCAGTATCTCATCTACTAATGCAATCGCGTAATCTGCCATGCTGATCGTACTGTCGCCAGCAGCGTTTCTTTGTAGATAATCATCACTTAATAAATAAGTGCCTGTACGCTTGCCGTGTGGATCAAATAAAGAAGCTGGACTGATATAAGTCCACTGTAGATTTTTAGATTGTTTCAATTTTAGCAATCCTTCGTACATATTGAAAGCTGTTGGATAGAAGGGTGCATTTTTAGGTACTTGGTCAATCATACGAGTCGTCTTTTCTGTATCCAAGAATAACGAAGAGGCACCCCCAACGACGATTAAGCGTGTATCGGTTCCTTCAAGTATCTCAATCAAATGGGACAAAGAAGTTTGATGCATTTCTTCTTTTCCTTTAGGAGCGTTGAAAGCATCAACGACAACATCAAAAGATACAAGGTCAGTAGCTGTCAACTCAAATAAATCCTTTTGTATAAACGGAACATCTGATGGTAATTTTTCTGGATGACGCACGATTGCCGTCACATCTAACTCTCTGGACAATGCTTCGTCTAAAATAAATGAACCTGCATGACCAGTAGCGCCAATGATTGCGATTTTCATAAAAAACCTCCTTTTTTATTCCTGTCCATTGTAAGCAGTTACTGGATATTCGTCAAAGAATCCGTTTTTTGAAAAGCTTAGTGCGCATTCCTTTCATGGTTCGTGTTCATTAGGTATAGTTAAATTAAGAAAACTAGTTAATCAAATAGAAGATGAAGGAGATAAGAAATGAAAGAGTGGTTAGATCGTGCCTTTTTACCAATGATAACATCTGTTGTGAATCTTAGACCCTTAACTGCTTTGCGTAATGGAATGACTTATACGATCCCGATAATTATAGCTGGCTCGCTGTTTTTCTTATTTGCTCATTTTCCTGTAGATTACATCGCTCAGTGGATAGACAAAACAGGATTTTCTATGTATTTTACACAAGTATACCAGGCTACGTTTGACGTGATAGCCTTTTGGATCGTTTTTGCTATTGCGTATGCTTATGCAAAAGAAGAAAACATCGATCGCTTGCCAGTCGGCATGACAGCCTTGTCTGCTTACCTACTACTTATTCAGCCACTTAATGTTCAGGGAGAGATAGATAATATCTGGACAGGCGGTGAAGGGATACTAGGAGCAGTTGCAACCGGGCTCCTCATCGGATGGGGCTATGCACGTTTAGCAAGATTTGCGAAAGGGTGGAGGCAAAGAGGGAAGATTCCTGAAAATGTTTGGCAGTCTTTTACTTCATTGATTCCAATACTTGCTATAGTCATTTTTACGCTTATAGGTTCAGCTGTTTTTCAACAGTTGTTCGGGATGACTGTTATTCAAGGAATATGGACGTACGTCCAGCTTCCGATCCAATCGTTGATAGACACGTTATTCGGTGTGCTTTTATTAGGTTTTTTTGTCCCGTTTTTATGGCTATTTGGTCTTCATGGATCTGCGATGGTCAATGGGTTGGTTAGTCCGATCTTACAAGCAAACTCATTAGCAAATGCAGAAATCTTAGCCTCTGGAAAAGAATTGACTGTGGCAAATGGCGGGCATATCGTTACTCAGCAATTTCTTGATCAATTCATGACTGTTACCGGAGCAGGTTTGACGTTAGGGGCTGTATTTTTTATGATGTTTTTTGCGAAATCGAGGAAATACCGAGAATTAGGAAAACTTTCTCTTTTACCAGCCTTTTTCAATATCAATGAATCGATTATTTTTTCCACACCGATTGTGATGAACCCGATGATGGCTGTTCCTTTTATTTTCGCGCCGATCCTCTCAGGATTGATTACCTATTCCGCTTTATATTTTGGATTTGTTCCTTTATTTACAGCGGTCCAAGTTCCTTGGACAACACCGCCGATCCTCTCGGGTTTTTTAGTAGGCGGAGTGCCTGCAGCGATTTTACAAGGTATCGTGCTGGCAATTAGTTTTTTTATTTATTTCCCATTTTTGAAAAAAATAGATTCTGCAAACTTCAAAAAGGAAAGACAGACAAAAAATGCTGGAACAGCAGAAAAGATCATCGACTAAAAAAACAAAAATACTCCTGTCGCTTTAGATTGGAAAAATCACCAATCTAGGATGACAGGAGTATTTCTAATCATGTTTATACCAGTCCTTTTTGGACAGCTAATTGAACAAGAACAACTAATGTGTTCATTCCTACGTGTGTGATCATTGATGTCCAGATCCGACCAGTAGCTTTGTACTCTAGGCTGAAGAAGAAACCTAAGAAAAAGTAAATCAGCAAATGACCATCATTATGAGCAAACGCAAACAGCAAAGAGCTGATCACTGCCCCGACCCAAAAATTTGAATACCGGCTGATGATCCCCAGTATGCTGCGGCGGAATACGAACTCTTCCATGATGGGGCCTGCAATAGTTGTCGCCAAAATAAAAGCAGGTGCTTCCATGATCATCTGGATGATATTTTGTGTATTCTCAGAAGGGGTTGCTTCGCCAAACAATACAGATTCCAGCATGACAGCGATGCTTTGCAGAAGCAATGCGACAAAGATCCCAACTAATCCATAAATAACGATCTTTGGAACAGAAGCTTTTTTTACTGCTGATTCGATCGCTAAAGGCTCACGTTGCTTAAAATAAAAAATAGCTAGGACAACCGCGCCCAATATATACATGACTGCAGTTGCTGTGATCAATTCAGACGTAGATTTTACAAGTCCTATCGAAGCGAGGATCAAGGGTGAGATAAAAATTAAACCATAGCAAAAAATGCTGAGGAAACTATATTTTTTTAAAGACATGTAATTCCTCCTTTTAAGGGATAACAAGCATGCAAGGCAAGCTTTTATCGATTGATTTCAATTATATCATAATTTCAATAAGCAACTGTCAGAATAAAATTTCTTTTCTTTGATTTAAAAGCTTGCAAAAAAGAGGGAGAATGAGTATTATTAAAAATGTAGGTTAGCACTCGAAGGTTAAGAGTGCTAACGAATTAAAAAAAGAGTTATCGGAGGGATTTATCGTGTTAAAACCATTAGGTGATCGCGTCATTATCGAAGTCGCAAAAGAAGAAGAAAAAACTGTCGGAGGAATCGTTTTAGCTTCTGCAGCTAAAGAGAAACCCCAAACTGGGACAGTTGTTGCAGTCGGTGAGGGCCGTTTGTTGGAAAACGGTGAAAAAGTTCCTGCCGCTGTGAAAGCAGGCGACCAAGTTATGTTCGAAAAATACGCCGGTACAGAAGTAAAATACGAAGGAAAAGAATATCTGATCGTCGCAGGAAAAGATATCATGGCGATTGTTGAGTAAATTTTGAAGATAGAAAAAATAATCAAAAATAATCGATGAGGTGAATCAATCATGGCAAAAGAATTGAAATTTGCAGAAGACGCACGCGCAGCTATGTTACGCGGGGTAGATAAATTAGCAGATACAGTGAAAGTAACATTAGGACCTAAAGGCCGAAATGTCGTACTAGAAAAATCTTACGGCTCTCCATTGATCACAAATGATGGTGTGACGATCGCAAAAGAAATCGAGTTAGAAGATCATTTTGAAAACATGGGTGCAAAACTTGTATCAGAAGTAGCATCAAAAACAAATGATATTGCCGGTGACGGAACAACGACAGCAACTGTTTTGACACAAGCAATCGTTCGCGAAGGTTTAAAAAACGTAACTGCAGGTGCTAATCCTCTAGGCATTCGCCGCGGGATCGAATTGGCAACAAAAGCCGCAGTGGAAGAGTTGCATAATATCTCAACTGTTGTTGATTCAAAAGAAGCCATTGCACAAGTAGCAGCTGTTTCTTCAGGTTCTGATAAAGTTGGACATTTGATTGCTGATGCAATGGAAAAAGTTGGAAACGACGGTGTCATCACAATTGAAGAATCAAAAGGAATCGAAACAGAACTAGATGTTGTAGAAGGTATGCAATTTGATCGTGGTTACTTATCACAATATATGGTAACAGATAACGACAAAATGGAAGCTGTTCTAGAAAACCCATATATCTTGATTACAGACAAAAAAATCTCTAACATCCAAGACATTCTGCCATTGTTAGAACAAATCTTGCAACAATCACGTCCATTATTGATCATTGCTGACGATGTAGATGGCGAAGCATTACCAACGCTTGTTTTGAACAAAATCCGCGGAACATTCAATGTAGTAGCTGTAAAAGCTCCTGGCTTCGGTGATCGTCGTAAAGCAATGCTTGAAGATATCGCTATTTTGACAGGTGGTACAGTAATTACTGACGATCTAGGTCTAGAATTAAAAGATGCAACAATCGAAAACTTAGGAAATGCGTCTAAAGTCGTTGTAGATAAAGACAATACAACGATCGTAGAAGGTTCAGGAGAAAAAGAAGCCATCGAAGCGCGTGTGCAATTAATCAAAAACCAAATTGCTGAAACAACTTCTGATTTTGACCGCGAAAAATTACAAGAACGCTTAGCTAAATTAGCAGGCGGTGTAGCTGTTGTTAAAGTCGGTGCAGCTACTGAAACAGAATTGAAAGAATTGAAATTACGCATTGAAGATGCATTGAATGCTACACGTGCCGCAGTAGAAGAAGGAATGGTCTCAGGTGGTGGTACAGCTCTAGTGAACGTTATCAGCAAAGTTTCTGCTGTAGAAGCAGAAGGAGACGTGGCAACAGGTATCAAGATTGTTGTTCGTGCTTTAGAAGAACCAATTCGTCAAATCGCTGAAAACGCTGGTTATGAAGGATCAGTGATTGTTGATAAATTGAAGAACGTAGAACTAGGTACTGGTTTCAACGCTGCTACTGGAGAATGGGTAAACATGGTTGAAGCAGGTATCGTAGACCCAACTAAAGTAACACGTTCTGCCTTGCAAAATGCCGCTTCCGTTTCTGCCTTGTTATTAACAACAGAAGCAGTCGTTGCAGATAAACCAGAACCAGCAGCACCAGCAGCTCCTGCAATGGATCCATCAATGATGGGCGGTATGATGTAAGAAAAGCACCTTGCTTATCTAGCGTAGCCCATTATTTGAGAAAGATAGATAAAAAGTAGAAAAGGAAGCGAAATACTTCCTTTTCTACTTTTTTTGTATACTTATTCATAATAAGTATTATTTAAATGGTATCATTTGCTTTTGCGAGTAGTTGGAAACTATACTATTTATAAAGGATTATGCATATTTTTTGCATTCGCATAGTTATTTATTTTATCTGATAAAAACAGATAGCCAGATAGGAATAACTATGCTATATTTATAATATCATTATAATGTATGCGTATTCAAAAAAGGAGCTTTGGTAACAATAAAAACAGGAGGAGAAAAAATGAATGGATTAATGAGTTGGATGGAGAAGTATATTTTGCCAGTTGCAACGAAAATCGGGTCGGAGAAACACTTGGTTGCATTGAGAGATGCTTTTATTGGTACGATGCCAGCTACGATGGCAGGAGCAATTGCTGTTTTACTGAACGCATTTATGCGGGATTTTCCGAATACGTATCTAGGTGAAGGGAATGCAATCACGACATTTTTTACCCCAGTCATTGGCGTAAATGGATTGATCTGGAATGGTACTTTAGCTATTATGGCAGTGGTCTTTGTCTTATCACTAGGAGCGAATCTAGCGAAAGCCTATGAGGTCGATCCTGTCTCAGGAAGTATTGTTTCTCTGGTTGCTTTTATTATCGGCTTACCCGATGCAGCAACAGCGGTGTTGACATTGCCCGAGAAGCTTTCGCAAGACGCAGCAGATTTGATTACTTCTGCAGGTGGTGTGATTGCTGGAACGCCAGACGGAGGACAAACGTTATCAGTAGGCGCATGGGGCTATTTTAATTTTGGTAAATATATGGGTGGGTCTGGTTTGTTCACTGCTATGATCTTTGGATTTATTTCTGTCATTATTTTTGCGATTCTGATCAAGAAAAAGATCATCATACGGATGCCGGATTCTGTGCCACCTGCTGTAGCAAGAGCTTTTGCGGCAATTATTCCTGCATTAGTTTCTTTATACGTCGTTGGAGTGATTAATTATATCTTTAGACAAACAGCTGGTGAGCCGCTGATTGACTGGATTTCTGAAGCCATCCAATCTCCTTTGATGAACTTGTCACAAGGTTACGGAGCGGTCTTTATCATTGTTCTTCTTGTGCATGTTCTTTGGTTTTTTGGTCTTCACGGCACAAATATCATGTCACCTGTTTTGCAGACCTTATATGGTACCGCGATGGTCGAAAACACGAATGCCTTTCAAAATAATGAACCCATTCCTTTCAAATGGGTGGCAGGTTCTTTTGAAGCTTTTGTCTGGCCGGGGGGAGCTGGAGTCACGCTGGTGTTGATCGTTATGATTTTATTTTTATCTAAACGGGCAGATTATAAAACGGTAGGAAAGTTGGGGCTTGCACCAGGAATCTTCAATATCAATGAACCAGTGATGTTTGGTCTTCCTGTTGTGTTGAATCCGCTGTTGATGATTCCGTTCATCTTGGCACCTCTTGCGACTGCAACGATCGCCTATTTTGCCACGATGGCTGGGCTTGTTCGTCCGGTTGTAGTAAATGTGATCTGGGTCATGCCAACGATCATCAGTGGATTTTTAGCTACTGCGGGAGATTGGCGAGCCATCGTTTTAACAACCATTAATTTAATAGTAGCTGCTTTGATCTGGGCGCCATTTATTTTAGCAGCAAACCGCTTAGATCCAAATTTAGGTGAACCAGAGGAATAGAACTTTTCTATTGCAAAACAAACTCCTTGATATGAGACGCGTTTCATACACTATACTCAAAGTATCAAAAGGAGGGCTTGCAATGAATACCTATGTAGAGATAACAGATGGCACAACGAACAATTATTTTTATGCGTTTGTCGAGTTTAAGGGTTCCATATTAACGTTGTACAGTTTTCAAGGGCTGAATAAGAATATAGTAAAAGAAATACCGATGAATGAAATCGAAACGTTGACAAAAGATATATATTGGGGTGGCCAGCGGATCAGTTTTTCTCATGATGGAAAAATGTATCAGTTTTTTGAATGCGGTCCAGCTGTGGTAGACTATTTACAAGAAAATCTTTTTGTATAGGTGGCGAAGCAGCAGTGGCAAATATTCGAGATATCGCAAAGCTCACAGGTTATTCAGTTTCTACTATTTCACGTGTGATCAATGGACATCCATATGTAGATGAGGAAAAAAGGAAAGAAATACTTGCGGTCATGAAAGAAGTCGATTATATCCCTAATGCAAAAGCCAGACAGTTGAGTTATGGAAAAACGAAAAGTATCGGAGTAATCTTGCCTTATACCAACCATCCGTACTTTGATCAGCTGATCAGTGGGATCATTGAAGAGGCGTTTGACTATGATTACAAAGTGACGCTTTTACCGACGGGTTATCAGAAAGAAAAAGAGCGAAGCTATCTTGAAGAATTTGCAGCTAAAGCGTTCGATGGTTTGATCATCACATCTCGTGCCAATACACTAGAAGATTTGCTGGATTATCAAAAATATGGTCCTCTAGTTTTTTGTGAAGAAATCAAGGAAAAACAGGCAAGTTGCGTCTTTATTGATCGAGAACAATCGATTACAGAAGGTCTTTCTTATTTGAAGCAGCAAGGGGTAAAACGATTGGGCATCACATTGGGGCGAAGTGGCAGGCTGAGTTATAATTCAAAGATCACTTTGCAACTATGTCGTCGACTTTTTCCATTTTTTGATGAGTCACTTGTTTTTTGGGATTGCATAGATGCAGAGAAAGGAAAACAAGCAGGTATCTTTTTTAAAGATCATAGAGTTGATGGGGTCTTTACAAATTCGGATATGGTCGCAGCAGGCATCTTGCAAAGCTATCTGCAAGATAAGACACCAGTGGTGATTGGACGCGATAATTTGCTGATCAGCGAGCTTCTTGGCTTTCCAACGATCGATCACCATCTGGAAGCTTGCGGAGAAATGGCTTTTCAATTGTTTCTTACAGAAAAAAAGGATAAAGTGAAAATACCTTATACGTTTATTCAACGCTGAATTTTGGCAAAACACTTGTAAAAAATGAATCAGACACCAAATGTTAGTATAAAAAATCTAACTTTGGTGTCTGATGTTTTGTTGTTCGGTCGTTTTTGTCGGATCATGTAAACTATTATGCCTTTTTTTGGATGATTTCATTTAATGCTTTCGCTGCACCTTGACCACTTCGTTCGTCATAATATGCAGTGAATCGTTCATCGGCTTCGTACATCATCCCTAATCCTTTATGCGCTTCTGGCTGATATTCAGACCAGCTGTAAGATAACCACTTCTTATGAGCTTGAAAGATGCGATCTGCTAAGTTTTCATCTGCAGAGGCTTGTAAATAAAGAGTGAGATCAGCTAACATATGCTTTTCAACAGTTTGCATTTCTTCATACGTTTCTTTATCCATATTCATCCATTTTTCGTTGGATGCTGTAACCTTTTCTTCCCCGTATTTTTGTCGAATCTCTTGTCCATAAGTTTCTTCATTTTCTTTCAATTTTTGTTGTTTGAACCCTTCAAATTTTTCTTTATCACTCATTTTTCTTCCTCCTTCGTACCTATCAAGTGTTTGTTGGACAGTTGCCAAGAGGATGTCGATTTGTGCCCGTTTTTCTAGAAGCATCTGCTGATGTTCGATTAAAGCTTTCTGGTGGTCAAAATGCGGATTATCTAAGATTTCTTGAATATCCTCCAACTTGAATGCCAACGTTCGATAAAATAAGATATGTTGCAGACGATCGACTTCTTTTTTGCCATAAATCCGATAGCCTGAGGAATTGATCCTAGCTGGCTTTAGCAGTCCAATCTCATCATAAAAGCGCAAGGTTCTCGGACTGACTCCCGATATCTCTGACATTTTCTTTATTGTGTATTCCATTATTTTTCCTCCTGACAAATGTAAGCATAATCCTTTACGTAACGAGAAGGTCAAGAAAAAAGTGTATTTTTTTCTCATAAAATTATGTTATACTATTAAGTGATAAAAGGTAAATCCTTTTGTTTTTTAAGGTTCAATTGTAACCGATTCCTTCATGTTGGGGACGACGGGGAATATATATGGGATTGAATCTAAATCGACTATATAGAAAAGAGGAATGAGATGAAGCTAATCGAAACACCTGTGAATAGTAATTTAAATATTAAGACATTTTATCCTAAAGTAGTAGAATTTTTTTTTGGGAATACGGCCATTAATTATTACAAATTATTTTCGTTAGATCGGACACAGTTGCTGCTAGTGGACACATATGACAAAAAGCAAGTTGTGATGATCAATACGAAGAAAAAAATCACAAGGCAAGAAATCGACTATGCGATTCATCACGTTTTAAAAATGACACGGGAAGATGTCAAAGTCCATATAGGAGTGAAACAGGAGCTGGAACGTGCCGGAATACAATTCAAACGTCCAAATAAAGATATTGTAGTTGTTGAGCAAAAGAATCCGATGGATTGATGTCCTAATTTATGCTAAACCGCTCCATACTTATGATGTATACAGTAAAAAAGAGGTCGTAAGCCTGCCGTTCAGCTCCGAGTCACAAGAAACAATTTCAAAAAACAGTTTCTTATGTTTTATGGATATTGTGACTTGTGACCGAGGAGTTGGCAGGAGAACACCGTTTATTCGGAAAAAAGGGAATGTGACAGACTTTTGTCGCAGCCCTTTTTTTGGTGTCCAATTATACGAACAGTTGTGGTTTAATTGACGGCAGCTTTTTTCTTTCAGGTCTTTTTAAAAGCAAGTGAAATTTCTTATTTTCATGAGCTTTTTTCAATTCAAGGTATAACTTGACATAATCTGTCTTTCCTTCCAAAAAATTCACTACATAATAACTTGTATCCGTTTCTTTGGGCATAAGATGTACAGAAGAGACGATTAGAAAATCAATGGGTTGTATTTCTTCATAGGATAATTCCTTCAGTTCGATAAAGGACAAGTCTTTTAAAAAATTCTTGATATCTTGGGTAAAAAAATAATTTGTTTCCATCACTAAAGAAACTTGTAACTTAGTTGAATTTTCATTGTCCTCGCAACATTGCAAAGTCAGCCATGCAAATATTTCAGCTAAATCGTTACAGCAAATAGAAAGCCATTGATAATTATGTCGACGCCCCAACTTATTCAAGAAAAAGGTAAAATGCTCTTTTAAATAGTAATAACTTGAAGACTTCTTTTTATGAAAGTAATTCATTAGAAAGAAGAGTGTCGGTACACGCTTTGGAAAAAGATAATAACAAAAAAGAATATTAAATAAATGGAGGTGAACAATTTGATTGTGTTGAAAAACACGGTCATCAGGAAAAATCTCAGTTTGCCAATAATTGTCAAGTTCTTTCAATAAGGAAGAAAGCAGCTGTCCTTTTTTGTCGAATATGTCTAAAGCTTCATTAAGAGTAGGATTCTCATATTGAAAGGTCGGTGCATAAAACACCATAAATTGTGCAAAACGAAATTCACTATCTTGATGAGAGGCGGGAATAGAAAAATGTTCACCAAAAAGGCATTTTATTCGATGATCATTACTAAAAACTGCTTCGCTATAGCGAGGGTCATCCTCTACATAGTGACCTTGTGCAATCCGCTGAGTGGTAATCCCAGCAAAAAGACAAACTTCTTTTTTTCCTACGAAACTCCAATTTAAAGATGTATGCTTAGTAAGTTCAGCCAATTTTTTTAATAACTCAGATTTTGAAATGACATCGAATTCCTGTACATAATCGGCTAATGACTGCAGATGCCGCATAGCAGAAGCACGACTAATGAAATTTTCTTGGCAGAATTCCATCAGATTTTTCTCTGGATAGAAAAGAGAAGATTTCATCGCGCGATAAGGGAGGCTCTGCTGGATAAGATAGGAATAATAATAATCATAGTTTAAATCGATTGGCAGATTCTGATTGATCTTGTTTTTTGACAATAATTTGAATCCAGAAAAGCAAAAGTCATCAAATTCATTCTCCATTTCATTCAATATATTTTTTACGACACTAGAAGATAAATCAAGTTTTTTACTGATTTCTTTGATAGTTAATTCATGTTGCTCCTCCAATAGATGAAAAATTGCTAACTTGCGGCGTTCTTTCTGGGTAAACACAATATTGAAAAACATAGGACCTCCTTTTTGATTGCTTATTTCTTTAAATAATTAAAAATACAAATATTTTATAAACTATTATTCAACTCCAGATCATTTCTAGATACCTCTTCATTTTTCTTTATATCCGCTTAAATTATATTTTTCTCATTTTTTTGGTTTTATTCCCATTTTATTGTCTCAAATTTGATCGATAAATACAATTTATTTGAGAAAACACTTCCATTTTTTATGAGTTAATGTTTTTTATTAAGTTGGTTGCTACCTTTTATTATGGATTTAATGGCTGTTTACGGTATTTTTTTGTTATTATATTTTTTAACAACCTCTTTTTAATCTATCTGCAATCTTATTTTAATTAAGTTAAATTTTAGTTGTCGGATAAAAGATGAGAACGACTATATCGGAGCTTTTTGAAAAAATCTCACTAATATTCAAGAAGGGGAAGAGAGGAAATGAAAAAAACGAAAACTGTCTCACATTATGGCAGTGTAGTTTTTATGGTTGCTGTCCTATTTTTATCGCAACTTACGGGACTGTCGCAAATCGCTTTTGCCAAGACTGAGTCTGAAAAAGTAGTAGCTGATGAACATGCGAATATTGTGATCGATTACGAAATGGATGAGGAACTGAAGCAGATACAATGGAGTATGACATATGAGAAGCATGCAAAAGATGAAGCTGAATATCAAATGCAATTTAAGCTGGAAATAGTTGAACACGAAGGATTATTACTGAGAGAAAGCATTCAGGAAATCGAACGAACCTTTGGAAAAGTAGGACCAGTTGATGAGGAATGGTACTACGCAGGTGATTTTTCTTCAGAGAATGAGAGAATTGAAAACGTTTTTAAAACCCTCATAGTAGAAGAATACAATCAATACCATCTAAAAATTACGCCAAGACTAATGAAACAAACAGGAGATGAATTAGAAGAGATATTCATCGGTGACCAGACAGAGTACGTAGTCGCAGTCGATTTATCGGAAAATACTGCCGTACCTGAAATAAATGGGGAGCCTACTGAGATTTCTGATAAGCCAGAAGCATCAAGAGAAGAACCAGTGGAAGAAGCTCAAACAGAAGCGGAAGAAGTTGAAAACTATGCCGCTCCCAGTATATTAGATCCCAATTTGAATGGTGCTTTTGCAGATGCTATTCCTTTAAATCACTTGTTTGCAAGACCAAGTCATATTTTCACACTTGCACCTAATGTCGCAACATTAGATCAAGACTACCGATTAAGTTATATGACGCCTTCAAATTTGAGTTCATTGCTATATAACAGAGGGCATATGGTTTCAACAAGTTCTAATAGGATTGATTTTACGAACATGTCTACGGATATCGGATTTACAAGTTATCTCTATTTTGATGAAGATACAGAGGGAATCACGTTCTTTCTTCATGATGGGAATCCTACTAATTTGTTTTTCAGCAGACGGGGTATCTACAATATGTATGATCCTACAGCAGGGCATTCACCTAAGTCATTAGGAGCGTATTATCACCCAGACCTTTTGACAGGTATAGCTCCTATTGATAAGTATATAGCGAATGGAATGATTCTTGAATTCGATAATAAAATTTCTACTGGCCCTCTTCTAAATATCAATGCATTAGGAGATCGAGAATTCTCTGGTGCCCATATTGCAGCAGCGCCTTCAGGTAGTCCGATTACTAAATCTTTTAAAAAAGACTTTGGCATAAACAGTGAATTTTCGACTAACAGCTGGTGGAAATTGGATATCAACATTACCCCAGCAGGGATGCTTACCTTTACAATGGAGGATCTGCGCCAAACAGGAGGATATGGCATAACAGAAGGCACCATCAATATCAATGACTATTTTACCAATCTTCCATCGAAGAAACTATACTGGGGATTCACTGCGACTGCTGAATTTTCTCTTCTTAGTCCTCGTGCAGATGCAGCAATCTTTTTAACCAATCCACGATTTGAGGTCCAAGGGGAATTGGTGCATGAAATTACAACGCAAGAGCAAGGCGTGACGGTGAATGTGAATGGCAAAAAAATCCCTATCAATACAGAATTGGAACACGCAGTTACATTTTACAACGAAGAAGGCGATGGTAGTATCTTCCTTAATCCTAGTGAAGATAATGGCATCACTATCTTGACTTCTGATGAAGAAGAAAGCAAATCCAATCCTTTTGAGTTTACTGAATTAATCTTATCAGAAGATGGCTATCAACCATATTTTACGTATCAAGAACTAGATAGTAACGGTGAAAATGCTACAAGAATAGATGTAAATGCTTTTTATGATTCATCCACCCAGCGCTTTTATCCAGAGGAAGCTATCGAGATTCCTATAGGAACAGAAGTGACGTTGCATTACAAAACAAAAGTAAAATCAGAGTTTCAAGGGCTTGAATATCATAACGTCTATGAGCGGGTAGAGTTTATTGGGAGAACAGGCACTACAACCGGTGAGTATTATCATGCTCAAGTCGAACATGCAGTTGAATACGAGATCCAGCGTGAACCTAACCACCCACCAGAAATTGACAACTTACGAACGGCAAATGAAACGTTTGGCGAAAAAAATACATTTATTGATTTTCAAGATCCGTTCCATTTTACATTTGATTATCTTGATCCAGACTTAGATCGTTTGTATTACAGCGTATGGATCAATGATGAGTTATTGATTGAAAATCAGATAATCACAGATGCAGAAGAAGAATTCAAAATGCATCAATCACGAGGGTTCAAAATCGATCTAAAAGATTCAGAAGGTGTTTTCGAACTAGGAGAAAATACAATCAAGCTCACCCTTACTGATAATCGACCTATCAATGATGAGATCACTTATCTAGAGCTAAATGGAACCTTCACTGTTGAAGGATTTATCGGATTTGAATTCGTGACAGAAGAATACAGCTGGAAGTATGCTCGATCACAATTGCCAATGAACAGACAAGCACAAGCTCGTGAAGAAGGGATGCGTGTTGTTACTAGAAACACGTTGAATACATCGGATTCATATAGAGTGACCGTATCCGCTGAAGAACTAAATCATGTGGATATGCAACATGCGATTAGTGAAGAGTATCTTGTGTTCAAAAATGAATGGGGAGAAATCGCACTTTCTGCTTTAACGCTTGAGATTGACAAAAAGTATGAATTTTCGGAGGAAGAAGGGCTATTGCTGCGGCTAAACAATCAAGAGGCGTTAGGCGTATATTCTGGAACGATCACGTGGAAAATTGAAGATGTGTTATAGCAAGAAGCTAGCTTTGAAAGGGGGGATCGTATGGCTGGCTAGATACTAGAAAAAAAGTGGAAAGGAGAAAACAATGAAATCAAAAACCCGATACTGGATGATTTCTGTTCTTCTTCTACTCCTGTTCTCGTTATCGATGCCAGTGGTGAATGCTGCTACCCAAGCTGGTGAAACGCATGCAGTCATAGAAATCAATGAACGGGAGATAGGAAAGCAGACTGAAAAGGGAGAAGAAAAACAGAAAAGCAGTTTTCCAGAGGCAAATGAAGCAAAGGCAGGATTGATTTCATTTGTTGGGACGCTGTTGATTATCGGCGTTATTTTAGTCTATCGTCATCAAATACGTGGAGGCGAAAAACATGAAAAATAGATTTTCGCTAGCGTTATGGAGTGCATTATTCATAGGAATGTTTAGCTGTTCTTCTGCTGTTCACGGACAGACCGAGGGCACGACTTCTCTGAAAATCGTTCCTTTGAATGAACAATTTCCACGGATGCTATACATTGATGATTTACTGTTCGTATCGCGCTATACAGATGAACACAATCAAATCCATCGAGAGAGCAACGATTTATCGATTACCTTTCTTGATTCTCGAAAAGAGAGCACAAAATGGCAACTACAACTGAAAACAGAAGACTTCCGTTGTAAAAAAGATGGCCATCTTTTGACTGCCGATTATCAATTAGGCAGAGGAATGTTCAGCGGAAAGAACGAAGAAGCAGTCGAAGGATTGGAAGCTTTCGAATATGATCACCAAGATGCAGGAAAAGAGTATCGTACGATCATCCAGTCAACAGGAAACAAAGAACGTGGAATCGTTACATATACGATTCCTGGCGAGCAGTCAACACTCTCTTTTCCTGAGGGGACATCTAGTGGTCATTACTACTCGAAACATTATTGGCGATTTGTGAATGCAGAATTTTGATGAGAAAAAAAGGAGGACAAAAAATGAAAAAATTAGCAGGGGTTTTAAGTACAAGTGCGATGTTATTTACATGTTTTGCACCAACAGTCATGGCAGCAGAATTTGATGAACCAATGGATGGAACGACCAGAGTGGAGATTACTGACTTTTTAGTAGAGGATGGACTTCCAACTTATCCAGGGATTTTTACACTAGATTCTGTTCCTGATATCGATTTTGGTGAACATACGGTTGCGCAAATCAGCGCAAACACAACTGTCAATGGTACTTTTGATGGCGCATTGCAAGCTTCCGATTTTCGTCCGCTAGAAGCCAGCAAAACAGAAGCTTTAGAATTGATTAGCGAATACACTGGTGTTGAAGATACAACAGAGCTGGCAGCAGCTTGGGAGAATGCTGTAGTTGCGGGAGACTGGGTATTGACAGTCAGTGCAACAAACTTAACAGATGATATTGCTTCTGCTCTTACGATCAATGGAGAAAATATATTAGAATCTGCAACAACTCTTCCGATATCTTATGTTTCCGGTACTTTTGATCATATAAATGAACTCACATCAGAAGCGCCAACACTAACAATCAAAGCGAATACACCGGTTGGAGAGTATACTGGGACAGTTACTTACACAGCAGTGGATTCGATCTAACAGCAGTATTTCAAGTAAAATAATTTGTTTTACTTGAAAACAACCGCAAAAGGATGGAGCGGATAAGCTAACTCCATCCTTTTTACATAAAATGGAGGGATGAAAAGTGAGACGACATTTAGTATTGGTTTTGATAACTTTGTTAATACCGCTAGTTTTTCCTGGAATCGTCGTTTTTGCTGATGAAAATCATGGAGCAGACTATAGCGTCCATCCTATTTTACCGGACAATCAGCGAGAAGGACGTTCATTCTTTGATTTACGAGTAGAACCTGGAACAAAACAGACACTACAGATCCAGATCAATAATTTTTCTGATCAGGAGCAAACGTATTTTATCAATGTCAATACAGCTCAGACAAACGGAAACATAGTGATTGACTACGGACAAAATGAATTACCAGAGGAGTCAATCGTTCAGCAACCCATCTGCGCATTGGTCGATTATCCAAAAGAAGCAGTGATCCCAGGGAATAAACCAGGAGTCGTTACTTTAGAAGTACAAGCACCTGATACTTCCTTTGATGGAATCTTATTAGGCGGGATCCAAGTGAAAAAAGATTTTTCAGCTGAAAAAGAAGAAAGTAATCAGCCTTTTTTTAGCGAATACGCTTATGTGGTTGGGTTGATGATGAGCGCAAATGACAAGGAAGTTGTGCCGGATCTGAAGTTGAATGAGGTACGTTCCGAAGTGATCACCAACAATGCTGGTGTGGTTGCTGTGCTAGAAAATCCTCAACCAATCAATATCAAGGGAGTGACCGTTGAAGCAACTGTTCATTCAAAAGGACGGGAAGAACCGATAATGACACGAAAAATCGAAAATGGTGGTATTGCTCCTGAATCAGTTTTTGCTATGCCTATTTATCATGGGGAAGCTGGAAATACGAAACCTTTAGAATCGGGGGATTATCAACTTTTAGTCGAAGCACAAGATGAGACAGGGCAAAAGTGGTTGCTGACAAAAGACTTTACGATTACGAAAGAACAAGCAAACTCAGTCAATCATGAGGTTTTTACTGTAGAAAATAATACAAATTCTTTGTTGTATATCATTATCGGGGCCCTAGCAGCAGTTCTTTTAGTCGGTGGTTTCTATGTATATCGCAGAGGAAAGAAATTCCGCAGAAGGTGATTCATATCGAATATTAAGTGAAATCTGGTTTATAAGAAGTAGTAAAGATAAGAGTAGGTGCTGTGACAAAAGTCTTGTTGCAGCCCTTTTTTCCGGATAAACGGTGTTCAATCAGCTGTCCTTCGGTATTAGCTCAACAAACGGCAAAATATGAGGAACTATTTTTCCGTTTGTTTCTCTAATACTCAGGTCAAAACGCTGATTTCACAACCTCTTTCTTAAACGGTGTTCAAAAGCCAGTTTCTCGGTATTAAGTCCAATTTATGCAAAATGTGGAAAGCCATTTTCACAAAATTTTTCTTAATACTCGAAACTAAGCGGCTTTTTCACAACCTCTTTTTCAGAAAATAATGAAGATTTCTTTTCCTATCAATTTTTTTTGTTATAATAGGTAGGAAATGAAAACTTGCCAAGAGGAGTAATACAAGATGAATAATACTTACCCAGACGACAGTTTGACGCTGCATACGGATCTATATCAAATCAATATGATGCAGACATACTGGGAATTAGGTCGAGCTGATTTACATGCTGTTTTTGAATGTTATTTTCGAGAAATGCCTTTTAACCACGGGTACGCGGTTTTTGCAGGATTGGAACGGTTAGTCAATTATTTAGAGAATCTGACGTTTAGTGATTCTGATATTGCTTACTTACGTGGCTTAGAAGTCTATCCTGAAGGGTTTTTGGAGTATTTACAAAATTTTGAATTTAAAGCAACGGTTCGTTCTGCTCGTGAAGGTGAATTAGTTTTTGCAAATGAACCATTGATCCAAGTGGAAGGTCCTTTGGCACATTGTCAATTAGTAGAAACAGCACTGTTGAATATGGTCAATTTCCAAACGTTGATCGCGACAAAAGCAGCTCGCATCAAATCTGTGATCGGAGAAGATCCGCTCTTGGAATTTGGGACTAGACGAGCACAAGAATTGGATGCGGCAGTCTGGGGAACTAGAGCGGCATATATCGGCGGAGCAGATGCTACAAGCAATGTACGTGCTGGAAAGATATTTGGGATACCAGCTAGCGGGACTCATGCGCATTCGTTAGTCCAATCTTATGGAAATGATTATGAAGCATTTATGGCGTACGCTAAAACCCATAAAGACTGTGTGTTCTTAGTCGATACTTATGATACGTTGAAATCAGGTGTGCCAAGTGCAATCCGCGTAGCAAAAGAATTAGGTGATAAAATCAACTTCCAAGGCGTACGTATCGACAGTGGAGATATGGCCTATATATCTAAGCGTGTTCGGGAACAATTAGATGCAGCTGGATTTACGGAAGCAAAAATCTATGCTTCAAATGACTTAGATGAAGCAACGATTTTGAATTTAAAGATGCAAAAAGCTAAAATTGATGTATGGGGTGTCGGAACAAAACTGATCACTGCTTATGATCAGCCAGCCCTTGGTGCAGTATTCAAACTAGTATCAATTGAAGATAGCGAAGGAAATATGGTGGATACGATCAAGTTATCAAGCAATGCGGAAAAAGTGACAACTCCAGGAAAAAAACAAGTATGGCGTATTACTCGAAACTCTGATGGGAAATCTGAAGGAGATTATGTCACATTATGGGATGAAGATCCTCGAGAAGAAGAAGCTATCTTTATGTTTCATCCAGTGCATACGTTTATCAATAAAACTGTTCGGGATTTTACCGCTCGTCCCGTTTTACAAGATATCTTTATCGAAGGAAAAAGAGTATACGAACTACCCGTGCTAAACGAAATCAAAGAATATACAAAAGAAAATCTAGATTCACTATGGGAAGAGTACAAACGAGACTTGAATCCGCAAAAATATCCGGTCGATCTATCTACTGAATGCTGGAACCATAAAATGGCTACGATGGAACGAATGAAAAAAAGCGTAGCAGAACTTCATACAGAAGCATAGGAGGAGAATAAATGAGCCTGCAAACAGAAATCATCCATGAATTAGGTGTCAAACCAACAATTGATCCAACAGAAGAAATTCGTAAAAGTATTGATTTTATGAAAGCTTATTTGAAAAAATATCCGTTTCTTAAAACCTTCGTATTAGGTATTAGCGGAGGTCAAGATTCTACTTTAGCCGGTCGTTTGGCGCAACTAACGATGGAAGAAATGCGTGAAGAAACGAAAGATGAAAGCTATCAATTTATCGCTGTTCGTCTTCCTTATGGTGAACAAGCAGATGAAGAAGATGCAAAAGCTGCCCTTGACTTTATCCAGCCTGATGTCAGTCTGCGAGTAAATATCAAACCTGCTGTTGATGCACAAGTACAAGTATTAAGTGAAGCAGGTGTGGTAATCAGCGATTTTAACAAAGGTAATATCAAAGCACGACAACGAATGATTACACAATATGCCGTAGCCGGAGAAAGAGCAGGAGCTGTATTAGGGACAGATCATGCTGCAGAAAACATCACTGGTTTTTTCACGAAATTTGGTGATGGAGGAGCCGATATCTTACCATTGTTCCGTTTGAACAAACGGCAAGGGAAACAATTGCTTCAAGCATTGAATGCACCGGAAAAGCTATACACAAAAATTCCGACTGCAGATCTTGAAGATGGAAAACCAATGATTGCGGATGAAGTCGCACTAGGTGTTACGTATAACGAAATCGATGATTATCTAGAAGGAAAAGAAGTTCCCGCTCAAGCACAAGAAAAAATCGAAGCGTGGTGGAACAAGACGCAGCATAAACGTCATTTGCCAATTTCTGTTTTGGATGATTTTTGGAAATAACAATAAAATAAAAAAACAGCCGTCCCTTCATAGGGATTGGCTGTTTTTTCTTTATAAAATAGAAAAGAAAACTATCAGCTGTAGTAAACTTTTAATTTGATATCCTGGTCGTAATTACCGAATCCTTTACCAAATAAAGTACAGCCACCTACATGTTCGGCATCTTCTTTTACTTCAATTCGCAAATGCCAAGTGTCTTGATCTTTAGGAATGTCGTTGATCGTGATGTTTGACAAAGGTTCCCCATTCATATTTGTCAAATGTTTGGTGATTCGGATCGTCTTCAGCAAGCCGTATTGATTAAGATTATCTGGATACCAATCAGGCGTATATTTCCCGCGGATATCAGCAAAATCTCCAGGGCTCGTCCATGTTCCTAGCTCTACGCCATTTAGGCTGAAAGTGATATCGGAAGGCCAATTGTCATTTGAAAAAGGAAATTCAGAAGAAATTTCCACAGAAACTTCCAACATTTCTAATGTATCCTCTGCATTCAAAAAATTAGGTGACTGATACTCGACAAACCCGCTGGTAAACCAGAGGATACGAGCATCCATCCTTCGAGGATCCACAAAATAGCGTGGTTCATCCACTTTTCCAATAAAGTCATGGATCGTCGCTAAACCACATGTCGGTTCAATTGCATAATTCGTATAGTGACCAATAGGTATCGATGTTTCTTTCGTGTCAAAAGCATTGAATATTTTTTCTGGGAAACTGATATCTATTTTATCGACACGAAGGCTCGAAATTTTTTGTTGTCCTATTTTCTCTGTTTTGATGATGTTCGCTTCTTCTAACTTTTTCACGTGCATCGTCGTGATCGCGCTGCTTACTCCAAGTTCTTTTGCCAAATCTTTGACATTCATCTTCTTTTTGGAAAGCAGCTGAATGATCCTGATTCTTGTCTTGCTAGCTAATGCTTCATATACCGGTAAGGATTCCTCGTTTATTTGTAGTTGCATAATTTTCCTCGCTTATTTTTCTGTTAACTATATATTAACACTAACATTAATATAGTCAATCGTTTTATAAATTAAAGCTTTTATTATTAACTTTTATATTAATTATATCTAATTTTTATTTTTTAATTAACAAAAATATTATTGACAACGATTTCTCAAAGAGTTAACATTCATTTATAAATTAATTAAGGAGGAGACACAATGACAGTTGAAGTACAAGAAGAAGTAAAAATCAAAGAGATGAATGAGAATTATCGAAAACCGCTGATTATTCAAAGGGCAGATCCATTTATCTATAAACATGAGGACGGATATTATTATTTCATTGCTTCTGTACCTTCATACGATCGTATTGAATTACGCCGTTCAAGAACGATTGCTGGTCTAGCTTATGCAACACCCCGTACAATCTGGCGAAAACATGAGACGGGCGAGATGAGCAAACTAATCTGGGCTCCAGAGATCCATTATATTGCTGGAAAATGGTATATCTATTTTGCTGCAACGCATACAGAAGAGATTATTGATGGATTGTTCACTCATCGAATGTATTGTTTAGAGTGTGAAGCGCAAGATCCGATGGTAGACGAAAATTGGCACGAAAAGGGTCAAGTGGTGTCGCACTTAGATACTTTTTGTTTAGATGCCACAGTGTTTGAACATAATAATCATTTATATTATGTTTGGGCACAAAAAGACAATGCTATTGAAGGAAATTCTAATTTATATATAGCAGAAATGACTAATCCGTGGACATTGAAAACAGAACCAGTTATGCTGACAAAACCAGAATTTGCGTGGGAATGTAAGGGCTTTAAAGTGAATGAGGGGCCTGCAGTATTGATGCGGAATGGAAAAATTTTCATCACTTATTCTGCAAGCGCTACCGACGAAAATTATTGTATGGGAATGATTTATGCTGATTTGGAATCTGACTTATTGAAAAGAGAAAATTGGACAAAGGTGACAGAACCTGTTTTCCAGAGCGACCTTTCTACACAACAATACGGACCTGGACATAATTCTTTTACTATTGCAGAAGATGGAGAAACAGATATCCTGGTTTATCACTGTCGGGACTATACGGAAATCAAAGGTGATCCGCTATACGACCCGAACAGACACACAAAAGTACAAGCTTTTGGTTGGGGTAACGATGGTTTCCCAATTTTTGGCAAGCCGCTTCCATATTTGAATGACTAAGAGAAAGAGGGAGAATCATGAAAAACGAATCGAATCATTTTTGGAGCTTTGCGGGAACCCATTTTACGTATTTCTTTATCTGGGCAACAGTTTTCGGATTTTTGTCGTTATGGCTGCAGCAAGTAGCAGATCTTGACGGAACGCAAGCAGGTATCATCTTTTCGTTCATGGCATTCGTTTCTTTGTTTTACCAGCCGATATTTGGGATATTGTCGGATAAATTAGCATTCAAAAAGAATCTATTGATAACTATCACGATAGCTGGAATGTTCATTGGCCCATTTTTCCAATGGCTCTTTATTCCTCTTTTATCAATCAATACTTTTTTTGGAGCGATCATCGGCAGTATTTATCTAGCTTTTGTTTTAAATGGTGGCGTAGGAGTAGTTGAGACTTACGTTGAACGGGCAAGTTTAGTGAATAAATTCGAATACGGACATTCGCGTTTAGGCGGTTCGATTGCTGGCGCTGTTGCGGCATTCGTAGGCGGAATTATCTTTACGCAAAATCCTAATTCTATTTTTTGGCTTTGCTCATTTATGGCGACAATCTTAACTGGATTAGTGATTTTTGGAGATAAAGTAAATCTTAAAAGCAGTGAAGTACCAGTAGAGGAAAAAAATGAAGTGACCAGAAAAGAGATTTTCACTTTGTTTAAAAATAAAAACTTTTGGCTCTTGTGTCTATTCTTTGTTGGGACAGCCGCTATCTATGATGTAGTAGATCAGCAATTTGCTATCTACTATCGGACTTTTTTCCATGAGGTATCTCAGGGAACAATCATCTACAGTCGATTGCTTTCAATCCAAGTAGCATTGGAGGCGATGATCATGATCCCAATGCCGAGCCTTATCAATAAAATCGGTGCGAAAAAAGGGATGATCCTGTTTGGCTGTTTGATTTTTATAAGAGTGATGCTTAGTGCATTGGCTCCCAACTGGATCGTATTGTCAGGTGCCCGATTGATTGCAGCCGTAGAAATGCCACTGCTTCTTGTTTCCGTTATGAAATATATTTCTGGCGCATTCGATTGGCGATTGTCAGCAACTGTTTATCTTCTAGGGTTTAATTTTTCCAAGCAAATCTCAGTTTTTGCATTCTCTACTATTGCTGGAAAAATGTATGATAGCATAGGATTTAAAGAAACATATATTTTTCTAGCAGTATTGGTGCTCGTAGTGACGGTTGTTGGTGCGATTGGACTAAAGAATCCAGATAAAAGAATAACACCAGTTGGTTTAGAAAAAGGAATATAGTTTCCTAAAAACAGGAGAAAGAAATAATTAGAAAGAGACAACTGGATATTTCCAAGTTGTCTCTTTCTTGTGTATAATGGATACATATGTACGTACAAATAAAAAGGGGCAAGGTAAATGGCAAAATATCAAGATATTGCAGAAGAGATAAAACAAAAGATCCTTCATGAGGAATACGAAGTAAATACAACCATTCCCTCAGAATTCAAGCTGCAAGAAATATATGACGTCAGCAGACATACGATTCGGCAAGCAATCGCTGTGTTGGTAAATGAGGGCTATCTGCGTAAAGAAAAAGGATCGGGCACATATGTAGATGACAGCTATAAGACAGAAAAAGCACCATTGAACAGAACAAAAACGATCGGTGTCATCACCACATATCTCTCTGATTATATTTTTCCGTCGATTATCCGAGGAATCGAAAATGAATTACGAAAATCTGGGTATTCATTGCTTTTAGCCAGTACGAATAACGATCACGAATTGGAGAAAGAGTGTTTGAAGAAAATGATTGCTTATGGGGTAGATGGTTTGATCGTTGAGCCTACGAAAAGTAATCAGTATAATCCAAACTTAGCACTTTATGTTGCTTTAAGAGAACAAGGTATTCCGATGGTGATGATCAATGCTGCTTATGAAGAGTTAAATGCCTCTTATATTTGTTTAGATGATGTGAAAGTCGGTTTTATGGCAGCAGAATATTTGATAAAAAAAGGACATCAGCGTCTGTTGTTCATTACAAAAATCGACGATCTTCAAGGAAAATACAGGATGAAAGGTTTTATCAGCGCGTGTGAACAGTATAATGTGCGATTTTTGACAGAAGATATCATTACTTTCACCACGGAAACACGAGAAACGATTGCTGAAAAAACAGTACAACGGTTGAAAGAAGAACAAGCTTTAGATGGCATCATTTGCTATAACGATCAAATAGCTAGTTTATTGCTAGATAAGCTGACAGAAAATGGCTATCAAATTCCAGATGACCTATCGATCGTAGGAACAGACGATTCTTCTTTAAGCCATTTAGGAAATAAAAAATTGACAACATTGACGCATCCAAAAGAAAAGTTGGGACAAGATGCCGCACGGTGGATCGTCACAACGATTGAAAAAGGACAGGCACAGCCGAATATTCTTTATGAGCCTGTACTAGTTGAACGGGAAACAGTAAAAGAAAACGAAAAATAAGAGACGGGTTTTTACCGCCTCTTATTTTTTATATCAATTTGAGACTGTGGCAAAAATCATCAAACATGAGAAACTGTGTTTTGAACTTGTTCCTTGTGACTCGGAACTAAGCGGCTCCTCTTGTTTCTTGAAGTTGCCTACTTCTGTCACAACCTCTTTAAGAATGATGGATAGAAATACGTTTAGGATAAGTTTTTTTAGATGCACTTTGTTCGATTTCCTCTAAAGATTTCCCACGAGTCTCTGGTACGATCTCTTGAATAAATAAAACCCCTAAAAAGCAGATGATCCCAAAAATACCGAAAACGATTTCTTGAGACATAGAAGCAGTCATCACAGGAAAAAGCAAGCCGACTAGGAAAGAACCAATCCAATTGAAAGAAGAGGCCAGGCCAGATGCTCGCCCGCGGACAGCTAGTGGGAATATTTCGCCTACGATTACCCATGTCAGTGGAGCCCATGTGCAAGAATAAAATGCGACATAAATACATAAAAACAAGAGAATCAACAACGAATTTGTATGAGCATCCAGTACAGTTCCTAAAACAGCTGGTAGGATGAAAGAAAGTCCCATCACGCTACCGCCTATTTTCAATAAAGTTCGCCGATTGAACTTGTCTGCAATAACCAAAAAGAGCAAAGAACCAGCAACTAAAATGATTCCTTGGATGATCGGCCACATCAATGCATCGCTCGCTGCATGCCCAGTCGCTTTTTCTACGATCAGTGGAATATAGTAAAAAATAGCATTAGCTCCTTGAAATTGCTGGAATACTGCTACACCAATACCGGCAATAACTAACGAACGATACTTTTCTAAAAATAAAGTATGCCAAGAAGTTACGGTTGTCTTTTCTTGTTTGACATTCAGCTGGATTTGTTCAAATTCCTGTTCAGCTTCGTTTGGTGTCCGAATATAGTTCAATACTCTTTTTGCCTCTTCCAAGCGACCAGATTGCACAAGAAAACGCGGTGACTCTGGTAGAGCTAAAACGCCGAAAAATAAAATCAGTGCAGGGACAGCAGCGAGTCCTAACATCACGCGCCAAGCCATCGTTTCAGGTAACCCTTTTAGCAAATAATCTGCAACATAGGAAAGGAGCATGCCAGAAGCAATCATCACTTGATTGATCCCTGACAATCTTCCCCTTAGTCTAGCAGGAGCCATTTCAGACATATAAGCAGGAACTAGGGCAGATGCAGCGCCAACAGCTAAACCTAGAAGAATCCTTGCTGCAATCAGAAAATAAGAACCATTGTGAGGGGCAGATGCAGAAAGGACAGAACCAGCCATAAAAATAAGTGCAGAAAGAAGAATCATTTTTCGTCGTCCAAGCTTATCAGAAAGAAGACCAGATAAAGAGCCACCAAGGATCGCACCTAACATGACCGAAGACGTGATCCATCCTATCAAAGAAGCCTTACCTGCCAAACCCCAATCATGTTGTAAAAAAGGTAAAGCGCCGGTCATAACACCAATATCATATCCAAATAGAATGCCGCCAAATGCGCCAAAAAAATAAATAAACGATGAGGAAACTTTTTTTTCTTTTTTCATAAGTATTCTCTCCTTCTAGAATTTCGAGAAGGCGGTTGATCAGATTTTGTAAGCAATTTCATTCTATAACTTATGTACGTACAAAACAAGTGTTTTTTATTATATTCTTGAAAATAACCACTTGACATGTACGTACAAAAGTATACAATAATCATTGTAAGCGCTACTAAAAAAGACGGTTTGATCAGGTTTGACGAGAAGGAGGGAGTTAGATCATTATGAAGGAAGTAAATGCGCAAAGTATGTTAGATGTCATAGATGGTCGTACATCTTTAGGAATTGAGTTTGGATCAACTAGGATCAAAGCTGTATTGATTGATTCATCTTTTACTCCTATTGCCGCTGGTAGTTATGAGTGGGAAAACAAACTAGAAAATGGTATCTGGACCTATTCATTAGAAGATATTTGGAAAGGACTGCGCGTCAGTTACCGAAAAATGGCAGCAGAAGTATTCGAAATCTATGGCGAGAATCTTACAACGATCGGGTCGATTGGGTTCAGTGCAATGATGCACGGTTATCTAGCATTTGATAGCAAGGAACAGTTACTAGTACCATTTCGTACTTGGCGAAATACAATCACTGAAGAAGCAGAACGAATATTAACGGAAAAATTTCAATACAATATTCCGCAGAGATGGAGTATCGCTCATTTGTATCAAGCTATCTTGAATAAAGAAGAACATGTGAGAGAAATTGATTTTTTGACAACGCTTGCAGGGTATGTTCATTGGCAGCTTACTGGTGAGAAAGTACTAGGCGTAGGAGATGCATCAGGCATGTTTCCTATCGATCCTTCAACGAAAACCTACCATCAAGAAATGAAAAATATTTTTGGTCAATTAATCGAAAAAGAGCGTATAGCGATTGATTTGGATCACATTTTGCCTAAAGTTCTAGTAGCAGGAGAAGAAGCTGGCAAGTTGAGCGAATCAGGGGCTTATCTGATCGACCCTACGGGAAACCTGAAGCCAGGAATCCCGATTTGTCCGCCAGAAGGAGATGCAGGAACCGGTATGGTCGCTACGAACAGTGTAGCCAAACGGACAGGGAACATTTCGGCTGGTACTTCCGCCTTCGCTATGATCGTATTAGAAAAAGAACTAGAAAATGTCCATCCGGAAATCGACATGGTCACTACACCTTCAGGAGAACTAGTAGGTATGGTTCATACGAATAACTGCTCTTCGGATATCAATGCTTGGGTCAATATTTTTGAAGAATTTACCAATTCTTTGGGTATGGAGATAAGCAGAGATAAATTATTCACGGTATTATTCAACAAAGCGCTAGAAGGCGATACGGATTGCGGGGGATTACTTTCTTATGGTTATTTTTCCGGTGAAAACATTACAGGAGTAAATGAAGGAAGGCCATTATTTGTACGTACACCAGGTAGCCGTTTTGATTTAGCGAATTTCATGCGGATCCATTTAGCCAGTGCTTTTGGCGCAATGAGAATCGGAATGGATATATTGAAATCTGAGGATGTCCAAATTGATCGTTTAGTGGGGCATGGGGGGATTTTTAAAACACCAGAAGTTGGCCAGCGGATTCTAGCATCTGCTATGGAGGCGCCAGTTACAGTGATGGACACAGCCGGAGAAGGTGGAGCGTGGGGGATCGCGTTATTAGCAGCCTATATGATGGATCGACATGGGAAATCTTTAGAAAACTTCTTGGCAGAAGACGTGTTTGGACAAGACCAAGGAATCACCATCACACCTTCAGCAGAAGAAATAGCAGGCTATCAGATATTTATGAGTCGTTACCGTGAGGGGATCGACATTGAAAAAACAGCGATTCATCAATTGCAAGAAAAAGGAGTGATAGAAAATGCTGGAACAACTGAAAGAAGAAGTGTATCAAGCAAATCTTGACTTGCCTAAACACGGACTTGTCAAATATACATGGGGAAATGTGAGCGCTTTTGATCCTGATACACAATATTTCGTTATCAAACCTAGCGGGGTCAGCTATGAAGAGATGACAGCAGACGACATGGTCGTTGTGGACTTGGACAATCATATCATTGAAGGCAAACTCAATCCCTCTTCGGATACGCCTACTCATGCTGTTTTATATCGTTCATTTCCTCAAATCGGAGGAATCGTCCATACTCACTCGACATGGGCGACGATCTGGGCACAAGCAGGATTGGATGTTCCTGCGATGGGGACGACGCATGCAGATACTTTTTATGGATCGGTACCTTGTGCTCGATTTTTGACACAACAGGAAATCGACAGCGGATACGAATATGAAACAGGAAAAGTTATCATAGAAACATTCAAAGAACGCAAAATTGATCCCTTAGCAATTCCAGGGGTACTTTTACACGGACACGGTCCATTTACTTGGGGGAAAGATGCGCAAAGTGCGGTAATGAACGCAGTCGTACTAGATGAAGTATGCAAGATGAATTTATTTACCAGACAGCTCAATTCATTTTCAGAAGAGCTGCCTCAACGGATTTTAGATAAACATTATTTACGAAAACACGGAAAAAATGCGTATTACGGACAAAACAAATAAAAGGAGTGGCTAATTATGTTGAATATTGGAGAAAAAGAATTTTGGTTTGTTGTAGGATCACAGCATTTATATGGGGAAGAAGCACTGCGAGAAGTAAAGAAACATGCACAAGAAATGGTCGATGAACTGAATGAAAATGGCCAATTGCCTTATCCTATCCGCCTTCAAGAATTAGCAGTTACTGCTGATACAATCACAAAAATCATGAAAGAGGTCAATTATCGAGAAGAAGTAGCAGGTGTGATCACTTGGATGCATACTTTCTCACCAGCAAAAATGTGGATCCGTGGGACAAAGATTCTACAAAAACCATTGCTTCATTTAGCTACGCAATATAACGAAAGCATTCCTTGGAAAACGATCGATATGGATTTCATGAATTTAAATCAATCCGCTCATGGCGACCGCGAATATGGGTTCATCAATGCTCGATTAAATAAACAAAATAAAATCGTCGTTGGCTACTGGAAACGACCTGAGATCCAAAAAGAGATTGCTGATTGGATGGATGTTGCAGTAGCCTATAATGAAAGTTTTGGAATAAAAGTGGCTCGTTTTGGTGACAACATGAGAAACGTGGGTGTCACAGAAGGAGACAAAGTGGAAGCACAGATTCAATTTGGTTGGACTGTTGATTATTTTGGTATCGGAGATCTTGTACAAGTAATCGATCGCGTGTCAGACGAAGAAGTCGAACAATTATTTGAAGAGTACAAGGAATTGTATACCTTCGACTATGGTGATTATGAAGAAAAGACATGGGAAGAACATGTAAAAGTACAAGCTCAGCAGGAAATCGGTATTCGCCGTTTCTTAGAAGAAGGAGGCTATAACGCTTTTACGACTAATTTTGAAGACCTTTATGGAATGAAACAACTGCCTGGACTAGCTGTACAACGTTTGATGGCAGAAGGATACGGTTTTGCTGGGGAAGGCGACTGGAAAACTGCAGCGATTGATCGGTTGCTGAAAATCATGGCTCGAGGAAAAGATACAGGATTCATGGAAGATTATACTTACGAGCTAGCTAGTGGCCAAGAAGCAATCTTGGAATCCCATATGATGGAAGTAGATCCGACGCTTGCTGCGACGAAACCAAGAATCGTTGTTTCTCCTTTATCAATGGGAGATAGAGAAGATCCGGCGCGTCTTGTATTTGATGGGAAAGCAGGAGAAGGGGTAGTCGTATCAATGGCAGATTTCGGTACGCATTATAAACTGCTGATCAATGAAGTAGAAGCCTTTGAACCAACGACTGAAGCACCTAATTTGCCTGTTGCACGTGTGTTATGGAAAACTAAACCGAATTTCCATGAAGGTGTCCATTCATGGATTCAGGCAGGTGGCGGTCATCATACCGTTGTCTCGCTAAATCTAACAACAGATCAAATTGAAACATGGGCAAAATTAGTTGAGTTGGAAACAGTTGTTATTAGACAAAAAGAGGTTGTGAAAAAGCCACTTAGTTTTAAGAAATAAGTAGAGATTGACGAAATTTGCTTTTCAACTATTTTTGAAATTTTGGCTTATCATCAATGTCAGCTAACTGAACACCATTTATCAAGAAATCTCACCCACAATATTTTGCTCTCAAAAATAAGGCTTATGGCAGTAACTTGTCATGGCCTTATTTTTATCACTAAGCCTACTCTGCTCTAACTGCTATTTTTGCTTCTAGGAAGTCAAATGGTAAACAGTTGTCTAATTGCAAAAATTTCGAGATACTTGTTAGTAAGGAGGGGGTTTTATGTATCACGTTCATTTGATTGATGCTATTCCAGAACAAGAGATAGAAAAGTTACAAGGGGAATATTTCAAAATAATAGATGATTTGCCAGCCGAAGGAATAGTCATTCGTAGTACGAAAGTGAAAGACGAATGGCTTACACCAGATTTGCTAGCAATTTCAAGAGCTGGTGTTGGGGTGAACACGATCAACGTTGAAAAAGCTTCTGAAAACGGAACGATCGTCATGAATACACCAGGTGTAAATGCTAATGCAGTAAAAGAGCTTGTTTTGTGCTGTTTGCTCTTATCTTCCCGTCCGATAATCGAAGCAAGTCGTATGGTACAAACACTAACAGGTCCTAATATTTTAGAACAGGCAGAAAACAAAAGAAGTGCTTATGTGGGACGAGAGTTGCAAGGCAAAACCATTGGCCTTCTTGGTCTTGGCGCGGTAGGTACAAAAGTAGCGCTAAGTTGCTATGGCTTAGGGATGGATGTCTTGGGTTATTCTATCCGCGATGCCCAGTTGGATTATGTTCGGCAAGCAGATTTAGAAACAGTTCTTTCTGCCTCGGATTACATCGTAGTCATGCTGCCATTGACAGAAGATACAAAAGGATTGATCGATCAGGTGAATATAGAAAAAATGAAAAAAGATGCTGTACTTATCAATGTAGGAAGAAGTGAAATCGTTGATAAATATGCTGTTATGCAAGCATTGGAAAAACAACATCTGGCCAAATACGTGACTGATTTCCCAGAAGAAGAGTTCTTAGAAAATGACCGTATACTTATGTTGCCTCATCTAGGGGGATCGACTCAGGAAGCTTTGGCAGACAGCGGACGTTTGGCAGTTGAAGCCTTAAAAGATTATCTTTTGTTCGGTACGGTTAGAGAAGCGGTCAATTATCCATCCGCACGAATGTTTTTCCAAGCGCCGTTTCGATTCACTATATTTTATCAAAAGAAAACCAATATATTAGCAGAGATATTTTCTCTGCTGAATGAGAATGAGCTAGCGATCGCAGATATATCGCGTAACCATAAGAATGAGCATGTCTACATATTGATTGACATAGACAGTACTGATTTTGAACAGCTCAATCAAGTGAAACAACAGCTAGAAAAAATTTCTGGAGTACGAAAAGTCCGCTTATTAAAGAAACCAGAAAGGTCATAAAGCAAGAGAATATTTGGATTTCATTAATTCTTCTTTCCGTTCTTTACTTTCGAATTTCGTACAACTAAAATAAGAGAAACAACATTCTTTTGTTGATAGAAATGAAGGAGCAAGCATTTGAAAAGATATATAAGCAGACTTTCAACCAAACAGAAAAAGATTTTAAAAGGAACAGCAACGATCATCAGTATCTTTTTTCTTGTTGTTTTTAGTAATTTGTTTTTGCAATGGTGTCAAAATGATCTATCCGTAGACCTTGCGTTGAAATTTGCTTTTTCTTGGCATACGGAAAAATTCTTCTTAGCCTGTCTCGTCTTGCTGATCATTCTTATTTTTCTGATTGCACTAGCAGGATCTGTCCCTTTAGGTTCCCTTACGTATGTCGTAACCATCGGTGTGTTAGGTTTTGCAAATTATATGAAAATGAGTTATCGGCAAGAACCGATTTATCCAGACGATTTGAAGATGATCACTGAAATCGGATTGCTGAAAGATATGACCGGCACTATGCTGTTTACAGTGATCTTAGCTGCCGCAGGAACAGTGCTAGGATTGTTTTGCTGGTACATGTTTCGAAGCCTGAAAAAAGGAAGGCGATTCCAATTGATCCGATTAACGACACTGCTTGTGGCAATTGGACTACTAGGATATATCAGTAATTTCAACAATCCCGATAATTTGTTGCGAAAAGCATATAATAAAACGGCACTATGGATACCTTACAGTCAGAAAATGAACTACTATAACACTGGTTTTATCGGTGGGTTTTTGTACAATCTGAAGGTAGAACCAATGGATGAACCTGAAGGATATTCGAAAGCAAAGATCAAAGAAATCACTGAAAAATACCAGAAGCTAGCAGATGAAAAAAATAAAGCTGTAGAGGAAGAGTCGCCGAACATCGTGTTCGTGATGAGTGAAAGTTTCTCAGATCCTAGTCGATTAAACGGCGTAGAAGTATCTGGTGAGCCATTGGCAGATTATTATGAAGTAGCTGATCAAACATATAGTGGCAATATGCTTTCTCAAAACTATGGCGGTGGAACAGCAAATATCGAATTCGAAGCATTGACTGGTTTTTCTATGGCGTTATTTAATGCGCAACTCACCACCCCTTACACGATGCTTGTACCAAAAATGGATCAGCTTCCTTCTATCGTTTCAGCGTTAAACGCACAATCATACCAGACGACAGCGATCCATCCATACAATACTTCGATGTATAAAAGAGAGGATGTTTATCAGACATTAGGATTTGACCAGTTCATCAGCGAGCGTACGATGACCTATACGGATACGATAGAGAATAATCCATATATTTCTGATGAGTCAGCTTACAAAGAAGTAATGACACTTCTCAAGGAAGAAAAAGCACCTCAGTTCATTCATTTAGTCACGATGCAGACACATATGCCTTACAATGGAAAGTATGATAGACTGGGCTATTCTGCAGAAATTTCAGATGGAAGTGGGACGCTTGACTTAGAGAATTATCTGCAAGATATTTCCTATAGCAGCGCGGCACTGAAGCAGTTCACGGAAGAATTGAAGAATCTTTCTAGAAGGACTCTAGTTGTTTTTTGGGGGGATCATCTGCCAGGAATCTATTCAGATACCATCCAAGCCAAAAATGATAAACAAACATTACATGAAACACAATTCTTGATGTTCGACAGTAAAGGGAAATTAGAAAAGCAAACGACTCAAGATGCAATCACCAGTCCTTTTTATTTTGCAGCGAATCTAATGGAACAGACGAATCAGACAACGAATGGTTTTTATCAGCTGCTTTTATCATTAGAACAAGAACTTCCGGCGTTTGAACGAGAACTGTACTATCAAAACGGACAGTGGTATAAAGAAGCGCAATTCAATCGCTCGCAACAAGAGATTTACGACGAATATCAATTGATTCAATATGACATTGTCGCAGGGAAACAATATAGTTTAGCAGATGGTTTCTTTGAGCACGAATAAAAATGGCGAGCTGTATAGAAACCATTAAATTTTTTCAAGTACTTGTCATTTGAGGATAAAAACAAGTAGAATAAATAATAACAATAATGGAGAAAGTAGGAAAACAAACATGTTACCGAATATTGGCTATTATGTGCAGTCCATCGATCAAATCGTCAAGGAAACCGAAGCAATCGGAGAAGGAATGCATCCGAAATATGAAGTGATCAGAAACGCAATCGATGAAGGAAAAACAAGTGAACTGGACAGATCGATCCTTGAAGAGACCGTCCAGTTATTTGAAGAAGGAACAAAAAAATATCGGGCAATGCTTAAGAAAGTCAGTACATTGCGCCCACCAGCAAAAGCAATGGGCATTCATAAAAATTTTGAAAAAGCTTATCTTTCATATGTAGCAGGCTGTGAAGAAATGATTCAAAGTATTGATCTTGAGTCAGGAGTAGATAAAGATTTATTCAATACATCTGAAGCAAAACAAGACCAAGCGACTGACCAATTGACAGCTGCCATCCAAAAAATGACTAATTTGTTATTGAAAAAATAAAAGAAAAATTTGATGATAATAAAAACTAGAGTTATCTAATATAAATGTAATATTGTCTTTATGATAGAGTGAACAAAATCCTTTATGATAAGAACATACCTATAACCAACAACCTTGTACTTACTCAAAATTGAGTAAATACTCCTTTTCCGCAGAGTCTAACCAACTCGGCGGTTTTTTTATTTATAGAAAAGGACATCAGAACAGATGAAAAAGTCTTGCGCTGATGTCCTTTTCAGATAGTATGGAAGGTTGATTAGTTTTCTACATTCCGTACATATTGTTCAAAGTAGTTCTGTAAATCGGCTTTGAGTTTCTGATATTCCTCTTCGCTATACTCTTTATCTTCGATTTTTCCATCAAAGAAAGGAATATTCAGTTCTTCCCGCAGCCTGTCTAATACGTCTTGCTGATTCATTTTATTCTCCTTTTCTTGCTAACGATCAAAATAAACACAGACACATTCTGGTGCATAGACATCTTTTTGCAATAATTCCAGTAATCCTGTTTCAGGATGACGGCGGTATAATGTCAGATTATCGGTATTCTGATTAGCACATACGACAAAATCATTGCTTGGATCTAGTGCGAAATCGCGAGGAAAATCGCCTTCTGTTGAGATGATTTGTTTATTTTGGATGTGAGAACCATCTTCGGAAACTGCGAATACGGCAATCGAGTTGTGTCCCCGATTAGAAGCGTAAAGGAACTTGCCATCATTGGAAATGCGAATAGCAGCCCCTCCATTTTCACCGTCGAATTCTTCTGGCAAGGTCGATATTTTCTGTAATTCTTCAAAATCACCTGTTTCTTTATCATAAGAAAGCACTCGGACTGTGCTGTCTAATTCACCAAATAAATAGGCGAATTGTCCATTCGGATGAAAGACGAGATGGCGAGGGCCTGTTCCTGGCTCTGCAGTGAAGGTAGTTACAAGATTCAATTTGCCGTTTTCGGACACATCATAAGTATACACACGATCTGTACCAAGATCACATACGACTAATCGTTGGTCAGGAGTCAGATCCGTATAATGGACATGCGCATGATCTTGGTTTTTATGAGGGCCTGTCGCTTCTTGATGGAATACTGAATCCGCTGCTTTCAGCTCGCCATCTCCTAATATGTGATAGACATTTACTTCGCCTTTATGGTAGTTGGCCCCATAGAGCAATTGCCGTGTTTCATCAACCGCTACATAACATAAAGGAGCCCCAGACTCTGTTACCGCATTCAAAAAATGAAAATCCTTATCGTACGCACCGGCACCACCTAATCCGTCTACACTGGTAACCGTGTAAAGATTGCCAGCTTTGCTTTTTGCTAGGTAGGTAGGGCTGTTCTCTTCAACAGCCAATGAAAGACTGGATAATTCTTCTTTTTCTGTATCAAGATCGATCGTATAGATTCCTTTGCTTTCGCGACGCGTATAGGTTCCTAAAATTATCTTTTCGATCATATGAGCTGATTCCTCCTAATGGTAATGAAATAGTTTTCGTTTTTATTCTATCACATAATTATTCCCCACGGCTAAAGAATGAGAATGTGTTATACTGTTTTTGAAAGCAAGTAAAGGAGAGAGTGCGATGATTCAGGCAACGATTACAGAAATTGGAACAGAAGCAATAAACAAGGAAGAACCGATGCTGATTTTGTTCGATAAAACAGCAACAGCTGCCTTGCGAAAATATTCGGTGATTCAAGAGGTGTCGAAAGATGAACCTTTTTCTTTGAAAGCAGGCGGAACGATTACTTTTGATGATCAGTCGTATACGATCGATTATGTCGGTCCGATGGCCAATGGAAATTTAGAGACGGTAGCTCACGTATCATTGATTTTTGATACCTGTCCAGAAGAAGGACAAATTGCAAACGGAATCTATCTCCATCCGCATGAACTGCCTGCTATTGGTTTGGGAAGCCAAATTATTTATAACTAACGGGAGGACTTATGGAAGGGAAAAATAAGAAGAACAGACCGGTGTCTTGGTTTTGGCGCTGGTTTTTAAATAATCAAGTGGTCACAGCTTTACTTGTTGTATTGTTAATATTGCTGATCGTCTTTTTATTTACAAAAGTTTCTTATTTGTTTGCACCGATCTGGCAATTTTTAGCAATCGTAGGACTACCTATCATTCTAGCAGGCATCTTGTATTACTTGATGAATCCAGTAGTTGATTACTTTGAGAAGCGAAAAGTACCAAGGCTCTATAGTATCATTGGGCTGTTTGTTTTGGTCGTTGCATTAATCGTATGGGGAAGCGTAGTGATCATACCTAAGATCCAGGAACAAACAGTCAGCTTTATCAGTAACTTTCCTCAATACGTTGATACGATCGATAATAAATTGACCGAGATCTTGAGAGACCCGCTGTTCAACCAATTTCGAGAACAGTTGGAAACAGCAGGTGATAAGTTCATGAATTCAGCAGGTGATATGATCCAAGACATATCTAAGAGTACAGTTCAGAGTCTTGGGAGTTTTGTTGGTGCGGTAGCGACTATTTTAGTAGCTTTGCTGACGATGCCGTTTATCTTATTTTATTTATTGAAAGATGGTAAGCGATTAGCCCCTTATTTCGTCAAGTTTTTACCAACACGCATGCAAAAACCGACGTTGAATGTGCTGAGTGAAATGAATAGTCAAGTTTCCTCATATATAAGAGGGCAATTAACTGTGGCTTTTGCTGTGGCAATCATGTTTATGATTGGTTTTGCAATCATTGGTTTAGAATATGCTGTCACGTTGGGAATCATTGCAGGGTTCTTGAATCTGATCCCATACTTAGGCTCATTTTTAGCAATGATTCCAGCCATCTTTTTAGCTATTGTGGCAGGTCCATTCATGATCATCAAGGTACTGATCGTTTTTGCAGTAGAACAGACAATAGAAGGACGCTTGATCTCTCCGTTAGTATTGGGAAATCAGTTAGCAATTCATCCAGTAACGATCTTATTAGTGCTGCTGACGTCAGGGAAATTGTTCGGGATCGTTGGTGTGATCTTGGGGATTCCTGTTTATGCAGCAGCTAAAGTAGTGATCACTCATGTTTTTGAATGGTATACAACGATTTCTTCTCTTTATGAAGAAAATCCGTTGAAAAAGCAGAAAGAATAACAAAAAGAGACAGAGGAAAATATCCAAAGCACAAATGTTACTTTGAAGATTTTTCCCTCTGTCTCTTTTATATACATTTACCTCAATTTTAAAATGATTTACCTAAAGCAGTAGCTTTATCTAATGCATTTTGCATCAACTCATCTGCACGGTCAGGGTCATAATCGATTCCTTCGATGAATAGCTGTTCTACTTGATCGATGCCTACAAAGTTCAAAATACCTTTTACATATTGAGAGGCAAAGTCTTGTCCGTTGTATACACCGCCATTAGATTGGATGTGCAGTGCTTTTTTACCTGTCACTAATCCTTCTGGCCCGTTTTCTGTATAGCGGAACGTTTTTCCAGCTACATTGACAGTATCGAACCAAGCTTTTAATTTTGTTGGGATATTTAGATTCCATAAGGCGTTTGCGATAACGATTTTATCAGCAGCAAGGAACTGCTCAGTCAATTCATTGAAACGAGCGATTTTTTGTTGTTGACTTTCTGATAAGGAAGTGAATTCTGCACCAGCACGTAATGCCTCCCAACCTGATAATAATTCTTCATCGATTTCTGGAATATCATCGCGATAAAGTTCCAAAACAGTCACTTCATCATCTGGATGATTTTCTTTATAACTTGTTAAAAAAGACGTCAATGCCTTAACTGTACGTGATTCTTCTGCAGTTAGGGGATGACCTTTGACTACTAAAACAGATGCCATATGCTTACCTTCTCCTTTTTTTGCTATGATTGTTATAACTATGACTAACAAAATCAGTTTACTCGAAAAAGAAAAGGCTATCAAGTCATATTGATAAGGTTGAAAAATAAATAACTAAAAAAAGACAGGATATAAAAGAAGCTGTGACACGATTTTTGTCACAGCCCCCTTTGAATCTAACAAGCAATGTTCAAGCAACGCTTGACTGAAGAGCTTCCATCCCACCAATGATATAAACAGCACGAAATCCGCTAGCAGTAAGTTGATCGGCTAATGCTTCTGATCGTCTGCCTGTGTAGCTTAGAATATAATAAAGTTTTTTTGGATCTAGATTTTTTAATTGTCTTGGCAAGATAGCAGCGGGGATAGAAAGCGAGTGGCTTAAGTGTTTTTTTGTGTAATCTAAAGTATTTCTTGTATCTAAAACGATGCTGTCAGCATCGAGAGGCAATTTATTGAAGTCTTGGACACTAATTGATTGGGCCATTTATCTCATCCTTTGTTTAGTATGTGGCTATTTTAATGGGCAGCTCTCATTAATTCAAATGGAAGGATTCCTCTTATCATTTTTTTTATGTATCGGATAATAATGAAAAAAACTATGCAAATGTCTTGCAAAACAGGTGGGAGGTGTTATAATGACATAGCGTCATATGACAATGTGTCATCTTAGAAGAAAGGAGGAACCATATGCCGACACAGACATTTTTCCATTTGCCGAAAGAAAAACAAAAAAGGTTAATTGAAGCGGCGAGAATCGAGTTTTCTAGAGTACCTTTGAAAGAAGCCTCGATTGCTAATATCGTCAAATTAGCGGATATCCCTAGAGGCAGTTTCTATCAGTATTTTGAAGATAAAGAGGATCTTTATTTTTATTACTTTGAGACAATGAGACGTGACAGCTCTAAAGATATGTTGCAACTAATAAAAGAATCCGATGGTGATCTATTCAAAGGATTCGAATCCTATTTTTCTAAAATGATTTATGAGATTTTGGAAGGTGAGAATGCTTCTTTTTATCGTAACTTGTTTATGAACATGGATTACCGTGCCTCAAGAAAAGTCGCTCCTCATACGAGTCGCCAAAAAACGCCTCATGATCCACATAAAGAACACAAACAAGATGCAAAAGAGTTGCTTGAATTGATTGATCGGACGAAGTTGAAAGTAAAAAATGATCATGAATTGGAGTTACTGATCCAATTAGTCATGAATACTGTATTTACAACAATTGCGCATTCGTATCGCTTATTTTCAACATCCGAAGATTACTCAGCAGAGCAAGCAATCAGTGAATTCAATTTGAAACTTTCTTGGCTGAAAAACGGAGTATATAAATAGAAAGAAGGGAACTAGATGCTAAAAATCGTAAAACGGATCTCCTTGACTTCAGCAATTGCAGCTGCAGTTTTCATGGTGATCCAAGTACTGGCAGATTTATATTTGCCGACACTTACCTCCAATATCATTGATAAAGGGGTAGCGCAAGGAGATGTCGATTATATTTGGCATACAGGTTTTGTGATGATCGGTTTTTCTTTGATCAGTATCTTAGCCGCTATTGCAAATACATTTTTTGCTACTCGAGAATCACAGAAACTGGGTAAGCAATTGCGTACGGATGTCTATAAAAAATCAGAGAGCCTGACAAAAGATGCGTTTGACAAATACGGAACGGCCTCTTTGATCACAAGAACAACCAATGATGTGACTCAAATCCAAATGGTCACACAAATGTTTTTACGTATGATGATCAATGCACCAATCACGTTGATTGGCGCGAGTATACTTGCTTATCAAAAAGATCATCAGTTGACAAAAATCTTCTTAGTCGTCATCCCAGTAATGATTATTTTGATTGGCGGAATCATGTATTTTGCTGTTCCATTATTCAAAAGCATGCAAAAGAAAACTGACCGTTTGAACCTGGTATTTCGAGAAGGGTTGACAGGTGTCAGAGTCATCCGCGCATTCGATAAGACGCGCTTTGAAGAAAATCGTTTTGATTTAGTGAATAAAGACTATACAAATACGGCAATCAAAGTGAATACGATCGTCGCATTGATGATGCCGATGATGACATTGATCATGAGCGGTACAAACGTAGCAATCACTTGGTTTGGTGGACACTACATAGCAGATATGACCTTAGAAGTCGGTAATCTGATTGCATTTATGACTTATGCGATGCAGATCTTGATCAGCTTTATGATGCTTTCCGCTATTTTCATCATGGTACCTCGTGCACAAGCTTCAGCTGACCGTATCAATGAGGTGTTGGATGAAAAAATCGGTATCCATGACCCTGAAAATCCTAAAACCGTTTCTTTTGCTGGAAAAGAAGCAACATTGGCCTTCAATCATGTCAATTATCGATATCATGGAGCAGAAAAACTTGCATTGGAAGATATTGATTTTCAAGCTAAGTCGGGCGAGATTGTCGCAATCATAGGAGGAACTGGTTCAGGTAAAACGACCTTAGTCAATTTGATCCCCCGATTATATGACATCGAATCTGGTTCGATCCAAATAAACGGAACGGACGTCAGTGAAATGACTCAATATAATTTGCGGGAGCTAATGGGCTTTGTTCCTCAAAAAGCAGTTCTTTTCTCTGGAACGATCCGAGACAATATGCAGTATGGTAAGCCGGATGCAACAGATGAAATGATTTGGGAAGCATTAGAAATCGCACAAGCTAAAGATTTTGTTTCAGAGATGGAAGATGGCTTAGACAGCCATGTGGAACAAGGAGGAGGAAACTTCTCCGGCGGACAAAGACAGCGTCTAGCAATTGCACGGGCATTAGTCAAAACAGCAGACATTTATGTGTTTGATGATTCCTTCTCAGCATTGGATTTCAAAACGGATGCCAATCTTCGCCAAGCGTTGAAAACGAATATGAAAGAAAGTATCACGGTTTTAGTTGCTCAACGAGTAAGTACAGTAATGGATGCAGATATGATCCTTGTACTAGATGAAGGAAAACTAGTTGGCAAAGGAACACATGAAGAACTATTGGCAACAAATGAAACTTATCAAGAAATCGTTCATTCACAACTAAGAGAGGAGGACTTAGCATGAGTAAAACAAACACACGTCCCTCTCACGGACCAGCAGGCGGTCCAGGACACGGCGGACCTGGCAGGAATCTCGGTGTAAAAGGGGAAAAGCCTAAAAATTTCTGGGGAACAGTACGCCGATTGTTTGGCTATATGTCTAAACGTATGGTTGCAATCATCGCTGTATTTGTACTAGCAATAGCAGCCGTGATTTTCCAAATCCAAACACCAAAAGTTTTGGGGAAAGCAACTACAGAAATATTCAAAGGTGTAATGGCTGGCGCGCAACAGATGCAACAAGGGCAACAAGTAACAAAATTTCCGATAGATTTTGATAAAATTGCGCAAATCATTGCAACAGTAATCGTGATGTATTTGATCTCAGCTGTATTCAACTTTTTACAGCAGTTTATTATGACACGTGTTTCACAGCGGACAGTTTATGAGTTGCGTCATGACTTGGAAGCCAAAATGAATCGTGTACCGATTTCCTATTATGATACACATACAAATGGCGATATCATGTCTCGAGCAATCAATGATATGGATAACATCGCAAGCACGCTGCAACAAAATTTGACTCAATTTGTAACTAGTGCAGTCACATTGATCGGGGTCATCGTGATGATGCTTTCAATCAGCTGGCAATTAACGTTAGTCGCGTTATTGATGATTCCTTTAAGCTTGATCATCGTTATGGTCGTTGCGCCAAAATCACAAGTGTTTTTCGCAGATCAGCAAAAAAGTTTAGGTTTATTGAATAACCAAGTAGAAGAAACATATGGTGGTCATACGATTGTTAAAACATTCAATCATACTGAAAAAGATCAGGAAGTATTTGAAAAAGAAAATCAGAATCTGTATGCCGCTGGTTGGAAAGCTCAATTTATTTCGGCAATCATCATGCCGTTGATGAATTTCGTTAAAAATCTAGGCTATGTGTTCGTCGCTGTACTAGGCGGAGTAAAAGTTGCAAATGGGAACATGACATTAGGGGATGTTCAAGCATTCTTACAATATACGACACAGTTCTCTCAACCAATCACTCAACTTGCAAGTTTGATGAACACTATCCAATCAACAGTTGCTTCAGCCGAACGGGTATTTGAAGTGTTGGATGAAGAAGAGATGTCCAATGAAAAATCTGGCCTTCCAGAAGAAAAAGATACACCATACAAAGTTCGTTTTGAAAATGTTCAATTCGGCTACACACCAGATAACTTGCTAATGACTGATTTCAACTTGGATGTCAAACCTGGTGAGATGGTCGCTATTGTAGGGCCAACCGGTGCAGGAAAGACGACACTGATCAACCTTCTTGAACGGTTTTACGATGTTTCTGGAGGCAGTATTCGTTACGATGGTGTAGATACCCGTGACCTTTCACGTGATGAATTGCGCGCACAGTTTTCAATGGTACTGCAAGATACTTGGCTGTTTACAGGAAGTATCTATGACAATATCAAATATGGGAACGACGATGCAACAGATGAACAAGTCATTGAAGCTGCTAAAGCCGCTCACGTAGATGATTTTGTTCGTAAATTGCCAGAAGGATATAACACTGTATTAAACGAGGATGCAAGCAATATTTCGCAAGGGCAGCGTCAGCTGATCACTATTGCGCGAGCATTCTTAGCAAATCCGGATGTCCTGATCCTTGATGAAGCAACATCTAGTGTAGATACACGAACAGAAATACTGATTCAAAAAGCGATGAATCGCCTATTGGAAAACCGAACAAGTTTTGTTGTCGCTCACCGCTTGTCTACAATACGCGATGCAGACAACATTATTGTGATGAATCATGGTTCGATCGTAGAAACTGGAAACCACGATACATTGATGGAAAAAGACGGATTCTATGCAGATCTTTATAACAGTCAGTTTTCTGAAGAAGAAGCTTCATAGAAACGTACAAATTTATTATTTTTCTTTACCGCATGAAGCACATTTCAAGAAAATGAGTTTCATGTGGTTTTTTACTCATTTATTTATAAAAAACAAGTAAAATGCGAAGTTTCTCACACTTTTTTTAACAAAATCAAAGTTATTGCTTGAAAGAAGAAGAATCCATCGTTAAAATAAAGCTTGACGTAGAGGGGAGCAAGAAATATGAGAGATTTTCAATTGGGGGCTGCCACCTATTTAAAAAGTGTAGCCATTCGGGTGAAAGACCGAGATAAAATGATTGATTTTTACAAGAACGTTGTTGGCTTTGATTTGAAAAGAGAAGAAAACGAATTAGCCATTTTAGGAACAGAAGAAGCTGGAAGTGAAATGTTGCTGCTGGAAGAAAGTCCTAGAGCGAATGATCACATGGGGGAGATCAAAAAGCTGAACCGTTTCTCATTGATTATCCCTAGCACAGAAGAAATGGCAGATATTCTTTGCCGTATTCGTAAAATGAATTATCCAATCAAAGAAGCTTTAGAAGATCATGGTCGTATGGGGATTTTACTCGTAGACCCAGAAGAGAATGAATTAGAAATTTACCATGAAGAGAATAAGAGTGACCAAAGAGAAGTTCCAGAGACGATGGATCAAGAAGCGTTGTTAAGAAAATCTGAAGAAAAATTCAGTAAACTATCAGCAGGATCTTTTTTTGAGAAAATCCATTTAAATGTTACTGATTTAGCAAAAGAACGCCAATTTCTTAATCGTGTCCTTGGTTTAAAGGTACATAATGAAGAAGAGGGCATCCATGTATTGAATGAAGGAGACTTCCATGTTGGATTGACAGAAGCAAGTGGTGGTGCCATCGATTTGCCTACAGATGAAGTGATTGGCCTTGATTTTCTGAAATTCATGATTGATACTGAAAGCATGGAAGGACTGATTGCTCACTTGCAGCAATTATCAGTCAATTTCTTCTTGGACAAAAAGCATACAGTACTCACAATCTATGATGCCATAGGAATCGAATGGTGGTTCGTCAGTGAGCCAAAAGAAAAGAATAAAACTGACATTCGATGCGACGCTTAACTTTTTATTTCTTAACGATTGTCGCATGTCTCGTCATTTTATGAACGGTCATACTATTACTTGTTCTAGAGATAGAAAGAGCAAACGGTATACCGAATGAAACTGCGTGGTTTTCCGCGCAGTTTTTTTTGTGTAAAAAGGTTGATTCCTCATAGATTAAGCTTTAAGCTTGGACTGTAAGAATTTGACAGAAAAGCAGGAGAAGAAGATGTACCCACAAACGAAACAGCTTATTTTGAAAAAAATGGAAGAAGGATTTTATCCAGGTGTAGCAGCCGCCTTCATCAAAGAAAATCAAGTAGAATCATTTACAGCTGGCTTTGCCCAAGTCGTTCCTGAAAAACAGCCGATGACAGAAGATCTGTTGTTTGATGCAGCATCACTGACGAAAGTCGTTGCAACCACTTCATTAGTTTTGCGTCTATTAGAAGATGGAAAAATAGAACTCGATCAACCACTGCATAAATATCTTTCTGAATTTGAAAATCAGACAATCACTTTGCGTCATTTACTGACACATACTTCTGATATCAAAACATGGATACCAAACAGAGATGAGCTATCTCAGGAAGAATTGATTGCCGCTTATTTGAAGCTAGAACCAGGTGAGCAACTAGGAAAAGAAGTGAAATATACAGATGCCGGAACGATTCTTCTTGGATTGATGCTGGAAAAAATTTACCAAGAAACTGCAGTGGAAATCTTTCAAGAACAAGTATTGGAACCATTAGGAATGATGAACAGCTTATTTCTTCCTTTTCCTTCCAAAAAAATCGTTCCCACAGAACAACTGCCTTCGGGTGAGGTTTTGTGTGGACAAACTCATGATCCGAAAGCAAGAGTTTTAGCTGAACATGCAGGAAATGCTGGGCTCTTTATCGATTTGAACGACAGCATTACTTTTGTCCAAATGTATTTGAACAAGGGAAAAATCAGTAATGGTCGGTTTTTAGAAGAAGAAACGATTGATTCTTTGCTACAAGATCAAACTCCAGAAAGAAATGGCTATCGTTCTCTAGGGTGGGATCTAAAAAAAGATGTAGGAGACGGTCATGCGATTCTTTTTCATACTGGTTATACAGGTACGTTTTTCTTGATTGATATAAAAACACAAGAAGCGTTGATATTTCTGTCCAATCGCGTACATCCTGTCGATCATCGTGCGGAGTATCTCATATGTCGAGATGAAATTGTTGAAAATTTTTTGAAAGAGAAAGCGGTATTACAGAAATAATGCTATAATAGCTATGAAAAATGAGAGGAGTTTGAATTATGCAGGAACCTATGTTTTTAAAACCAGTTTTTCAAGAAAAAATTTGGGGAGGAAGCCGTTTACGTTCAGTCTTCGGTTTTGATATCCCTAACGATAAAATCGGAGAAGATTGGGCGATCAGCGCGCATCCTCATGGTGTCAGTGTAGTAGAAAATGGCGAATTCAAAGGGAAAAGATTAGATGAACTATGGTCAGAACACAAGGAATTGTTTGGCCATCCTTCAGAACCAGTGTTTCCATTGTTGATCAAGATCTTAGATGCAGAAGATGATCTATCTGTACAAGTACATCCAGATGATGCCTATGGGATGAAACATGAAGGTGAATTAGGAAAAACTGAATGCTGGTATATCATCGATGCTGAACCTGGTGCAGAAATTATCTACGGTCATCATGCAAAGACAAGAGAAGAACTAGCTGAGATGATCAAAGAGGGGCGCTGGGATGACCTTTTGAAGAAAGTACCAGTTAAAAAAGGTGATTTCTTTTATGTACCAAGCGGAACGATCCATGCTATTGGTAAAGGGATCATGATTTTAGAAACACAACAAAGCTCCGATACGACTTATCGCGTGTATGACTATGACAGAAAAGATGCGCAAGGACAAACAAGAGAGCTGCATATCCAACAATCGATTGATGTAACAACTGTCCCTGCCAAAACACCAGAATTACAAATCAAAGAAGTCCGAAAAGGGAATTCATCGATCGTCACTTATTTAGAAACTGAGTTTTTCAATGTATATGAGTGGGATATTAAAGGAATCACATCTTTCAAAAAACAAGCCCCTTATACGTTGATGACAGTGATTGAAGGAGCAGGAGACCTTGTTGTTGACGGAAAAACATATCCATTAGAAAAAGGAACAAGCTGTATCATTCCAAGTGGCGTTTCTGAGTGGACGGTCCAAGGTGAACTAGCAATCATTGCGTCTGAACCAGGCAAATAGTTCCCAGATAGCTGAAAGCGGCAGACGGTTTTCGTTTGCTGCTTTTTCTACATAAAATCCGTCTATCAATAAATAGAAGTATGGTGAAAAAGATGGAATACAAATGGAAAGCAAACGGCAGCAGTCGAGTGTTTACGAAACAACTGAGAAAAGCCGGACACCACTTGAATGAGATGATCATGCCCAACCTAAGTCTGTTTATTGCTTGGGGAATCTTATCATTAGTAATAAAAGGTGTGTCTGGCGATTTGCACGCCACGTTGGAAGAGGTATGCCACTGGATGATTCAACTGCTTTTACCAATCTTGATCAGCTATTCAGGCGGAAAATCGGTAGGGGGACAAAAAGGGGCAGTCGCGGGCGCAATCGCTTCTTTAGGGTTGATTGCTCGTTCCGATGCCCCGCAAATCGTAGGAGCGATGATTATAGGGCCGCTTGCCGGCATCTTGTATGAACAATTTGTTTCTAGATTTCATGAGAAATTCAAAGCTGGGTATGAAATGCTTGTCAGCAACTTACTAGTAGGGCTGATTGGTAGTATTATTTGTATAATTGGAATCGTTTTTATTGAGCCAGCTTTAAATAGTTTCCACCTGTTGCTTGTCTCCGTCGTGTCTTGGCTAGTCAAAATGAATCTGTTGCCGCTTGTCAGTTTGATCCTAGAACCTCTAAAAGTATTATTTTTTAATAATGCAATCAACCATGGTGTGTTGACACCTTTAGGAATCGAATTCTCACAAGCAGTCGGACACTCTTACCTGTTTTTGATGGAGGCAAATCCGGGACCTGGTTTAGGGATCTTACTTGCTATCCTTTGTTTTGCAAAAAAACAGGAAAAAGTAAACGCAAGTGGAGCGTTGATGATCCATGCGATTGGTGGGATTCACGAAATTTATTTTCCGTTTGTCTTGTTGCGTCCATCTCTGTTTTTAGCTGTAATGGTTGGTGGAGCAAGCGGCACGTTGATATTCCAATGGTTAGATGCGGGATTAGCTACTCCTGTATCGCCCGGGTCACTACTCGTGATTTTTGCCAATACGCCTTATCCGCAACTAGCTGGGGTAAGTATAGGGATAGCAATCAGTACATTTGTAACCTTCATTTGTGCAACGCTGCTATTGAAATTACCGAAAAAAGAAAAAGGAGACAACACGGTCAAAGAAAGGGGAGAAATCTTGGAACTATCTACCATTCATTCTGTCGTTTTTGCGTGTGACTCAGGCATGGGATCAAGCGCTATGGGAGCCGCCTTGCTGAAGAAAAAATTAGCAGCGGAAAAAATTGATCTCGCTGTTGGATACAGCTCTGTCTATGAATTGAACAATCAAGTAAATCAGCTTGTTATCGTCCAACATGAATTAGCGGATCTTGCAAGAGAAAAAGTACCTCAAAGTCAAATTTTCGTACTGGATCACTTTTTGGAAACAGATATCTTGCTGTCACGAATAAAAGAAGCGATCCACGAACCAAATTGGAAAGAAAAAAAAGAGAGAGTAGAAGTAGTAGAACAGAAAAAATCGCCCGTCAACGTTGTGTTTTTGTATAAAAATAATAGACGTGGTTCACAAACCATGGGCATGGCGATTTTAAGTCAATTAGCAAAAAAAGAGAAAAAACAGTTTGTTATCTTAAAGGAACCAATCGAACAGCTCAAAATCCAAGAAGAAACGATTTATATCGCACAAAGAGAACTAGCTGTAAATGAACAGCTAAAAGAAACGATCCCTCAGCTAGTCCTAGTGGAACATTGGGTAGCTACGAATGAATACGAAAAACTCGTGAAGGGAGAAAAATAAGATGTACTTATCGCCCAGAGAAAAACAATTATTAGCAGAATTTCTCAGCAGTCCCTCACCTGTGACTATCCAAAAAATGATGAATTTATTGAAAGTCAGCAAGCGGACCGTTTACCGCGAATTAGATAATCTTGAAGTCTCATTGAAATCGGTAAATGCTTCTTTGAAAAAAGTAGCAAGAGGTTCGTTTGTCATTGAGGCATCGGAAGAAGTAATGGAGCAATTAAAAGAAAATACAGATGGGAAAAGCGAGGATTTGCCTACTGCTAAACGACAGCACGCAATTTTAGCCGAGCTGTTACTAACGACAGAACCGTTGAGTCTTGCCCATTTTATGGAATTATACCGCATCAGTAATACTACTTTTTATGCAGATATCAAACAGTTGGAAGAAAGTACCCGCCAACTGCCTTTGGAAATCATTCGGAACCAAGGATATGAGATCGTAGGACCGGAAAAATACCGTCGGCTTCTAACAGCGAATGTATTAGAATTAGAAATCAATGAATATGAACTTTTTCATAGTATTTCTTTTGATTCATCGCTGAATTACTTTTTTCGATTCGTTGATCCGCAACATCTGTCTCTTGCACGCCAAGTAGTCGGGGAAGAATTGATCCAAAAAAAGACCAATCTAAGTGATAGAAAACTTGAACATTTGGTTTTGATGCTGACATTGACGATGGATCGTGTAACGAAAAATCATTTACTGACAAATGAGACGTATAATGGTCTGGCAAACAAAGAATTGCTTCAGACCGCTAAACGATTATTCTCACGGATTGCTTCTGAGACAAAACAACTTTACCCAGTAAATGAGATCGTCTTTTTTGCAGGATTATTAAATGACTTCACGAACTCATTTGATCAGAATTTCTTTGAAGAAACGTTCGATACACAGCTTGCTTATTTAGTAAAACAACTGATTCAAGAAGTAAGTGAAGAGACGAATGTCCATTTTTATGAAGATGAAACCTTGTACAAAATGCTTTTGACCCATTTGTCTGGTGTGTTTTCAAGAGCCGTTTTACAAGAAGAGACACTGACTAATCCGATTTTAGAAAAAATCATGGTTCAATATGAAGAAATTGCCAATGCAATCCGCCAAGCAGTAGAGCGGATTTTTCAAGAAAAGAAATTATCAGAAGAAGAGATCGCATATATGGTCCTTCATTTTGCAAATTCATTGGAAAAAAGTCCGAAAGAAAGCAATATCAGTATTGCAGGATTTTCACCAAGCGGCTTAGCTTCTACTAGCATGTTGGAACTGCGTTTGAAACGGTATTTTCCTTTCATTCAACAGATTCATTTCTATCGGATCGCTGATTTGAAAAAAATTGATTTACAAGAAGAATATGATATTGTTATTTCTACATCTATTCTACCAGGATATGATGGAACATATATTTTAGTCTCCCCGCTACTGCTAGAAGAGGAAGTCAAGCAGCTAAAAGAAGCTTTTTCGCATATTGAGAAGAAAAAAAGGCAAAAAAATACGTATAACAGCAATAACGAGTGGATGCTAGAAGATACTTATGAGGAAACGATGCATTTCATGGAGCAAATCAATCAATTACTTGATCGTTTCTTTATTCAAGAACTAGATAATCCTAATACGGTCTCTGAAACGATTCGCAGTTTATTTCCTTATTTTCCTGAAGGACTAGTAACGGATGAAGAGGTGGTTCATCGCCGACTGCTTAAGCGATATGAACAAGCACCTATCGGAATTCCTCATACAAATATGGGGTTATTCCATACATCCAGCTCATTGGTTTCTAAACCGATCTTTTGTATTTTCAATTTGAAACAACCGTTGACAATTGACGGGATGGATAGACAGCCAGTCGATTTGTCCCGTATGTTAGTTATGCTGGCGCCTTCGCCAATCCAAGAAAAAGACGGGATTCTTTTAGGAAAGATCAGTGGAGCAATCATCATGAACGATTTGAACACCGAGATCTTCCGTTCAGGAAATAGAGAAATCGTTTATCAATTGTTAGCGAAAATCCTGATTGAAGAAATAAAGAAATGAGGGTGAAAAGATGATCCAGCTACCAGCAGAAAAAATATTGCTCGATCAATCCTATCAAAATTGGAAAGAAGCGTTGACCGAGATCGGCCAGTGGATGACCCAACAAGGGGGAATCAAAGCGGCATATATCCAATCAATGATCGAAAGACAAGAAAAATCGAGTGTCTATATCGGGAATTTCGTAGCCTTGCCACATGGGACTGACAAAGATGAAGAAGTAATAGAAGAAGGGATCTATTTAGTCCAAGTGCCTGATGGTGTGGACTTTGGAACAAAAGAGGAACCAAAAATCGCTACACTCTTATTTGTAGTGGCTTTAAAAAGAGAACATCAGTTAGCTGTGCTCCAAGATTTAGCCTTTTTCTGTTCAGACATCGACCAAGTAATGGCACTCAGTGATGCGGAAACCATTGAAGAAGTCCAAATGATTTTTGAACATGGAGATATATAACCAATGTTCTCAGTAAAAAAGCTGCCTTGCATCAAGTAATAACTTCAACCAAGTGAAAAATAGGAGACGGTGACAAGATTTTTGTCACCGCTCCTATTATTTTTGTGTTTTAATAGCTCTTTTTTATATAGATAGCGCCCATACCTATGAATAATAGAACGATACTCCATGTACCAAGTGTCAAGATACCATTCATGAAAGTAACCTGTTCTGAAGCTAGTGGCGAGAACATATCTCCTCCTACGATCACATTTTGAAAATCAACATAAGAAGTTGGCAAGTAATGACTGATTGATTCTATACATTCAATCGAAGAAAACAAGCGATACTCTGCTAAGAAAAGACAAAGAAGTGTACCTAAAAGATTGACTAGAGAATGTTCAAATAAAGCAGATAGAAGAAAACTGATTGTACTTAAAAAGAGTACCCACAACAACAGGAACAGAAAACTCTGGAAAAGATACGCATACATCGGAAGGATTCGTATCTCCTGACCAATGATCGTTCCTACAGGATAACGGAAGTCGCCCAAACCATTTTTGATTACTACTAGTATAGAGACGAACAAAAATGGAATCACGAGACTTAGCATAGCTGCACCATAATAAACGGTGAAACGGATGCTATGTTTCTTTACCATACTATCCGGTAATAGATTGACTAGAGAGATTACCTGCTTTCTTTTTTCATAAGAGATGATCGAGGAAAGAAACAAGGCGGTTATACATAAAATCAAAAAACTAGAAATTATTCCTGAAAAAATATTTTCGTAGTAATTCGCTAAAGGGAGATGCGCTGGCAAGTCAAAAATAGAATATCTTTGGATCTGATGTTCTTTCATATAACGGAGCAACTCGACACGTTTTTGTTGTTCAATGATTGGAATTCCTTGTCTTTGACCAGAAATCAGTCGATCCAGTATATCTTTTTCATAATGATAAGTTGCTTCGACCATTTCCTGGACGTTCCCTGTGTTTTTTGCATGTAAGATTGCTTCGATCAGTTTGTTGCTTTTCTCTAAACTTTCCACAAATTCTTTCTCATTCTCATCTTCTTTCAACGTTTCAATCAAAGTTTGCGTCTCTTCATAGTTATGATTCAGTTCATCGAATTCTGTATAAGCAAGTTCATAATCAAAAAAAAGTGGGAATGCAAAGAGCACGATCAACAATAGAGGAAATAAAAAGTTTACTTTGTTTTTTAGTAAGAGATTGCGTTCAAATGTAAATAAAGTCATAGTTACACCTCATACAATTTACGATAAATAGCTAAAATCTCTTCCATATTTGAGGATTCTGTGACGATTTCTCCATTTTTTAGAAAACATGCTTTAGAACAAATCGATTGGATATTCGCGATAGCGTGGGAAGAAAGAAGAATCGTCTTCCCCTCTTTCTGCCATTGTCTGATCAGCCTATTCAAGATATCAATACTTCCTGGGTCTAACCCGTTCAACGGTTCATCGAATAACATGACAGATGAATCACTGATCAAGTAAGCAGCAAGCAAGACATGTTGTTTCATTCCTAGAGACATTTTTCCAATCGGCAAAGTAAGGTACTCAGTCATCTTCAATCGTTGGAAAACAGTTTGGTATTCTACTTTGCTCTGCCAATAGTATTTGATCAAAGTCAAATAATCAACAGCCGTTAGATAGTCGGATAACTGATTCGTTGATTCTAGAAAAAAGAAAGACCGGCGATAATCTGTATAAGCAGTAGGAGAGATGTTGTGAAGGGACAATTGATCATAAGTTGTTGGCAGCAGTTGGGCAATGCCATTCAGCAAAGTTGTTTTGCCAAATCCGTTCGGGGCAATCAAAGCAGCTACTTCTCCTGATTCTACTAAAAGATCCAATTGTCGAATCACACGTTTTTTACCACGTTTCATGTTCATGTTTTTGATCAGTAATGTCATAGATAGGCCTCCAATATAAATTTTAATATCATAATAAAACAAAAAATATCCAAATAAAATGCTGAAAAAAGTTATTATTTACATATTATAAAAAAGTTAAAATAACATGTTTATTTAAAAGTAAAGTTTGCTGATCCCGAAATTTTTTTATTTTGCTGATATCCTCAAACCTTGGGCACAAAATTTCGTGCCAAAGTACGACTATTTCTCTTTTTAGTAAGCGGATACAATTAGAGTATCAAAAGGAGAGAGGAAGAGACAAAATGGAACGGACGATTCCCAAAAACAACATTTCGCTAAAAGCGAGGGTACAAAAATTAGGCAGTACCTTATCAAGCATGGTCATGCCAAACATTGGAGCACTGATTGCTTGGGGTGTGTTAACGGCTTTATTTATCCCAGATGGTTATTTGCCAAATGAAGCTTTCGCTACCATGGTAAGCCCGATGCTAACTTATCTGATTCCTTTATTGATCGGCTATACTGGCGGAAAAGTAATTGCTGGTGACCGCGGATCAGTTGTGGGAGCAATTGCAACGATGGGTGTGATTGTCGGAACAGATATTCCAATGATGCTAGGTGCGATGATCATGGGACCTCTTGGTGGATATGCCATCAAGAAATTTGATCAGCTGTTCCAAAAACGGATCAAATCCGGTTTTGAAATGTTGGTCAATAATTTTTCAGCAGGTCTTATCGGTTTTGGATTAGCGTTATTAGGTTTTTCTGCGATTGGTCCAGTTGTCGATGCATTGACTCAAGCAATGGCAAAAGGTGTAGAGATCATTTTATCTGCCCATTTGATTCCATTGACAAGTATTTTTATTGAACCAGCAAAAATCTTATTTTTGAATAATGCAATCAACCATGGGATTTTGACACCATTGGGAACTGAACAAGTAGCAGATGCAGGAAAATCTATTCTATTCTTGCTTGAAGCAAATCCTGGTCCAGGACTTGGCGTATTACTTGCTTTTACTTTGTTTGGCAAAGGAGCAGCAAAATCTTCAGCACCAGGTGCCATGATTATCCACTTTTTAGGTGGGATTCATGAAATCTATTTTCCTTACGTCATGATGAAACCGTTATTATTCTTATCAGTTATAGGCGGAGGAATGTCAGGAAGTTTCATTTTCCAATTGATGGATGCTGGACTAAGAGCGCCAGCTTCTCCAGGGTCGATCATTGCGATTCTAGCAATGACACCGTTCAATTCTTACCTTCCTGTTATTTTGGGCGTGATTGTTGCCGCAGCTGTTTCATTCGGTATTTCTGCAGTGATTTTGAAAGCGGACGCGAAAGATACAAATGAAGACTTTGAAAAGTCTGTGCAAGAGACAAAAGCAGCTAAACAAGCATCTAAAGGTGCCCAAGGTATTCCTCAAGGAACTGCGCTATCTGGCGTACAAAAAATCATTTTTGCTTGTGATGCAGGGATGGGATCAAGTGCGATGGGCGCTTCGATCTTGAGAAAAAAAGTACAGGAAGCAGACTTGCCTCAAACGGTGACTAACCAAGCAATCAGCCAACTGACAGATGACTCGAATACATTGATCGTTACTCAGGTCGAACTACAAGAAAGAGCAAAACAAAAAGCACCGAACGCGCGTTTTGTCTCAGTAGAAAACTTTTTGAATTCACCTCGATATGATGAAATCATTCAAGAATTGAGCAGCAAACAGGAACCATCAGCTTCTGAAACTAAGAACGAGCCAACAGAAGAGTTTCTTTCAGCAAACATCAAACAAATCAAAGAGATCCTACTTGTTCACGATGATCGTTCGGGATCAGCAACAATGGGGATGACCGTGCTCAAAGATATATTAGACAAGAACCATTTAACTATCCCGTTACGAAAAGTCAACATCCAGGAGTTAAAAGGGGAACCTGATTCACTGATCGTAGCCAAAGAGAGTTTAGCAGAAAAAGCACGGATGGCTGCACCGCAATCCATTCATTTATCGGTTAATAGCATGGTCAACCCACAAAAATTTGAATCAATTGCACAATATTTGAAACAGACAGCTTAAGGGAGGAAAACAGCATGCAAAGTTTGCCATTCGACATGATCGAACTCAATCGATCATTTAAAACCAAAGAAGAAGCGATCCGCTATTGCGGTCAAAAGCTTGTAGAAGCAGGATGCGTTGATGAGGAATATATCGATGCCATGGTAGAAAGAGACAACATGTTATCTGTTTACATGGGGAATTTTATCGCGATTCCTCATGGAACAGATGAAGCAAAAAAATATGTGAAAAAATCCGGCATTTGTGTCGTACAGGTGCCAGACGGTGTCAATTTTGGTACGGAAGAAGAAGAAAAGATTGCGACTGTTTTGTTCGGTATAGCAGGAGTCGGCGATGAGCATCTGCAACTTGTACAGCAAATCGCACTTTATTGCAGTGATATGGACAATGTTGTCCAACTAGCAGACGCGCTCAGCAAAGAAGAAGTAACGGAAAATCTAGCAATTGCTTAAGGAGAGAGAAAAATGAGAGCAGTACATTTTGGTGCAGGAAATATCGGTCGAGGATTTATTGGAGAAATTTTGGCAGCTAATGGATTTGAGATTACTTTCGTAGATGTGAATCACACGATCGTTGATGCTTTAAATGAAAGAAAAGAATACGAAATCGAATTAGCAGATGAATCAAAAGAAAGAATCACTGTAAAAAATGTCAAAGGAATCAACAATCAAACAAATCCAGAAAAAGTAATCCAAGAAATCGCTGAAGCAGATTTAGTTACTACCGCCATTGGCCCGAATATCTTACCTTTTATTGCCGAGTTGATTGCAAAAGGGATCCAAGAAAGAGAAATGGAAGGAAACACAACACCTTTAGATATCATTGCCTGTGAAAACATGATTGGCGGTTCAGCATTTCTAGAAAAAGAAGTGTATAAATATCTTCCAGAAACATCATTTACTGACAAATATATCGGCTTTCCAAATGCAGCAGTCGATCGAATCGTCCCATTACAACACCATGAAGATCCTTTATTCGTCCAAGTAGAACCTTTCAAGGAATGGGTCATTGACGATAGCCAAAGAAAAAATAAAGAAATCCAATTAAAAGGGGTTTTATATGTAGATGATCTAGAACCATATATCGAACGCAAATTATTTAGTGTCAATACTGGTCATGCGACTGTCGCTTATACAGGTGCCTTGTTAGGTTACCAGACCATTGATGAAGCAATGCAAGATGCGTTAGTTGTGGCACAATTAAAATCAGTTCTGCAGGAAACAGGAAGTTTGCTGATTGCCAAATGGGGGTTTGATGCAGAGCAGCATCATGCGTATATTGAAAAAATCATCCATCGCTTCCAAAACAAATATATCTCTGATGCGATCACACGTGTCGCTCGGACACCATTACGTAAGCTAGGTTATCAAGAACGGTTTACACGGCCAGTGAGAGAACTGCAAGAACATAACTTGACTTGTCCACATTTGACGGCAACAATGGGTATTATTTTTAATTACTATGATCCTGAAGATGAACAAAGCCGTCAACTGCATGAAATGAAGATCCATGAAAACTTGGAACAATTGATCCAAGAAGTCACAGGAATCAATGATCCGAAAACAATTGGGAATATCAAGCAAAACGTGAACCGTTATGCCAAGCAAGTCGCTTAAAATAGGATACGAAAAAGGGAAATGTGACGCAACTTTTGTCACATTCCCCTTTTTCGAATAACTAGGCTGTTTGTCCTTCAAGATAGGGCAGGTCCAACTCTTTACCGTAACGTTGTTCTAAAGCTAGGCGGATCAAGCGAGCTGCTAATTTCTCATTTCTTGCAAGGATAGGTCCGTGGAAATAAGAACCGAAGACATTTCGGTAAATGACACCTTCGGATTGATCTTCCCCATTGTTTCCTTGACCTTGTACCACTTTCCCCAAAGGCCGTTCACCTTCACCTAAGAAAGTCCGACCATTGTGGTTTTCAAATCCATAATAAGTTTCATTGAATTCTTCATTATGGATGACAATGTCACCGATAAACCGGTTATTTTCCTGACTTAATGTGTAGTGATCCAGTGCACTGATACCTTGGATCTTTTCTCCGTTGGCTCCCATGTAGTAGTGACCTAGCAATTGATAACCACCGCAAATGGCTAACATGACACCATCATTTTCGATATAGTTGATCAAAGAATCTTTCTTTTTCTGGATGTCTTTTGAAATGATCAGTTGCTCAAAGTCTTGACCACCGCCAAAGAAAACCAGGTCATATTTATCAGCATCAAAAGGTTCATGTATACTAACGATCTCCGTATGGCAAGAAACCTCCATTTTTTCTGCTACATATTTCAACATCAAAAGGTTTCCGTTATCGCCATATGTGTTCATCAAATTTCCATAAAGGTGGGCGATATTGAGTTCATAATTAGCCACGATTCATTCCTCCTTTGATAAATCCTTGAGCCGCTAGTTCTTTACGCAGCTGCAATACAGCAGTGTAAGTAGCTAAGATATAGACATGTTCAGTTGGCAATTCTTTGATTTTTTCGATTACTTCTGGTAATTCTTTTGTTTCTGTCAATTTATTTTCTGGAATCCCGGCAACTTTCAGACGTAAAGTCATATCTGTATGACGGTCTCCTCCAGAAATAACGGCTGGGATATCCATATCGGCAAAGTTTTCAAAATTACCATCCCAAATCCAGCTGACATCGATTCCGTCTGCGTAATTGGCATTCAATAAAGCCACTAAAGAAAATGGATAAGGAGCTAGACCAATCATATCGATTACTTGATTGATACCTACAGGATTTTTGACAAGTACTAATGTACATTTTTTTCCATTGATATTGATGACTTCTTGTCGGCCGAACACTTTCTCGTCATATCCTAACCCTTGTTTGATTTTATCAGGATCGACATTGAAGTACTCCGCCACTGCAGTAGCTGCTAAAGCGTTGTAGACGTTATACATACCACCAACTTCGATTCCATATTCATGACCATCGATCACAAAATCTGCTGAAACATTGTCCATCCGTACCATATCAGTCAATCGGTAATCCAGTTCAGGTCGTTTGAAGTCACAATTTGGACAGTAATATTTTCCTAAGTTTGCATAAGTGATCATTTTATAATGCAGGATGTGATGACAATTTGGACACAAGACACCGTCTGTATTGTAATGCGCCATTTGTTCACGATCTTCTTCATGGTCAAAGCCATAATATTTTCTAGGATTAACTGTTTCGATCGAATTGAAGATCGGTGAATCACCGTTACTGATAATCGTTGCATTTGGTGACTTTGCAGCACCGTCTACAATCATTTTATAGGTCGTATAAATTTCTCCATACCGATCCATTTGATCACGGAAAATATTTGTAAATAAAAATAGTTCTGGTTTCATATATTCTGTGACTTTGCTCAAACTTGCTTCATCTATTTCTAGGACAGCAAATTTTTTCTGTCCTTTTTTTGGTTTTGCCTGCAAGAAAGTCGATACAATTCCCTGTACCATATTCGCACCAGTAGGGTTGGTTAGAACTTCATCGAATTGCTGGCGCAAAATATTGACTGTTAAAGCGGTAGTCAATGTTTTACCGTTTGTTCCGGTAACAACGACGACTTGGTAGTCTTTTGCCAAGCTATCTAGTATATGTGGATCGACTTTCAGCGCTAGTTTACCTGGTAAACTTGATCCGCCTTTAAAAAAAGTTTTTAATGCCCATTGCGACGTTTTCCCAACTGCAATCGCAAAATGACTGCGTATTCCCATTATGTAACCTCCAAAAACGATTTGCTGACGAATAAATTCAACTAATCATACCATATGTTGAAAAAAAGGTTAAATTGCTTTTCTTATTCTTAAGAAAAGGTTACGGCTGAAAGTGCATGAAATCGGACAAAACCGCATGATTTAACAAAAAAACAGCTTGAAACAAAATGATTGTTTCAAGCTGCTGTGATTTTATTACTCCTCATCGGTCTTTTCATTATTAACCAATAATGATTTTCTCACTTGGATATTCATAGCCCAGATCTCGGGTTTCTTTTGGTACGAACAGCATCAATGTATACAGCATTCCAATCCGCCCAATAAACATCAGGGCAGCAATCGTAATTTTCCCTACAACAGACAAGTCGCCGGTAATTCCTAAGGACAAACCAGTTGTTCCAAAAGCAGAAGTTACTTCGACGATGATCGAGATCAGTGTTTGTTCCTCTGTAGCAGATAAAAAAACGATACAAAAGAAACACATACCAAGAGAAAGCATAAAGACAACGACTGACTTTCGCACATCATCTTGTTCGATTCTTCGTCCAAAAATATTGATATTATCCTCACTCTTGAGGAAGGAGTATAGATACAAACCGATGATCGCTACAGTAGTTGTTCGAATCCCGCCTCCTACAGAACTAGGACTGCATCCGATAAACATCAGTAAAGAAAAAATAATCAGTGTCGTAATCTGAAAATCACTCAAATCGTGAATCTGGAGACCGGCATTACGAGTCGTGATCGAATAAAACATCGAATTGATCCATTTGACACTCATACTGGAATCTTGGAATAAATGGTCCTTTTCCAATAGATAAATTAAGATAGTTCCCGAAACGAACAAGATGACAAAAGCCAACACAGCTAATTTGGTAAACAAGGAAAAACGAAATGGAAGCTTTGCACTGGAACGTTTATATAACAGCCACTCCCGGCACTCCATCAATACAGGAAAACCAATTCCGCCGACAAAAATCAAAAACATGATCAGAATCAAGAAAAAATAGTCATGTGCAAAGGGCTTGATGGAATCCCCAGTGACGTCAAATCCAGAGTTCGTGACAGCCGATACCGCCTGATAAAAACCATAAAAAACGGCATCACGCCAACGATCAAAATAGCCTCTGTAATAAAAATAAATAGAAAAGAATGTCCCAAAAAGTAATTGAAACCAGATTAAAATAGCAAAAGTGATCCGAATCAGTCGGACGATACCAGACAAACGCGGTTGATTCATATCCGTCATGATCAGCTGCCGCTGTTTCAATGTGATTCGTCGTTTAGAAAAAATGACAAAAGCAGTAGAAATCATCATGATCCCCAAACCACCAACTTGAAATAATATTTCCAGCAGTATAATGCCGTTATCATTGAACACAGAATTGATATCAAAAGTCGATAGTCCAGTCACACTCACTGTACTGATTGCCATGAACAGCATGTCCACAAAAGAAACATGGCTATCTGGTTCGCGAAAAATCGGCAGATAAAATAGAACGAGTGATAAGACCGTCATCAATATATAATAAAAAACGATGATTTGGATCGATGAGAAATGATTGGCAGCAAACTTTTGTCCTCGCCGCTGCAGCCTTTGAAAGAATAAATCAACATGCACAGTACTATCCTCCTGACAATAGTCGTTTCTACCAGTATACAAGGGGAATCAGGAATACTCAAAGAAATTATTGAACAGATAACAATACAGCTTTCGATTAAAATAGAAATGGCTTATAATAAAGCAAATCCTAGAAAAAAGAAGGAGGAGGAATAACAAATTGATCAATGCCCAACAAATCGTAGAAAAAATGAAAAATCAAAAAATAAATTATGATACAGTTCTGAAAAAAATGATCATGCAATGGGAGAAAGAAGAAGTAAAGCCTAAGATATTAATACATACATGCTGTGCTCCTTGCAGTACGCACACATTGGAATTCATGTCTCAGTATGCAGATATCACGTTATTTTTTTCAAATTCGAATATCCATCCTAAAAGTGAGTATTTGCGGAGATTACATGAACAAAAACGATTTGTAGACCAATTTAATGAGAAAACTGACCATCATGTAGCGCTGATTGTTGATGAATACCGTCCAAGTGAATTCACCAAAATGGTTTTAACCAACCATCTTGAAGACGAAAAAGAAGGTGGTGCTCGCTGTAGTGCATGCTTCAATACGCGATTAGATCTTGTTGCGCAAAAAGCGCAAGAACTAGGATACGATTATTTTGGAAGTGCCCTGACGATCTCACCAAAGAAAAATGCAGCCTTGATCAATCAAATCGGAATGGATATCCAAAAGATTTACGGGACACGATATTTGCCAAGTGATTTCAAGAAAAACAAAGGCTATGAACGCTCTTTGCAAATGTGCAAAGAGTATGATATCTATCGCCAATGTTATTGTGGTTGCGTGTTCGCTGCCAAGCAGCAAGGATGTGATCTGAAAAAAATCAATCGGGAAGCAAAAGCTTACTTAAAAACATCGACCGTAGTTTTGGATGAAAATTAAAGAAATCTTTCGGAAAAACGTAAGAAAAAAATAAAGAATTTATGATAGAAATAAGGTAGACTGTATAATTTGTCCGTAGTAAAGTAAGGAAACAAGAATAAATTTCAATGAAGGAAGAGATAAGATGCGAAAAGTAGCACCTATTTTGAAGCCAATCGCTGTATTAACAATCTCGACGATTGTCGCGACTACTACAGGTATTGTGAATAGTTCCAGCTACCGTGCACCAAGTTCAAGTTCTAGTACTGTAGAAGAAACAACACCAACTACTTCAGTCTCGACATCTGAACCAACAACAACGGAAAGTTTGAATGAAACCACTACGACAAGTACATGGGACGATACAACAACTAGTTCGTCGTATGATGAGACATATACAACTGACAGCTCAAGCGAAACAAGTAATACGGTACCAGATGGCACTCCATCGGATTCAACCAATCCAAGTACAAGTCCGGATACAAGTGCTAGCTCCGAAACGATACCAAGCAGTACGACTGTAGATGATAACACGCAAAATGATGATGCAGCACGTACAGCACAGCAAAACCAAGATTCAGGAAATACCCAAGCGTATAACCAGCAAGCAGGTGATTCTCAATGACATTTTTACTAGACCTTATCAACGGGGTGCATAAATTCCTTGGCTATTTAGACATCAGTCCTAAATATCTTAACCGTGGATATACGATTTTAAGTGTGATTCCCACGCTTTATTTATTGAGAATTGTTTATGGACTTTGGCAAAACCAAAACTATCTTCAATTTTTCTTATATGGACTTGCATTTCTAGTGCTTGTTTATTTTACTGTTTTAAATGTATTTTATTACTTTTTAGATAAAAACACGAAAGCCGATGTCACGCAGCTTTTTGTGAAGTATTTGCCTGATGAAGCGTTCAACATCCAGACAGAAGAAACGATCAATAATGGAAATTCGATCGATAAAGTGAATACACAAGAGGTCATGGTTTCGTATGACGAAGATTACCAATTGAAATTAGCCGAGAATATGCGGTATTTGATTGGAAATGGTGAGATCAAAACAAATGAACTCGGTCGCATGGATGGATTTTTGGTCGACAGAAATACATTGTATCCTTATTACTATGTCAAGAAAACAGGTGAGAAAGAGTATGTTCTAAATATTGGACGAAGCTACTCGGACATGGAAAAAGTAGGGACCATTCGACTGAGCTCAACAGAAGACACATTGGAACCTGTCGGATTGTTCATCGTTGGCGGTGATTTTGTCAAAGACGGGTTGCGTTATCATGAGCCTTATCGCCTGAAATTAATTGCAAAAAAAGCACAATCACAAGAAGAACAAGTTGTTTATAGTCGGAGCCAAAGAAGAAGACATTCATAAGGGGATGTGACATGACTTTTGTCATGCCCCTTTTTTATATAACGAGAAAAATAGAACGAACACGTCACTTATTCTTTCCTTTCATTTATAAACATTGTAGAATAAAGAGAGTACAACGAAATATCGTAAAAAAATGTAATAAATAACGAGGAAATATAAGTAGGAGGTAAGCTGTGAAAGAATTTTTGAAAAATTGGGGGATTCTGATCCTTGTATTAGCGGCTATTTTATTAGCTAGAGTGTACGTGTTTACACCAGTCACTGTAAACGGACATTCGATGGACCCTACATTAAGTGATGGACAACGACTGATTTCATCTAAAATCTCGAACTATGAACGAATGGACATTATTACTACGAAGGAACCAGGGGATGAAGAACGAATGATCGTTAAACGAATCATTGGTATGCCTGGGGACACAGTCAAGATGGAAAATGACCAGTTGACCATTAATGGCAAAAAGTATGATGAGCCTTATCTAGATAAGTTCAAAAAAGAATTTTCAAAAGATAAGTTACAAGGAGAGTATGCTTATAGTTCAGGGTTCCAAGCACAAGCAGAAAGTGCCTCTACCTTTACGAGCGATTTTGAATATACTGTGCCGAAAGGAAAGTATCTTGTTCTGGGGGATAACCGTTTGATTTCAAAAGACAGCCGAATGTTTGGGTTAGTCGACAAAGATATGATCCAAGGCAAAGTTGTTTTCCGCTACTGGCCTCTTTCAGAAATCAAAATCATTTGATGAAAAAATAAAAAGAAGAGGTTGTGACAGAAGTGGTCAGCTTCAAGAAATAAGAAGCTGCTTTTGGAACACCGTTTAAACGAAAAAAGAAGCTGTGACATATTTTTGTCACAGCTTCTTTTTAATCTTTTTGGCTGATGGATAAGAAAAGCGACGCATGTTTATTCATGAATAGCTTTTCTCCACGATGAAAAGTATGACTAGCAGTAGAGACAAAGCCAGTTTTTTTCAATCGATCGTTCAATTCTTCTTGGGTAAAACCATTATGGACTTTCGGATGACTGATTTGTTCATTCTTGTCAAAATCTACAATAATCAGTTGACCGCCAGGAGCTAAAAGTTCGTAAAGTTTCATGAGAATAGTCTCTGTATCGGGAATGTGCAAAAGTACGAGTGATAGAAGGGGACAGCAGGAAATTCGACAGAGGCATCAGCGTGGATCGTGCGGACATTTTTCAGATCTGCTGCTTGGATCTTTTCTTCTGCCATTTTCAACATAGTTTCTGAAGCATCGGCAATGATCAGTTCTTTGAATCTTTCCGCAAGCGGTAAACTCACAAGCCCAGTTCCGCCTCCATAATCCAGCAGGACTTTTTGGTGGCTGTCGCGCGGTAGATAAGTAGTTAGTTCTTCGCGAATAATTTTGGCTAATGCTTGACGGTCAGGGGAATCATAATGGTTAGCGATGGAATCAAAAATATTTTTTGTCATCAAATAGCTCCTTACATAAAACTTTGGAATTTTAACTTATTATAGCACGTGAAAAGAAAGAAAACATGCTATACTCAATTCAAAAAGAAAGTATTTAGCGGATGTACTTATTTTTATAACTCCTAAGAATTTTCAAGGACAGAAATTTTTCCAGAAAGATGAGAGAAATGGATCGCCTTATTTAGTTCCTGTCAAAAAGTTGGAACAAAAGTAAGCAAGGGATTTGAACGATAATCTGTGCTTGATGAAAATTCTCACTGTAAAAAATGTTGAAAATCAAGTATAATACCATAGGAACAAACTGGAAGGTGAAAAAGAGCATGGCACAACTATTTTTTAAGTATGGCGCAATGAATAGCGGCAAGACGATCGAGATCCTAAAAGTCGCTCATAATTATGAAGAACAAAACAAACCAGTTGTCTTGATGACAAGCGGTATTGATACGAGAGATGGTTTAGGCGTTGTTTCAAGCCGAATCGGACTGAAACGTGAAGCAATGCCGATATTTGAAGAAACAGACGTATTTGACGTGATTCAGAACATGGAAAGCAAACCCTATTGTGTGCTGATCGATGAAGCGCAGTTCTTAAAAAAGAAACATGTCATTGCTTTTACGAGAATCGTGGATGAATTGGATATTCCGGTTATGGCGTTTGGTTTGAAAAATGATTTTCGAAACGAGTTATTTGAAGGATCAAAATATTTATTGCTTTACGCAGACAAGATTGAAGAAATGAAAACGATCTGTTGGTTCTGCCACAAAAAAGCAATCATGAATTTACATTATATTGATGGGAAACCTGTTTATGAAGGCGATCAAGTGCAAATTGGCGGAAATGAAGCTTATTACCCCGTTTGTCGAAAACATTACTTTCATCCATCAATGATTACAGAAGGAGAATAAGCATGTACGATCAATTACAATCAATTGAAGACCGTTATGAAGAGCTTGGAGAACTTTTAAGCGACCCAGAAGTGATTTCTGATACAAAGCGCTTTATGCAGCTTTCAAAAGAAGAAGCAAACACGCGCGAAACAGTCGAAGTTTATCGTCGTTATAAAGAAGTAGTACAAGGAATCACCGATACAGAAGAACTGCTTGGTGAAAAACTGGATGATGAAATGGCTGAATTAGCAAAAGAAGAATTATCTGAGTTAAAAAAAGAAAAAGAAGTCTTAGAAGAAAAAATCAAGATCCTGCTTTTACCAAAAGATCCAAATGACGATAAAAATATCATCATGGAAATCCGTGGAGCAGCAGGTGGAGACGAAGCAGCCTTATTCGCGGGTGATCTTTTCAATATGTACCAAAAGTATGCTGAAGCGCAAGGTTGGAAAACAGAAGTGATGGAAGCGAACGTTACCGGAATCGGTGGATACAAAGAAGTGATCATGATGATTACCGGAGAGAATGTTTATTCGAAATTAAAATATGAAAGTGGTGCACACCGTGTCCAACGTGTTCCTTCAACTGAATCGCAAGGGCGTATCCATACTTCCACAGCAACAGTTGTCGTGATGCCAGAAGCTGAAGAAGTAGAGATCGATATTGAAGACAAAGATATCCGCACAGATATCTATCATGCTTCAGGTGCTGGCGGACAGCACGTCAATAAAACAGCATCTGCTGTACGTTTGACTCACTTACCAACAGGGATCGTCGTTGCTATGCAGGATGAACGTTCTCAGATCAAGAATCGTGAAAAAGCAATGAAAATCTTGCGTGCTCGTGTGTATGATAAGATCCAACAAGAAGCACAAAGTGAATATGATGCCAATCGAAAATCAGCAGTCGGAACTGGGGATCGTTCAGAACGGATTCGGACATATAATTTCCCGCAAAATCGCGTGACTGATCACCGTATCGGATTAACTATCCAAAAATTAGATCAGATTTTAGCAGGGAAATTAGATGAAATCGTTGATGCATTGATCATGTATGATCAAACATCAAAACTGGAAGCTATGCAAAATGGGTAAAATGACCTATCGAGAAGTCCTGTCACGGGCTTCTTCTTTTTTAGAGGATCATGGAAAAGAAGCATACAGTATCCAATTTTTATTTTTGGAACGGAAACAATGGAAAAAACTTGATTGGCTCCTTCATATGAACGAAGAGATTTCAGAAGAAGAACAACAGTTGATCGAAACAGATCTGCGACTTCTGCTTGCAGATCATCCGCCTCAGTATTTGCTAGGATATGCAGATTTTTATGATCATCGGTTGAAGGTAACCGAAGCAACACTGATTCCTCGACCAGAAACAGAAGAGTTAGTGGAGTGGTGTTTAGACGAGACGCCTGATGTACCATTGGAAGTGATAGATATTGGGACAGGTACTGGGGCGATTGCTATTAGTTTGAAAGCAGCAAGAAAAAATTGGCATGTATCTGCCGTAGATCTTTCTGAAGAAGCGTTAGAAGTCGCGAAAGAAAATGCTCAGCACGAAGGAACGAAAATCAGTTTTTACCATGGGAATACATTGGAACCAGTACAGGATCGGCGATTTGATGTGATTATTTCTAATCCGCCGTACATCAGTCGGAATGAATGGGAACTGATGGATGAGAGTGTCCGGTCATTCGAACCTAAGATGGCCCTTTTTGCGGAGAACGATGGATTAGCTGTTTATGAAAAAATAGCAGTTGAAGCACCAAGCGTACTAAAACCAAATGGAACGATTTTTTTAGAAATCGGATTTCGCCAAGGTGAAGCAGTAAAAAAAATATTCCAGCAAGCATTTCCAGATAAAAAAGTAGCGATAAAAAAGGATCTTTTTGGTAATGAACGAATGATCCAAGTCTACAGTTGAAGTTGTGGATGAAAAAATTTTTATTTGTTTTTTTATTATAAAAAAACACTAATTTGACAAGGATGTAAACGACTTTTTGGCTTATCAACAAGTTTGTCCACTATTGACAAATGGATTATCCACAGACAGTGGAAAACTTGAGGATAAAGTTGGATAAAACAAGAATGTATGAAAAAGGGGTTGTGGATAAACTGTGGAAACGAAACGTTATGATGAAACTGAATTAAAAGAGGCAGCCAAAGCACTGAAAGCAGGAGAACTTGTTGCTTTTCCTACTGAAACAGTGTATGGATTGGGCGCCAATGCTCTATTGCCCAATACTGTCAAGAAAGTGTTTTCTGTAAAAGGAAGACCTCAAGACAATCCATTGATCGTCCATGTCGCCTCTTTTGAACAAGTAAAAGAGTATGTGGACAACTTTCATCCAGAAACAGAGAAGATTGTGAAGAACTTCTGGCCTGGACCACTAACTTTGATATTTAAAATCAAAAAAGACACCTTGCCCTCAGTTGTAACAGGAGGATTATCCACAGCTGCATTTCGTATGCCGGATAACAAAAAAACACTAGAAGTAATCGAACTTTCAGGGGTTCCGCTTGTCGGTCCAAGTGCAAATACGTCGGGAAAACCAAGTCCGACAACTGCAGATCATGTATTCCATGATCTACAAGGAAAAATTACCGGGATCATTGAGGATGGAGCTACGCGAATTGGTGTAGAATCCACTGTTCTTGATTTAAGTAATCCAACAGCCATGCCTATGATCTTACGACCAGGTGCAGTAACGAAAGAACAAATCGAAGCAGTCATCGGATCTCCTGTTGCTGTTGATCAGCATCTTGTAAAAGAAAATGAAACACCAAAAGCGCCTGGGATGAAATACAAACACTACTCACCCGATACACGTGTTCTGATGGTCAGAGATAGCGATTGGTCAATTGCAGTTCAATGGGCAAAAAATAAGAAGATCCGTGCAGGTGTCATAGCAAGCCCCGAAATTGCGGATCAAGTGCGGACAGATACTGCAGCTGTTTATATGTATAACGACAACTCAGTAGAAGCGGCGGCTAAAGGATTGTTTGCAGGTCTAAGAGGATTAGATGAACCAACACTTGGATTAGATTTGATTTTTGTACAAGTATATCCAGAAACTGGATTGGGGAATGCTTATATGAATCGCTTGAAAAAAGCAGCTGGGCAAAATTATTTTGAAAAATGATCAATTGGTTATTGCCGCATTCTTTTAGTATGATACAATGCTATCAAGTAAATCTTCTATCAGTGAACGAAAAACGAAGTGTAAATAGAAGAGATACGAATATTTGGCAATTTGTTTTTGATGGGAAAAATAAAATTGTAGGAAAATAAAAAGGAGCTGTTGTTTGTGGTAGATTACAAAACGTTTGACCCTGATCTTTGGGCTGCGATCGCCAAAGAAGAAGAAAGACAAGAACATAATTTGGAGCTGATTGCCTCTGAAAACTTTGTCTCCGAAGCAGTGATGGCTGCGCAAGGAAGTATTTTGACAAATAAATACGCAGAAGGTTATCCAGGGCATCGCTATTATGGTGGATGTGAATTTGTCGACATCGTTGAAAATTTAGCGATTGACCGTGCAAAAGAATTATTCGGAGCAAAATTTGCGAACGTCCAACCTCACTCCGGCTCTCAAGCCAACACGGCTGCTTATCTCGCTTTGGTAGAACCAGGGGACACGATCTTAGGAATGGATCTTTCCGCAGGCGGACATCTAACACATGGATCACCAGTCAACTTCAGTGGCAAAACCTATCACTTTGTTGCTTACGGTGTTGATCCGACAACAGAAGTTATTGATTATAATGTGGTACGTATTTTAGCTAGAAAACATCAACCAAAATTGATTGTAGCAGGTGCCAGTGCTTATGGACGAACGATCGATTTTGCGAAATTCAGAGAAATCGCAGATGAAGTAGGCGCAAAACTGATGGTAGATATGGCACATATCGCAGGATTAGTAGCAGCAGGACTTCATCCTAATCCAGTTCCTTATGCAGATATCACAACGACTACCACTCACAAAACATTGCGCGGACCTCGAGGCGGCATGATTTTGACAAACGATGAAGCATTAGCGAAAAAAATCAATAGTGCGGTCTTCCCAGGTATTCAAGGCGGACCTCTAGAGCATGTGATTGCTGGGAAGGCAGCGGCATTCAAAGAAGCACTAGATCCTGCATTTAAAGAATATAGTGAACAAATCATTGCCAATGCAAAAGCAATGGTCAAAGTATTCAATCAAGCAATCGGAACAAGAGTCATTTCAGGAGCGACAGATAATCATCTGATGCTGATCGATGTTCGTGAGTTAGGTATAAATGGAAAAGAAGCAGAGAGTATTTTGGACAGTGTGAATATCACGGTAAATAAAAACTCGATTCCTTTTGAAACACTAAGTCCATTCAAAACAAGCGGCATCCGAATCGGTACACCAGCAATCACTACTCGCGGATTCAAAGAAGAAGATGCTGTAAAAGTGGCTGAATTAGTTGTCAAAGCATTACAAGCAAAAGGCGACAATGCTCAACTAGACGAAGTCAAAACAGGTGTACGCGAATTAACTGAAAAATTTCCATTGCACAAAAAATAAAAATTTAAATTCCATATAAAACAGAAAAGTTCAATGCTGGACTTTTCTGTTTATTTTTTTTGGAGAAAACGGATTCTTTGACAATATCGATGATGCTCTCTAGTATATGAGGTGTAATTTTAGTCTTCACATTAAATCTCAGGGAGGAAAAGTCATGACTGATCGTATCTCGTTAGAAAAGGAAGCCATAGCATTCAGTGATGCAAATGCACCTCATCCGCGAATCTATGAACTAGCACCGGAAGAAGGAAGAGCATTACTGGAAGAAGTACAAGGATCACCTGTGAACAAATATTCCGTTGATATTGAAGACTTGATGGTAGATACTGGCGAATGGGGAAAAATCAATATTCGTTTTGTACGACCAGAAGGAAATATAGATAAATTACCAGTTATTTTTTATATCCATGGAGCTGGTTGGGTCTTTGGCAGTGCTCAAACCCATGATAAATTGATAAGAGAACTTTCGGTCCGCACGAATTCTGTCGTTGTCTTTCCAGAATATAGTCGATCACCTGAAGCGAAATATCCAACAGCAATTGAACAAAATTATGCTGTGTTGCAACAGCTGAATAAATTAGCCAAGTCAAAAAATCTGGATCTCGAGAATCTAATTGTTGCAGGAGATTCAGTAGGTGGTAACATGGCTACAGTCATGACGATCTTAACAAAAGAACGAAAAGGGCTCCCAATATCTAAACAATTGCTGTATTATCCAGTTACCAACGCTGATTTTGATACAGATACCTATCATGAATTCGGAGAAAACTATTTTTTGACGAGAGATGGAATGAGATGGTTTTGGGATCAATATACGACGAATGAAGAAGAACGTGCTGAAATCACAGCTTCGCCTTTGAGAGCAGACCTGAATGAACTAAAAGATCTACCTCCAGCAATGATTTTGACAGGAGAAGCGGATGTATTAAGAGAGGAAGGCGAGGCTTATGCACGCAAACTTCGTGATGCAGGGGTTCCTGTTACACAAGTACGCTTCCAAGGAATCATCCATGATTTCGTCATGGTAAATGCTATGGATCAGACAAAGGCAGCGCGTGCAGCAATGGCATTATCTACTTCTTGGATCATGGAAAAAGAATAAGCTTTGCTTGTCAGCAGGAAAACTTCTTTTCAAAAAAGGATTTTCTTAGGAAAAATGGCGAGTTTGACTAGTCAATCACTTGATTTTGTTTTACAATTAAAAAGAAACGACAGAACAAAGGAGAGCTTAAAAAATGGGCAAATTTCAAGTGATCGATCATCCATTGATTCAACACAAACTAACTATTATTCGGGACAAAAACTGCGGAACAAAGGTTTTTCGTGAAGTAGTCGATGAAATCGCTATGTTGATGGCATATGAAGTATCACGGGATATGCCGTTGGAAGACATCGTGATCGAAACACCGATCACTGAAACAACACAAAAAACGTTGTCCGGTAAAAAAGTAGCGATTATTCCAATCTTGCGTGCAGGTATCGGAATGGTTGATGGTATCTTGGAATTGATTCCAGCTGCTAAAGTGGGCCATATCGGTCTTTATCGAGATGAAGAAACATTTGAGCCACATGAATATTTCGTCAAACTTCCAGAAGACATTGATGCACGTCAGTTGTTTGTAGTAGATCCAATGTTGGCAACAGGCGGATCAGCAATCATGGCAATCGATGCATTGAAAGAACGTGGCGCGTCGAACATCAAATTCGTTTGTTTGGTAGCAGCACCTGAGGGAGTAAAAGCTTTGCAAGAAGCGCATCCTGATATTGATATCTATACAGCTTCTCTAGATGAAAAATTGAATGAACATGGTTATATCGTTCCTGGACTAGGGGATGCGGGTGACCGTTTGTTTGGTACAAAATAAGTGAAAATGAAAAAGGATGTGACACAACTTTTGTCACATCCTTTTTGGTCATTTTTAATGTTTGAGGCAGAGCAGCTTTTTCACAGCTTTCGTTTGTATATAAAAAAACCATCCCAAAAATGCAGAGATGGTCAAATTCAAATCTTTTTAAGTTCTTTGTAGTTAACGATTACTACACCCTTGCTTTGCGTCATCAAGTTCGCATTTTCTGCAGTTTCATCAATCTCAACAACAGCGGAATTTTTCAATTGTTTTGAAATCGTTCCAGTTTGCGGCTTGCCGTGAATCGTGAACATTACGTGAGTATTGATCTTGAATTTTTCACCAATTTCCGATGGTACGATAGTTGTATCAAATTTTCCAAAAGTTGCCATTTTCATAAAACCTGCCTTTCACATCAATTATACCACGTTTTATGAAAAATATCATGAAATTAAACTAATTTTCCATCGAACTCTTTACAATCAGCCAAATAGAGTATATAATTTCTTTTGGATAAGGCCAGCTTAGCTCAGTTGGTAGAGCAACGCACTCGTAACGCGTAGGTCGTAGGTTCGATCCCTATAGCTGGCATAAAGCAAAAGACAGATACCCTGGTTGGGTATCTGTCTTTTTTCTTTATGTCTGTGTGATTTAAAAACCACTAAAAATGGCGTATAATTTGTGTATAGAATGTAGTGGGGAGAAAAATATTTCTGGGAGGAAATCGTGATGTCTAAAAGTGAAGAAATAGAAAACATGGTACTAAAATTATATGATCTCGTTTTAAATCCAGAGATCAATGAAAAGGAACGTATACTTCTGATAGAAGCAAAAACAGGCTTAGAAAAAGGTCAGTATTATCCTAAAGTCATGAATAATTTGGAACGTAGTTTACGTCCGTTAGCAATCAAGGGAGAATTGTCTAAACCAGTCTCACCGTTTTATATGGAGATATCAACAATAGGAAAATTTGAAAAAGAATTAGGTCGAGGAATGGCTTCGGCACCGATTACTTTTGGGCATTTATAAAAATGGATTATTCATCTCAATGAATTAAAAAGTAGCGTCAATCACAGAATACAGGCTAAGTTCGTTTATTTGAACAAAGTCTGTATTTTTTATATTGTGTTTTATTCTTTATTTAACATAAAAACAGCTGTTATAAAATAATAATGCTAATTAAAAGAATATTTTATGCAACTATAGTTATTTATGCACGTTGCATTTTTGTAAGTTAAAAATTGGAAATATAGATTGAAAAAATGAAAGCAATAAGTAAAATAAAATGAATATATGCGAAAAAATAATTTGCATTAGGAAAAACCTTGTAAAAACAGTTTTTTGGCATATTTATTTTTTATAAATATTTGTAAAATAACTATCAATTTTTTAGTTAAAAGATTGGAAATGAGTGGGGAGGAATTGAAGAAAGGATTTTTGAGAGATGATATGGTAGGTTTTATTTTTAGTTAAAATAGGGGAGATAGAAAAAATGAAAAAGTGTAGAAATATTATTTTATCAATGTTATTTATTATTACTAATATAACATCACTGATTCCTGTTCATGTCTATGCGGATTCAGGCAGAGATATCAGCAGTAATGTCACTTCGTTGACCGTGGATCCAACGAATATTACAGATGGAGGAAACATAAAAGTAAAATTCTCGTTTGACGAAAAAAAAAAAGACATCCAGCCAGGTGATTATCTTTGGATCAATTGGCCAAGTGAAGGAAATATTCGCGGTGAAGGATTTCAAAAAGAAATCCCATTAATGATTGAAAATAAAAATGTTGGAACTTTAACGGTCAGAAAAGATTCTGCACAGGTTGTATTTAATGAAAATATTAAAAACATAGACTCAGTAGAAGGTTGGGGGCAATTTGAGATACAGGCCAGAAACGTAACCGATACTGGTGAAGAAAATACGGGGCCATTCACCGTGACGAGCGGTGACAAAACGGCTACTGTAAATGTGACAAAGCCAGCTTCTGGTTCTTCTTCTAGCGTTTTTTATTATAAAACAGGAGACATGCTTCCTGAAGATACTGAGCACATTCGATGGTTTTTGAATATTAACAATAACGGCACTTACGTTGAACAACCAGTTAAAATCAGCGATGAAATCCAAAGTGGACAAAGATTAGATCCAAGTGCGTTTGAAATTAATCAAATACACTTAGGTGAACAGAAAGTTTACAGAGGAGAAGAGGGAATCCAACAATTTTTACAAGATTTCCCCGGTGCTACATTTGATTTTTCAGTAAATGATAATTACATTGAAATAACTATACCAAAAAACTTTGTCAATCTTAGAATAATAATGGTGAGTTATAAGACGATCATAGAAGAACCAGAACAAACAAGTTTTGAGAATCATTCGAAAGCTTGGTTTAAAGAAGTTAATAAACCTGCTGTTGATGGAGAAAGTTTCAATCATACAGTTAAAAATATTTCAGCTTCTGGTGGAGTCAACGGTACAGTTAGAGGCGAATTGAAGATTTTCAAATATATCAATGGCACAGAGATTGGTATCCCAAATGTGACTTTCGAATTAAGACGAGCAGATGAACAGCCTATTCAAGGACAGTCTAGTATCCTATTGACTTCGAATGAACAGGGAGAAGTTAGTATCAAAGGTCTGCAAGTAGGAGATTATGTTGTAAAAGAAAAAGAAGCACCCAATTGGATTGATTTTGATCCACTAAGTTCAAATGAACTCAAATTCTCCATAAACGAAAATGATACAGAGGGAGTCAGTTTACCTATTTATAACAAGAAAAAGGTTACGAACATCACAGCAACTAAAATTTGGAACGGTGGAACCACTCCCAGACCAAGTATTTATTTCAAATTATTCAGAGCAAGTACAAACAATTGGGAACCAGTTCCTGATGCAGAAACAAAACGATTAGATAATGGAATAACTTCAGTGACTTGGGAAGATATCCAACAGTATGATGATAGCGGAAACGAATATACGTTTAAAGTGCAAGAAGTAGACCAAAACGGAAATGATTACGTCCCTTCAGGTTATCAAAAAATTGAAAACGGGCTAGTCGTTACCAATGAGAATAAAGAAGTCATTTCAGTCTCAGGACAAAAAACATGGGAAGACAATGAGAATCAAGACGGCAAACGACCGACGACGATCACAGTGAATCTATTAGCCGACGGTCAACCGATCCAACACAAAGAAGTAAGTGAAAAAGATGATTGGCGCTATCGTTTCACAAATCTGCCAAAATACAAAGACGGCCAAGAAATCATTTATACAGTAACGGAAGACAACGTACCAGAATACAGTACGACGATTGAAGGGTATAACATCAAAAACAGTTATACACCGGGCAAAACTAGCCTAAGTGCTACTAAAGTATGGGATGATGGAAATAACCAAGACGGGCTACGACCTCAAAGTATCCAAGTCCAGCTGTATGCTAATAACCAAAAAATAGGCGAAGCAGTAGAACTGAGCGAGGAGAATCACTGGACGACCACATGGAACGAATTGGCAGAAAAGGCGAAAGGTCAAGCTGTCACTTATCGAGTGGAAGAGTTGACCAAAGTAGCTGGCTATACCAGTGAAGTTAAACAAACAAAGGATGGAAACAACATTATTACCAATACCCATGTGCCAGAAACCAAAGAGGTCTCAGGACAAAAAACATGGGAAGACAATGAGAATCAAGACGGCAAACGACCGACAACGATCACAGTGAATCTATTAGCCGACGGTCAACCGATCCAACACAAAGAAGTCAGTGAAAAAGATGATTGGCGCTATCGTTTCACAAATCTGCCAAAATACAAAGACGGGCAAGAAATCATCTATACAGTAACGGAAGACAACGTGCCAGAATACAGTACGACAATTGACGGGTATAACATCAAAAACAGTTATATACCGGGCAAAACAAATATAGCTATACCAGGTAACCACATAAAACCGTGGAAAAATTTTCCAGAGAAGACAGAGAGAGAGAAAATTAGAAATCTATTCTCTCAAAAATTGCAAATATTTGCTCATACAGGGGAATCTAGCGAACAAAGAACCAATTATATTAGTAAGAGAGCTGTACCTAAACAGATAACAAATAAATCAAAAAGCATTCTTCCTAAAACAAGTAGTAAAAAATCTAGTTTTGCTGTAATCATTGGTTTATTGATAGTAACTATCTGTACAGGGATATTCTTACAAAAATATAAAAAAGTTTAGATAGAATACCCGTGGTGCTAGTTAATTTTTTCCTAGAGGAAAATGTCTAAACATGTTGGTAAATCAACAAAAAAACGCATATAGTAGTCTCAAAACTCCCAAGAAATGAGGACTACATATGCGTTCATCAAAATATACTGAACATTATACAGATACTTTTATAACATTCAAGGAAATTATGAGAACTGTTTCTAACATATACCACAATTGTGTACCAGATAAGATTAAAAACCGAAGAAATACTGATCAACTGAAGCAACGCGATACAGTGATTATTGCTTGTGTTATATGGGGCATAATTAATGGCTATACTAGCCAAAGAGCCACGTATAGAGCGGTTTGTTCCGTCTTATTTCCTAATGGTGACTTTCCTAGTAGGAGTCGATTCACTCGCTTAAGTTCAAACTTAGCTTACACTATCAAGATTATTCGATACTTTTTCATCAAGAAGCTCACCAAAGGTGAACTAGTCGGAATTATAGATAGTTTTCCTAGTCCATTATGTAAACCAGTTAGAAATAGACAAGCAAAACTATTGAATCAAATAGCCAAAGTTGGCTATAACTCAACAAAAAAATCTTATTTTTATGGTCTTAAAATTCATATGATCGTTACTAATACTGGCTTTCCGATTACTTACTCAATCACGAATCCAGGTGTCCATGACGTGAAAGTGTTAGAGACTTTATCGGAAGAAGCGAATCTTCCCAATATCCTAGGGGACAAAGGATATATTAGCCATAAAATCTATGAAAAGCTTGCCCTTAAGGGCATTACTATATCCGTTCCGCCACGTAAAAACATGGATAAATCAGAAAAACTAGACCACAGCTTACTTGGAAAACAAAGAAAAACAGTTGAGACTGTTTTTTCTTCCTTAGAAAAATTAGGTTGTCAAAATTTCAACTCACGTTCTGTTAAAGGGCTAGAGAGTAGATTTGAAAGCATATTACTGGCTTACAGTGTTCTATTAAGTCGAGTACAACGACGTTTTGAAGGAACTTTGAGATATTCTTTAGAATATTAAAATTAACTAGCACCACGGGTAGATAGAATAATTTTTGTTATTCAGAATATAATATTTTTTGTTAAATATGACTGAAAGCAAAAAAATAAAATTCCGCTTTATAATTGAAAAGAGCGTGGGACAAAAGCAAAGAACACTTTTGTCTCACGCTCTAAACACGTATAAACGGCGGAAGCAGAAGCAACTCCTTCGGAAATAAGCTGAAATTCACAAAAATTTGAAAAGCAATTTTCGTGAATTTCTTCTTATTTCTTGGAGTTAAACGCTTCTGTCCCAGCCTCTTTTCGTAGAATCAATAAATATGGATTTGGCTAACTATGGAAGAATACTCTAGTTTTCAGTGTCCATACTAGTTGTTACATTGTTTGATTGGCTAAAAGAATTTCTGATATATTTTGTACTAAATAAAGAAAAAGACGCTTGGATTGGGAAATAAGAAAACTACTCTATCATTACAAATTTTCATAAACTGGCAGATGTTCTAAGTAAACAAGTATCTTTTCAAAGTCGGAAAAATCCATGATCAACGTAGTGGTATTGATATTTGGATGAAAGCCTACGGTATCTTGACGATCAATAGCAGCATCGATCACGACTTGGATTTTTTTCTCTTTGTCGTGCATCAATGCTAATGGAGTCACTGTACCTGCTGGAACACCTAGAAGGTCAGGAAGCTGTTCTTCAGAAACAAAAGATAAGCGCTTTTCTTTTAATTGTTCAGCTAGTTGTTTTAAATCGGCATGCTTTTCATCAGGCAAGATGACAAGATAGATTTTTTTTCCTTTTCTTGATTTCAATAATAGATTTTTTACTTGCGGACCAGGTAGGGAAAAAGGGACATTTTTGACTGACGTAATCGCAGGATGATCGACTTTTTGAAAAGAGATATCCAGTTTTTTTAGTAGTTCATAAGCTTCTTGTTCGGTTGCACGACTCATTGCGCATCATCCTCCTTTTTTATTAGTGTATCATAAAAAAGAGTTGACAAATGAAAAATAATCATGTAAATTACACGTAAAGTTAAAATAAATGACATCGAAAAGAAGAGTAGCAGTTAGGTGTTTTTAGAGAGTCTCTGGTTGGTGGAAAGAGGCAGCAGTTAACCGTGAAACACATCTTGGAGTCGATTTTCTGAAGCGTATAGTAGGAAAATCCGGGGAGCCCGTTACAGCTGCGGTCGTTGCTAGATGACCAGATAAGGCTGGCTTTTCCGTGAGGAGCCGGTAAAAAAAGGTGGAACCACGTGATTAACGTCCTTTGATCTTCGGATCAAAGGACTTTTTGTTTTCATCTGATTTGCAACGACTGTGTGAGGTTTTTTCTGCAAGGAAAAAATAAACAGAGGTGGAACCACGTATAATACGTCCTCTTGGCATTTGCCAAGAGGATTTTTTTATTTTAAAGGAGGAAAAGAAGATGGAGTATTTAATTGAAGTTATGCCGCAATTATTAGTAGGAGCACTCACAACATTGAAATTATTTTTATTTACCTTGATTGGCTCGCTGCCATTAGGGATTATTTTAGCACTAGGATTGTCCTTGCATTTTAAGCCACTACGCTACTTTCTTCAAACATATGTATGGATCATGCGGGGAACGCCGCTATTGTTACAGCTGATTTTTGTTTTTTATGGTTTGCCGACGATTGGGATCGTTTTTGATCGATTCGAAGCAGCGCTCATTGCTTTTATCTTGAACTATGCCGCTTATTTTGCAGAGATCTTCCGTGGAGGGATACAATCGATTCCTCAAGGTCAATATGAAGCAGCGCAAGTTTTGCAATTAAGTCCCTTTCAAACGGTGACGAAAATCGTCATCCCGCAAGTAACAAAGATTGTTTTACCTTCTGTAGGTAATGAAGTTATCAACTTGGTCAAAGATTCTTCCTTGATCTATATATTAGGTTTAGGTGACGTAATGCGTGCCGGGAAAATCGCGATGGAACGCGACGCGACTTTACTGCCTTTGCTAGGCGTGGCAATCATCTATCTTACATTGACTGGTATTCTAACAATCGTAATGAAACAAGTTGAAGGAAAATTAAATTATTACCGCTAACTGATAGGAGGAAGAAATATGATTGAATTGAAGAAAGTGAACAAAGCATTTGGTGAAAAAGAAATAATCAAAGATTTGGATCTAATCATTCCAGATGGGAAAACATTAGCTATCGTAGGTCCTTCCGGTGGCGGTAAAACCACACTTTTACGTATCTTGGCTGGCTTAGAAAGCTCTGACAGCGGAGAATTTTATTTAGACGGTGTACCGTTCAATCCATTCGAACTTAAAATAAAAGAACAAGTTGTAGGAGTCGTATTCCAAGACTTCCAGCTATTTCCACATCTGAATATTTTTGAAAACATTACCTTAGCACCGAAAATGGTATTGAAACAGACAAAAGAAGAATACACCAAAAAAGCAGAAGAATTAGCGGCTTCATTAGGGATTAGCGATTTATTGAATAACTATCCTTATCAGCTTTCTGGCGGACAAAAACAACGGGTAGCGATTGCCAGAGCATTGGCCATGAATCCGAGGGTATTGGCTTATGATGAACCAACGAGTGCTTTAGATCCTGAGTTGCGTCAGCAAGTCGAGCGTTTGATCCTATCATTGAAAGAAGACGGGGTAACCCAAATCATTGTCACACATGATCTCGTATTTGCAGAAAATGTCGGTGATCAACTATTAAAAGTTTCCCCAATTCGTTAAGAAAGGAGAAGATAGAGATGAAAAAAATCAGTTTTCTATTCGCTTTGCTCGTAGGTCTTCTTCTTTTTGCAGGCTGTTCGAATAAAAAGGCTTCAGCAGATAATTGGGCGGCTATCAACGAAGAGAAAAAAATCGTTATAGGTTTGGACGATACATTTGTTCCTATGGGATTTAGAGATAAAGACGGGAAGCTTACAGGATTCGATATTGATTTAGCCAAAGCAGTCTTTGAACAATATGGGATTACGGTAGACTTTCAGCCTATTGACTGGTCAATGAAGGAATTTGAATTGAACAATGGAACGATCGACTTGATCTGGAATGGCTATTCCAAGACACCGGCAAGAGAAAAGAAAGTGCAGTTTACAAAACCTTATATGGAAAATGATCAAGTACTGATCACACCTAAAGAATCAGGAATCACAAGCTTTGAGCAAATGAAAAATAAGAGATTAGGTGCGCAAAATGGGTCATCTGGTTATGATGTATTTACAAAACAACCAGAAGTGTTAAAAGAGATAGTCAAAAACCAAGATGCTGTTTTGTACGATAGTTTTAATGAAGCACTGATTGATCTGAAAAGCGGACGGATCGATGGTTTGCTGATGGATAAAGTATATGCGGACTATTATTTGAAACAAAGAAACGAGCTAGAAGACTTCAACATGACAAAAGGTTCTTACGAAAGTGAGGATTTTGCGGTTGGCGTGCGTAAGTCAGATGATACGTTAGTGAAGAAGATAAATGAAGCATTTGATCGATTAGAAAAAACAGGGGAATTCCAAAAAATCTCCAATAAATGGTTTGGTGAAGATGTCACGCCGAGAAATTAACAAAAACATACTAAGATTAGAGGGGAACATCATTGACGAATGATGTTCCCCTCTAATCTTAGTATGTTTTACATAATTTTATTTTGTTATGGAAGGGGTTTCGTGTTATTCTAAAAAGAGGAACGATTGAAGGTTATAGGAAAGGAAGAGATGAATGGAACACAAAGAACTTACCTCATTTCCAAAAGATTTTCTGTGGGGCTCTGCTTCTGCAGCGTATCAAGTAGAAGGAGCTTGGCAAGAAGATGGGAAAGGCGAATCAGTCTGGGATCGATTTGTTCGAATTCCAGGAAAGACATTTAAAGGAACAAACGGTGATCTGGCAGTAGACCACTATCATCGTTATAAAGAAGATATTGCTTTAATGAAAGAACAAGGTCTGAAAGCTTACCGCTTCTCTGTAGCTTGGACACGGATTTTTCCTAATGGGCGCGGAGAAGTCAATCAAGCTGGGCTCGCTTTTTATGAGAGATTGATCGACAAATTGATTGAAAACGGTATCGAACCTATGTTGACTTTGTATCATTGGGATCTTCCACAAGCGTTGCAAGATGAATATAATGGTTGGGAGTCACGTCAGATTATTGAAGATTTCACTCATTATGCAGAAACATTATTTGAGGCATTCCGCGGGAAAGTCCATTACTGGATTAGTTTGAATGAACAAAATATCTTCACTTCATTAGGCTATTTATTAGCAGCACATCCGCCAGGCGTGACGGATCCAAAACGAATGTATGAAGTCAACCATATCGCAAATCTAGCAAATGCATCTGTCATCAACAAATACCATGAGTTAGAAATGCCTGGGAAAATCGGACCAAGCTTTGCGTATACGCCAAATTATCCAATCGACAGTAATCCTGAAAATGTTCTGGCAGCCGAAAATGCAGAAGATCTAATGGCCAATTACTGGATGGATGTCTATATGTGGGGGAAATATCCTATTGCTGCTATGAGATTCTTAGAAGAAAAAGGATGGGCGCCAACGATTGAAGCGGGCGATGCAGAATTGCTAGAATCAGCCAAGCCAGATTTCCTTGGGATCAATTACTATCAAACAGCGACGAATGCATTCAATCCATTAGATGGGGTTGGAGCAGGAAAAATGAATACGACCGGGAAAAAAGGTTCATCAGAAGAAACAGGGGTTCCTGGAATGTATAAAAAATTTGAGAATCCATTTGTCGAACGAACAAATTGGGACTGGGAAATCGACCCAGAAGGCTTAAGGATCGGATTGCGTCGTATCACGAGCCGTTACCGCATGCCGGTGCTGATCACGGAAAATGGCTTAGGAGAGTATGACAAGTTGACAGAAGACAAACAAATCCATGACGACTATCGAATCCATTATTTACAAAGCCATGTCAAAGCAATCAAAGAAGCAATTTCAGATGGAGCAGAAGTATTAGGCTATTGTACATGGTCTTATACAGATTTGCTTAGCTGGTTGAACGGTTATCAAAAACGATATGGATTTGTATATGTCGATCAAGATGAAACACAAGAAGGATCTTTGGAACGATATAAGAAAGACAGTTATTACTGGTACCAAAAACTGATCGAAGAAAATGGAGAGAACCTTTAGTTCTCATGCTTAAAACAAGAAGGTACGGCTGGATATGGCCGTGCCTTTTTTTGATAAAATCATTTATAAATTAAGAAAAACTGTAAAATAAGCTGAAAAGTAAAAGAAAGCGTCAGTTCTTTCAAACAAAACTTTAGTTCCCTTGCTTTTTTTTGTATAATGAAACTTGATGAAATGAGGGATAATAAATGGCACAAAAGAAACGGCCTACTAAGAAAAGGAAAAAGACGAAAAAAACGAAAAAGCAAAAACAGCAGCAAGAACAAATGCTGACGATTGGTGTTGGATTTGCCTTGATTCTATTTGCTGTATTCGGCTTTTTAAAATTAGGTTTTTTAGGAATATTGATTGCAAACGGCTTTCGGATCATTGCAGGAAATACTTACCAAATCCTCTGTCTTTTATTAGCCGTATTAGGATTTTGGATTGTCATTAAGAATACAGAGTTTTCAATTGGCAAAAACCGACGCTGGTTTGGCGGTATACTCTTTTATTTCGGTATCTTATTATTGCTACATGCCCATTTATTCGGCAAACTCCATACTGGGGAACCAAATATCATGGGAACGACATGGGACTTATTAGCTAGCGATATAAAACAAAGTCAAGTAGATAATAACGTTGGCGGAGGAATGATCGGAGCAATTCTTTATCATTTCACTTATTTCTTGATTGCACAGCCTGGAAGTTATTTAGCAGCTGTTTTATTACTGGCGGGTGGAGCATTCTTGTTCAGTAATTTGGAAGGCTATCAGCTGCTGAATGGTATCCAATCAATTGGAGAACGGGTACAGGAATTATTAGAAGGTGATCCTGCCAAGCAAGCTCAAAAGCAAGCGGCAAAGGAAGAAAGAATGAAACAGCGTGCAGAAGCGAAAGAAGCAAGACGCTTAGCGGCACAAGAAGCAGCAGAAAAAGAAGCTGCAGAATATGAGAAGAAAAAAGCTGTGAACCAGCAAAGGAAAAATACTCCTGATGAATGGCAGGAACCAGAAAATGCCGAACCTGAGCAGTTAAGTTTTGTTCCAATTGACAGTTTTCAAGAAAATATCCATCCTGCGAATCTAGAGAAACCAGTACCAGATACACCAAAACAGACCAATACAGCGGAAGGTTTAGCTGATGAGTTGCCAGAGGATGACGGTACTTCATTAGAATTTGAGATCGAAGCAGAACAGGAAAATCAAGATTATGAATTGCCGACAGTTGACTTACTTGATTCTATACCAACTGTGGATCAAAGTGATGAGTATAAAAAAATTGAAAAAAATATCGGTGTATTGGAACAAACTTTCCAAAGTTTCGGTGTGGATGCTAAGGTCGTCAAAGCTAGTTTAGGCCCATCCGTCACAAAATTCGAAGTCCAACCAGCTGTAGGGGTAAAAGTAAGTAAAATCGTGAACTTAACAGATGATATCGCACTTGCTTTAGCGGCGAAAGATGTTCGGATGGAAGCGCCGATCCCAGGTAAATCACTGATTGGTATTGAAGTACCAAATGGAAAGATCAGTATGGTTTCCTTTAGAGAAATCATCGAAGCTCAGCCAAACCATCCAGATAAATTACTGGAAGTACCTTTAGGACGTGATGTTTCTGGACGAGTACAAACGGCTGACCTTTCGAAAATGCCTCACTTACTTGTAGCTGGTTCGACTGGTAGTGGGAAGTCAGTAGCAATCAATGGAATCATTACAAGTATATTGATGCGTGCTAAGCCCCATGAAGTAAAACTGATGATGATCGATCCGAAAATGGTTGAATTAAATATGTACAACGGGATACCTCATCTGTTGACGCCGGTCGTGACGAACCCTAGAAAAGCGGCACAAGCCTTACAAAAAGTAGTACAAGAAATGGAAGAACGATATGAAAAATTTGCGGCAACTGGTGTAAGAAATATTTCTGGTTACAATGAATTTGTTCAGCAGAAAAACTTAGAAAACGGAACGAAACATCCAACCTTACCATTCATCGTAGTAATCGTAGATGAATTAGCTGACTTGATGATGGTAGCTAGCAACGAAGTCGAAGATGCGATTATTCGTTTAGCGCAAATGGCTCGGGCAGCGGGCATCCACATGATCCTAGCTACTCAACGTCCAAGTGTGGATGTTATCACAGGGATCATCAAAGCAAATGTACCTTCCAGAATGGCATTTGCTGTATCAAGCGGTACAGATTCTCGGACGATCATCGACTCTAATGGAGCAGAAAAGCTCTTAGGGCGAGGAGATATGCTGTTCTTGCCAATGGGTGAGAATAAACCTATCCGTGTGCAAGGAGCATTCATCTCTGACCATGAAGTGGAGCGGGTCGTTCAATTTGTTACAGATCAGCAAGAAGCTCACTATGAAGAGAAAATGATGCCGACAGATGAAGTTGAAACGGCAGGTGCCCCAGAACAGCCACAAGATGAACTGTTTGAGGAAGCAAAAGCACTTGTTGTTGAAATGCAAACAGCAAGTATCTCCCTTCTCCAAAGAAGGTTTCGAATCGGTTACAACCGAGCCGCTCGACTCGTAGATGAACTGGAAGCTCATGGAGTTGTTGGCCCATCAGAAGGAAGTAAGCCTCGTAAAGTATTCATTGAGCAAGAGGAAACATCAGAACCACTGCCGGAAGATAATGAAATGTAAAACTTGTTCGATGAACGGTTGAAAAACGAATAACTATATAAAAAAGACAAGACATGATGATACCAAGAGAAAAAATGGCTTTTTTCCCATCTTTTCTAATACGGTAGGATGTCTTGTCTTTTTTGCTTTTTATGAGATGAAAGTTCTATTCGATTTATTTGTGAAGTATTGCATTAACTAAACGAATCATGTATAGTATGTAGCGAAACTTTGAGAAAAAGAGGGAAAATACTTTGGAAAAACAATCCATCTATGGCTTGACGAATGAAGAATTAATCAATTGGTTTATAGAAAACGGTGAGAAAAAATTCCGAGCTGCCCAAGTTTGGGAATGGTTGTATCAAAAACGTGTAAGTAACTTCACAGAAATGACGAATCTGTCAAAACAATTGATAGAAAAATTATCGGCGCATTTTATCATCAATCCTCTGAAACAAATGGTCGTCCAAGAAGCTTCGGACGGTACAGTTAAATATTTGTTTGAACTTCCTGATAAAAATATGATCGAGACCGTACTAATGAGACAAGAATACGGCTTGTCCGTTTGCGTGACGACACAAGTAGGATGTAATATCGGCTGTACATTTTGTGCAAGCGGGTTGCTTAAAAAGAACCGTGATTTGACCGCTGGAGAAATTGTTGCGCAGATCATGATGGTTCAACATTATTTTGATGAGCGCAATCTTGGCGAACGTGTTTCCCATGTCGTCGTAATGGGAATCGGTGAGCCATTTGATAATTACGACAATGTAATGGACTTTTTGCATATTATTAATGATGCCAAAGGATTGGCGATTGGTGCGCGACATATTACAGTTTCTACTAGTGGCTTAGCACACAAAATCAAGGAATTCGCTAATAACGGCTTACAAGTCAATCTGGCTATTTCCTTGCACGCGCCGAATAATGAGGTGCGAACATCGATCATGCGGATCAACCGAAGTTTCCCAATTGAGAAATTGATGGAAGCTGTGGATGAGTATTTAGAGAAAACAAACCGTCGAATCACGTTTGAATATATCATGTTGAATCAAGTAAATGATAGACCAGAGCATGCGCAACAATTAGCAGATCTATTAAAAGATAAGAAAAAATTAGCATATGTCAACTTGATTCCATATAATCCAGTCAGTGAACATGATCAATATTCTCGCAGTCCAAAAGCTGATGTATTGAGATTTTATGATGTATTGAAGAAAAACGGCGTAAACTGTGTGATACGTAAAGAACATGGTACAGATATTGATGCAGCTTGCGGACAATTGCGAAGCAAGCAAATGAAAAAAACAGCTGCCAAATAATCGTAGCCTACTTCGTTTTTTCAATTACCATAAAAGGAGCAGTTTTCTTAATTAAGGAACTGTTCAACTTAAATAAGTGAAAAGATTCTATAGCGAAAGTTATAAAGCGTTTTTTGACAAGAAAAGCCCTCATTAAGCAAAGAAATGTCGTCAATTTGATGACAGCCTGCTTGATGGGGGTTTTAGCAATTATTTAACTGATTTTCTTATATCCTTGCTGGCTTTCTTGTGTAGCATGATAAGTTTCTACGTCAAGAATGGCCTGTTTAAATTTTTCTCGGGTGATTTCATAAGGCACATGTTTGATATCATTTGTGGTCATGGCTTTATCTAAGATTGCTTCTAAATCGGTCGTGACATTGAGATTCATGTCGGCTAACGATACTGGAAGTTGGTTCTTTTTCATAAACACATAGATTTTATCAAACAAATCGAACTGCTGATCCATCATCAATAAGGTCAGTACACCATAACTGACAGATGCTCCGTGAAGGTATCCCTCCATTTTTTCTAGAACAGTCGTACCGTAATAGAATGAGTGTGCCATAGCAGAATTATAGTTATTGTTAACTAAAACAGAAACCAATCCGGTAGTAACAATGATATCCGAAACGACTTGTTCAATTGCATATGAGGGACGATCGTCGGCACTATCTTTCAATGCTTGCGTACCATAAGTCAAGAGGCGATCAATGCACATTTTTCCAATTTGGATTCCTAATCTATCCGTGTAGCCTAGATCATCGCCACGAGCAGAAAAAGTAGATTCGACTTCTTTGGATAAAGCATCGCCAATACCTGCCCATAAGTATTTATCAGGTGCTTCGGCAATAATTGCTGTATCAATGAAGGTGTGTACAGGTGGTTTTGAAGGAAAGAAGAGTCCGTCCATTACGCCTTCTTCGTTATAGATGACACATACCGCCGTGACGGGCGAACAGTTCGAACCAATAGTGGGGAAGGTGAAGACTGGTTTAGCTAGTTTTTCACCAATGACTTTTACAGTATCGCAAGCACGGCCACCGCCGACTGCAAACAAGACGTCTGCTTTTTGGACACTTTCATGTTGGATCAACTGTTCAATATTTCCATAAGTTGAATTACCCCCGTACCAGAGACTGGCGATAACTTCTATTTCCTGAGTCAAAGCTGCTTTTATTTTGTTTTCTGCCTTTGAAAGTGCAGTCTTCCCTCCAATCAGCACTACTTTTTTCCCATATTCTTTGACGATTCCATTTGCTTTTTCATACGCATCTGTTCCAATGGTATAATTTGGTAAGAAAACACTTTGACTCATATTCTTTTCCTTCTTTCTTCGTTGAAACGGGTTAAAATTTTAAAGAGTGATCTTTCTGACCGCGGCTGTAGATGGAGTAGAGGCGAATCTAAGACAGGATAAGTAATGAATAAGGTGGCATGAACACCTTGAAATCATCAATAAGTATCCTAAAAATAAAATAAGTACATAAACATTGAAAACGACAATAATGAATTTTTGTTCCTCCTAGTATTTCTACGATTCCTCTTGCTTATTTAAATAATCTAAAAATTCTGAACATTTAGATTATTTTATAAAAATGTGTTTCATTTGTCAATTCATAATTGGTTTTTTTAAAGCAAAAGATAATCTATATCATGATGAACAAACAGAGTTTTTTCCTCCAATTGATGGCTTTCCTGATCTTTCCTATTTTGAATAAAGTGTTTCTGTATAATTTTTTTATTTTATAAGTAAGGTAAATAATGAAAGAATAGAGATACTGATTGGTAGCTAAAGATTTTTGAGCGAGAACATTTCGTTTTTTCAAAAGGACTGTTAGAATAAGCAAGAACAAGGGGGAAGACGTATGATAATCAGTGAATTTGACCGTAATAATCCAGTATTGAAAGATCAGCTTTCTGATTTACTGAGACTGACTTGGCCGGAAGAATATGGAGACAGCTCGGCAGAAGAAGTAGAAGAAATGATGAATCCAGAACGGATCGCGGTAGCAGCGGTTGACCAAGATGAGTTAGTAGGATTTATTGGTGCAATCCCTCAATACGGTATCACAGGTTGGGAATTGCATCCATTAGTTGTAGAAAGCTCCCGACGAAAGAACCAAATAGGTACTCGATTAGTCAATTACTTAGAAAAAGAAGTAGCTTCCAGAGGAGGAATCACGATTTATTTAGGTACGGATGATTTAGACCATGGAACAACGTTAAGTCAAACGGACCTGTATGAGCATACGTTTGATAAAGTGGCCTCCATCCAGAACCTTCGTGAACATCCCTATGAGTTCTATGAAAAATTAGGTTATAAAATCGTAGGTGTCTTACCAAATGCAAGTGGTTGGGACAAACCGGATATTTGGATGGCAAAAACGATTATTCCTCGACCAGATTCTCAATAATAAAAAGAGGTGGTGAAATCAGCGTCCTGACCTGAGTATTAGAGAAACAAACGGAAAAATAGTTCTTCATATTTTGCCGTTTGTTGAGCTAATATCGAGGGTCAGCTGATTGAACACCGTTTATTCGGATAAGGAACTGTGACAAGACTTTTGTCAGAGTTCCTTTTTGTTTATTCTTTTTTATCTTTGTATGGCAATAATAGACAATATAACAAAAATTATTTAATGGCTACTGAAAGACAATAGAAAACCTTGTACAAAGCTATTTTTTCTGAAAAATTCCTTGAAACCTCACGAAAAAATCATTATTTTATGAAAAAGACAAAAAAAAGTGTTGATTTTTTAATAATTATTCATTAAACTCTTAAACAACTTCAGAAAATATTAATTATTCTGAAAATTCCAATAAAGGGGTACGTAAAATGAAAAAGAAATTTACATTTGGGTTGGTTGCGGTATGCGGCCTTGTACTTGCTGGATGTTATGGCGGCAGTTCAGCCACAAGCAGTAGTTCAGCAAAAAGCGGTTCAGCAGATGGAGGAGGCGTATTTAACTTAGTCGTGCCTCAAGAAATGCCTACAGCTGACTTATCAGTTGCAACAGATACAATCAGTTTTACAGCATTGAATAACGTTTATGAAGGTATTTACCGTCTTGATGAAGATAGCAAACCACAGCCGGCAGGAGCTAGCGAGTTGGCAGAAGTCAGTGAAGACGGATTAACTTACAAAATCAAATTACGAGAAGACGCAAAATGGTCAAATGGTGATCCTGTTACAGCAGCGGATTACGTTTATGGCTGGCAACGAACAGTAGACCCAGCTACAGCTTCTGAATATGCTTACCTGTATGCGCCAGTTGAAAATGCAGAAGACATCACAGCTGGAAAGAAAGATAAATCAGAACTAGGGATCAAAGCAGTTGGCGACTATGAATTAGAAATCAAATTGACGAAACAAACACCATATTTCCAATACCTGCTTGCTTTCCCATCATTTTTCCCACAAAAACAATCCGTAGTGGAAGAAAATGGGGATGCCTATGCATCTGCAAGTGATAAAGCTGTTTATAATGGACCATTCACATTAGAAGATTTCGATGGACCAGGAACAGATACAGAATGGACTTATAAGAAAAATGACCATTACTGGGACAAAGACACAGTAAAACTTTCTGAAATCAAAGTCAGTGTAGTAAAAGAATCTTCTACTGCTTTGAACTTATTCAAAGATGGCCAAGCAGATGATGTGATCTTGTCTGGTGAATTAGCACAGCAAAACGCAAACGATCCAGCTTATACTTCTGTTAAAGAAGCACGAACAAGCTATATCGAATTCAACCAACGCGAAAAGAATTCACCATTCAACAATGTGAACCTAAGAAAAGCTATTTCTTATTCTATCGATCGTGAAGCTTTAGTAAAACAAGTACTAGGTGACGGATCAGTTGTCTCTACAGGATTGATCCCATCAGATATGGTAAAAAGTCCAACAACGAACGAAGACTTTGCAAAAGAAGCTGGAAAATTAGTTTCTTATGACAAAGACAAAGCAAAAGAATATTGGGAAAAAGCGAAAAAAGAATTGGGCGTTGATTCTTTAGAATTTGATTTGATGGCTTCTGATGATGATTCATCGAAAAAAGTAATCGAATATGTTCAAAACTCAATCCAAGAAAACTTGGATGGCGTAACAGTCAAACCAACACCTGTTCCATTCTCTGTACGTCTTGACCGCTCAACTTCGGGTGATTTTGACGCAGTACTAGGCGGATGGGCTGCTGACTATGCAGACCCAAGCAGCTTTACTGATTTGTTTGTCACAGGTAATTCATACAACCGTGGTCGCTGGAGCAATGCAGAATATGACGAAGCAGTTAAAGCAGCTTCATCAACAGATGCTGGCGATGAACAAGCACGTTGGGATGATTTCCAAAAAGCAATCAAGATCATCTCTGATGATATGGGTGTCGTTCCGGTGTACCAAAAAGCAGAAGGTCACCTAGTGAATGAAAAAATCAAAGGTATCGTTCACCATGCTGCAGGCGCTTCATGGGATTACAAATGGACATACGTTGAAGAATAATCGTTAATACCGTGAGCATGAGAAAAAACGAGGCTGCGGCAAATGTCGCAACCTCGTTCTCATATTTACTTATCCTAACAAAGAAAAAAGCATGAAAATAGCAGAAAGAGCAATTAGTATTCCGGCAATGATCAGCCAAAAGCTGTACATACCGTAGCTGGCAGACGAGAGCGAGGAAAATTCTGGTTTTTTCTTTCGGTTCCTTGTTCGTGCAAGATGGACTGATCGCTGAAAATGATCGAAGAAACCCGAAGAAAAGACCCATAAAAAACCGCCGATAATCAGAAACGGCAATGACCATAAGAATAGATCATTAGATAATTGAATGAGTGTAAAGGAATGGTTGATGACGTTTTTTATTAAAATAACCAGAATCAGTAGAAAAGCTACTGCGTAAGGGATAGATTTTTTTTTCATTTGATTGCTCCTTTATTTTTGGTTCATTATCTAATAATGTAGCGAAACATCTGTCAGAAGTCAAAAGCTAGGGGGAAACATTAGTGAATAGTTATATCAAATATGTATTAAAACGTGTCTTTTTCATGATCATCACGCTTTGGTTAATTGCAACAATCACCTTTTTCTTGATGCAATTGCTGCCGGGCACGCCATATACGAATCAGGAACGTTTGAGTCCTGAAACAATCGAGATGCTAAATAAACAAGTCGGTTTGGATAAACCAGTTATCGTACAATATGGGATTTATCTTTCTAATTTGCTTCAAGGCGATTTTGGAATTTCCTTCCAATTTAAAAACCAGCCAGTCGCACATTTGTTAGCTGGAAGAATCGGACCATCTTTGCAATTAGGGTTACAGGCAATTATCTTTGGAACAGTCCTAGGAACGATTTTAGGAACGATTTCTGCCATGAAGCAAAATACATGGGCAGATACATCTTCTACACTTGTAGCGATATTAGGTCGTTCCATTCCAAACTTTGTATTTGCTGTTTTACTACAATATATCTTTGCAATCAAATTACAAGTTTTACCAATCGCAAAATGGGATGGCTTTGTGTACACGATCTTGCCGACAATTGCATTGGCCATGTCGCCGCTTGCTGATTCTGCTCGATTTATCCGGACGGAAATGGTGGAAGTACTGCATAGTGATTACGTGGAATTAGCAAAAGCAAAAGGGTTGAGCCGTTGGGAAATCGCCTTTAAACATGGTCTTCGAAATAGTTTGATCCCATTGATGACTTTATTAGGACCCTTGGCTGTCGCATTGATGACCGGATCACTGGTGGTAGAAAATATCTTTGCTATTCCTGGTATCGGGGAACAATTCGTTAAGTCGATCACAACAAATGATTATCCTACGATCATGGCTGTAACGATCCTTTACTCATTTATGTTGATTTTTGTTATTTTGATCGTTGATTTGTTGTACGGTCTAGTTGATCCAAGAATTCGTGTTTCAGAAGGGAGCCGAGGATAAATGGAAATGACACCAAAGCGTTATGAAACAGTCGCAGATATTCCTGCGGATGAGTTTCTTCCATTACAAAAAAATACCGAAGAAGAACGTGAGCAGATTACTGCGCCTTCTTTGAATTTTATCCAAGATTCATGGCGCCGTTTAAAGAAAAACAAAGCTGCCGTTATTTCAATGTTTTTACTGTTGGTCATCATTTTGATCTCTGTGGTCACGATCTTTGTTTCTCCACATGATCCAACTGCCCAAAATGTGGCTTATATCAATTTGCCTCCTCGTATTCCGGGAATCAATATCGATGGATTGAATGGAAAAGCAATGGTCGGCGGTGAACTGGTGGATAAATATGCTCAAGCAAACGTTCCTTCAAATGTAAGTTTCTTTTTAGGAACAGACGGTTTGGGCCGTGATGTATTAAGCCGTTTATTTATGGGAACGAGAATCTCGTTGTTGATCGCATTTATTGCTGCATTACTAGATGTAACGATTGGTGTAGCTTACGGGTTAATATCTGGTTTGTTAGGCGGACGTGTCGATAATGCGATGCAACGTTTTTTGGAAATCTTGTCAGGAATTCCAAACCTCGTTGTCATGATCTTGATGTTGGTCGTTTTTGAACCAGGAATTTTTTCCATCGTGGCTGCTATGGCCATCACAAACTGGATACCAATGGCACGTATCGTTCGTGCACAAACAATGAAATTAAAAGATCAAGAATATGTTCTAGCTGGATTGACATTAGGTGAATCAAGAATGAAAATTGCATTCAAACATATTTTGCCGAATATCTCCAGTGTCATTATTATTCAAATGATGTTTAGCATCCCATCTGCTATTTTCTTCGAAGCCTTTTTAAGTTTTATCGGTTTAGGTCTTACGCCTCCGTCAGCTTCATTAGGAACGATGTTGAGCGAAGGGTACAAGACATTCCTGTATCTGCCTTATCTGTTATGGATTCCGGCAGTAACTTTATCGGTTATCATGATTGGCTTTAACTTACTTGCTGATGGATTGCGTGATGCCTTTGATCCTAAAATGAAAGAGTGAGGACGATGACGAAAATTTTAGAAGTGAAAGACTTAGAAATCTCTTTTGATACGTATGCTGGAAAGGTACGAGCGATTCGCGGTGTCAATTTTTATTTGAATAAAGGAGAAACATTGGCGATCGTTGGGGAATCTGGAAGCGGAAAATCAGTGACGACCAGAAGCATCATGCGCTTGCTGTCAAGCAATGCCAATATAGATGCTGGGCAAATCCTCTTTAAAGGTAAAGACATCGTTGAAAAGACAGAAAGAGAGATGCAAAAAATCCGCGGAAAAGAAATAGCAATGATTTTCCAAGATCCAATGACCTCTTTAGATCCGACGATGCCTATTGGGAAACAAGTTGCTGAGTCTCTTAGAAAGCATAATAAAGTTTCGAAAAAAGAGGGACAAAAAGCTGCATTAGAACTGCTTAAATTAGTTGGTATACCTGAAGCTGAGAAACGTATCAATAGTTATCCCCATCAGTTTTCAGGAGGTCAACGCCAACGGATCGTGATTGCGATCGCACTGGTATGTTATCCGGAAATCCTGATTGCTGATGAACCCACAACAGCACTTGATGTGACTATCCAAGCACAAATTTTGGAACTGCTGAAAGAAATTCAGACAAAAATCGATACATCAATCATTTTTATCACTCATGACCTTGGTGTAGTAGCAAACGTTGCTGACCGTGTAGCTGTTATGTATGGGGGAAGAATCGTTGAAGTTGGAACATCCGAAGAGATTTTCTACAACCCGCAACATCCCTATACTTGGGGACTGCTTGGCTCAATGCCGACATTAGACAGTGCGAACGACCGATTGTATGCCATTCCTGGTTCTCCACCGGATTTACTGAATCCACCAAAAGGAGACGCATTCTACCCAAGAAATGAATTCGCGATGAAAATCGATGCAGAACAAGAACCGCCATTTTTTGAACTATCAAAAACGCACAAGGCAGCAACTTGGCTACTTGCTCCACAAGCGCCTAAAGTGACACCGCCAGAAGAAATCCAACGTCGCTGGGCTATTTTTAAAGAGAAACAAAAACATACTTATGGTCAAGGAGGAATTGCTGATGCCAAATAAACTACTTGAAGTTAAAGGACTGAAACAGTATTTCAATGTAGGAAAAAAGAATGAAGTACATGCTGTAAATGACATCAGCTTTCACATCTATGAAGGAGAAACATTTGGTTTAGTAGGAGAATCTGGAAGCGGAAAATCCACTACTGGCCGTACGATCATTCGTTTGAATGAACCTACTGACGGTGAGATATTATTCGACGGTCAAGATGTAACGAAGATCAAAGACAAAAAAGGATTGACGAAATTCCGACATGATGTTCAGATGATCTTTCAAGATCCATACGCTTCGCTGAATCCTCGGATGAAAGTCAGAGATATCATTGCGGAAGGAATTGATGTCAATGGGTTAGCTAAGTCACCAGAGGAACGTGCCAAAAAAGTCGATGATCTATTAAGAACCGTTGGATTGAATCCGAGCCATGGCACTCGTTATCCCCATGAATTTTCAGGAGGACAACGCCAGCGTATTGGTATTGCACGAGCATTAGCAGTAAAACCGCGATTTATCATTTGCGATGAACCGATTTCTGCATTAGATGTTTCCATTCAAGCCCAAGTTGTCAATTTATTGCAAGATCTCCAACGAGAACATCAATTGACCTATCTATTTATTGCGCATGATTTATCAATGGTTAAACATATCAGCGACCGAATCGGTGTAATGCATAACGGTTTGTTATTAGAAATGGGTAAAAGTGATGAAATCTATAATCATGGTGTCCATCCTTATACAGAAAGTTTGTTATCTGCTATTCCTTTGCCAGATCCAGATCATGAGAGAAAGCGCAGAAGAATCAAATATCAACCCGAACCAGATGACGGACAAGTACGTCAGCTTCGTGAAATCGCACCAGAACATTTTGTTTATGCAACTGAGCAGGAAGTCTCATATTATGCAAAAAAATTAAAACGACAAAAGGAATCTCTTCTGGTTGCTAACTAGGAGGGACATAGATGCTAAAAGCTTTTAAATTCCGTATGTATCCGACAGAAGAACAAAAACAGCAATTGATTCGTACTTTTGGCTGTGTTCGATTTACCTATAACCATTTGCTGAAAGAACGGCAGAAAAGTTGGCAACAAACAGGAGTGGCCGATTTTTCGCTCACGCCTGCTACGTTAAAAAAAGAATACCCATTCTTAAAAGAGGTAGACAGTCTTGCTTTAGCAAATGCACAGCTTAATTTGGACCGAGCTTTTCGCAATTATTTCAAGGGACGTGCCAGCTTTCCAAAGCTTAAAACGAAAAAAAGTATGTGGCAATCTTATACGACGAATAATCAAACCCATACGGTCTATCTGAAAAACGGTCACTTAAAATTACCAAAACAAAAAGAACTGATCAAGATAAACCAGCACCGTCCAGTCGAAGGCACGATTCGTTCCGCTACGATTTCTGCTCGATATAATGAAGAGTTCTATGTCGCACTACTTTGTGATGTTTCATCAATAAAAAAAGAATCTTCAGCTAAATGGATTGGGATTGCCTATCATCCAAAAACATTGATCGAAACATCGCAGCCCATAGAAGTAACTTTGCCAAAATTTGACCAGACAGAAGAAAAACTTCAGCATGCACAGCGGAAATTAAGCGTAAAAGTCCGCTCCGCTCACCATAGAAAGACCAGGTTAGATAAGGCAAGCAATTATCAGAAACAAAAGAGAAAAGTAATGGATCTTTATCTGAAACAAAAGAACCAGCGAGAAGATTATCTTGAACAATTATCTGGGAAATTGGTCAAACAATATGACTACTTATTTGTAGAATCTTTTCCAAAAGAAGAGGCACATGCTGATTTTTCTATTCATGACTGGCATAAATTAATAACAAAATTGCGTTATAAGTCCCAATGGTATAATAAAAAATTTCTTTTGATCAATACCGACGGAGCAGAAGAAAGCAATTCTGTAAGAAAGAGCCAAGTGTTAGAACAACTAGGTAGGCATTCGGTCATCAAGGAATAAAAAATGAATGAAACTGACAGGAGCGTTAGGGTTCGCCTTGTTAATAAAAAGTCTGATTGACTTTTGTTTCTAGGAATTTTCTTTTGAAGAAAAGCTCACTAATTATGACAAACCAATAAAACAATAGCAGAAAAAACTCGTACGAATTTTTTCTGCTATTGTTATTTTTTTATTCGAAGAATTTTACTGACACGCCAAAGTATAGAGCAAAAAACGCAAAACACAAAGAGCGGCTTTCCATTTTTCTTGAGTGTTCAGAACGGAGTCCTTTCTTCACAATCCTTACTCATGATGCCCCGGCTTGAGCTGATAGATTTTTGAAGGGCGACCGATTCCTACAGGACGTTCGCCAATCTCGTCGAAATATTGGAGCATAGCTTTCTTAAAATTGGAATGATCGATCGTTTTATAATCGATTCCTAAGAACTTTGCAAATACTTTTCGAGCTTCTGTAATCGTGAAATCTTTACCTAAAACTTGCAAAACTTGCGGTTCGTGTTCCATTTTATTGACTACACGGTTGAATGCTTTCAAAATGATTTGACTATGGTCAAAAGCTAAAGTATCTTTGCCAGAAGACTCTCCAGTGACTAAGTCAAGTGAGATAGCCACTTCTCCGCTCGATAAATTGATTTTGTTGCCGTGACGTTCCAATGTGAACCAGCGTACTTCTTTAGCATCATCTCCGGCGATCAGCGGTTCTTCTCCAATAAAAGCTAAGTAGCTGACTGTGACGACCCAACCTCGCGGATCTCGATTAGGCGTACTGAATGTATGCAGTTGTTCAATGTTTTCTTTAGAGATAACTACACCAGTTTCTTCTTTTGTTTCTCTTAAGACACTTTCTCCAGTTGACTCATCCTTTTGGACAAAACCACCAGGTAATGCCCATGAATTTCGATAAGGATGCCCTTTTCGTTGGATCAGCAATACTTTCAGCTGATCTTCTTCTTTGTTATAGCACATCAGTACGATATCGACAGTCAAAGAGGGCTTGTCATATTCTGGACGTTCCTGTTTTTGATACCAGTTAAGAAAATCTTCTTCACTTGCTTCATGTTCATAATATAATTTTTCTTCTTCTTTAGAAGCAAATCGGTTCATCAGACCACCTCCGTTGACATTAAAAGTACTTTTTACCTTATTGTAGCAGACTCTGAAAAAAAACCAAGGATTTACTTGAAAAATCCTTGGTTCTCCCTTAAATATGAAAAATAAATGGGAGTACTAGATTGAATAAAAAGAAAAGCAGATAAAACGGTAATACTTTATACCGCTCTTCACGAACGGCAAAGAAGCCGCAAATAACGATATATGCGTCAATGACAAAACGTAAAAGCCATGCGACTGTCATGAAACTGTTCAAATGCCCATGAAGGTTAAAATAACCATACATACGAATATAAAAATAGCTGAATATCAAATGTGCTAATGAAAGAAAAGCAATACTAAGTGTAAAAAAAAGATGTTTCTTCTGCATGATCGTTCCAGTCCCTTACTAAAATAGATAGTCTTTATTATACCACGAGTCAGAAGAGAAATAAAAAGCCGTCTCCAACTAAACATGAAACAAGATGAAAAATAGCATTTATTCCCTCTGTCCTTCCTTTTGAAGGAGGGATTCATCATAGAGAAGAAGTCATTTATCCAGACTTTTTCATTTTGAAAAAAAGCTAACAGCTTGCTTTTTTTATGGTATACTAGCAAGGAAACGAATTCGCATCATGCGATAAAGGAGGAAGAGCCCCGTGGCAGAAAAGGAAACTTTTTATATCACTACGCCAATCTATTATCCAAGCGGCAAACTTCATATCGGCAACTCATATACTACGATTGCATGTGACGCAATTGCTCGTTATAAACGGTTGATGGGCTTTGATGTGTTTTATCTCACTGGAGTGGATGAACATGGTCAAAAAATCGAAACAAAAGCAGAAGAATTAGGTGTAAAACCGCAAGAATACGTAGATAAAATGGCGGCTGATGTCAAAAAATTATGGAAAACGCTTGATATCAGTTATGACAAATTCATTCGTACGACAGATGATTACCATAAAGCAGCTGTTCAAAAAATATTTGATCGTTTATTAGAACAGGGAGACATTTACTTAGGTGAATATGAAGGCTGGTACTCTGTTTCTGACGAAGAATTCTTTACGGAAACACAACTTGCAGAAGTGTACAAAGATGATGAAGGCAATGTGATCGGCGGTAAAGCGCCAAGCGGACACGAAGTAGAATTGGTAAAAGAAGAATCTTACTTCTTCCGCATGAGCAAATACGCAGATCGTCTGTTGGAATACTATGAAGAACATCCTGAATTCATCCAACCAGAATCTCGTAAAAATGAAATGATCAACAACTTTATCAAACCAGGATTAGAAGATCTTGCAGTTTCAAGAACAACCTTTACTTGGGGGGTACCAGTCAAGAGTGATCCGAAACATGTGGTGTATGTATGGATCGATGCATTGTCCAATTACATCACTGCACTAGGCTACGGGTCCGAGGATGAAAGTCTATTCGAAAAATACTGGCCTGCAGATGTTCAGATGGTCGGTAAAGAAATCGTTCGCTTCCATACGATCTATTGGCCAATCATGCTGATGGCTCTTGATTTGCCTCTACCTAAAAAAGTATTTGGTCATGGCTGGTTATTGATGAAAGATGGAAAAATGTCTAAATCAAAAGGAAATGTCGTTTATCCTGAAATGCTTGTGGAACGTTATGGTTTAGATGCACTCCGTTATTATTTGCTTCGTGCTGTGCCATTTGGGTCAGATGGCGTCTTTACGCCAGAAGATTTTGTTTCTCGTGTCAATTATGATCTGGCAAATGATCTAGGGAACTTATTGAATCGTACGATCGCTATGATCAATAAATATTGTGATGGACTCGTTCCTGATTATGCCTCACTTGTCACTCCATTTGACAGTGAACTGTCTACGACGGCTGCTAACGTTGTCGGACGTTACCATGATGCAATGGAAAAAATGGAATTCAATACAGCGTTAGCTGAAATCTGGGTGCTGATTTCTCGTGCAAACAAATACATTGACGAAACAGAACCATGGGTATTAGCAAAAGACGAAGAAAAGAAAGCTGAATTGAATAGTGTCATGATCCATTTAGCTGAATCCTTGCGTATCGCCGCAATTTTACTTCAACCGATCATGACAGAAACGCCAGAGAAGATCTTCAATCAACTAGGGTTGGACCCTGAAACGATGAATCTTGAAGGATTGCACTTTGGCGAATTCCCTTCAGGAACAAAAGTAGTTGCAAAAGGTACACCAATCTTCCCACGTTTGGATATGGAAGAAGAAGTTGCTTTTATCCAAGAAAAAATGTCTGAAGGTACTCAAACAAACGAAGATACAGTCAAATGGGATCCAGAAGAAACAGAACTTGTTTCAACGAAAGAAAAACAAATCAAATTTGATGTATTTGAAAAAGTTGAACTAAAAGTAGCAGAAGTCATCAACTGCCAAAAAGTAGAAGGGGCAGATAAGTTGTTGCAATTCCGACTAGATGCTGGAGACAGCCAAGATCGTCAAATTTTGTCAGGAATCGCTGAATTCTATCCTGATCCAAGCGAACTGATTGGGAAAAAAGTAGTGATCGTCGCAAATCTGAAACCACGAAAGATGCGTGGACAAATCAGTCAAGGAATGATCCTTTCCGCAGAAGCACCAGATGGCTCTTTACAAGTGATTGAAGCACCAAAATCCATGCCGAATGGCTCAGAGATCGCATAAAATCATAAGAAAAACTCGCAAGACAATGTTGCTTGCGAGTTTTTTTAATTCCTGTCAATTGCCCCAATGGTGATTATGGAAGCCAATCATATAATAAAGACACATATAACCATATAAATTGTATCCTAGAAAAAGAAGGACGAGCTTTACCCACCGATGGAATCTGCAGCTTCCTAAAAACAAAAGAAAAAGTGGCTGCGAATAGTTGAATAAAATATTTGTGCTCCTTTCCTCTGTCTGCCAATTAAGAAAAAGGCTGATAGGAATCGTAAAGACAGAAAGAAGCAACATAATGATAAGTGGACGGGCGGTTTTTAATTGGTTCATCTGGCGCTCCTTTTTATTTTATTGTCTCTTACATCCAAGGATTTTGAAAGCAATAATTTGTTGACATCTACTAATAGTATTTAAAATAAAGAAAACAATCATCGATTTTGACCTCGATGATTGTTTTCTTTATTTTGTAAAAATCCGATTATTTGATTTTATGGTAACCTTTTATTTTTGTCTTCAAACGGCTTGGTAAGAGCGCAGTAAGCAGTGCAAATGGAATCGAAAAGACATACCAGAAAATCGTTCTTCCAATACCATAACGCTGATACAGTTTCGTCAACATCACATGAAGCAAGATCAATCCTAAAAGCAAGGCACCAGCTGAAAACCAATGATTATTCCAATGCATGACTTCACGAAGTGCCATCACTCCGAAGGGATAAAAATAAAAATAGATCCCTGCTAAGGTCATCCGCCAGTTCTTTGTAAATGTTCCGATGTTCAATAAAAAGAAAATCGCTGAAAGCAAAATACCGATAGGTGGGAATAGCCCCACTAGAAAGGAATACAACATCCCCCACAAAATCATCACGGGGCCTTTGATCAATGCAACGATTGCGATGAACACCGTCAGCAATATCAATTTTTGTGATAACGTCGCAATGGTCAATAATCCAAATAAAATCAACGTGAACCAATGCCAACGGGACTGCTGCTGTTCTTTACGAGAAAAATCGATTCGGTTGGATAAATAATCTGCTAATTTCGGATAAGAACGCTTAAAATCCATAAACTGTTCCTCCTTCGTGGAAAAGGTAGGTTTAGTATACGCAAAATAAAGAGGAAATACATCCGTCTTAAGAGGGAGTTTTTCATTGAAAGTGGAGAAAAAAGAATGGTAAATTAAAATATTCTCAGTTATACTGAAAATTATACCAAATTTCAAAGAAGAAAGAGGATGGGAATGAAAGGCAAACTAAAACGAGAAATCAATCTGTTTGGCGCATTAGCTACCGTTATGGGAACCGTGATCGGCGCAGGGGTCTTCTTTAAAACCGCTGCTGTTACTGCAAGCACGCAGTCTACAAGTTTGACATTACTAGCTTGGCTTTTGGGTGGTTTCTTAACGATCTGTGCTGGATTGACAGTGGCTGAATTAGCTACAGCGATCCCAGAAACTGGTGGAGCTGTCAAATATATTGAAGCAGCTTATGGAAAGCTGCCCAGCTTTTTATTAGGATGGGCGCAAAGCTTGATTTATTTCCCCGCTAATATTGCTGCATTATCGATTATCTTTGCGACACAATTGACGAACTTATTACAATTATCTACCGACTACCTTTTGTTGATTGCAGTGATTACCGCTGTTTCTGTGACAGGATTGAATTTATTAGGAACAAAAGTCGGTGCGTCTGTACAATCAGTGACGCTGATTGTTAAATTGATACCAATTGCCGTGATTGTCGTATGGGGATTATTGACACCAGGACAAGGAACTGTCCAGCTATTTCCAATCGAAGCTGGAAAAGAGGTTACTTTTGTCGAAGGCTTGAGCAGTGCGTTGCTAGCAACATTGTTTGCTTATGACGGCTGGTTAGGCGTCGGCGCAATGGCTGGTGAAATGAAACGGCCGGAAAAAGATTTGCCTAAAGCGATTATACTTGGGCTGAGTTTTGTCACTGTCGTTTATTTATTGATCAATTTTGTTTTCTTGAAAACTCTGCCGATTGATCATCTTGCCGGTAATTTGAACGCAGCTTCTGAAGCATCAGACGTCATTTTTGGAGAAATCGGCGGAAAACTGGTCACTATTGGGATTTTGATTTCGGTATACGGGGCATTGAATGGGTATACCTTAACTGGGATTCGTGTGCCTTATGCGATGGCTTTGGAAGACGAGCTACCTTTCAGCAAACAGCTGACAAAGCTTTCAAAGAAATTTACGGTACCTTATGTTCCTGCGATTTTCCAGTTAGCAGTAGCTTGTATTATGATGAGCCTTGGTTCTTTCGACTTTTTAACCGACATGTTGATTTTTGTGATGTGGCTATTCAGTTTACTGATTTTTATCGGTGTCTTTATTTTAAGAAAAAAATCGCCGGAATTGCCACGCCCATATAAAGTACCACTTTATCCAATCGTTCCGATTATTGCGATTCTCGGTGCTATTTTCATTTTAGGTATGACGATGATGACGCAAACGAAATTAGCATTGATCGGTATAGGTGTTACCTTGATTGGTATCCCAGTCTATTATCAAAAAAAGAAAAAACGCTCAGAAGAGTAAAATATTTCAACAACAGATAGAAAAAGTACGAACTAAGTCCTCTGGATCTTCGTGCTTTTTCTGTTTCAACAAAACAAGTTCTTCTATTTTGATTTTTGCTACTTCTGCAAGCAGTGCTAATGTGCTAAAGTAAGAATGAAAAGGAGCGATAAACATGATATTTGATTCTCATACCCATTTAAATGCGGAACAGTTCAATGAAGATATTCCAGAAACGATTCAGCGAGCACAAGAAATGGGGGTAACGAAAATGGCGGTCGTGGGCTTCGATACGCCAACGATTGAAAAGTCTTTGCAATTAAGCCATGACTATCCAAATATATACAGTATTATCGGCTGGCATCCGACAGAGGCTGGCAGTTATACGAAAGAAATCGAAAATAAATTACAAGAACAATTGACTTTGCCAAAGGTTGTAGCATTAGGGGAAATTGGCTTGGATTATCATTGGATGGAAGACCCGAAAGAAGTCCAAGATAAAGTATTTCGCAGACAGATTGCTATCGCAAAAGAAATGAACCTTCCAATCAGTATCCATACTAGAGAAGCACTTGAAGACACGTATCAAATCCTAAAAGAAGAAGATGTTCGAGATATCGGTGGAATCATGCATAGTTTCAGCGGTGATTATGAATGGGCAAAACGATTTCTTGATTTAGGAATGCATATTTCATTTAGCGGTGTCGTCACTTTCAAAAAAGCATTAGATGTCCAAGAGGCTGCAGCAAATGTACCAATCGAACGATTACTAGTGGAAACAGATGCCCCTTATCTGGCACCAGTTCCTTTTAGAGGAAAGCGAAATGAACCAGGCTATACTCGTTATACAGTAGAAAAGATTGCTGAACTTCGGAATCTGCCAATAGAAGAAGTGGCTGCCCAAACATGGACAAATGCGCACCGATTATTTGGTCTAAGCGAACATGGATAAGATGAGGATCCAAGAGATTATAGTCGTTGAAGGAAAAGACGATACAAGAAGGCTGCGGGAAGTAGTTGATGCAGATACGATAGAAACGATCGGTTCTGCTATCAATGAAGATATCCTGATGCAAATTGAACATGCCCAAGAGACTCGAGGGGTGATCGTTTTTACCGACCCTGATTTTTCAGGAGAAAAAATAAGAAAAATCATTATGGAAGCTGTTCCTCAGGCAAAACATGCTTTTTTGCCGCGTACACAAGCTAAACCAAAGAAAAAGGGAAGTCTTGGTGTTGAACATGCAAGTGATGCTGCTATTTTAGAAGCATTGAAAAAAGTTGTGACGCCAGACATTTCCCAAACGGCTGTTTCTGAAATCACTAGACAAGACCTTTTAGACTATGGTTTAATAGCTGGAGCACAAGCAAAAGAAAAACGAGAAAAACTAGGTGATGAGTTGCGTATCGGTTATACGAACGGCAAACAATTGGAAAAACGTTTGAAGATGTTTCGTATCACGCCGAAAGAGCTCGCACAAGCAATGAAAATAGTGGAGGAACAACATGAGTGAATATCGTGAAATCGCGACACCCTCTAGAACAAAAGAGATTTTATTGAAACATGGTTTTTCATTTAAAAAAAGTTTAGGACAAAATTTTCTCACTGAACCAAATATTTTAAGAAAAATCGTAGAAACTGCGCAAATAGATGAACGAACGAACGTGATCGAAGTTGGGCCAGGAATCGGCGCATTGACAGAACAATTAGCGATGCATGCAAAGCAAGTCGTAGCATTTGAGATTGATGATCGTTTGATCCCTGTATTGGCTGATACGATGCAACCCTATGACAATGTGACCATCATACATCAAGATATTCTGAAGACGGATTTATCAACAGCCGTAAGAGAAACATTTCATGAAGAGCTTCCGTTAAAAGTCGTGGCGAATTTACCTTATTATATTACGACGCCCATCATGATGCATTTTCTTGAATCGGATTTGGTCGTGGATGAATTAGTCGTCATGATGCAAAAAGAAGTAGCTGATCGAATCTCTGCTGAACCAGGAACGAAAGCATACGGTTCATTATCGATTGCTGTTCAATATTATATGGAAGCCAGTTTAGCCTTCATCGTACCAAAAACAGTATTTGTCCCTCAGCCAAATGTAGATTCAGCGATTTTGAAACTGACAAGAAGAGATACACCGGCAGTAGAAGTGACGGACGAAAAAGCATTTTTCCGATTGACAAAAGCTGCATTTCAGCAAAGAAGAAAAACGCTTTGGAATAATTTGCAGCATTCGTATGGCAAAGATGATCAGACAAAAGCATGGTTAGCAAAAAGCTTGGAAACGGCTGGAATCGATCCAAAACGTCGTGGAGAGACGTTGTCATTACAAGAATTTGCCGCATTAAGCAATGCGATGTCAGAAAATAAGCAGTAAAAAAAGAGGTTGTGACAGAAGTGATCAGCTTCAAGAAATAAGAAGAAATTTACGAAAATTGCTTCTCCTATTTTTGATTTGGTTGGTCTTATTTCCGCAAAGGCAAGCTTTTGATTCCCATTATGAACAAGGAGATGTGACACAAATTTTGTCACATCTCCTATTTTTGTCTCTTGATCAAAAAATTCTTATACTGGATACTCACACTCATTTTGTATGGATTTAGAAAAGAATATGTGTCTTGACAGTTATTGATAAGTGAGTTATACTAAGTCGACATTTATGTGTCAAGACATATTAGGAGAGGGAAAAAATGAGAAAAAATTCAGTTCGAAAACTAACGATTTCTGCTTTATTGATTGGGATGGGGGTCATTATCCCAATGGTTATGCCTAAAATCATGATCCCACCTGCTTCTTTTACATTAGCGTCTCATGTGCCATTATTTATTGCGATGTTTTTTACACCAGGAGTTGCAGTGGCTGTTGCACTAGGTACGACATTCGGTTTCTTTTTGACAACACCAGTTATCATTGCATTGCGCGCATTGTCACATCTTGTATTTGCATTGATCGGGGCATGGTACTTGCAAAAGCATCCGAGTATCGTTTTAAAGAATGGACAGTTTACTTTTACTAATTGGCGTTTCCAAGGGTTCAATTTTGTGATAGGTGTGATTCATTCTTTAGTAGAAATGCTAGTAGTCAGCATCTTTTACTTCATCGGTAATATGCCTGACACGTATTACTCTCAAGGATATTTTTATACAGTGTTCATCTTGATGGGAATTGGTGGACTCATCCACAGTTTGGTTGATTATAATATTGCTTATTTTATAGCAGGAACACTCAGCAAATACTTTGATATCCCGGTATTTACGGCAGCAAAAAAAGGAAATCGGAAAGAATCGATTCAAGGGTACGCGAAGAAAACGACATACTAATGATCTATCAAAGAAAAACTCTCATCTGCTAACGGATAATAAATCCGCTAAGATGAGAATTTTTTGTCCTAAAAAGAGCTACACCACTATTTTCTGGCGTAGCTCTGAAGGGGGCAGATTAGGGAAGTTTGATGACTTGTTCGGTTTCTTTATCAAAGAAGTGCCCTTTATTGATGTTGAAGGCAAGGTCAACCATTTCACCTGGTTTATGGAAATCTCTTGCATCTACTTTTGAGATGAACTCAGTAGAACCAGTTTTTGTGTAAAGCATCGTTTCAGCACCAAGTAATTCGGAAACGACAACTTCTGATTTCACTACGGCTTCAGGTGAAGCTTCAAGGGCTACTTGTTCACTGTGGATGTCTTCTGGACGAATGCCGAAGATGACTTCTTTTCCTTCATAACCTTTTTCGACTAATACTTTGTTTTTCCCTTCAGGAATACGAAGCTTAAGCCCATGTCCATCTGTGATGACACCGTTTTTCAATGTCACATTAAAGAAGTTCATGGCAGGAGATCCAATAAAGCCGGCAACGAACATATTGACTGGTGTATCATAAACTTCTTTCGGTGTACCGATTTGCTGGATAAATCCGTCTTTCATGATAACGATTCGGTCAGCCATAGTCATCGCTTCTGTCTGATCATGAGTAACATAGATCGTCGTTGTTTCAAGACGTTGGTGAAGTTTGGCAATCTCAGCACGCATGGCTACACGTAATTTAGCATCTAAGTTTGACAATGGTTCATCCATCAAGAAGACTTTGGCATCCCGAACGATTGCACGTCCTAATGCTACACGTTGTCTTTGTCCACCAGATAAAGCAGCTGGTTTTCGTTTCAAGTATTCTGTCAGTCCGAGGATCTCTGCTGCATTGTCCACACGCTTTTTAATGTCTGCTTTATCATATTTACGTAATTTCAAACCAAAAGCCATATTATCATAAACAGTCATGTGAGGATACAATGCATAGTTTTGGAAAACCATGGCAATATCACGGTCTTTAGGTGCCACGTCATTCATGACTTTTCCGCCAATATTTAGTTCTCCTTCAGAGATATCTTCCAGTCCCGCAATCATTCGCAAAGTAGTTGACTTTCCACAACCGGAAGGACCAACAAAAACGATAAATTCACGGTCTTTGATTGATAGATTAAAATCAGTCACAGAATAATTTTCTGCATTATCATATTTTTTATATACGTTTTTCAGAGCCATTTCTACCATAATACGTTCCACACTTTCTTTTTTAGTTTTATTAACTGATTAAAGTATAAATGAAAGCGTTAACTAAGTTCAATGTCATGTTGAACAAGAATTTTTTCTTTTTTTTGTCAATGTGCTAGTTTTAAGCTTCAATAAATATCCATAAGAAATAAAAACTGATACACTGGAGTAAATAAGTATGTTAACCATATCAAAAGGAGTGTCTCTTATGAAAATCGCTTTGATCGCTCATGACCGAAAAAAACCTATGATGGTGAAATTAGCAACAGCGTATAAAACAATATTGGAAAAACATGAACTTTTTGCTACCGGGACGACTGGACAACGGATCACGGAAGCGACCGGATTGCCCATTCATCGGTTTAAATCCGGACCGTTAGGCGGAGATCAGCAAATTGGAGCAATGATCTCGGAGGACCAGTTAGATTTGGTGATTTTTCTTCGAGACCCCCTAGCTGCACAGCCGCATGAACCAGATGTAACAGCACTTATCCGTTTATCTGATGTTTATGAGATTCCGTTGGCTACGAATATCGGAACAGCTGAGGTGCTGCTAAGAGGACTGGAAGCCGGCTTCCTAGATTTTCGAAGAATCGTCCATGAAATAGACAAACGTCCACTTTCATTTTGATGGATAAGTGTATAGAAAAATAACGTTTAATGTTCGCCTATATGTAGCTATAAAAGCTAAACGAACTGAGAATATGCGATATAATACGAACGTATTGTATAATATAACCAATAATATTAGTTTTTCGTGTTTGCAGTAAATGTGAAAATATGCTATAGTTTCTGTGGGAAAAGATCCCAAAAATAATACAGAGTAGAAAATAAAGCGTTAAGTGCTAAGAGGATGGGATGTTGCCTCTTGGACGAAGGACGTAATGTTCGCGGTTTTATTTTCGCATTCGCTGCATGATACGATGTAGCAGCTCTTAAAGGAGATGCTAAAAATGAAGAAACACCGGTTAGACGCACGTATGATTGCTATTATGGGCTTACTGATTGCATTGATGGTCACGTTGTCCCGTCTGGTAGCAATCGAGACCCCATTTATTAAAATCAGTGTCACATTTATTCCACAAGTGATCATGGGCATTCTTTTTGGTCCTTTTTGGTCAGGGATAGGTGCAGTTTTAGCTGATTTAGTAGGAATGGCTCTCTTCTCGAAATCTGCATTTTTTATTGGATTTACATTGAATGCATTTATTGAAGGAGCAATCTACGGATTCTTTTTCTATCGAAAAGAAATCACTTGGAAAAATGCCATTTTGGCTACGCTTAGTGTCACGCTGATCATAAACTTATTTTTGACACCATTATGGCTTGCGTTGATGTACCATGTGCCATTGTTCAGCTGGGTCGTTTGGGCGCCCCGCCTGTTAAAAACAGTGATATGGTTACCGATTCAATCAATTGCCATTTATTACGTAGGACGTAGTGTTCCTTACAAAAAAATTTTAAGAAGTTTAGCGATCCACGCTAAATAAAAAACAAGCAGTCTTCCCATCCCAGAAGACTGCTTGTTTTTATTGTGCTGTGAATTGTGCTTGATAGAGCCGTCGGTAATAACCATCTTTTTGAAGCAACTCATCATGGGTGCCCATTTCGACAATGGCTCCCTGATCCATCACTAATATCTGGTCCGCATTTTTGATTGTGGACAGGCGATGGGCAATAACAAAACTGGTTTTTCCCTCCATCATTGCTAAGAAAGCTTGTTGGATTTTTTTCTCTGTCAATGTATCGACTGAGCTGGTAGCTTCATCTAAGATCAACATAGGCGGATTACTGATCATCGTTCGAGCAATCGTCAACAGTTGGCGTTGGCCATCTGATATCTTTAACCCTTGACCGCCAATCTTAGTATCTAATTTTTCCGGCAAACGTTCAACAAATTCATACATATAAGAGGCTTTTAGGGCATCATTGATTTCTACGTCACTTGCTTCCGGATTCCCAAAACGAAGATTTTCTCGCAATGTACTGTCAAATAGCCAAGTATCTTGTAACACCATTCCAAAACTTTTACGTAATGTATCACGTTGGATAGAGCGGATGTCATGGTCATCGATTGTAATCGTTCCTTTTGTTGTGTCATAAAAACGCATCAGCAAATTAACAAGTGTGGATTTTCCGGCCCCTGTTTTTCCTACTATAGCAATGGTTTGACCTGGATAAGCAGTAAAATTGAAATCTTCGATCAAACGCTGTTTGGGGTCATAAGAAAAAGAAACATGATCAAAAGAGACTTTTCCTTTGATATTTTTGGGTTCCAAGGCATAGGCATCTGGCAAATCAGGCTTTTCTTCTGGTTGATCGATCAAATCAAATGCTCGTTCTAGACCAGAAAAAGCGGTTTGCAGTTGTGTCGTGATTCCAGAAAGTTCGATAAATGGTTTAGAAAACTGACTTGAGTAGATCGTAAAACTGGAAATCACACCAACAGTGATTGACGAACCACTCTTCAATGCCAATAGGCCGCCAACTAAACCAATCGATAAATAAGCAAGGTGATCTACAAAACGAGAAGACGGGTTTGTCAAGGAAGAAGAAAATTGTGCCCGTTGTCCTTTTTGATATAGATCAGCATTTAGCAGTTCAAATTGCTGTTGACTAGCTTCTTCTTGCTGAAAAGCTTTCACGATTTTCTGATTACCGATTCGTTCGGTCACAAAGCCCGAGATCTCCCCAATGATTCTTTGCTGTCTATCGAAATTTGTTTGCGAAGCACGAGCAACGATCCAACTCACAAGGAAAATAATCGGTGTGGAACAAAGAACGACCAATGTCAGAAGTGGACTTAGACGCATCATAAAAATAAACGAAAGAAGGATGATCGCAACTCCGGAAAACAATTGATTGAAGGCAGCAGAAATCGCAATAGAAATGTTGTCCATATCATTTGTAAATCGACTGACGATATTTCCATGAGAATTTTGATCATAATAACGAAGTGGCAATCGATTCAGTTGAGCAAAAGCATCTTTTCTTAATGTTGCAACGGACAAGTAAGCTAACCGATTGCTTAATACTTGGATGAGCCATTGACTGACTACGTTGATCAAAACGATCCCACCGAACAGAATCAGTAAATGGAATAGTCGATTGAAGCGAACTTGTCCTTCTCCGATCATTTGATCGATACTTTGGCCAATTTGTAACGTCATCACAACTGTTGCGATCCCGTTGATGATCCCTAGTAATACAGCTAGCCAAATGTCTTTCGCATAAGCAGTAAGATAAGGGATGAAGCGACGGAGTGTCTGCAAGGATAATTTTTTTACTTTCATAACTATTCTTCCTCCTGTGATGCGACGATTTCCTGATATTCCGCTGATTGAGCAAGTAATTCTTCATGCGTACCTTGAGCAGCGATCTTTCCTTGATCCATCACTAAGATATGGTGGGCTTCTTGAATGGAGCGGACACGTTGGGAGATAATGATCACTGTACTGCCAAGATAAGTCTGCAGCGCCTTACGCAAATCCAAGTCAGTCTGATAATCCAACGCACTCAAAGAGTCATCTAAAATCAGTAATTCTGGCTTGGCAATCAAAGCTCTTGCAATCGTTAGTCGCTGTTTTTGACCGCCGGAGAAATTTTTTCCGTTTTCCATGACTTTTGTATCTAAACCATTTGGAAGCTGACGTACAAATTCTTCTGCCTGAGCGATTTTCAGGGCTTCCCAACACTCATCTTCTGTGGCATCTTGCTTACCCCATTGAAGGTTTTCACGAATAGTCCCAGTAAATAACACGGAAGTTTGGGGAACAAGGGCGATTTGCTGACGAAGATGATCCAGCTGCCAAGAACGAACGTCCATTCCATCCATTATGACTGTACCGGAACTGACATCATAGAAGCGCGGAATCAATTGAGTCAAAGTCGTTTTCCCGCTTCCCGTTGGACCAATGATTCCAAGGACCGTATTTCGCTTCAGCTGAAATGTAATCCCTTGAAGAGAAAGCCCAGAATCAGGAGTATAACGGAAGTCAACGTGATCAAAAGCGAGAATCGATTCAGAAGAAAAATCGGGAGTAGTACTGATCTCGGCTTCAAGAATCGAATTCTCTGTGTCTAGAACCTCTTTTACTCGATTACCTGAAGCTTCGGCACGTGTGAAGATCACGACGAGGTTTGAAACAACGATCAGTGCCAAAAGCATTTGATTCATATAATTGATCAAAGCAAGAACTTGTCCTTGTTGCAAACTCCCAATGTTTACTTTGATCCCGCCGACTGTTAGCAAACAAATGATTCCGACATTCATAATCAAGGTCGTAGCAGGTGATAAAAGGGCAGAGATATTGGAAACACGTAAATAATTGTTCGCTAGATCATTTGTGCTTTTATCAAACTTTTCTGTTTCTTTTTTTGTCTGTGCAAATGCACGTATGACACGAACGCCGCTAAGATTCTGGCTGACGTGTTCATTGAGCTGGTCTAGTTTTTCTTGCACTTTTTGATAGAGAGGAACAGTTTTTCTGATGATAAAAAATAAGATGATGGAGAAAATAGGCAATAATGCTAAGAAAAACAGACCTACTTCCCAGTCGATCACAAAAGCCATGACTACTGAACCGATGCTTAAAAATGGTGCTCTAATCAATAAACGAATGACCATTGCTAAAGCTAGTTGAAGCTGATTGATGTCGTTTGTCATTCGAGTGATCAAGGTATCTGTTCCAAAATGATTCAACTCGTTGTGAGAGAAAGTATTGATTTTTTTGATCAGCTGATTTCGCAACTCTGTACCAAATCCTTGTGAAGCTATTGAAGCGTAGTATTGGCAAATGATAGCACAAATCAGACCAATCACAGACATAGCGACCATCCATAAGCCCATTTCAATGATTTTTCCTCGGTCATTCATTTTTAATCCATTATCGATCAAGGAAGCCATCATTAAAGGTAGGACAAGTTCGAAGACAGCCTCAAGAAACTTGAAGAACGGACCCAAAATGATTTGCTTACGATAATCTTTTGCATAACGTAATAACTGAATCATATGATTCCTCCTATTATTTATTTGTCTACAGTTGAAAAAACAAGTACTACCACATTGTAGCTTAGGAAATTTAGAATGAAAAGAGAACAAGCCTTTTCATAAATGAAAGTTTTATTATGAAGAGATTTTAGAGATTGAATAGAATATTTTTTAGAAAAAAAGAAAGAGAACGGGAAATTCATCCCGGTCTCTTCATTCCTCCAAACGTCTATTTTGTCCGATTTTTTATAAATGAATCGTGTGCAAAAGGTGGATCAGGTACAGAATCATCAATGGAGCGCTATTTACTTTTTGAAAATAAAAAAGTAGTGATTCCATGATTTAAGTAAAAAACAGCGAGTATAAAGCAAATGATCCTAGTAATGAATAAAATCTCATAAAATGGAGAGGGCGAAGCTTCATTTTCCATAAAAACCATCGTTATTTTTGGTGAAAAAATTAAAAGTAACGATGTTATTAAATCTAATAACAGCTTTGTTTTCATAGTTTATTCTCCTTTTTTAAAAGTTGTTGAAATCGTTTTCTTTTTATGCTGTAAAGTTATTGTAACAAATTGTTTGTGGGAAAGCTAATTAATGTTGAAAGAAGGGATATGAGAATGAAAAAATCGTTGATTGGTTTATTATGTGTGGCAGCTTTAGGGGGGGTAAGTAATATCGGACAGCCTGTGTTTGCTGTAGAAGTGGATGCATCAGTGATCGACATATCAAATGAAAAGAAAGAGATAAACATAAGTCCCGTACTCACTTTTGATGAAATGGTGCGAGAAGTAGCAAAAGAAAACGGCATCCCTATTATCCAAGCACAACAAGAGCTTGGATTCACAGATGAAAGTGCAAGACAAGCACGTACAGCAAGAGCAACATACAGAACATTATCGCAATCTTTCACAGTCAATGCTAGTTATAGACCCACGATGCGCTTTTATTGGGAGACCAGTGAAAGTGGAAATTTTAGGGCTATCAAAAGAATCGTACGAGTTGAAATGATCCGCGGATATAATGGTTTGTCGAAACAATTTGGTGGAACTGTTTATGTTCATTTAGAAGATGCTAACCGTATTTTTTACATTGTAAATGGCGACTTCTTCAATAATGGTTCAACAACTTGGAATGCAGGGGTGAACATCGGAGTAGGAAGAAACGCTTCTATTAAGTTTGGTGTAACGAATACAACCTCTCATTATCAATATCGCTATGTAGAAAGTCGTTTGCGATTTTGATATCAAAACAGCACACGAAAAAGAAAACAAGGCAGGAACAGTGATGTTTCTACCTTGTTTTCTTAATCAATGGGAAAAAACTAAGAGTGGTGTACGTAATCAATAAAAAGGATGGTGACAACAGTACCTCTTTACTCTCTGAAAGCATCATAACTCGTTTTTCCTCGTTACGCCAATAAATTGTTGTTATACCAGATATAAGGATTTGTAATAACAAAAAGCAGACAGAAAAATTGAGAGCTGTGCCTCCTATTTTGTGTGGAAGGATTTATAGAACGCAAAAATCAAGATAAAGATAAATAAAAATCCTGTTTCGGCTATATATTGCGTATCTACATCAATAAAACGGGTTTGTTCTGTCATAGCCATATAAAGCAAAGGTAAAAACACAACCACAGCGAGATAAGATCCGATGATTTCGCGAAAAGTTTTCCAAGAAGTATACTTCCTCTTTTTAGATTTATCCGATTTCATTGAATAGTCATAGCCTCCTTGTTCTTTCTTTATTGTTTGGAAATCCCAGTATAAAAACCGGAAGGAACTGTTCTTTTTTAGAATAAAAATTATAAGGGATAAGTGAGCTGCTGTCTATAACAAGACATATTTTTCAACCCTTTATTAAAGATTTTATTGACAAAATGAATCCGTTTTCTATGATGGAGTAGGGGTGGATAAGTTGTTAAAACACGAAATTTTATGCTACTTAGAGAACCAGACAGCCTTTTTCGATCTCAACCATATGAACGAGGTCTTTACAGCAAAAAGATTGGCTGAACATTTTGGGGTAAAAAGAAACACAGTCAGTCATTATTTGAACCAGTTGAATGAAGAGAAACTACTAGTCAAAATCAATTCTCGTCCAGTGGTTTATTTCCACAAAGAAGCTTTTGAAAAACAATTTTTTAAGTTACGTACGAATTTTTATTTTTCTATCAATGATCTTAAAGAAGAACAGCCTTTTTTCGCACAACCAAAAGATTTATTCTCTTTTATGATCGGACACGACGCCAGTTTGAAAGAAAGTATCGAACAAATCAAAACAGCTCTTTACTATCCAGATGGCGGACTGCCACTTTTGATCACAGGTGAAAGCGGCACAGGTAAAAGTTATTTAGTCCATTTAGTCTATCAGTATTGTCTGCTTCATGATTTACTAGAGGACTCTGCACCATTCATCACTTTCAATTGTGCACAATATGCAGATAATCCTGAACTGTTGACTAGCAATTTGTTTGGTCACGTCAAAGGAGCTTACACTGGAGCAGAAGAAAATAAAAAAGGGGCTTTCGAAGCAGCAGATGGTGGAATCTTGTTTTTAGACGAGGTACATCGCTTAACACCAGAAGGGCAGGAAAAACTATTCACCTATCTTGATCAAGGTGTGATTTATCGTATGGGAGAACCTAATTTGTCACGGCGGATCAAAACACGTCTTTTTTTTGCCACGACAGAAGAGACCACTAGTCATTTCTTAACCACTTTCATTCGAAGAATACCTATCCGAATCGAACTGCCTGCGCTCAATCAGCGTAGTCGAAATGAACGGCTAGAACTGGTTTACTCTTTTTTTATCGAGGAACAAAGAAAAATGGGAAGCCCTTTGTCAGTCAGTGGCCCAGTTTTGTCACTTCTAGCAGGTCAAAAATTATCTGGAAACATAGGAGAGCTGAAAAATATTGTCAAAGTTTCAGCAGCAAAAGCGTATGCTGAACAACGTGAACAGTCGGAGATCCATGTCACCATCCATCATTTGCAAAAAGAACTACTCGCTGAGCCCATTACCAAAAATACAGCACAGCAAGGAATCTATATCACGCAAGACCAGACCTTAGAACAATTGATGGAAAAGCAACAACCAGAACAGCAACGAATCGTTAAAAGTTTTGAGCAAATCCTGCTTGATTTCAAAAAAAATAAGTGTCTTCTATATTCTTGCGAAGGAAAACTAAAACAAGAAGTGATCCAATTATTTGATTTTTTGCTATTTGAGACCAGTAGACAAGAAAAACACGAGCTGTTGGTTTATTGGACTCAATCTATCCGTGAGACCTTTCGACAAATGGAGTCTGCCTATCAAATCAAATTCGATGGAAACAGTGTCTATGCCTTGAGTTACTATCTTTATCAGCGAAGCACTGTCAAATGGTTACCGGAAGAACATGCGATTATCCAACTAATCAAAGAATTAGAAAAACAGGTTTCTCAATCTTATCCATCTAGTTATCATTATGTCCAGCGAATCTTGGAACTGAGTAAGATTAAATTAGATATTGAAGTCACTAGTATGGATCGGATTTTACTGACGATCTATCTAAAAAAAGCAAAATGGTCAAAAGAAAAACAACTGCCAAAAGCAATGATTGCTGCGCACGGTTATGCAACTGCCAGCAGTATGGCAAATGTGGTCAATCGTTTATTACAAGAAGATCTATTTGAATCATTTGATATGCCGCTAGATGTCACACCACAGCAGATTGCTGCAGAAATCGTGGATTATTGCGAAAACAGCGATGTTTCAAATGGGTTGATCATATTAGTAGATATGGGATCTCTGAAAGAAATCCATCAGTTTTTTAAAAAACAATTATCTGTACCACTTTTGATTTTGAATAATGTGACGACACCTTTAGCCATCACAGTAGGGGAATGCTTGAAAAAAAATGCAGCTTTAGAAGAAATAGCAGAAGAGGCCGTTCGTCAAATCCAACCAGAATGGCGGCTCCTCTATCCACAAGAAAATAAACCCAAAGCACTCATTACTACCTGCTTCACTGGAATCGGCACGGCGGCTCACCTAAGTGAACTGCTAGAGAAAAGTTTGCCTACGACTTGTCAGTTGAAAATCATCCCATATGAATATCAGCGATTAAAAGATAAGAAAAACAGGGAACCATTGTTTTCCATATACGAAATCGTAGGGATCATAGGTACCGCAGATCCTGCTATCACCGATATCGACTATCTTTCATTAGAAGACCTCATCTCAGGAGAGAAGATGTCTGTACTAGCAGAATGGTTGGATTCTGCTATGAATGTTTCAGATAAGGAAACATTCAACCAGAACATCATTCGCAATTTTTCATTGGAGAAAGTACTGGACTCTGTGACTATTCTAGATACAGAAAAGGTGATGGAGGAAATCGATCATTTTATGCGAGAATTAGAGGTGCAGTTGAATCGAAGAATCAGTAATCCCAAAAAACTAGCGTTATATGTCCATGTGAGCTGTCTAATCGAACGTTTGATTCGACAAATGCCAATTGAAACCTATCAAGGATTAGAGAAATGGGAACAGTGTCAAAAAGAAGAGGTATCTGCTATTAAATCTGCGTTTAGTGTCATTGAAGAGCATTATAGTGTCATGATCCCTCATTCTGAGATTGCCTATATCTGTGATATTTTGAGTGAAAGTACAGAGTTACTCTCGATAGAAGAAGAATTTTGAACATACGCAAGTTGCGGCCACTAACTTTGGCACGCAACTTGCTTTTTAGTATGTGTAAGTAAAAAGAGGAGATGAAAAAGTGGACAGAGAAATTATCTTAGCTTCCCATGGAAAATTTGCTTCAGGGATACTAGATTCATTAGAGCTAATCTATGGGAAAAATCATTCTATTACTGCATTGGACTGCTATACTGATGAGAATTTTGATTTAACGGAATCAGTAAGTCAGCTGTTTATGAGGTACAAAGATAAAGAAATCATTGTTCTGACGGATCTTTTTGGCGGAAGTGTCAACAATGAATTCTTACAATATATCAATCAGGATCATGTCTATCTTGTTGCCGGATTGAATTTGCCACTCTTGATTGAGCTAGTATCTCGGTTGGACGCTGAAGTAGAGACAACTGTTTTGATCCAACAGGTGCTAACTGATTCAAAAAAAATGATCCAGTTTTGTAACGAACGGATCAATCAAAAAATAGAAGAAGACGAATTTTAGGAGGAAGAAGAATGATTGTATTGACAAGAGTTGACCATCGGTTATTACACGGACAAGTCGCTTTTTCTTGGACACAAACAATAGGCGCAGATTGTATTTTGATTGCCAATGATGATGTGCCTACTAATGAGATACGAAAGACAACAATCAAATTAGCCAAGCCGCAAGGAGTCAAACTAGTAATCAAATCCATTGATGACTCGATTGCCGCATTGAAAAGCGGTGTGACAGATAAATATAAGCTATTCATTGTAGTGGAATCAATCGAGGACGCATATAAGCTGGCAGAAGCGTATCCAGAAATCAAAACCATCAACTTAGGAGGGATCAAGGCGAAACCTGGTACTCGCAGTATTGGAAAAGCGGTGAATATTTTACCAGAAGAGGAGGAACGATTGAAAAGATTGATTGACAAACAAATAGAAGTGGAGATCCGTCAAGTACCGGCAGATAAAAAAGTGGACGTAAGGGAAGTTTTGTAAGAAAGGAAGAAACTCAATGATTGTACAAGCAGTCTTATTAGGTATCGTTGCATTTATCGCACAATCAGAATATGCATTAGGGACATCACTGCTTTCTCGTCCAATTGTGACGGGACTGTTTACAGGAATCGTGTTGGGTGATGTAAAAACTGGGATCGTCATGGGTGCCACTTTGGAGTTAGCATTTATCGGATCATTCTCAGTAGGTGCTTCGATCCCCCCTGATGTGGTGACCGGAGGAATTTTAGGCACGGCTTTTGCTATCACAGCTGGAGCTGGTACGGAAACGGCACTTTTACTAGGTTTACCAATTGCTACGTTGACATTGATATTGAAAAATATTTACTTAGGTCTTTTGATTCCAATTATGAACCATAAAGCGGACAGTTATGCAGAAGAAGGAAACTATAAAGGAGTCGAGCATATGCACTTGCTTGCCGGTTTCGGTCTTTCTTTGATGCTTGGTGTTGTGGTAATGGTTTCGTATATGGTGGGAAGCAATACGATCGGAAATCTACTCAATAAGATTCCTGACTTCGTTCAGAATGGCTTGTCAGTAGCTACAGGGTTGATTCCAGCTCTTGGTTTCGCGATGCTCGCTCGATTGCTGATTAACAAACAAGTTGCGCCATACTTTTTCTTAGGTTTCGCTATAGCTTCTTACTTAAAGATTCCTGTGACCGGAGTAGCTATTTTTGGTGCAATTTTAGCCGTTGTGGTAGTCAATATCATGAATGTCCGTCAATTGCCACTTCAAACCACTGCAGGGGAGGTCGAAGAAGATGAAGAATTCTGAGAGTAAAAACAGCAAAATAACGAAAAAAGAACTGAATCATGTATTCTGGCGTTCTTTTCAAATGGAGTTTTCTTGGAACTATGAACGACAGATGAATATGGCTTATGTTTACGCAATGATTCCGATTTTGAAAAAGTTATATCAGTCGAAAGAAGAAATGGCAGCAGCTTTGAAACGGCATCTAGAGTTTTTCAACACGACCCCACATATCGTTACATTGATTTTAGGAATCACGGCTGCAATGGAGGAAGAAAATAAGGATGATCCTGAATTTGATGTGACCGCAATCGACAGTATCAAAACATCTTTGATGGGACCACTTGCAGGGTTAGGGGATTCTTTCTTTTGGGGAACTTTGCGATTGATTGCCACAGGTGTGGGCACCTCTTTAGCTATGCAAGGAAATATTTTAGGACCTATCTTGTTCATTTTGATTTTCAATATTCCGCACATTCTGTTCCGCTATCTAGCAACAGGTTGGGGTTATCGCTTAGGAACGGGTTTTTTGAAAAAGATTCAGGCAAACGGGATGATGGAAAGTTTGACATTAGGCGCGTCTATCATTGGGTTGATGGTCGTGGGAGCAATGACTGCCACGATGATTACTATCAATATCCCTTTAAAAATCGGTTCAGGAGAAAATGCTGTGACTGTTCAAAGTATTTTTGATGATATTGTCCCAAATATCTTATGTCTGGGTGCATTTGGTGTAGTGTTTTATCTATTGAAAAAAGAAGTAAAACCATTGACGATCTTGATCGGATTAGCTTTCTTTGGGATTTTTGGTTCGTGGATAGGGATTTTTTAGAAAAGGAGCAGAGAAAATGGTTACGATGCAAGATTATATTTATGAAGAAAAGGAAGTACTAAGTACGATCTTGAAAAAGAATGATTTTTCGACAAGAAAACAAATGAAAAAAACAACGAATCTGCTGATGCTAGCAACGGGTTCTTCTTACAACGCTTGTTTAGCAGCGAAGCCGGCATTGGAATCTTATGGCGAGCTAACTGTCGATATTCAAGAACCTTTTCATTTTGCTCATTATGGAAAACTTTCTCCATCAATCGATACTGTGATTGCTGTGTCACAAAGTGGGAAAAGTGCTTCTACTGTTGAAGCAGTAAAAATGATCCAAAAACAAGAAATACCGATTATTGCTGTCACAAATGACGTACAAAGTCCACTTGCTTTAGAAGCTACACAGATTATTGATTTAGGTGCTGGGATAGAAACAGTTGGCTTCGTTACAAAAGGCTATTCTGCTACTGTCTTACAGTTACTACTCTTAGGGCTAGGAATTGGGATAAGTAAAAATAATATCAGCAAAGAAATAGAACAAAACTACATGCAACAGTTACAAAAAATAATCGATCATTTACCAGTGATTATTCAAAAAACGGAAGAATTTTTTGATGAGTATCAAAGTTTGTTTCGTTTAACACAACGCTTCATCACTATTGGCTATGGTCCAAACTGGGGAACAGCGAAAGAAGCAGAAACGAAATTGACGGAAACAATCCGTGTCCCGTCACAAGGATTTGAGTTAGAAGCTTACATGCATGGCCCATATCTAGAGGCTGATGCTTCCCATTTGCTGTTCTTTATTGAAGGGGACAATGAAAATAAGGAACGTTCACAAAAGTTGCGGAGATATATGAGTCAGTATGTTGGAGAGGCTCTCACAATTACCACAAAAAAAGCAAGAGACGAGAAAACACTTGGATTAGCAATAGAATGTGATGAATATCTGTCTATATTAGCACTTGTCGTTCCATTTCAACTATTCGCTTATAAAATCGCAGCAGCTAAAGGAATCGACTTGAACAAAAAGATCTTTGAAGACTTTGATACAGTCTTGAAAAGTAAATTATAAGAGGTGGAAATCATGTTGAAGTTCAATGAAGAAGAACAAATCAAAGCAATAAAAGGTGCACTAGCTTTACGTCCGCAAGTAGAAAAAATCATCGATAAACTTTATACGGAAAAATTCGATGCTGTCTATTATTTAGGAATTGGTGGAACGTATGCTTCTTCGATGCAAGCTGTCACTTATATGAATGGGAAAAGCAACTTGCCTGTCTTTGTACAGCATGCTGCAGAATATTACACTACTGGGAACAAAAGATTAACAAAAGATTCTATTGTCGTCGTGTCCTCTGTTACTGGGACAACCCAAGAAGTAGTGAAAGCAGTAGAAGAAATCAAGAAAGTAGGAGCGACACTGATTGGATTTATCGATAAAGCGGAGAGTAAGTTGTCTCAACTATGCGATTTTGTGGTTACTTATCCAGCTCCCGGAACAGAACAAATCAAATTTTTTATGGTAGCAGATCGATTGATGTATTTGCATGGGGAATTCGAAGATTACTCAGAGTACTATGAACAGCTCGAACATTATTTGCCAACAGGGTTAGTTGAAGCAGAGAAAAAAGCAGATACATTTGGCTTATCATTTGCAGAAAAGCATCGACGTGATAGCATGCATTATTTTATCGGAGCAGGGAATCAATGGGGAGCTGTTTATTCATATGCCATGTGTTATTGGGAAGAACAAAGCTGGCTCCCATCGAAATCTATCCATGCTGCCGAGTTTCTTCACGGGACGTTAGAGATCGTTGAAGAAACGACCCCAGTCACTTTATTTTTAGGCGAAGATGAACAGAGAGCGTTATCTGAACGTGTAGCTAAACTTTTGCCAAAAATTTGTAGTAATTATACATTGATAGATACAAAAGACTATCCAGTAGAAGGTATCAGCGAAAAATATCGCGGACGTGTGTTGTCTTTCTTATTGATGCATGCAGTGACACAGCGTATCGATGCACATGTCGAACAGCTGAATTGTCATCCATTAGAGATACGCCGCTACTATCGTCAGTTTGATTATTAGGATCGATTGGATGAAAAGAATATAAAAAATAAAGAGAGCAGCGACAACTGCTCCCTTTATTTTTTAGTTGTTTTCCAAGTCAGTTAATGCATTACGATTTTGAACATTGACATCGATTACATTATAAAATGCGTTATCTGTGTCAGCTACATCCCAAACTGCTAAAATGACATGATACCCCAGACGATTGCTAGGAATATTGATTGTATGAGTCGGATTAGTAATAGACGAATTACCACCATTATTTACTTCACCAATGAATTCCAGGTCATTTCTATTCAATGGGGCATTTGGATTCCAACCATTTTTAGTCATGTAATAGTGCCATTTCGTCGTTGCGTGGTCAGCTGTGAAATGCCAAGTGAATCGGTTTGCCCCAGTAGTTAAGTTGTTTTTTGTCCATAACGTAGCTGTTTGTTTATCCAAAACAAAGTCACCTACTGCACCATTAGCAGAAGCAATCCGACCATTTGCAGGTCCAGCCGAAGGGAATCCTTTTGGTGCCTCTAAAGATTGTGGTTCGTTGATGATACGACCATACTTTTCAAAAGCACTTTGCCAATTATTCCTACTATCTAGAGCACCTTGATAGCCACGGCTGATAGGTTGTGAAACATAGCCATGAGCCGAGACATCTACAGAAGACAAAGCGGCGATTCCTGTTGTAGCAAGTAACATTCCTAATCCCAATAAAGTACTTTTTTTCATTTGATGATTCCTCCAGTTAGATAAAATATTTTAAGAAAAGGTTTCCTTTTCGTAAGATAGTATAAAATGTATTATTTAAATATTATTTTTTTGTATGGTATTGCAACAAAAATAAAAAACTAGAAGAATGACTATTGATAAATAGCCTTATCATTTTTATGTATAGTTTTTTTCAAAAGAGAATCTCTCAATTCAATGATCTCTTCTTTCACTTCCTCTAGTCCTAGCCATTCAAAGAAATGGATTGCTTCGTCAATTTCTTCTAGTGCTCGTTCATTGCCATCTGCTAATAGAGCTAAAGCAGTGAATGCTTTGTAACGGGCTAAGTCTAACGTATGTTTATAACGGTCACTTACTTTTTTCCATTCTCCTAAAAATAGTTTTCTAAGAAAAACAGAAGAACGATGAAAAGATAGATGTATCCCGTTCAAAAGAAAATTTGATAATAATTCGGAATAATGAGCAGTATCGACATATGCTTTCATTTTTGTGACACTACGCTGAAAAGAATGATAAATATACTCGTCATCGAATATGAATAAACAATTGGAAAAAATAGAAAGTTCATAGTGTCCCCATGTATCGATACCTTCCAAGTACTTTTTGATAATAGAAACTTCTGTCAAAGTTTCCGAACGAGTGAGCTTTCGGTTTCCCAGATATTGATCAATTAGTATACGTTGCGTATATAGCAGGCGATAATAAATATTCCCAGTTTTTTTATATTCTTTTAGCAGTTCATTCTCTTGCTCTTTTGTTAAATATTTTGTTGTGATCAGGTAATTAGAAAGTTTTTGTTTACTTGTGAGAGTATTGTTGTTCAGCAAAAATTGATATTCTTCAAGTGTAACATTCATCCGTTCAAGGTAATCCACTAACAATTCAAAACTGATTTTTGTTCCTCTAGATTCAAAAGCAGCTAATGTCCCTCGCTGAGAAAGCCCCTCTGTTAATTGAGCTTGTGTCAGTCCACGTTCTTTTCTTAGTTTTCGAATTAAAGAAGCATGTTTTATCATGTAAGTTACCTCCATACGTTTTTTATGAATATAAGATAACACAAGGCTGTTATCTAAGGACGAAAATGTCAATTATGTACTATTTTTGATAAAAAGTGCTCATGCTTTAAAAGCAATTTTTATTTATGTTGTAATAACATACAAAAAATGAAAAACAGATGTTGTTAAAATAAAATATATTTACCAAATACTAGGAGGTATGATGAATGAAAAAAATTTTTTGGCTGTCATTGGCAGCAATCGGCTGTTTAGCTGGAGGTGGACAAACTATACATGCTGCACAAGATTCCGCGGCATTGATGCCGGATATCTCAGAAAAGCAAATTGCTGTTGGATATTATCATAACTGGGTACCAGAGCAAGGTGCGGGATATAGAGGTGGGAAACCAGCAGAGACAGACTTAGGAAAGATCAATCCGTTTTACAATGTCATCGCAGTATCTTTTATGAAAGGCGAAGGAATCCCTACATTTAAGCCATTTAATATGAGTGATGAAGAATTCAGAAGCAAAGTGGCTGCCCTGAATGAAGAAGGACGATCAGTTATCATTTCTTTAGGCGGAGCTGATTCCCATATCGAATTGCACAGAGGACAAGAACAAGCATTTGCAGATGAAGTGATTCGGTTGGTAGAAACTTATGGTTTTGATGGTTTAGACATTGATTTAGAACAAAGCGCCATTACGGCAGGAGATAACCAGCAAGTGATCCCAGAAGCGTTGAAAATCGTACGAGATCATTATAAAAAGCAAGGAAAACACTTTATTATTTCTATGGCACCTGAATTCCCTTATTTGAGAACAGCGGGAGGCTATGTACCTTATATCACTGCATTAGAAAATGAGTATGATTTTATTGCACCACAACTATATAATCAGGCGGGCGACGGATTAAGCGTGGGAGACGAATGGATTGCTCAGAACAATGACAGTCGAAAATATGATTTCTTATATGGTATGTCAAAAGCCTTGCATAACGGAGAGAGTGGATACATTCGGATACCAGCAGATCGTCTGGCTTTGGGGATTCCAGCAAATAACGATGCGGCAGCCAACGGTTATGTGCAAGATCCATCCGTTGTTTATCAAGTATTCGAACAAATGGAAAAAGAACGTACACCTTTAAAAGGTTTGATGACTTGGAGCGTGAACTGGGACGAAGGGGTAAACTCAGCTGGCATTTCTTATAATGAATCATTTGCGAAAGCTTATCAAAATCTGTTTACGGAACAAGAACCAGATACAGAGAAACCTTCTAAACCGACCAATTTTCGAGGAACAGCAACAAGTACGACAGTCACATTGTCTTGGACTGCGTCAACGGATAACGTTCGTGTGTCACATTATAATATTTATGAAAACAATCGATTAGTAGGAACAAGCAAAACTACGAATTATATACATACAGGTTTACAACCAGAAACGACTTATTCTTATACGATTGAAGCGGTCGATCCATCAGGAAATATTTCTGCACGTTCCGATAGATTGAATATCCGTACGCAAGAAGCAACAGCTTTACCAGCACCTTCTATTCCAAACGGGTTGAGCATCAACCATGTGACACAATCAACAGTTCGTTTGGTATGGCAAGAAAATAGCTTATTGGAAGAAGTACTTTATTATGAAATATACAGAGATGGCAAGAAGATCGCTACCTCACAAACCGCTGTATTTGAAGATCAAAATTGAACAGCTTCTACTGCGTATCGCTATCAAGTTCGTGCAGTCAATCGGACAGGTGTTTCTTTACTAAGCCAGTCTGTCACAGCAAGAACCCTAGACGAGAACGGCCAAGGAAATTCTTGGACAGTCGGTACTTTTTATCAAGCAGGAGACATAGTCACATATAATGGTATTCAATATCGTTGCTTGCAAGCGCATATTGCAGCCGCACATTGGGCACCAGATACGGCCTTCTCTTTATGGCAAAAAATAAGTTGATGATGAGGTCGTGATAGAAGCTACTTCTGTAACACCGTTTATCAAGCGGTTGTGAAATCAATACTTTGACCTAAGTATTACAGAAACAAAACGGCAAAATAGTTTTTCATATTTTGCCGTTTTTTAATCTAATATTGAGGGTGAGCTGATTGAACACTGTGTATCAAGAGATAATAAGCCTGATGTATAACTGCGTGTCACATCATTTACTCGGAATAAGGAGGATACGACTTTTATCAAAATTTCTACCATGTATTGATTTAAGCAAAGAGCGTGGGACAAAAGTAAAGAACACTTTTGTCTCACGCTCTAAACACGTATAACCGGCGGAAGCAGAAGCAACTCCTTCGGAAATAAGCTGAAATTCACAAAAATTTGAAAAGCAATTTTCGTGAATTCCTTCTTACTTCTTGGAGTTAAACGCTTCTGTCCCAGCCTCTTCTTGTATGTAGCTTCAATTAAGGGTTGTTAGGAGAAACTTCCCAGCCTCCCAATGGTAATGGTAATGGAAACATAGTCAAACCTCCTTTCTCTTAGTGACAAATAAAGTATAACAAGTGTAAAAAGAAAAAAATTAAAATGTACGCTATTGCAACATTTAATAGATTATTTCAAGTGAAAGTCGATAAAAGAATTAAACAAACACTTAAAAACAATGGAAATTAGTCCAAACTTTAAGAAATGTATACTATAATGGAAATTATCAATTATTTATTTGGAGGAATATCCATGAAACAAAAAATCGCAGTTCTTGGTCCTGGATCATGGGGCACTGCTTTAGCACAGACATTGGCAGAAAACGGGCATGATGTCCGGATTTGGGGAAATGTACCTGAACAGATTGACGAAATCAATACGTATCATACAAATCAACATTTTTTACCCGATTTGACGATCCCAGAATCGATTATCGGATATAAAGAATTGGCAGAAGCAGTGGATGACGCAGATGCTATTTTGTTTGTCGTTCCGACAAAAGCAATCCGTTCAGTCGCCCAGGAACTTATTGGTAAAATGAATACTAAGCCCGTCATTATCCATGCAAGTAAAGGCCTAGAACAAGATACGCATAAACGGATCTCAGAAGTTTTGGCTGAAGAGATTCCAGAAGAAAAACGACAGGCAATCGTCGTATTATCTGGCCCTAGTCATGCGGAAGAAGTAGCAGTTCATGATATTACAACGATTACAGCTGCAAGTATCGATCAAAAAGCAGCTGCTTATGTACAAGAATTATTCATGAATGATTATTTCAGGATTTATACAAATAATGATGTGATTGGTGTAGAAACTGGCGCAGCATTAAAAAATATCATTGCTATTGGTGCCGGTGCTATCCATGGGCTAGGGTTCGGAGACGATGCAAAAGCGGCCATCATGACTCGCGGATTAGCAGAAATTAGTCGTCTTGGTGTAGCAATGGGTGCCAATCCGCTGACGTTTATCGGTTTGAGCGGTGTTGGGGACTTGATTGTTACTTGTACAAGTGTTCATTCCCGTAATTGGCGCGCCGGTAACTTACTAGGACAGGGGCATAAACTGGAAGAAGTTTTGGAAAACATGGGAATGGTCGTTGAAGGTGTGGCAACGACAAAAGCAGCAGTCGAGCTAGCACAACAGCTAGGGGTTGAGATGCCAATTACTCAAACCATCTATAATGTTTTGTATAATGGAGAAGATATTAAAAAAGCAGCAAAAGAAATCATGCTACGTGACGGAAAAATGGAGAATGAATTTTCTCTTCGTTAAATAGATGATTAACAGGTAAGCGTCGTTTAGGAGGAACAGTAAGTGAAGGTCAAAAAAGCAGTTATTCCTGCCGCTGGGCTAGGAACACGTTTTTTGCCGGCAACAAAAGCCATGGCAAAAGAAATGCTTCCAATCGTGGATAAGCCAACGATCCAATTTATTGTGGAAGAAGCATTGGATTCGGGAATCGAAGATATCTTGATCGTAACGGGAAAAGAAAAGAGACCCATCGAAGATCATTTTGATGCAAATATCGAATTGGAAAACAATTTGCGGGAAAAGGAAAAAACAGAACTACTCGCTTTAGTTGAAGAAACGACTCATGTCAATCTTCACTTCATCCGTCAATCTCATCCAAGAGGACTGGGGGATGCCGTGCTTCAAGCAAAAGCATTCATAGGGAATGAACCATTTGTTGTCATGCTCGGGGATGATTTGATGAAAGATGATATCCCACTGACTCAACAATTGATGATGGATTATGAAGAAACACAATCTTCTGCTGTTGCCGTCATGCGTGTACCAGAAAATGAAACCTCTAAATATGGAATTATTGATCCTAAAACGGATAACGAAAAGGGACGTTGCAGAGTAAATGGTTTTGTAGAAAAACCTGAACTTGGAAAAGCACCAAGCAATTTAGCCATTATCGGACGTTATCTGCTGACCCCCAAAATATTTGAGATATTAGCAACTCAAGAACCAGGAGCAGGGAACGAGATACAACTAACGGATGCGCTCCAGACCCTTAACCAAACAGAAGCGGTCTATGCGAGAGAATTTAAAGGAAAAAGATATGACGTAGGCGATAAGCTAGGATATATGAAGACAAATATTGAATATGGACTTCATCATCCGGAAATCGGCGCATCGTTAAGCGCATATATTATCCAGTTGAGCAAAGAGCTAAGAACAGGAAATTAACTGGAAATAAGTGACCTGCTGAGAATAAAAATCAAATGGGTATTAAAGCGGCAGCTTGTGCGTCATTTGCGCAACTGTCGTTTTTATTTTTTGACGCTAAGTGAATGAAGACGAGGAAAAATGAAAGATAGAAAAAGACTTTCGTGAATATATTTAGGAAATTTTCTGCTAATGGTTTAATTTTTTTTTAAGTTACATAAAAGAAAATGATTACATAAGAGAAATGAAAGCCAATCCAGAAGATTCATAGTAGAATAAAAAGGCGAATTTTTTTAATTATAAAAAAGGTGTGTGTCCACTATGGGAAAATTAGTCGCTATTGCGCAGTCGCTACTTGATATACTCAAGTGGCTGATGGAAGGAAATAATTGGGTATTTGTGTTACCACTATTGCTCATTAGTCTATTTATCATGTTCAAAATGGTCAGAAAAAAAGAAAGATTCCTGATTTTTATCTGGTATGCAGCGTCTATTGCAGTTGCTAGCTTGATGATCGAACTGGCGTTAGGTAGTTGGGAAGCTTGCATATTTGCCTTATTTTTTGCTGTATTGTATCTGCTCATTTATATTCCTTATAGGAAAAGAAAGTCTCGGATCGGAAGAAAGGGTAGACATGCCACTACTTTTTCTAGTACAGATTCTCCAGAACAAAGCAGAAGAGCGAGAAGAAGACGGTAATATTTAGTATGTATACGCAAAAAAAGATAAAATAATGGACAAAATATTGAGTTGAGAGATTTATTTAATTGATGAGAAAAAACTTTTTTCACTTATTTAAAAGAATCTTTTCAAAAAGGAATGCTTGCTACATAAGGACAAGCCATTCCTTTTTTTATGTTATTTATTTGTAAAAAAATCATACCAATGTTTTTTTGTGTTTTCGTACTTGCACTTGAATAAGAGATTACTTACAATGAGTTCAGATAGAAACAGCTGAATAAAAAAAGGCTCCCTGACCCTTAGTTGGCGCTAAGAATCAGGGAATGACCAGTCACACTCATACACCCTGACCGATCATTTTGCCATAGTCAATGCAGTGCATCGACCTTATTTATTGTACCTAATCTAAGGGGAAAATTCTACCCCTGTGTAGAGATTTTCTATGGTCTGCACGTTGTTTTATTTGCTATGTCAAGGTATTGGGCGTATTCGTTCAATACCTTTTTTGCGTTTGAAACAGCAAAGACCGCATGTATTACTGTTTATCTTCTGTTTTTTATGTATTTCCTTAGATTAGGCAGCTGTTTCTATTCATGTCAAGTATAGCTAGGCGGGAGAGAAAAATGAGTTTATGTTATTTTGACTATTATTACCAATTGGAAGAGAAATTAAGGATAGAAGAGCCGTTGATGGTTCAAGCAGGAACTTGGATTGCGAAACAAATCAATCAAGGCGGCAGATTGCAGATATATGCTAGCCGCACACTAAGTGGTGTAGCATTTGAATTTTGGGATCAAACACCGGACCTTGTGCCAAGTATATTGATTGAAAACCCAGCCGGAGGTGTCTATGAAACGCTAGAAGGGGCAGGACAAGCGATTATTGATGAGCTTTCTGTCAAACCAGAAGACATTTTTCTACTTCTTTCGAATGAAGGAAGAAATCCAGCAATCATTGAGTTGGCTCAATGGATCAAAGAAAATGGACATCCTTTGATCATTGTTACTGGATTTGATTTGTCACGAAGCATCAAGTCCCAGCATAGCAGTGGTTTGAGATTATTTGAATTTGCTGATTTAGTTTTGGATAACCATGCCAATCTGCATGATGCAGTCTTGACTTTGCCGAATTTAGATCCAGCAATCTGTGGAACAGCCTCTCTTGCAACGATTTTTTTGCTTCAACAAGTATTGTATTTTACAGCAAAACAGCTAGTTCAGGAAACAAGAGGAAAATAGTTTTCCACATAATGACCAAAGTTTCTTTAAAAAAACGGTGTTCCACGTAAATATGGAGTGTTTGAAACAAAGAAAACGATTTTTAAAGAAAAGCAGTAATAATCGTTTTTTATTTTTTGTTATTTTAAGTTTGTTTAGCTATAGAGGTCAGCCTTTTTTTTTTGAAAGTACATTATTTTTATAAGTTGTTTCACAATGAGAAGAAAAGAGCTACAAAAATATGCAATGCTAGATAGAAAAAAAATAGCGGAAAAAGAGACAAGAAAGAATCCGCATGGATCCTTTCTTGCCTCTTAATACACGTTGATGAAAGAGTCTTCCCCAAAACTCTTTACAATGTAATTATAGTACATTTGTTATCATTATTGCAATGAAGTTTACCTGATATAACAAAATTGTCGAAGAAGATTCCTTTTTCTAATAGAAAGAAAATATACAAAAAATGAAAGATATGAGATGAATATTTATTATTATTTTTTGCTTTTTTGCAATGAAATACAATTTATTCACGATTATAAAATGAAAAAATCAGGACGGGATTTCCGCTAATCTAAAAATAAAAAAAGAATTTTAAGGAAAAACAGAGAAATAAAATACTCAATATAAATGGAAAAAGAAAAAAATAGTCATACATATGAGAAAAAAAGCAAAATAGAAAAAAGTGATTTTCTAATAAATTATTCATGTGGAATTGACATTTTTACTGTATAATTCATTTGATTATCCATTTTTTATTCATCAAAATTACTGAGAAAAGAAAGGAAGAAATAAATTTGAAGAAAACAAATTCTTCAGGAAAACCGAAACGTGACTTCACTAAATTATCGACACCCCATACGTATGTCATTATTTTTGGTGTAGTCATCTTTGCATGGATACTGACTTTTGTCGTACCAGCAGGAAAGTTCAGCACGCAAGACATTGAATATAAAGATGCGAATGGCGAAACAAGTACTCGTACTGTTTTACGCCAAGATTCCTTCCGTTATGCTTACGAGCTGGATAAATCGTATGTATTTGATCAATTAGAAGAACTGCAAGATCATCCAGCAGAACGTGAAAAACTGGATGTTCCTGAAAAAGGATTGGAAAAAGTCATTGCTGACGGAGAAAAAAATCTTACGCAAGAAAAACTAGATGAAATTTCCTTAACAGATGATGTTCTTTACGATGAGTATGGCGAAAATATCTATGATACTTCTAAAAAATTGCATAAAACAGCCAAAATATGGGGAACAGACGATTTTGGTGGCTTTGGCTTCTTAAATTTTGTTTTTGAAGGTCTAGTATCTGGAGATAAATATGGATCTGCTGTAGGGATTGCTGCATTGATCCTTGTTGTCGGAGGTGCTTTTGGTATTATTATGCGTACCGGAGCGATTGATGCAGGAATCTATGCGTTTATCAGTAAAACGAAGGGACTGGAGCGTTTAGCTTTACCGCTATTATTCTTTGCTTTTTCATTGGGGGGCGCTACATTTGGGATGGCAGAAGAGGTAATTCCATTCTCAATGGTGATGGTTCCATTCGTCATTGCCTTAGGATATGACTCGATCGTAGCAGTAACCGTGACTTATGTCGCATCTCAAGTCGGAAATGCGACCTCTTGGATGAGTCCGTTTAGCGTAGCTGTAGCTCAAGGGATTGCTGGAATCCCAGTGTTGTCTGGTGCGACATTTCGATTGATTATGTGGGTAGTTGTTACTGCCTTAGCAGCTGGTTATATGATGATATATGCAGAAAAAATCCGTAAAAAACCGGAAAGTTCGTTGACTTATAAATCAGATGATTATTTCCGTTCTCATATCAAAAAGACATCTGATGAAAATAAAAAATTCATGCTTGGGCATAAACTGATTTTAGTAGAGATGTTAGCTGTTCTTGTTTGGATCGTTTGGGGCGTGACTCAAAAAGGCTATTACATCCCCGAAATCGCTTCTCAATTCTTTGTGATGGGATTAGTTGCCGGAATCATTGCTGTTCTTTTCAAATTAGATGGAATGAAAGTCAATGACATCGCTTCTTCTTTCCAATCTGGTGCAGCTGATTTAGCTGGTACAGCAATCGTAGTAGGGATGGCCAAAGGAATCCTTCTCGTCTTAGGTGGATCCGATGCGTCTGTTCCTTCAGCTTTGAATACGATTTTGCATGGAATCGGGACGGCATTGACCGGTGTGCCAGCTGTCATTGGCGCTTGGGCGATGTATATCTTCCAAAGTTTGTTCAACTTGGTTGTTACATCAAATTCAGGACAAGCAGCTTTGACCATGCCGATTATGGCTCCATTGGCAGATTTAGTCGGTGTATCCAGACAAGTAGCAGTTCTTGCTTATCAGCTTGGTTCTGGTTTCATGGATGCTTTTACGCCCGTATCAGCTAGCTTGATTGGTGTGTTAGGTGTTGCACGGATCGAATGGGCAAAATGGGCAAGGTTCCAAATCAAGATGCAAGGATTCCTGTTTGTTTTGGGAACTATTTTCATCATGATTGCTATTGCGATCGGTCTGCAGTAGTACTGGAGACATAAGTAAATAAAAAAAGTAATCCAAACAGTAGATAAATGACTCCAAGAACCGTCATTTTACGGTAAAATCAAAGGAGTAAAGATTCTATCGTTTGGATTATTTTTTAAGATCCTATCATCAGTTATACTTAAAGAAAGAGGAAAAATGTATGAAGATCATCCGACAAATTGAAGTGTTTGCACCAGATTACTTAGGAAAAATGGACGTATTGATTGCCGGTGGGAAGATTTTGGCTGTAGAAGAACAGCTAGAAGGCGGCTACGAAGGAGTGGAAGTAGAAGAACTTTCAGGTGAGGGAAAAGTACTGACTCCAGGTTTCATTGACTGTCATTTCCATATTTTAGGCGGAGGAGGAGAAGGCGGTTATCAAAACCGAACACCAGAAGTTACATTAAGTCAATTGACTACAGCTGGTGTAACGACAGTTGTCGGTTGCTTGGGAACAGACGGAGAAGGTCGAGATATGACTGCTTTGATCAGCAAAGCGAAAGGACTTGAAGCAGAAGGAATCTCCACTTATGTGTACGAGGGTTCGTACCGATTGCCGGTAAAAACAGTAACAGATTCGATCATCAAAGACTTTTTAACAATCGATAAAATCATCGGAATCGGAGAAATCGCAGTATCCGATCACCGTTCTTCTCAGCCAAGTTTTGAAGAGTTCGCCCGTGCAGCAGCAGATGCTCGTGTAGGAGGCATGTTGTCGGGAAAAGCTGGGATCATCAATGTCCACTTAGGCGGAGGAAAAAGAAAGCTAGAGTTATTGACACGAATTGTAGAAGAAACAGAAATTCCGATCACACAGTTTTTGCCTACTCATGCGAATCGTACACCAGAATTATTTGAAGCTTGCGTGGCATTTGCTAAACGTGGCGGCACGATTGACTTCACCGCTAGCGAAGATCCTGATTTTTGGGAGAAGACAGATGGGGAAGTGCGCTTCAGTAAAGCATTGAAACGATTGATTGAGGAAGATGTTTCTTTAGATAATTTCACGATGACCTCAGATGGACAAGGAAGCTTGCCTTATTTTGATGAAAACAATCATTTCCTAGGGTTAGGAGTAGGAAGTGCTAAGGCATTGCTAGTAGGGATCAAAGAAGCTGTGCAAAAAGAAAATATTCCTCTGGAAATCGCCTTGCGAGCTATAACCAGTAACCCAGCACGTATATTGAAATTGGATAAAAAAGGAAAAATTGAAATTGGCGCAGATGCAGACTTGTGTATCTTGGACAAAGAAACGCTTGATATCGATACAGTTATTGCTAAAGGAGAAATAATGGTCCAAGAAAAAGAAGTCAAAGTATGGGGAACTTTCGAAAAAAGTTTTTGATCCACTATCTGTCTCATCCTTTTTTAGAAAACGAGCGTTCTGTTTGTCTGTATCTGTTGTTGATGTTACCCTGAAAGTAGATCAATAAACAAATTAAGAGGAGGAAACACAATGGCAGATTTAAAAGGGCGTTCTAAAGACATGAAAGACAAAGTAGTCGGTAAAGGAAAAGAAGCATACGGCAAAGCAACAGACGACAAGAGCAAAGAAACAGAAGGAAAAGCACAATCACTAGGTTCTGATATCAAAGAAAAAGCTCGTGATTTGGGCGATGAAATCAAAGACAAATTCTCTCGAAAAGATGAAAACAAATAAACAACGTTCATTACTAAATGAATCAAGCAAATAAAAATCCGAACCGTATCTGCTTCATAGATATGGTTCGGATTTTTTGTTTGAAAGTTATCCTGTTTTTTAAACTTCTATTTTTTGAAATTCTTTATTTTTTAGTTCAAAGACTTCATCGCAGCTTTTTGCTACTTCGACCTCATGGGTCACGATGATAATACAGCGATTTTGTTCATGGGCGATTTCTTGGAAAAGTTTGACGATATCTTGTGATGCGGTCTCATCCAGATTCCCAGTAGGTTCATCAGCTACAATCAGTTGATGTTCGCAACAGATAGCACGAACGATAGCGACTCGCTGTTGCTGACCTCCTGAAAGTTTGGTCACCTGTTTTTTTGCTAATACTTCATCAATTCCTACACGAGCCAGTCGATCTAAAGCAACTTGTCGATAATTCTCTTGTTTGGTTTTAGTGATCTCCATTGCTGTTATGACATTGTCTAGAGCTGATAAATAAGGAAGCAAGTTATAAGCTTGGAAAATAATCGAGACATCATTTTTACGATAACTTCTTAACCCGATTTTGTTCAGTGAACGATCTTGATAGTATACCTTTCCTTCTTTTGGTGTATCTAATCCGGAAATAAGCGAAAGAAAAGTCGTTTTTCCAGAACCACTTGCTCCTAAAATAGCGTACATTTTTCCAGCTTCGAAATTCAGTTCTACATCTTTATAAAGCGCATCTTGCGGATCTTGATACCAAAATCCCAATTGTTCTGTCCGTAACATCAAATTCCTCCTTTAATTTAATAGGATTTTTCTTGGGTTTAATCTTAATATCCCTATAGAAGCTAAAAAGACAGAAAGCAGGCTGATTCCAAATGCTACTCCGGCTAGTAGTCCTAATTGTGTAGGTTTGACATTGATTTCCAATTCGCTGACTTGATCAGAAACAGCAAATGGATTATTCATGTTTCCTTGTTGACCCCCACGTTGACCGCCTTGTCCGTTACCTGGCATTTGTCCACCGCCAGGAGCTTGTTGGTTTTGTGTCGTGGTTTCTGTCTGTTGGTCAAGTAGCTGCTGCCCCACGGCATTCGCGACGACGTTCCCGCTAATCGAAGCAACTCCTAATGCAAGAATCATACAAATAGCAACTTCGGTAAACAATTGGAGAATGATTTTACTTCTGGATTCTCCTAAAGACAACAAGACGCCTAATTCATGCCGACGCTCCCGGATGGTAATCATGATAATCAGAGTAAGTATGATAATACCGGCTACAGCCACTAGTAAAACAACATTTTTAGAAAAACTTGCCACATTGTTTAAAGGTTCCAACATTGACTGATACATGGAATCATTTGATTGTAAGCTAAATGTATCTGTGTCGATCAGCTTCTCTGCTTCTTCGAGAAATTTATCCATTTCATCTGGATCAGATAGAGTGTAAACAGCAGAATCTATCGTGTTATCGTCAGATGTCCCATTTAATTCATTTGCAAAAGTATAAGAGGTGTAAAGTGTATTCGACGGATTCATGAAGTTGAATTTCATACCCATACTGCTACTTGTTTCGCTAGATTCATAAATTCCTTTGACCGTCATTTCATAAGTGGTATCTTCATCTTCAGTACTCGTGATTGTGAAAGTATCTCCGACTGTCAGGTCATTTGCTTCTGCTAGCGTAGAATCAATGACTACGTTGTTTGTGCCTTTGTCGCTGTCATCTATTCCTTCACCATCCGTGATTTTTGCTGTCCCATCAGAAAAAGTACTATTTTGTGCAGTTGCTGACACACCGCTGATTTGAAAATCTGCTTGAGTCATTTGCGGATTTCCGCCCATTCCTCCGGCAGGTCCACCGCCTGCATCGGTAGTTTCTGAACTGTCTTCACTTGAATCAGAACTAGTGATGGCAGTTATTCCATCTTTTGCCATAGCTGAGGCGGAACTTTCAAAGGAATAGCTCTTTACATTATCTAATTTAGCTATTTTTTCCGCGTCCGTTAAGGATACTGGGGTAAGAGAAAAACTGCCCGGATCTGGACGTTCTTCAGCGGTAGAATTGCTTGAAGAAGTTTGTTCCTGTTTTTTAAATGAAGCTTCTCGATTGGCACTTAAAGTCACTGTTGCTCCAACTTCTTTTTGTGCTTGATTCGCTGCTTCTTCTGCAGCGCTTCGAATCGTGAGGCCAGCTAGCACAAAAATAAGAATGGCTGTGAACACGGCAAACAATAACAATGAACGTCCCCATTTTACTTTTGTACTTTTCCATGCACGTTTCATAAAATTCATATCTTGCATCCCTCCTAGTAGATGCTTTTGATAATAGACAACCTATCTTAAAACTAGCTTAAATCTTATGCTGTTTGCATATCATCAACTCGAGGTTCTGTATATATAAAAAGTCACTATAGTTATTGCAAAAAATGTGGTAAAATGAAAAAAGTATGTTTCAAACCGACGAAGAAGAGATGAAAGAGAAACAGCAAAAGAAATCCTAGATGTTACAGAGGAATTTTCATTTGCTTAGTGATTCTAACAATTGCTGATACTAGCGATTTAGTTCATTTGTTGTATAATAATGGGGAACAGCCGAATACTTATATAAGGATTCTGGCTATAGCGTTTCGCAAAAGATCCATTTTGTTAATGAAGTATATCCAAAATAAAATGCCCATCCAACTGTCAGAACGCGGATGTGCTGGTAATTTTCCTGCTGATTCTCCATAAGTTGAGAACTAGTGATTTTGCATGTGCTTCATTGGAATGGCTCGTAAATTTAGATAAAGAAGAAAATCGACATCTTTAAACTTGGATGTCATAAGAAGAGGTGAAATTTGTGAGTACCATTAAAATTATCCCATTAGGCGGCGTTCGCGAAAATGGAAAAAACATGTATGTCGCAGAAGTGGGCGAGGATATTTTCATATTAGATTGTGGGCTAAAATATCCTGAAAATGAGTTGCTGGGAATCGACGTCGTCATCCCAGATTTTACGTATTTAGAAGAAAACATTGATCGTGTAGCTGGTGTCTTTTTAACACATGGGCACGCAGATGCGATCGGGGCGCTTCCTTACTTGTTGTCGAAAATTTCTGTACCAGTATTTGGAACGGAGTTGACGATCGAGTTAGCAAAATTGAATGTCAGTCGTAACGAAGCAGCCAAAGGATTTAAGGATTTCCATGTGGTAGATGAGCATACAGAAATCGACTTTGGTGAAACAGTAGTGAGCTTTTTCCGTACCACTCACACGATACCAGATTCAGTGGGGATCAATCTGAAAACAAAAGAAGGTAGTATCGTTTATACGGGAGATTTTAAATTTGATCAAACGGCTATCCCGATGTATCAAACAGATTATGCACGATTGGCAGAAATCGGCAAAGAAGGAGTCTTAGCTTTACTGAGTGAATCGGCAAATGCAGAGAATCCTCAACCTGTAGCTTCTGAAGCTCAGATAGCTGATGAAGTATTTGATACGATCAAATATTGGGAAGGACGCATCATCGTCGCCTGTGTAGCAAGTAATTTGCAACGAGTGCAACAAGTATTGGACGCAGCAGAAAAAGCACAACGAAAAGTTGTCTTGACTGGTCAAGATTTCGAACGAATTATTCGAACAGCGATGCGTTTAGAAAAACTTCAATTACCAAGTGAAGATTTGCTTGTTACATTGAAAGACATGAAAAACTATGATCCAGAAGAACTAATCATTTTAGAAACTGGCCGAATGGGTGAACCCATCAAGTCTCTGCAAAAAATGGCAAACGGCACACACCGTAATGTCAAGATCGAAGAAGGGGATTTGGTTTATATCACTACTACGCCAAGCATCGCGATGGAAACAATCGTGGCGAAAACGGAAGATATCATTTATCGAGCTGGTGGAACAGTGAAATTGATTTCTGAGAATATGCGTGTTTCTGGTCATGCCAATCCTAATGATTTGCAATTGATGATCAATTTGATGAAGCCGACATATTTTGTGCCAGTTCAAGGGGAATATCGGGAATTAGCTGCTCACGCAGATTTGGCTCATGCAGTAGGGATGCCTTACAAAAATATCTATATTACTGGACGCGGAGATGTGCTGGAATATAAGAATAAACGTATGAGTGCTGCAGGAACTACAAGTGCAGAAAATGTAATGATTGATGGTTTAGGCATAGGCGATATCGGAAACATTGTTTTACGTGATCGGAAAATCTTATCAGAAGATGGGATTTTCGTAGCGGTTGTCACTATCAGCCGAAGAGAGAAGAAAATCATCTCAAAACCTCAAATCACTTCACGAGGATTCGTTTACGTAAAAGCTAGCCGTGATCTGATGAAAGAAAGTAGCAACATGATCGAAACGATCGTTGAGAAACATTTAGAAAGCAATGATTTTGAGTGGAGCAAATTAAAGCAAGACATTCGTGATCAATTAGGTCGTTACTTATTTGAACAAACAAAACGACGCCCTGTGATCTTGCCAGTCATTATGGAAGCTACTCAACGTCGAAATAAGAAATAAATAAATAAGAGTAAGATGGCTCTCTATAGAGTGCTCGTCTTGCTCTTTTTTTGAGGGAAACAAATGATTTTTGAATACAGTATCCCTCGTTCTATAATAAACGATAGAATAAAGGGAGTGGATCAATGATGAGTCAAACAAAAGTCGAACGTTATTTAGAAGAACAAAAAATCAGCTATCAACCACTTGATTTTAGTCATATAGTAGAAGGATCTTTCACAGAAGAACTACAAAAAAGAGGGATTGATCCAGCTTTGATATGTAAAACTCTCGTAGTAAAAGGGAACAAAACCGGGGTGATCATCGCATTGATTCCTTTGAATGATCATTTAGATTATAAAAAAACGAGACAAGTGACGAAAGATCGTAAAGTCGGTTTTCCTGGAATGGATTTTGTATTAGCACATACAGGCTATCCTCACGGAGCGAATACCCCTATTGGAATAAAACTCGCACATCCTGATTATTGTTTTTTAGCAGACAGTTCTTTAAAAGAAAAAGAAGAAGTGATTGTGTCGAGCGGTGAAATCGGGAGAAGCCTCCAGATAAAAGTAGCTGATTTAGAAAAAATCGTCCATCCTATTTACGCTGATTTAATTAGTTAAGTGACGAGAAGAGGAGCCAAGCAGAGAGCTCAAACTTGAGATTATATCTGCTTGGTACTTGGTGCATCCTGTATTATCTGTTACAATTACTTTGTGCATACTGTACTATCAATCCAATGAAAATATATTTAGTAACTATATTTTTTCATTGATGTGCAAGTAATGAAATCGGTTTTAATAAAAAAGATACAGAGAAAACGTGAGGTGTAGAATATGAAAATTACGTATCATGGACATTCTTGTTTAACGATTGAAATGGAAAATGGCCAACGTGTGATGATTGACCCGTTTATTACAGGAAACCCATTGTCAGATTTAACTGCAGAAGAAGTAAAGACAGATTGGTTGCTGATTACTCATGGACATAGTGACCATATAGGAGATATGATCCCTATTGCAAAAGAAAATCAAGCCACGGTTATCAGTATTGTTGAGATCGCTGATTATGCAAATAGCAGAGGAGTAGATTCATTCGGTATGAATATCGGCGGAAAACATGCATTTCCATTCGGCACAGTAAAATTCGTCCATGCACAGCATAGTTCAAGCTATGAAGTAGATGGTATCGTTCAGTATATGGGTGAGCCTAGCGGAATCATTATCCAAGCAGAAGGCAAAACGATTTATCATGCAGGAGATACAGCTTATTTCAGTGATTTAGGATTGCTTGCAGAGGAATTCGATATTGATGTTGCTTTCTTGCCGATTGGTGATAACTATACGATGGGACCAGAGGATGCGGCTCGGGCTGCACAAACAATTCGTGCCAAGAAAGTCGTTCCAATCCATTACAATACGTTCCCTGTTATTGAACAAGATCCTGAATCTTTTGTAGCATTACTGGAAGATAGCGAAGGAAAAATAATGAGCGTCTCGGAAACGCTGGAAGTGTAGGCAGAAAATGGCGACAAAACATGATTTGATTTTAGAATATATTGAAAGTTTACCTGTGGGCAATCGAATTTCTGTAAGAAGCATCGCAAAAGAATTGAATGTCAGTGAAGGAACAGCGTACCGTGCAATCAAAGATGCGGAAAATGTCGGACTAGTTTCAACGATTCAACGAGTAGGTACGATTCGTATCGAACGTAAATTAAAAAAACATATTGAACGTTTGACATTTGGCGAAGTCGTCAGGATCATTGAGGGGGACGTTTTAGGTGGCTCGGCAGGATTAGACAAGGTCTTGAATAAATTCGTCATTGGTGCGATGACTAAACATGCCATGGAACGCTATATTACACCAGGCTCACTGATGATCGTCGGCAATCGGGCGGAAGTCCAAAAATTAGCATTGGAAGATGGCGCTGCAGTATTGATCACAGGCGGATTCAATACGACTGCTGAGATTGCAAAGCTAGCCGATGAACTTGAAATGCCAATCTTGCGCACTTCTTATGATACATTTACAGTCGCTACCATGATCAACCGAGCATTAAGTGACCAATTGATCAAAAAAGATATTATGCTTGTTAGCGATATCTACATGCCGGCAGAAAAGACACATTATTTGCATCAGATGGATACGATATCTGATTATCAACGTTTGTCAGAAGAAACGCAACATTCACGTTTTCCAGTCGTTAACCGCCATCACCGTTTGATGGGGATCGTTACGGCAAAAGACGTTTTAGGGAAATCACCAAATCAGATCATTGATCGAGTGATGACGAAAGAACCAATCAGTGTAAAGAAAACAATGAGTATTGCTTCTGTTAGCCATCAAATGATCTGGGATGGGCTGGAAGTCATGCCGGTCGTTTCCGATGACTTGACATTGGAAGGCTTGATTACCCGGCAAGATGTAATGAAAGCGATGCAGCTTGTCCAGCGACAACCGCAGATTGCAGATACGATTTCAGATCAGATATCTGGAAATATCCATACGATTGATACCGATCGTGAAGGGAACCGTTTGGAAAACCCTAAGTTCAAATTTGTAGTGACACCACAAATGGTCAATGGTGTTGGAACCATTTCTTTTGGTGTACTTAGCGAAATCATTTCTGATGTCGCACAAAAAACAATGGTGATGAACCAAAAACGAAATATCTTGATTGAACAAGTGAACCTACATTATTTGCGGCTGATCCAATTGGAAAGCGAGTTGGACATTCGTCCACGTGTATTGGAAATCGGCAGACGTTCCGCTAAATTGGATATCGAAGTATTTATTGAAAATACCATCGTTTCCAAAGCAATCGTTGTTTGTCAAGTAATGGAACGTTCTTAGAAAGCAGGAGTGAAATGACAGTACAGCAAGAAATAGTAGATACAATAAAAAAATACGATAAAATCATTATCCACAGGCATTTGCGCCCTGATCCTGATGCGTTAGGATCACAAGTAGGATTAGCTGAACTATTACGGGAAAGTTTCCCAGAAAAAGAAATACGACAAGTAGGTGAAACGATTGAAGGTCTTCGCTTTTTAGCAGAAATGCAAGAGGTTGAAGATGCCTTCTATCAAGGAGCGCTAGTCATCGTGACCGATACAGCTAATTCACCAAGAATCAGTGATCAAAGATATCAGTTAGCAGAAAAGCTGATCAAAATCGATCATCATCCCAATGATGACCCTTATGGAGATCTTGTGTGGGTAAATACAAAAGCAAGCAGTTGTAGTGAGATGATTGCAGAATTTGCTTTGATGTTTCCTGAATTATTTAAGATGAACGTGGAAGCTGCACGGTTACTTTATGCGGGAATCGTCGGAGATACAGGGCGCTTTTTGTATCCCTCCACGACGTCCCGTACATTAGAGATTGCATCGATATTGAGAAATTATCCATTTGATGCAAGTGCTTTGAATAGAGAGATTGAGCAAATGCCGATGAAAGTCGCTAAACTTTCCGGTTATCTTTATCAAAATATCCAGGTGGATGAAAATGGTGCAGGAAGAATAATCCTTCCGCAAGAAATTCTTGATAAATATGGAATCGATGATTCAGAGACGGCTTCAATCGTTTCTCTTCCTGGAGTGATCGACGAAGTACTAGCTTGGGGTATTTTTGTTCAGCAGCCTTCAGGACATTACCGCGTACGCTTACGTTCTAAGGGACCAGTCATCAATGAATTAGCGAAACGCCATCATGGGGGAGGCCACCCATTAGCAAGTGGTGCGAATGCAAAAGATTTAGCAGAAGTAGAGGAAATCTATAAAGAGATTCAAGACATTTGCCAATCGTATAAGAGTAGAGAAACGAAGTAACAACTTCATTCGAAAACGTTCCTTTTGTGGTAAAAATCACAAATGTATCTTTTCAACATCTTCTTTTTCCGTTACAATAGTGCTCACTAAAGATTTTAAAGGAGAAAGAAGATGACATTACCAAATTGCCCAGAATGCGGCTCAGAGTACACATATGAAGATCGAGGTCTGTTGATTTGCCCAGAATGCGGGAACGAATGGAGCAAAGAAGAACAAAAAACTGTCATAGAAGACGGATTAGTGGTATTAGATGCAAATGGAAACCGTCTGTCAGAAGGCGATAGCGTGACAGTGATCAAAGATTTGAAAGTAAAAGGTGCATCAGGTGCCATTAAACAAGGAACGAAAGTCAAAAACATCCGCTTAGTAGAAGGCGACCATAATATCGATTGTAAAGTAGAAGGATTTGGACCGATGAAACTGAAATCGGAATTTGTGAAAAAGAATTAAAGAATATTCAAGGTCTTTTCACATTCTTTTCTTGCTACTAATGATAAAATAAAGGAAACAAAAAGGAGTGAAACGACAATGTATGGTTATGGAATGTATGGTTTTTTAGATCCGACATTTCTTTTGGTCATTCTTGGATTAGTCATTTCCGGAATTGCGTCTGCTTATGTCAATAGTACTTTCCGCAAATATGATCAAGTGAGAAGCAAAAACAACGTGACTGGTACACAAGCAGCACAATATATATTGCAAAGCCAACAAATAAATAATGTTGGCGTTCAACAAATTGCCGGAGATCTCACAGATAACTACAATTCAGGTAATAAGATGCTGAGCCTGTCTCAAGCGACTGCGCAATCTACTTCAGTTGCTGCGATAGGTGTAGCAGCTCATGAATGCGGACATGCGGTGCAAGATGCTTCGGGGTATGTTCCATTGAAGATCCGTGCGGCACTTGTTCCCGCAGCTAACTTTGGTTCGATGATTTCGTTCCCATTGATTATGGTAGGTGTATTGCTTAGTTGGAACTCTACGTTGATCAATATCGGGATTTTTGCTTTTTCTTTAGCGTTACTCTTCCAATTGGTGACATTACCAGTTGAATTCAACGCATCTCGTCGAGCAATCCAAATTTTGAGTGAAGGCGGACTGCTGACGGAAGAAGAAGTACCGATGGCAAGACACGTATTGTTTGCAGCGGCATTAACTTACGTTGCAGCGGCGCTTTCGACATTCTTGCAACTACTGCGTCTGATTTTATTGTTTGGCGGTAACCGAAGAGATTAACATAAACATACTAAGATTAGAGGGGAACATCATTGACGAATGATGTTCTCCTCTATTTTCTATTTTTAGATTATAGTGAAGAGTGAAAGAAAGTTCGAACAAAGCCTTGAGGACTACGAGTCCCTATCAAAAACCGAACTTCTTTACTGTCATTTTAGAATCAGGTTTACGTATGTTGGGGCCATGAGCCCGTGTATAGGAAATTGGAATCGAAATGAAGCAGTAAAGTTCTTTCAAAACTTAAAAAGGAGGAATACAAATGCCTTACATTCTTGCATTAGATGTTTCAATGGGACACAGCTACAGTGTCCTATACAAAGACGACACCTGCTTATTTGAAGACGAGATCGAACACACTCAAAGAGGATTTCATGCATTACTCGAAGAGATCCAGCACTTGCCTGAACGTCCATTGATTGTTTTTGAAGCAACGGGGATTTATTCCAGACCAGTCGAAAAGTTCTTTCAAGATCATCACTTTTCTTACTGTTTGTTAAACCCGTTAGAAGCGAAAAAGCAGATGGAAGAAAACACCTTACGCAGTTGGAAAACAGATAAATCGGATGCCCACCGGCTCGCACAGACTCATCTTAAAAATCAACGTCAGCCAAAAGAAGTACAAAGCAATTTTTACTTAGAGATGCGCGATTTAGCCCGTTTTTATCAAGAGATTGAGAAGAAAATCACTCGTCTGCGCATGGATTTACACAACTGCCTTCAGTTGACTTTTCCAGAGCTTGAACAGTTCTTTTCAAACAGGCTGACCCCTTACGCATTGACATTGATCCGTCTTTTTCCCCATCCAGATTTTGTATTGGCATCTACTCGGACAAAAATAAAAAATAAACTAATCAACGAAACACGGAAAAAAATCTCCGCGAATCGTGCCGAGCAAAAGGCAGATCAAATCATCCACTATGCACAGTGTGCCTATCCAGCTGTTGAAAAAGACAGTATCCACTGTCAAAAAACGATTTATTACGCCGAACTTCTCCAAGATTTACTCGAACAAAAAGAAGCACTGGCGACACAAATGATCAAAAAAGCCGAAGGCTCTCCTTGCTTTTTGTTGTACCAAACGTTCCCTGGGATCGGCGCACTCACAGCCGCTTTATTGCTCGGTGAATTAGGAGATATCACACGATTTAAAACCCATAAACAATTGAATGCCTTTGTCGGAATTGACATCCGACGGTATCAATCAGGTAAGTATACTGGCCAAGACCGCATCAATAAGCGTGGTAATCCCAAAGCACGGAAAATTATTTTCTTCACCATTCGAAATATGATTCGCCAGCAACGCGCAGCTCCTAATCATATTGTCGATTATTACTACAAATTAAAAAAGCAACCTATCCCTAAGAAAGATAAGGTTGCCACAGTTGCTTGTATGAACAAGCTTCTGAAATGTATGCACGCTATGGTTAGGGCACATACAGAGTACGACTATGCGTACGCGGTCTCAGTGGACCATTAACTAAACCACTTACAGTATACCACTTCTTTGCCCAGATCGAAAATTTTTTACGAACGAGGCTTTATTTGGTATGCCTTGATTTTGTCGCTTTCGTTTATGAGCTATTTTTCTTACACCTTTTACTTGACTAATCGTAGGAAAGAGGCTGGGACAGAAGCGTTTAACTCCAAGAAATAAGAAGGAATTCACGAAAATTGCTTTTCAAATTTTTGTGAATTTCAGCTTATTTCCGAAGGAGTTGCTTCTGCTTCCGCCGTTTATACGTGTTTAGAGCGTGAGACAAAAGTGTTCTTTACTTTTGTCCCACGCTCTTTGTTTTATTCTCATATCTTTTTTTCATATACAGTTCTTGAATCGCTTTTATCAACTCACCGAATAATACTGTATCGTGGTTTGTATCTAGATAGAAAGTTTCCGTTTCAGCTGATATTTTCTCATGCTGATCTGTAATAATCAAATCAGCATGTTCAGGACATTCGATAATCTTGATTGCTTCATTGCGAAATAGTTTCTGTAAATGACTTTGCAGATGGTAATTCCCTGTGAATGGTTTGGTTATCTGCAAGTGGATGAGTAACTGTTCTTTCATTTCTGTTTGTAATAAGTGTTGGATCAATTGACTAAGGTATTGACTTAATTGAACTTTTTTTCTAGAGTTTGAAAAAATTGTGTCGATTTTTTCTCTTAATTTTTTTTCCTGTATAAAAGAAGCTGTTTGATTGGAGGTAGTTTCTGGAAAGCAGAGTGTAGAAAAGCTACTGCTAGATTCACCTAACAGTTCCAAAAGAATAACTGCTAGTACGAGAAAATAAAAATAGATCGGTTTTTTGTCTTCCAAATGATTGATAGGAAACTGTTGAGTTAAGTAAGTCATCAATTGATCGACTTGTTGGCAAATAAGGTTTTTGCTTGTGGAAAATAAGAAACCAATCACCTGTTTTTGTTGGAATGAAATTTGATTTGGAAAAAAACAATAGAAAAAATAATTGAAGTAGGCTCTTTCCGTTTCTACCTCTTCACAGGGATAAATCGCTGAAAAAGAAGTAAAGCATTCTGAATAATCATGTGTACGCTGCAACAAATCCATTAATTCAGTAATTTCAGGAGAAATTTTCGAAAAACGTGCCTGTTGTCTGTTACGACATATGAATAAAGCAAGTAATAAATAGATGTTTTTTTCTTGTTTTGGATTTTTTTCTCTGTGCTCATCCTTACTTTTCTTTTTTAGTGTATTTAATTCAAGAGAGGAAAACGGCCAATCGTCTCCTTCGAATGTATCTGAAAGAAAAAAATAAAGATAAAGGCGGATAGATAATTCGTTTCCTTCAAGAACACAGCAGTTTTGTACAGATACGATCCTTAAATGGAATTTATTTAATGAATGATTGAGCTGTTTTGTCAGCTTTTCGAGATAGGAGGGCGATATATAAAGTTGTTCAAGTAAATACTTTTTTGGTACAGCAGATTGTGGATAATTGATCAGCAACATTAAATAATTAAAACGATTGGATTCTTGTAGGTAGCGTAATCTTAACTTATAAAAAACAGCTAGCTTTTTAGGCTGATCGGTTTCTTTGGTGTAGATCTCTCCTTTATGGTTAGAATAAATAAATTCCTCCATCAATAAAAATTGCTTGAGCGAAAAATTTACTTTCCGAATCAACTCTTTGATTGTTCGTTTTGGAATATGCAATTCATTGGCTAATTCCTGTAAAGAACAATTTTTTTTGAATGACCCTGTGCAGAACAAGCAACTCTTTTTTTCTTGCTTCAATTAACATAATAGCCTCCTTTTATTCTGTTTTTGTATATAGTTAGACAAAAACTGTGAGTGGAAAGTCATTTCAGTGTGTGTTATTCTCACAGAGTACCGCCTTTTGTTTGTATATATTGTTATTTAAATCTTGTTATCACCATGTTTATTCTATTGTTTATTTCATAGGATGTTTTGTCAAGGCTTTCTTGTATAAGAAGTAAATATACTTGATTTTTAATGGATATATCTAAAGTGATTATGAAGGTTATCAGTGATTATTTCGCTATTTTTTTAATTTTGTATGTTATTTATTAGAGGGTAGTTGAAGAGGGAAGGAGGTAAGAATAATGGGGAGAGTAACGAATTATAGTAAAGAATACTTGCTGTTCAAAAGTATGGTATATGTGGAAGAATATGGAATGAAATCAATTACTGCAAGAGATCTGGCGGATTTCTGCGGGTGCTCTACATATCCGATTTATACACATTTCAAATCGATCAGCGGGTTAAAGGAGAAAATATTAGAAGAAATCACTGTTTGCTTTGAACGATACTTAGCTGAATGCAATTCCAATGATGTTCTAAGCACAGTCTACTTGCTGAAAGATTTTTTTCTATCCATGAAAGTATCCGTGGAATCATTGCAAAATCTGAATTAGACATGAATTCGCTATTTAAACGGCCATTTTTCTCATACATCAAAAGCCACACGAAAGTCAAAGAAGAAAAGTTGCTTGAATTGCTTTGGCTTAATGCATTGGGAAGTTTAAGCTCAGATAATTTTTCTCAAGATTTTTTTGAAACGATGAACGCTGTTTGGGATAAAAACGAGGTGACGGATGAATACTTGGAAAGTATCTTAAAGGACCAGTTATCTTAGGAAGCAACATGAAAAAGTAGATCAGCCACCTTTATTTTTCGTAAAAAAGATTGTAAAATGTCTAACGAAACATTTGAATGAAGGAGGAAGCTACAACGTTACCACAGCAATTTATCAAAAAATACCGTCTTCTTTTAGGCGAAGAATCAACTGAATTTTTTTGCGCACTTGAGCAAGGAAGCGCAAAAAAAGGATTTCGGTGGAATCCACTAAAACCGGCAGGATTGGCTATGGTTCAAACTTACCATAGCGAAGAATTGCAACCCGCTCCCTACAGCAATGAGGGATTTCTTGGCACTGTGAATGGAAAGTCTTTCCTCCATCAAGCTGGGTACGAATATAGCCAAGAACCAAGTGCAATGATTGTTGGAACAGCTGCTGCAGCAAAACCCGGAGAAAAAGTATTGGATTTGTGTGCGGCTCCCGGCGGTAAATCGACCCAATTAGCTGCTCAAATGAGAGGCAAAGGGTTATTAGTGTCAAATGAGATATTTCCGAAACGCGCGAAAATCCTATCAGAAAATATAGAACGATGGGGAGTTTCGAACGCAATAGTGACAAATCATGCACCTGCAGAGCTTGTTCCTCATTTTTCCGGTTTTTTTGATCGGATCGTGGTTGATGCGCCTTGTTCAGGGGAAGGGATGTTCAGAAAAGACCCGAATGCAGTAAAAGAGTGGACAGAAGAATCTCCGCTACACTGTCAAAAACGTCAGCAAGAGATTTTGTCTTCAGCAATAAAGATGCTAAAACATGAAGGGCAGCTGATCTACTCTACTTGTACGTTTGCACCAGAAGAAAATGAAGAGATTATTAGCTGGCTTGTAGAAAATTATCCAGTAACAATTGAAGAAATCCCTTTGTCTCAAACCGTTAGTTCAGGACGTCCTGAATGGGGAAGCGTAGATGGTTTGGACAAAACAGTACGTATATGGCCTCATGAAAATCAAGGAGAAGGGCATTTTGTCGCAAAGTTGACTTTTCATGGACAAAACCCGACGTGTAAAGAAAAGAAAGTACGTAAGAAACGGAAAGAACAATTGACAAAAGAACAGGAAAAACTTTGGACGGAATTTTCAATGGATTTCCATTATGAAATCACTGGGAGACTTTTAGTGTTCAACGATCATCTTTGGGAAGTTCCTGAGTTGCTCCCTTCTCTTGATGGTTTGAAAGTCATGCGTACAGGTTTGCATTTAGGAGATTTCAAAAAGAATCGATTTGAACCTAGCTATGCCTTAGCACTTGCTATGAAAAAGACAGAAAACATCCCTTGTTTGTCGATCACTCAAAAGGAATGGCAATCTTACACAGCAGGAGAAACATTTCAACGTGATGGGGATCAAGGATGGGTTTTATTAGTATTGGATAAGATACCTGTCGGTTTTGGTAAACAAGTAAAAGGAACAGTAAAGAACTTTTTTCCTAAAGGATTAAGATTTCGCTGATTTCGATGAGTGGATTAGTTCGTTTATTTTTTTGTCTATGCTATGATTGAAGTAGATAAAAAGGAGCTGATACTTATGAAAACATCAACAAAAGTAACAATTGGATTAAGCGTAGCAGCCGCTGCCAGTGTAGCGACAGCAGTCGTCGTATCGGGAAAAGTAATGGAAAAGATCCATCATATGACTACTCGGACAAAAGTAAAAAAATTCGTCCATGACAAATTCGATGGAAATGAAAAATTGATGGAAATCGTAGATGATCTGTCAGATAGTGACTTGGATTCTTTGATGGGGATGTTAGCAAAAATAAAATCAGGAAAAAAGAAAATCTCTGTTTACGGTGATTCCATCAAAGACTCAACCGAAGACGTAAAAGATCGCCTTATGCATTTTGTTGAAAAAATGATGTAAGAGAAACTAGCTTTTGAACACTATTCATTCGAAATAAGGGGTTGTGACAAAATTTTTGTCATAACCCCTTTAACTTATCTTTAATCATGTTCATGAATCAATAAAAGGTAGCAAAACAGTAAATCATTGGCTTTTTTTAGATTGAAACCTGATTGTTCTTGAAATTTTTCGATTCGATATTTTAGCGTATTCCGATGAAGAAACAATGTTTTTGCAGCAGAGCTGACATTACCTAATTCATTCCATAATTCTTGAATAATCTCTTCCATTTCATTTTGTTTGATCAGTTCTATGTAACTTTTGATCAACGCACTATCTTTCATGACATCTTTTGTATAGTAATGTAAAGCAACATCTTGCATAGAAAAAGTACGGCTGTGAGTATAGAGATTGTTTTGCTCTGTTAAAAAAATTCTTCTTTCTTCAGCAAACAAAGGGACAAGGTCGCTACCTGGTGAATGAAAAGAACCAACGAATACAGACGTTGTCGTATCAAAATCAGCATCTAAAGATAGAAAAATACCATTGATCTCAGCAGCATCAAGATAATCACAATTTTTTTGTTCGATCAAGAGAGCATCAGTATCTGTATAAAAGAAGAAATCAGCAGAATAGCGAAATAATTCCAAAATAGTATCTTGCCATTCTTTTTTTAAGAATTCTCCTTTCGATTCGACGTGAAGCTGGATCAAGCGAAAGCTTTTTTCTTGGATGCAAGAAGCATCTTTAAAAAGATAGTGATACCATGGATGTTTTTTTTGATCGCTGACTATAGGGAATAACGCTTTCAAAAGACTAGTTTCTTGTTGGGATAGTGAATCGCTTTTGATCCAAATAAAAGCATCATCAACTGCAAAAGAAAGGATATCAGCTTCTGACGCTGGACAGCTTTTTTTCTGTGCTTGTGGGTAAAGAGCAAGTAATTTATTCATTTTCATCTTGTTCACCTCTTGTATTTATTTTACCATAGAAAAAAAAGTTAGTTACAGCCTTTTTGTCATATGCTAAAGTAAAACAAGAAAAAACAAAGGCAGGGAAGGATAATTGGTTAATACAAATCTTGATGCAGTAGATAAAGAAAAATGGATGCGCCTTGCATTGGCAGAAGCAAAAAAAGCAGAAGTGCTCCATGAGGTTCCGATTGGAGCAGTGGTTGTATTAGAGGGAGAAGTAATTGGAAAAGGATATAACCTTAGAGAAACGACACAAGATGCTACTACACATGCAGAAATGCTTGCAATCAAGGAAGCCTGTGAAAAAGTTGGAAGTTGGCGCTTAGAAAATGCGTCTCTTTTTGTTACCTTGGAACCTTGTCCTATGTGCAGTGGCGCGATGATTTTGTCTCGTGTAGCAGAAGTTTATTTCGGTGCATATGACCCGAAAGGCGGAACAGCCGGCACTTTGATGAATCTTTTGGAAAACGAACGATTCAACCATCAAGCGTATGTAGAAGGTGGCATTTTAGAAGACGAATGCGGGATGATTTTGACTGACTTTTTTCGAAAGCTACGTCAGCGAAAAAAGAAATTAAAAAAAGACTAGTCAACGAATGAAAAATAAGGTATACTATTCTTTGCCGAAAGGCTAGGACAATGGTGGGCTTGTGAAGCGTGTCAGGTCTGGAAGGAAGCAGCACTAAGCAGGTTCCGCCATGTGTCTGATTATAATGAAACGACGACAGACTTTCGGGTCTGTTTTTTTTTTATTTCTAGAAATAATTAGGCTATAAAACTGAATGGTTTTTCGTTCTTTTAGCCAGACTATTTTATCGAATATTATACTTATGTAATTTGCTTTTAGGCAGGAAAAGCTCTGAAATGGAGCTTGTTTCAATGGAAGAAAAAGCTGCCTGTGGTATGATGAAGATAAAGAGAGGCGAGAGGACACATGGAAAAAATAGTGATTTTACATACGAATGATCTGCATTCACATTTAGAAAATTGGCCAAGGATCAGAAGATTCTTAGATCAGCGTAAACGAGAAAACGAAAAGAAAGAAAATACAACAACGATTACAGTCGATCTAGGTGATTTTGTGGATCGTTGGCATCCATTATCAGAGGCAACGAATGGACAGGCGAATATCTTGCTGATGAATGAAGTTGGTTATGATGCAGCGACGATAGGAAACAATGAAGGCGTAGGAAATTCCAAAGAAGATCTAAATCATTTATATGATCATGCTGAGTTTGATATCATCCTTGATAACTTGTTCGATAAAAATACGTTGCAGCCACCGATATGGACGAAACCGTATAAAATCATTACAACGAAACACCAGACAAAAATTGGCTTGATTGCATTTACTGCCCCGTTCCCGCTTACGTATAATCCAAATGGCTGGGACATACGCAATCCATATGATATTTTGCCGGAATTAGTCGAAGATTTACGTCCACAAGTGGATGTTTTAGTTTTGATGAGTCATCTCGGGATTCAAGATGATTTACAAATTGCAAAAGAAATACCAGCAATTGATGTTATTTTAGGTTCGCACACCCATCATTTATTCAGAGAAGGTCATGTAGTCAACGATGTCCAAATAGCAGCAGCTGGCAAATACGGTCAGTATGTGGGAGAAGTCCATTTAACCATCGATGAAGAAAAAAAAATCCTTAAGCATTCGGCCAAAGCCATCCCTACAGAAACAATGACAGCTTTTACAGAAGATGAACAAGAGGTAAACGGTTACTTAGAACAGGGGCATGAGCTGCTAAAAGAAAAAGAAGTAGCGGATTTGCCGTTTTCTTTAAGCCTAGATATCTTCAGTGAGCATTCGTTTATCCAAGTAGCCCTTGAGGCGGTGAAAGAACGAGGAAAGACGGACGCCGCAATATTAAACAGTGGTCTGTTTTTAACTGAAATTCCAAAAGGACGTGTCAATCAAGATCAGCTTCACACGGCATTGCCGCATCCAATGCACTTGCTGAATGTCACATTGGGTGGAAATGATCTGATTCGTTTAGTTTTAGAAATAGAAAAAAATCGTCTTTTTTTACGTAACTATCCGATGAAGGGAATGGGATTTCGCGGCAAGATTTTTGGACAGATGGTCTATAATGGAATCACGTATGATTCTGTTAACCACCAAGTCTTTTGGAAGAACAAGCCAGTCGATCCGACTAAAAATTATACTTTTACTACCGTCGATCATCTAATGTTTGTCCCATTTTTTCCAACGATCGAAATTGTTGGAAAAAATGAATTTTTGTTTCCTGAATTTATCCGAAGCGTGGTAGGAGATTACTTGAAAGCTCACTACCCAATCAAATAAAAACAAGGTATAATAAAAAAGATAGGTGGTGAACGCATGTCTGCAAAACAAAATGAACAGCAGAACGTTGAGCATAAAACAGAAATTGCTAAGAAAAAATCATCAGCTGAACAGGAAAAAACAGTCACAGAAGAATTGACAGCTGCTTTGGAAGAAATCGTCGAGGAGCCGAAAGCAGAAAAAGTCAAAGGTGAATTAGTGACGCTGTTAGATGACAGTAATTTTTTGGTAGGCGAAAGACATTATCGGCTTGTGTCCGATTATCGTGAAGGATTTAATGCAGAAAAACTGGGAGAACGATACAGTGATGTATTAGCCCGATATGATTATATCGTAGGAGATTGGGGTTATGAACAACTACGTTTAAAAGGATTCTTCCGAGCGGATAATCGACGGGCGCATCCGGATCAGCGAATTGATTCATTGGAAGACTATCTTTACGAATATTGCAATTTTGGTTGTGCGTATTTTGTCATCGAAAGAATCGGCGGTAAAAAAGAAAAGACAACTCAGCGCCGAAAAAAGAAAAAAAACCATAATCGTGCGTATATCGATGAGAAAAAAGGACCAGTCACATCGAATCGCAAAAAACCGGTTATTAAAAACCGAAAAACAGAGTCAGCAAAAACCTCTGAAAAAGTAAAAAAACAGGAACAATCTAAACAAGTGGAAAAAACAAAAACAGCATTTACGATAAGAAAAAAGGAAGAGTAGTGGATGAATGGATTATAAAGGATATTTAATTGATTTAGACGGGACGATTTATCGCGGGACGGAACCTATACCGGCAGGAAAACGGTTTGTGGAAGAATTACAAAAAAGGAAATTGCCTTTCTTATTTGTTACGAATAACACGACTAAGTCGCCAGAAACAGTGGCTAATCGTCTAGCAGATGAGTTTGACATTCATGTAGCACCAGAAACAGTTTATACAGCTACTTTGGCTACAATTGATTTCATGAAAACAGATGGAAAAGGAAAAAAAGTGTATGTTATCGGAGAAGCCGGATTGATTGACTTGATTTTAGCTGCCGGATTTACATGGGAAGAAGAGGTTCCTGACTATGTTGTAGTAGGGCTAGATAATTATTTGACCTATGAAAAGGTCGTCAAAGCAACTCTTGCTATTCAAAAAGGGGCTACTTTCATTGGAACGAATCCGGATAAGAATATACCTACCGAACGAGGTCTTCTTCCTGGAGCTGGGTCAGTCATCTCTTTCGTCGAGACAGCAACCCAAACTCCACCAATTTATATCGGAAAACCAGAAGCAATCATTATGGATAAAGCCGTTGAAGTATTAGGTCTGCAAAAAGAAGAAGTAATCATGGTTGGAGATAACTATGAAACAGATATCCAAGCAGGGATACGTAATAATATCGATACTTTGCTCGTTTTATCAGGTTTCACAAAAGAAGAAGATGTACCTGGGCTGCCTATCCCAGCTACCTATGTGAAACGATCATTGGATGAATGGAGCTTCTAATATGAAAAATTCGAGATGGCGGTGGTTGGAATATGCCGGATTATTCAGCCTGTTTCTGACGCTGATCAGTTTGGCAGTTGGTGTGACGATCAATTTTCGACCGCTGTATGTATTTGATATCGGACATTTGCATATTTTGGATTATACTTCTTTAGACCAAGAGACATTACTGAAAAATTTTGATCACCTGATGAATTATCTTAATAATCCCTTCCAAACAGTCCTCAGTTTGCCGGACTTTCCAGTTTCTGCTAGCGGAGCTCATCATTTTTATGAAGTGAAAATTTTGTTTTTAGTGGATTATGCTGTATTTTTCATCACTCTGATCCCAAGTATTTTGTTTATCAGATATTTGCAAAAGAATGATCGTCTTTGGCGATTGATTCGTCCGTTTCAGATTGGCATGTTGCTGCCAGTTATTTTCGGTTTTTTCATGATGATTGGATTTGATCGCTTTTTTATCCTTTTTCATGAAACGTTTTTCAACAACGATGACTGGTTATTCGATCCTGTAACTGATCCAATCATCAATGTACTTCCAGAAGAATTTTTCATGCATAGCTTTATCTTGTTCTTTGTAGTATTAGAAGTATTTTTTGCTATTTTTCTTTTCTTAGGGAAAAATAGTTTGAAACAAACAAAAAAGAAAGAACTCGTCTAAATAGACGTTTTCTTTCTTTTTTTGATTTATTGAGTAAGTCGACTTCTTTTTTCTGGTTCTTTGTGTGCTAATCGACTGGCAGCAGCAGCGGCGATTGCTCCGACGATATCATCTAAGAAGGTATGGACATGAACGCCATCGTGGCTGTTTAGTTCTTTTAAAATACCAGGTTTCACTTTATCGATATAGCCATAGTTCGTAAAGCCAATCGTACCGTAAACATTCACGATTGATAAAGCTAAGATCTCATCGATACCGTAAAGACCTTCGTCATCTTCGATAATGTGTTGCAACGGATCCATCAATCTTTTCTTTTCTGCTAATATATCTAATTGGATTCCGGTGATAATGGCGTTATGTACTTCACGTTTTGTTAATACGCTGTTGACACTTTCAGTACAATCTGCCAAAGTCAAATCAGAAATATAGTCTTTTTGTAAAAACATGACAAGTTGTGCGATATCTTCTACAGTTACGCCACGTTCCTTCAATAGTTCTCTTGCTTTTTCTTCTAAAGTCTCAGTTTTGACGACCATATTATTGCTCCCCCTTTATTTTTCTTTCTCTATTTCATGTTAACGGAACATGAAAAAAATGCAAGAAACTGCTTTCGGATCTCGCTTGAAATGCAGAGGAATCTAAAAAATCAACTAGGACGAAGATTTTTATCATATAAGCTTGTGCTGTGACCAGGCTGAGTCCGTTCTTTTGGATTAATGTAGTGTAATGCATTGTTCACTGCGGTAGGTGCTTCACCGAGCCCAGTAGCAATCAGTTTCACTTTTCCTTCATAGGTACAGATATCACCAGCTGCATAAACACCTGGAATAGAAGTAGACATATCTGATTTTACAGTGATGGCATTTCTGGTACTATCAAGTCCCCAAGAAGAGAGATGTTCTAAATTAGAAGTGAATCCATAATTGACGATCAGAGCATCAATCATCAAATCAATTGTTTCATCGCTCTTCACTTTTTTTAAGCGGATATCTGACAGTTCTCCATCGTTTCCAGACAATCCATCGATTAGATATGGAGTAAGCAAGTTGACAGATGAAGACTTCAAACGTGATACGCTATGTTCATGCGCACGGAATTCCGGACGACGATGGATCAGGTAAACTTCGCTTGCAATAGGCTCCAACATCAATGCCCAATCGATAGCAGAATCACCGCCTCCAGCAATAGCAACTTTTTTTCCGGCATATTTCATCAAATCATTTACGAAATAATCCAATCCGTGGTTTTCGAATGTTTCAGCATTATCTAAATTCAATTTTCTTGGCTGGAATGAACCATTTCCTAAAGCTAAAATGACTGCTTTAGAATAATGTATGCCTTTATTTGTAGTGATCTCGATAACTTCGTCTTCACGAGTAAGCGAGAGAACTTCTTCTTTTAAATGAAATGTATGGTTAAAAGTAGTTAACTGTTTTTCTAATTGATCGATTAATTCACTTGCTTTGATTGCTGGATAACCTGGGATATCGTAAATATATTTTTCAGGATATAATGTTGCTAATTGACCACCAAGTTGAGGTAGACTGTCAATGATTTTTGTTTTAGCTTGGCGCATTCCTGCATAAAAAGCGGCAAACATCCCCACAGGACCTGCACCGATAATTGTAATGTCATAGATTTCCATAAAAAATTCCTCCCTTTTCACACTATAGCAGAATTTAATTGAGAATGCTTCTCAAAAACATTTGAAGTTGAAATGGCCAGTCATAGAATTTATTCATGGAATGCAGGCAGTGATGAAAAAATAAAGAAAAACAAATCTAGTATTTTTACGGAAGGTTAGGTATTATGTTATTATTATTTATGAAGTATGCAAATAATAGGAGGAAACAATATGGGATTCCCACAACTAGATTTAAAAAGTGAAAAAGGACCAAAAGCTGTTATCAAAACAAACCGTGGTGATATTACTGTTCAATTATTCCCTGAACTAGCACCGAAGACGGTTCAAAATTTCATTGAACTTTCCAAAAAAGGTTATTATGATGGCGTGATTTTTCACCGTGTTATTCCTGATTTCATGATTCAAGGCGGCGATCCAACTGGAACAGGAATGGGTGGAGAAAGTATTTATGGAGAAAGTTTTGAAGATGAATTCAGTCGTGAACTGTTCAACCTTCGCGGAGCTTTATCTATGGCAAATTCAGGTCCAAACACAAACGGAAGCCAATTCTTTATTGTAAATAACACAAATGTGCCAGCTAATATGCTTGGACAATTAGAAGGTGCTGGATTCCCATCAGAAATCATTGAAGCGTATAAAGGTGGCGGAACCCCTTGGTTAGATTTCCGACATACAGTCTTTGGACATGTACTGGAAGGAATGGATACAGTAGATGAAATTGCAAATGTGCAACGTGGTCCACAAGACCGCCCTGTACATGATGTAGTGATAGAAACAATTGAAATTTCAGAATAGTTTGGTATGATACGGAGTAATTATAGAAAAGGACGAAACCTAGTAAGGTCTCGTCCTTTTACTTTGATAACTGATTTATTCGATTGTTTCTAAAGCGTGCTTGATTCGATGGAGTCCTTCTAGTAAAGTTTCTTCTGGACAAGCAATATTCAAGCGCATATGTCCATGACCGGAAGGCCCAAATGTGATACCAGGATTTAATACGACTTTTCCTTTTCTCACTAGAGTGTTCTCTAATTTCTGGTCGTCTGAAATATAAGCGGTAAAATCCAACCACATTAAATAAGTTCCTTCAGGGTTCATTATTCTCACTTTCGGAAGATGCTGTTCAAAAAACTGATTAACTGTTTGAACATTTTTTTCTAGATAAGGAATCAGTTGACTTAACCATTCTCCACCGGTCTCATAAGCCGCTTGAGTCCCAATCAAACCAAAAGTGTTGATTTCGTGCTGTTGATTCATCACTAGATGTTTTTCAAATTTATCTTTCAGCTCTGGATTTTTGATAAATACCATTGAATTTTTGATTGCAGCTAAATTGAAAGTCTTTGTTGCAGAAGTAAAGGCAATGAGCAAATCGTCCAAATCGGGATTAATCGTCAGCATGGAAGTAAATGTATGATCGAATAAAGTCAAATCTTGATGGATTTCGTCACTAAACAGAAACACTCGATGTTTTAAACACAATTCGCTTAACTGTTTCAATTCTTCTTTGTTCCAAACGCGACCTCCTGGATTGTGAGGATTGCACAAGATCATTGCTTTTACATTGTTTTCTTCTATTTTTTTCTCCATGTCAGAAAAGTCCATGACAAAATGATTATTTTTTTCTAGCAAAGAGCTTCGAACAATGTGACGTTGATTTGTTTCTATAATAGAAGAAAATGGAGGATAAACTGGGTCGTGAATCAAAATAGAATCACCTGGTTTTGTAAAAGTTTGTACTGCTGCAGCTAAACTAGTTAACACACCACTTGTAAAAACAATATTTTCTTTCGTCAACTCAACAGCATGGCGTTGACGTTCCCAATGAATGATAGCCTGATAGAGTTTATCAGACAGAGTGGCATAACCAAAGATTCCGTGTTTGATGTATTCACTAAACGCATTAGCTACCCCCTCGGGAGATAAGAAATCCATATCTGCTACCCACAAAGGAAGTAAATCATCCATTTGATATGTCTCGGCAATCGCGTCCCATTTTACACTTTCTGTATCTTTTCTTGAAATCTTTTTATCAAATTCGATCATCTCAATACCTCCAGTCATTTTCGTCGCTTCTTTTTTTGAGCTATTTACAGTATAATGATAAATGCGAAGAGAGGGAAGTAGATGACTTATAAAATTGGACAAATAATTGAAGGAAAAGTAACAGGGATACAGCCTTATGGGGCATTCGTCTCTCTTGATAATGAGACGCAAGGACTTATTCATGTTTCGGAAGTACAATCCGGTTATACGAAAAATATCCATTCATTGTTAAAAGTCGGGCAGCCAGTAACCGTTCAGATCATCGACATTGATGAATATTCCAAAAAAATCAGTTTATCTTTAAGAACATTAGAAAAAACAAATCCAGCTGTTCCTTATCGTAGAAAAAGATATTTCACGAATAAAAATCGTAAAATCGGTTTTGCTACTATTGCGGAGCAGTTACCTATTTGGATAGAAGAAGCGTTATCTGAATTAGAACGGAAAGAAAATAAGAAATAAAAAGTGTGTATTTTTTCTGAAAATGTGCTAGAATTTTTATGTAAGCCATAGAACAAGGTGATCGAGGTGGAAATTTTGGCAAGCAAAAGAGTTGCTGGTACAATTATGTTGCATTTGGAGGATGGTTCTAAAAAATTTTTGGTCCATTCAATTGATGACAAGTTGGAATTTGCGTTAGCGGAACTTTCTGAAGGGAAGACTGGTTTAGCGAATATACTTAATTTCTTAAAAGAAATAGTTCATATCGATGTTAGCAAGATTAGTTTGATGGAATTGACAAATACACATATTAATCAGGAAAATGTTCCGTTGTTTGTCTTTGAGACTGAACAAAAGAATCAAAGAGAAGAATTAGGCGAAGGATATATTTGGGAAGAACCAGGTCAAATGCGCTCTGTTCTTGGAACTTACGAAGTAGAGGGAGTGCCTTTCTTCTAAAATACAGATTAAGCGAACAAAGAAGTTTGAATTTTTTTCAAACTTCTTTTTTTATTGTTTAATCCAGAAAAGACATTGAAATGTTCTGCTATAGATAATTTTTTAGTGCATTTTGTTTTCAAAATATGTAGAAAACGTTTGTATAACGAATAATAATAATTGATCGAAAAATCATTTCACAAAGTAATGCTTAATTTATAGTTGACCGAGGAAGAAATACATGATAAATTTAACAGCGTTGATTCTGGAAGCGGACGTTATATCACGTTTCTGAAAAAAACTTAAAAAATAGTTATTGACATGTTGATAATGACATGATAAGATAACTGAGTCGTTAAAAAAGAACAACTTGCGAAGCTTTATTCTATCGAAAAAAACTTCAAAAAAGTTCTTGACAAATAACAAACGATGAGTTACGATAAATGAGTTGCTGAAAGATTTTGAAAAACGAAATCAAAAAAACTTTTAAAAAAGAGTTGACAATCACTTGTCACTCTGATATGATATAAAAGTTGCTACGGCAGCCAAAAACAAATCGGAAAAACACTTCCGATGAAGTAGACCTTTGAAAACTGAACAAAGTAAGACAAACCAAATGTGTAGGGCGTCTTGATTCAATTCAAGACAACAAACATTTTTAACAAGCAAGCAATATGCTAGCAAACAAATTGAGCTTAACAATCGCAAGATTGTTCGAACTTTTTATGAGAGTTTGATCCTGGCTCAGGACGAACGCTGGCGGCGTGCCTAATACATGCAAGTCGTACGCTTCTTTTTCCACCGGAGCTTGCTCCACCGGAAAAAGAGGAGTGGCGAACGGGTGAGTAACACGTGGGTAACCTGCCCATCAGAAGGGGATAACACTTGGAAACAGGTGCTAATACCGTATAACAATCGAAACCGCATGGTTTTGATTTGAAAGGCGCTTTCGGGTGTCGCTGATGGATGGACCCGCGGTGCATTAGCTAGTTGGTGAGGTAACGGCTCACCAAGGCCACGATGCATAGCCGACCTGAGAGGGTGATCGGCCACATTGGGACTGAGACACGGCCCAAACTCCTACGGGAGGCAGCAGTAGGGAATCTTCGGCAATGGACGAAAGTCTGACCGAGCAACGCCGCGTGAGTGAAGAAGGTTTTCGGATCGTAAAACTCTGTTGTTAGAGAAGAACAAGGATGAGAGTAACTGTTCATCCCTTGACGGTATCTAACCAGAAAGCCACGGCTAACTACGTGCCAGCAGCCGCGGTAATACGTAGGTGGCAAGCGTTGTCCGGATTTATTGGGCGTAAAGCGAGCGCAGGCGGTTTCTTAAGTCTGATGTGAAAGCCCCCGGCTCAACCGGGGAGGGTCATTGGAAACTGGGAGACTTGAGTGCAGAAGAGGAGAGTGGAATTCCATGTGTAGCGGTGAAATGCGTAGATATATGGAGGAACACCAGTGGCGAAGGCGGCTCTCTGGTCTGTAACTGACGCTGAGGCTCGAAAGCGTGGGGAGCAAACAGGATTAGATACCCTGGTAGTCCACGCCGTAAACGATGAGTGCTAAGTGTTGGAGGGTTTCCGCCCTTCAGTGCTGCAGCTAACGCATTAAGCACTCCGCCTGGGGAGTACGACCGCAAGGTTGAAACTCAAAGGAATTGACGGGGGCCCGCACAAGCGGTGGAGCATGTGGTTTAATTCGAAGCAACGCGAAGAACCTTACCAGGTCTTGACATCCTTTGACCACTCTAGAGATAGAGCTTCCCCTTCGGGGGCAAAGTGACAGGTGGTGCATGGTTGTCGTCAGCTCGTGTCGTGAGATGTTGGGTTAAGTCCCGCAACGAGCGCAACCCTTATTGTTAGTTGCCATCATTCAGTTGGGCACTCTAGCAAGACTGCCGGTGACAAACCGGAGGAAGGTGGGGATGACGTCAAATCATCATGCCCCTTATGACCTGGGCTACACACGTGCTACAATGGGAAGTACAACGAGTTGCGAAGTCGCGAGGCTAAGCTAATCTCTTAAAGCTTCTCTCAGTTCGGATTGCAGGCTGCAACTCGCCTGCATGAAGCCGGAATCGCTAGTAATCGCGGATCAGCACGCCGCGGTGAATACGTTCCCGGGCCTTGTACACACCGCCCGTCACACCACGAGAGTTTGTAACACCCGAAGTCGGTGAGGTAACCTTTTTGGAGCCAGCCGCCTAAGGTGGGATAGATGATTGGGGTGAAGTCGTAACAAGGTAGCCGTATCGGAAGGTGCGGCTGGATCACCTCCTTTCTAAGGAATATTACGGAGACTACACAATTTGTTTTTACTTTGTTCAGTTTTGAGAGGTTTACTCTCAAACACTTTTGTTCATTGAAAACTGGATATTTGAAGTAAATGTAAGTAATACAAACCGAGAACACCGCGTTGAATTTGAAAGCTAAACAAATTGTTTAGCCTGAAGCAAAATAGGCGGACGGCCATAAAATCGTTGATTTTATGAGGCGATCGATCTTTTTGCCGCACAGGCTGATTTGTGAGCTGGATAGAGTTTTTTAATAAGTTCAATTGCTTATTTTCTTGATCTAACTTCTATCGCTAGAAGAAGGATCAAAACCCAACCATAAGGTTGATAAGGTTAAGTGAATAAGGGCGCACGGTGGATGCCTTGGCACTAGGAGCCGATGAAGGACGGGACTAACACCGATATGCTTTGGGGAGCTGTACGTAAGCTATGATCCAGAGATTTCCGAATGGGGGAACCCAGCATCTTTAATAGGATGTTACGATTGTGTGAATACATAGCACATTCGAGGTAGACGCAGAGAACTGAAACATCTAAGTACCTGCAGGAAGAGAAAGAAAATTCGATTCCCTGAGTAGCGGCGAGCGAAACGGGAAAAGCCCAAACCAACAAGCTTGCTTGTTGGGGTTGTAGGACTCCGATATGGTCGTTCTTTCAGATAGTCGAATGACTTGGAAAAGTCAGTCAAAGAGGGTAAAAACCCCGTAGACGAAATGTGGAAGACACCTAGGAGGATCCTGAGTACGGCGGAACACGAGAAATTCCGTCGGAATCCGGGAGGACCATCTCCCAAGGCTAAATACTCCCTAGTGACCGATAGTGAACCAGTACCGTGAGGGAAAGGTGAAAAGCACCCCGGAAGGGGAGTGAAATAGAACCTGAAACCGTGTGCCTACAACAAGTCAAAGCCCGTTAATGGGTGATGGCGTGCCTTTTGTAGAATGAACCGGCGAGTTACGATTGCATGCGAGGTTAAGTTGAAGAGACGGAGCCGCAGCGAAAGCGAGTCTGAATAGGGCGTTTGAGTATGTAGTCGTAGACCCGAAACCATGTGATCTACCCATGTCCAGGTTGAAGGTGCGGTAAAACGCACTGGAGGACCGAACCCACGTACGTTGAAAAGTGCGGGGATGAGGTGTGGGTAGCGGAGAAATTCCAAACGAACTTGGAGATAGCTGGTTCTCTCCGAAATAGCTTTAGGGCTAGCCTCGGAATTGAGAATGATGGAGGTAGAGCACTGTTTGGACTAGGGGCCCATCT
>NZ_CP187859.1:1742500-2000000 GCF_050555455.1 Enterococcus sp. DIV1224 | reverse complement strand
TGAATATTCTAAAATGGGTGTTTGCTCTTTAGATACTAGTTTCCGTTTACTTCTTCTTGATAAAGAACAAGGAAAAAACGATTATAAACTCCAATTAGATAGTGATATTGGGGAAGTTTATATCAAAGATTATTCAAAAATGTACATGGATGAACACATGACCCTTTCTTTAGATCCACGTCTAGGTGTATTCACTCTTGAAAGTCCAAGTGGTTCTTTAGACAGCCATGTACAATTAGTCGATCTACGACCAGAAAAATTCTCTGGCATGAAACAATAATTTTCTCTTCATTGATCCATGATCCATAAAACTAGTCTCAATCGAGCTACATTGAAAAACAAGACAACGTTCTTAACTTGGTAAATAAAAAAGACGACACATTTTGTCGTCTTTTTTATTGATTAGCTATTTTTGATAAATGATCGCATAGCTTGTGCCATTATTTCTGGCTTTTCTCTATTCAATTCCTGTTTTCCGTTTTCGATAAACAGGAGTTGGCTATTAGCTAAAACTTTATATAACCGTTTTGCTCCAGGCTTGTTTGCATAATCTTTTGTACCGCATAAAATCAATTTAGGAAGTCGTGATGTACGAAGCTGTTTTTTGCAATCTAATGTTTTAAGTAAACGAAGTAGGGTAAGGCTTTGCTTTTTAGACCAACCTAATTTTTTAAACATTTTAAAAGATACGCAGTAAAAATAAACATTCTAGAAAATAAGCAATAAGCGATTAGGAGATTCAAATTGTGGATCAATTAAATCGATGGAGTACTCGGGGGCACTGAAACATCCATAAAGCAAGTAGCCCCGTTATCGATTGTCAACAGAGTCACTTACTTTAATGCGATTCCATTAATTTGGAGAATAAATGAACTTTCACTCTACTACGATGGTCATCCTGAAAGAATTATCAACCATCGAAAGACCTAACATTTCCTTTCCCAAACCAAATTGATATACAACAAACTCATAACTTCTCGGATCACTTGGCGCTTTGAAAGAAATCTTTCCATATTGTGGAGTCATTTTATTGGTATTAGAATCTTTCGATAACCGAATAGGCAAGTTAGAAAGACCATTTAGTTCAATTTGCTTGTTTCCTAGTAAGGCAACAAGGACGTATTCCTCCTAATGACACTTCATCATTGCCAACCATCAAGATATCTTCATTTAATATTTCAGCTTTTTCGATCAATCTCAGAGTTGCTTGATCAGTACCACCATATTCGTTGGTCGCATTTGCCGTGATACTTAACCCAAAACTTCCCAATACAATTGTACATAGAACTAATTTTTTAATCATTATGATCCCTCCTATAAAAAATTTATATTGTTACTAATGTAATTATCTCAGAACCTTCCTTTCTTGATAAGAACTCACCAGGTTACATCAATGTAAATCATTGGCTTCGTTAAGGTAACTAGCAGTTGATTTTGGGAGTACATGACTTTTATTAACAAAAATATTTAGGAGGAATTGGATCCAAAGAAGAAGTAAAAGCTCAGGAAAAAATAAGCTCAACTGTACTTGAGCTCGTATTACCAGATAGTATGGACATGAAGGAGCTGACCTATATTAATGAGGAGGAGAGGAAATACATTTAATAGTTGAAGAAATTGAGCGTCTGTGTAGAGTTGGTGCTAGAACTTATCGTTTCTCTAAAGCTTCTGATGGAAATTGACCCGTTTCCTATGACGTTCGTGTAAATGGCAGACAGCATATTATATCTACCTCGAATTTACGTGTTTCAGTATCTAGAGGGAATATTATTTCTAGAACTTTAACCCATAATAATAAACGGGCGGTTTCTAATGGTCAACTAGTTGTAAACTAAACAAGAGGTGATGATTATGGAATTAGCAGTGAAATTAAAATATTCATAGAAAAAAGAGAGGGGTTTCTCAAGAAGATGTTGCAGAGCCGTTAAACATTACGCGACAATAAGAGTCGAGCAATCGATTGGATGAATTTTTTTATTCGCATACGAACTGAAAAATTCTTTTTTTGTTTAAAATAAAAACAGTTTTGTGGGATTTTCGTGGCATAAAATAAAAAACAGCGCAGACACATTGTTAAACCAACATGTTGCACTGTTTAAGGAAGCCACTTGCCGGGCTTGAACCGGCGACCTCTTCCTTACCATGGAAGCGCTCTACCAGCTGAGCTAAAGCGGCATTATCATTAATACAAATAATAGGATAACGAATATTAATGTATTTGTCAATATGTTTTTTATCAAAAAAATGTGTTTTTGTACTAATGAAACAATTCTTAGAAAAAAGTAAAAATAACAAAAAATGCTAACGGTTTCTTCTAGAATATAGTAAAAAAATTCAAAAAAAGTATTGCGTTATTTGAAAGAAATTGATATTATATTCATGTACTTGATTCCGGCATAGCTCAGTTGGTAGTAGCGCATGACTGTTAATCATGATGTCGTAGGTTCGAGTCCTACTGCCGGAGTAAATAAAGCTTATGCAAAGAAAAAGAAATCCAATCACTTGGGTTTCTTTTTCTTTTATTATTATGATGAATCAAGCTTTCTGTTTTTGTCACGTATGTTGTAATCTTTACGAGAGAGTAGAGTTGGCTACTCATAATCAACCATACTTCCCATCATCGCTAAATACGAAATAAATCAGCATTCCTACACCAATCAAAGCACAAGCTGCACCAAGAAAAGGGATGGTATTCCCAAAGTTTTCTGTATTCATAAGTATGCCACCACCCACAAACAAAAAGCCGCCAGCAATCAGGTTTTTCATTTTATTCATTCTCCTTTCTTATGTTATAGTAGTTCCTTCTTTCAATGAGTATTTTGAAAGCTATCTTATTGTATGATGTTCTTCTAGGACTCTTCTTTATTATACAGGCCATTTTCGTTATCTCATAGAAATATTCCTTTTTATCTGAAAATTATTGTATACCATATGATATTTTTCTTCATGAAGTTGTAAGTATATTCTCATTCAAATGAAAATTTCATCATAGAAGAGATTGTATTTCTAAATTCTTAAGAGTAAAATACGAAGTGTAACTTGGATTTGGAAGGATGATTGGATGAAAGCTATTACACCGGATATGACAACAAAATTTGACAAACAGTTTCAAGCAAATAACAAACAGCAGGCATTGCAGCGGGCTGTCGTGAAGAACGGGATTACTGCTTCTGCTGAAAATATTTCAGCACATGTGGCGAATACACCAGTATTTTCTATTGATCTGGCTACAGGAAAAGTGGCTAATCAGATGCAATCGGGCCGTTGCTGGATGTTTGCTGCATTGAATACGTTCCGTCACAAAATGCTGAATCAATTCCATTTAAAAGAGTTTGAATTATCACAAAATTATACTTTTTTCTGGGATAAATATGAAAAGGCAAATTACTTCTATGAAAACATCATTGCAACTGGAAAAGAGACTATTGATAGCCGAAAAGTGGCTTTCTTGCTAACTACTCCTCAACAAGATGGCGGTCAATGGGATATGATCGTTTCATTATTCCAAAAATACGGTGTTGTGCCCAAATCGGTAATGCCGGAAAGTGCGAATAGTTCAAATTCTCGAGATTTGAATAACTACTTGAACAAACTACTGCGTAAAGATGCAGTTGTGTTACGCGAAATGGTTGCTCAAGGAGAAACATTAGACGCTATTGAAGAAAAAAAAGAAGAAATGCTAGAAAGTATTTATAACTTCTTAGCCATCTCATTAGGAACACCTCCAAAAGAATTCGATTTTGAGTACCGCGATGAAGAACAGAACTATCATCTTGACCGAGGACTGACACCACAAATTTTTTATGATAAATACATCGGTGTAAAATTAGATGATTATGTTAGTGTGATCAATGCACCAACAAAAGACAAACCATTCAATCGTTCTTATACAGTAGAGATGCTAGGGAATGTCGTTGGCGGGAAAGAAGTTAAATACCTGAATGTTGATATGGAAACTTTCAAAAAATTAGCGATTGCTCAGCTTGAACAAGGAGAATCTGTATGGTTTGGTTGTGATGTAGGACAATCTTCTACTAGAACCAGTGGCATCATGGCCTTAGATGCTTATTCGATGGATGATCTATTCGATACGGATTTCACAATGACTAAAGCTGAACGTTTGGATTTTGGTGAAAGTTTGATGACCCATGCGATGGTATTGACTGGCGTTGATTTAGTGGACGGACAATCAACAAAATGGAAAGTCGAAAACAGCTGGGGCGAAAAAGTTGGAAAGAACGGTTTCTTCGTTATGAGTGATGCCTGGATGGACGAATATACGTACCAAATCGTTGTCAGAAAAGATTTGTTGACGAAAGAGCAACTAAATGCGTTCAATGAAGAACCAATTGTGCTAGCTCCATGGGATCCAATGGGTGCTTTAGCATAGGTAAATAGTTCAATAAAGAGTATGCATTATAGATAAAAAAGAGCTGGCTTAAGTCAGCTCTTTTTTATCTATAAAGTCCATCTCCTGCTTTTTATGGTCTCTGTGCTATAATTCTAAATAAAGGGATGAGGATTGGAAATAATCCTTTTATCATGAAACAAGTATGATGACAAAATAGAATAAAATTGGGAGTAGGGGGGAAAGTCATGGATATCCAAACTGTTTTATCTGATCTGAAACTAAATGGGAAAGTGATTCCAGTTGTTGGCGGCGATGTGAATCAAACTTATCGTATAAAAACAGAGCAGCGTGCTTATTTTTTGAAAATCCATCCGAATGTAAAAAAAGGTTTTTTTGAAGCAGAAGTAGACGGGTTAAAAGAGCTAGCTGCATTCGTACGTGTACCAGATACGTACATGCTGGGTGAAACAAGTGAAGGCGCTTATTTGTTAATGGAATGGATCGAGCCGGGAAAAGGAGATCAACGAGATCTTGCTGCAGCTTTAGCTAATCTCCATCAGCAAACAGCGCCGCAATTTGGTTTTCGAAAAGATAACTATCTAGGTACACTTATTCAGAAAAATTCTTTTGAAGAAGATTGGTGGATTTTTTTCTTTAAAAATCGGCTTGAAGCCCAGATTTCTTTAGCAGAAGAAACGAATCGTTGGAATGTACAGCGGCAAGAAAAGTATCTGCGATTTAAAGAACGAGTATTGAGATCGGTTGAACCCAAAAAGATCACTCCACGCCTCTTGCACGGAGACCTGTGGAGTGGTAATGTGTTCTTTGACCAGCAAGGACAACCAATTTTTGTCGATCCGGCTGTTTCTTATGGGAATCGGGAACAAGATATCGCAATGAGTCAATTATTCGGCGGTTTCCGACCGGAATTTTTAGATGCCTATCAAACTATATTTCCATTAGAAGAGGGATGGGAAGATCGACTGCCGATTTACCAGTTATATTATCTTTTGGCACATTTGAATATGTTTGGAGAAAGTTACGGTTCCCAAGTAGATCAATTACTAGAAAGTTTTTAAGAGGAGGGCGTGTTTTTGGCAAAGAAATATACCAAAAAGCATGAAGTTTCATATTACGAGTGTGACATCAATCAAACGATGACATTTCCTTCGATGTTAGGAGTAGTTATCAAAACATCTGAAGATCAAAGCGACCAGTTGGGAAGAGGCAGTGAATTCGTCAATAGCTTTGGACTGACTTGGGTCATCACGAATTATTCTATGGAGATTAAACGTTTACCTAGAGTCGGTGAAGTAATTTCAGTAACGACTCAAGCCATGGAGTACAATAAGTTTTTCTGTTATCGGAACTTCTGGATCCATGATGAAGATAGGGAAGAATTAGTCAAAATAGAATCTGTTTTTGTATTGATGGATTTTGTGAATCGAAAAATGAGCAGTGTTAATGAAGAGATCATTGCTCCTTTTGAGAGTGAGAAAATCAAGAAAATCAAGCGTCAGGAAAAAATTGAAAAGATTGATTCGGGCTTCATGCTGCCATATCGTGTTCGTTTTTATGATATCGATAGTAATCAGCATGTTAATAATGCGATGTATTTTAATTGGATCATTGATGTATTGGGATATGACTTTTTGACTACGCATGTTCCAGAAAAAGTAATTATTCGATTTGATAAAGAAGTAGAGTACGGGAATGAGATCGAAAGCCATTTTGAACAAGTTCCAATTGAAAATGGTGTCAAAACAAAACATGAAATCCGAATGCAAGAACAGCTGTATTGTGAAGCCAATATTCTATGGAAAAATAAATAAAAAAGAGGTTGTGACAGAAATGGTCAGCTTCAAGAAATAAGAAGAAGTTTACGAAAATTGTTTCTCAAAATTTTTGTAAAATTTCGGCTTAGTTTTCGAAGAAGCTACTTTTGTCACAGCCTCTCTTTTTAAGTTTAGCTATCAGATATTGATGTTTAGTTTTGGATAAACGAAATCAATTCTTCACCCGTCAAACCATAGTTTACGGCAATCAATAGTTTTAAACGTGCTTTTTGACTATTGATACTGTTGCAGAAAATAATCCCCATTTCTTCTAGTTCTTTTCCTCCGCCTTCATAATCATAAACAGGCTCTGCGATTCCATTGAAACAACGAGAAACAAGTACTACAGGGATTTTTTGGACAAGGAGCTTTTCTAAAGCTGCTAGGGCTTGAGGAGGGAGATTTCCGGCACCTAAAGCTTCAATGACTAGACCGTCTACTTTCGTATGGGCGATTGCTTCCAATAAGTCTCCTTGCATCCCAGCATATGCTTTAACAATTGGGATAGTCCCATTTACAGCGGAAATATCCAGCCGCTTTGTTTCTAAAAGTTCTTGTAAGAATAAGATTCGATTCTTAGTTACTAAACCGATTGGTCCCAATGTAGGCGTTCGGAAAGTAGCAACATTTGTGGTGTGGGTCTTTGTCACGTAGCGTGCAGAATGGATCTCATCGTTCATGACAACTAATACACCCTTATCTACCGCTTCTTCACAGCTTGCGACGCGAATAGCACTTTCAAAATTATAGAGACCGTCACTTCCAAGTTCGTTACTTGAACGCATTGCCCCAGTCAAAACAATTGGTAATTTGTCACCAATCGTTGTATCAAGAAAAAAGGCAGTTTCTTCTAATGTATCCGTACCATGTGTAATCACCACTCCGAATATACCTGATTCATAAGCGGACAAGATACGTTCTTTTAATACCAACATGTGAGAAGGCATGATGTGTGGTGAGGGAAGATTGAAGATATCTTCAACTAAGAGTTCCACATGCTCAGGTATCGTGATTTCTGCATCTAATAACGGGTTTGCCACATCAGGACTAACACCGCCAGTGAGCATGTTTTCTTTCATGGCGATCGTTCCGCCGGTGTGCAGTACAAGTATTTTTTTCATTTTACAGACTTCCTTACGAATAATTTTGCATAGCCGTTAAATCTTATTGTATACTATATAAAAGAGTTTTGCTATCAGTGAAGAATAACAATAGCCAGACTTATTATAAAAAAGCTGCCCTTACTTAAACGAAGAAGACTCGACCTTGACCTCTTAATGCACGGAGTATTTGGTTGAGTTTCTTTTACAAAAAAGCAGTCAAGGGAAAACAATTACGAAGGTGGTCGAAAATGATCAGAATCGGATTAACATCGTTTAAAGAACATGACAAATTAACTGGCAAAAAGAATAACACTCTGTATGAATATGCCGGATTTCTACCCTTAGTGGAATTAGATACTGCTTATTATGGGATTCCTCGAAAGTCCTCTGTTGAGAATTGGATAAACGAAGTACCTGAATCTTTTCGCTTTGTAGTCAAAGTCTATCAAGGGATCAGCGGTCAAGGAGATTGGAAGCCTTATTATCAGACCGAAGAAGAGATGATTACGCATTTTTTAGATGTCATGTCGCCAATGGTAGAAGCTGGAAAGCTTTTTAGCTTTTTAATTCAATTCCCCTCTTCATTCAAATGTACAAAAGAAAATGTCCAATACTTGCGCAAACTTAGAAAGTGGTTTGAGAGTTATCCTGTTGCCGTAGAATTGCGGGATTATTCTTGGTACAGCGATGAATTTCTTGAACGTACGAGAAACTTTATGTCTCGAGCCGCTTTTTCTTTAGCCATCATCGATGAGCCGCAGCTGCTGAATACAACGATCCCTTTTGATCCATTTGTAACCAATCCGAACTTTGCTCTCTTTCGATTCCATGGTAGGAATGCTCAGGGATGGCAAGCAAATGATAAAGATTGGCGCAAAAAAAGAACATTGTATCGTTATTCAGAAAAAGAACTGCAAGAACTAGCACGTGAAGTCAAAGCAGTTGATTCTAAGACAAAAGAGATAGGTGTGATTTTTAATAACAATTCTGGTGGGGATGCGGCTGAAAATGCATTAGCACTGCAAAAAATATTAAATATCAAGCCGGATGGACTTAATCCAACTCAAATGGATCTGTTTTAAGGGCTTATTTTATTCATGAAAGGGGCGAAGTCTATGATCAAAGCTATTTTTTTTGATATTGACGGAACATTGGTCACCAATCGTTCAAAAGCATTGGAATCAACAAAACAAGCAATTAATTATGCTCGGAAAAACGGCATTTTATGCGGTGTAGCAACGGGTCGCAGCCCAATAAAGATCAAAGAAATCATTGATGAATTGGAATTAGATATGTATGTCGTGTATAATGGCCAACTGGTTTTTACTGCAGATCGAACGATTATCGACCACCCTTTTGAACAAAAAGTATTGGAACATATTGTTGAATTTGCAGATGAGAACCATCGACAAATCGTTTTTGGTGCGAGAAATCGGCTAGATGGATCAACGACGATGCTATTAGGACAATCGATTTTTATCAAGCGGCTAGTCAGCTTTTTACCGCGTAAATTCCCGGTACGTCTGATGAAAAAAATCCTCCAGCTTTTTAGCCCTCACCGGCAAAAGGACCGTTATGAAACATTAGAGATATTAAAAGAACCAATTTACCAATGTATACTGCTTAGTCCGGAGTCAGAACAGAAAAAGTTAGAACATCTATTTCCTGAGTGTACCTTCCAACGTTCAAATACGTATACTGTAGATATTATCCCAAAAGGTGGTTCAAAATTGCTAGGCATCCAAGCTTTCGCAAATGCTGTCGGAATTGAGATGGAAGAAATCATGGCATTCGGCGACCATTACAATGATATCGAGATGCTGAAAGGTGTAGGAATTGGAGTGGCCATGGGAAATGCTCAGAACGAAGTAAAACATGCCGCAGATTTTGTGACCCAATCAAATGAAGAAGATGGCATATACGAAGGACTGAAACACTTTGGTCTGATTTATTAGTCAATGAAAGAAGGAAAACATTAGTATGGAATCAGAGACACCTTTTCAAAAAGTAGAAGCATTTCACAAAATTTTTGATCCAAGAAGACCAGAAATCCCCACAGCTTTTAATGCGATGGAGGCTCATACACGTGCTGCATTCAAAATAGAAGAACTTGTTGAATTTGTTGCAGCTACCTCACCAAGTAAAGAACAACTACATGAAGCTGTTACTCTGCTACACGAAGCATTAGATAAAGCAGAAGAAAAAATACTTGATAAAACAGAGTGGGGAAGTGACCCACTGATTGAACAAGTAGATGCACTGACAGATATCCTTTACTTTACTTATGGTTCTTTTTCATTATTGGGAATAGCGCCTGATCGAATATTTGATATCGTGCATCAGGCAAATATGGGAAAATTGTTTCCAGATGGAAAACCTCATTATGATCCTGTAACAAATAAAGTATTGAAACCTGAGAACTGGCAGATGGAGTACGCGCCAGAGCCTAAAATCGCGGCAGAAATCCAACGACAGATTCAAGAAGCTCTTGCTGGGAAAAGCTCTGCTGATAGGAGTGCACGCACAAACGAAAGAGAGTGATCAGTACTTCACTATTTTTGTTATATTTATACGATGGAAAAACAAAAGATTTTCGTTTAAGTTAGTGAATGCATGAAAATAGTATGCTATAATCTAGAATAGATGTCTTTTGCACGAGAGACGTATTATTTGGATTTATGCTAAGCAGAACGCCATCTGTTGCATAAAAAGATGCATACTGAAAACGGAGGAACCATAAATGGGAAATAATGTTATCATCGGAATCGTCATTGCAATCATTATAGTCGCCATTGTCGTCTTTTTGGTTAGTTACTTGATGAAGAAAAAAAACCAAGATCGATTGGATGCCTTAGAAAAACGCAAGGAAGAATTATTTGACTTGCCAGTGATTGAAGAAGTCGATGATGTTAAAAAAATGCATCTGGTTGGGCAAAGCCAAAATACCTTTCGTGAATGGAGTCAAAAGTGGAATGACATATCTACTTCCTCATTCGCTGAATTAGAAAGTCAAATTTTTGAAGTGGAAAACCTCAATGAAAGTTTTCGGTTCTTAAAAGGAAAAAAAGCAGTTGTTGAAGCAGAAGCAACAATGGACCAAATGGAGAAACAAGTAACGGAAATCCGTGAAGGTCTGAAGGAATTGCGAGAAACAGAAGAACGCAACTCATTAGCTGTCCAGCAGGCGCTTGATGTCTATGAAGAACTGAAAGAAAAAGTCAGAGAAGACGAGCATGAATATGGACCAGCTCTTTTTGAATTGCAAAAACAGATCAAGATGATCGAAAAAGAATTTACGCAATTCGTGACTTTAAATACTTCCGGCGATCCTGTAGAGGCCCGCGAGGTTTTAGATAAAGCAGAAAAACATACGTATGAAGTGGAAGCTCTGATGAAAAAAATACCACCACTGTATGAAGATCTCCATACGACTTTCCCTGAACAACTTGAAGAAATTAGTGATACTTATGAGAAATTAATGGAAGAACAATATGTATTCCCTGAAGAAGATCTTGCTGAAGATATCGCAAAAGTAAGTCGAAGAATTGAAAATTCATTAGCCAATCTTGAAAAAACAGAAGTTGAAACGGTCGAATTCGAAAACCGAGAAACAGCTGATTTGATTGATTCGCTATATGACATCTTAGAACGGGAAATGGAAGCTCAGAGATATGTAAAAACTAACCAATCAACGATTGCAGAGTATATCAAACATACAACGAAGAATAACCGTCAATTATTGATTGAGTTGGATCACACCGCTCAAAGCTATACATTGAATCACAATGAAATTGGTCGTGTACGAGGTTTCCAAACTGAAGTGGAAGAAATGGAACGTCAAAATGAACAGATGATTCCACAGATTCGCCAACACGAAATCCCTTATTCAGAAGTGCTTACGTTCTATAAAACAGTCTTCAAGGTCTTAGAAGATATCGAAACGCAACAAGTAGAGATCGACGACTCATTACATGAATTGAGAAAAGGCGAAAAAGAAGCGCAAGAAAAGATCGATACATTCGAATTTAAATTGCGTAGCTTGAAACGTTTTGTAGAGAAACAACGTTTGCCTGGCTTGCCGAATGATTACCTAGAATTCTTTTTTGTTGCTACTGATCGTATTGAAGAACTAAGTGTTGTCTTGAATAAAATTCGAGTAAACATGGAGGAAGTCAATCGTTTAGTTGCTCTATGCGAAGAAGATCTAGAATTATTAGATAAGAAGACACATGATCTAGTAGATGCAGCAGCACTAACGGAGCAAATGCTCCAATATGCAAACCGTTATCGTCATACACACGAAGAAGTGCGAGAAGCAATTGATAAAAGTTACTATTTATTCAATAAAGAATATCATTATCAAGAAGCATTAGACGAAATTGGTACAGCATTAGAGCGAGTAGAACCAGGTGCTTTCAAACGTATCGAAGATTTTTATTTTAATCATCCAGACTTAGTATAAAGCAAAAAAGCAGCAATCATGCAAGAACAAGACAACCATCCGTCTTGTTCTTGTCTTTTTTTATGTCTATCCGAAGGACGAAACAAGTGAAAATTCCACCTGCTCTTGAAAGCACCTTGGACAACCGTTATAATAGAAAAGAATTTCAAAAAAGAGGGGTTTCTTATGATATATTTTGATAACAGTGCAACGACCCCAATCTTTCCGCAAAGCTTAGATGCATACGTAAAAACCAGTCAGCGGATTATTGGGAATCCATCAAGTCTTCATGATTTGGGCAATCAAGCTAATCGGTTGTTGCAGCAAGCAAGAAAGCAGATCGCTGATTTGATCCATGCAGAACCAGAAGAAATCTTTTTTACTTCAGGAGGAACAGAAGGAGATAATTGGGTATTAAAAGGAACGATGATTGAAAAAAGAGAGTATGGGAATCATATGATCATTTCAGGAATCGAACATCCGGCAGTCAGTGAGACGGCCGAACAATTAAAAGAATTAGGAATCGAAGTAAGTATCGCCCCAGTAGATAAACGCGGTTTTGTACGTGTTGACGAATTGAAAAAATTAATAAGAAAAGAGACAGTTTTGGTCTCTGTTATGGCTGTGAATAATGAAGTAGGATCGATTCAGCCCATCCAAGAAATCAGTGATCTTTTGGATGATTTCCCTAAAATTCATTTCCATGTAGATGCTGTTCAGGCAATCGGAAAAGTACCATTCTCGCAATGGTTGACAGGGAGAGTGGATTTTGCAACATTTTCAGCCCATAAATTCCATGGCCCACGGGGAACTGGTTTCATTTATTGGAAAAAGGGTCGTCGTTTAGCACCATTACTGACAGGTGGAGGACAGGAAAGAAATCAGCGAAGTGGGACAGAAAATGTTCCAGGTATTGTGGCTATGGCTAAAGCTTTACGTTTATCATTAGAGATAAAGGAACAAAAACCTGAGCAGACACAACGCTTAAAAGAAGCTTTGATCCATGCGCTGAAGTCGTATGATAAAGTGACGATCTTTTCAGAAGGAACCGACTATGCGCCGCATATTTTATGTTTTGCTCTAAAAGGAATTCGTGGTGAAGTTCTCGTCCATGCATTAGAGGAAAAACAAATATTTGTTTCTACTACTAGTGCCTGCTCCTCACGTAAACATATGGCAAGCAGTACATTGCATGCGATGCATGTACCAAATGATTTGGCTACATCTGCTATTCGAATCAGCCTAGATGAAAATAATTCATTAGCAGAAGTGGAGCAATTTATGATTATTTTCAAGCAGCTTTATAAGAAATTTTCTGCAATCAATTAAAAGAGGAGTGTTCTTGTGAAATACAGTGAAATTATGGTCCGTTATGGAGAGCTTTCGACAAAAGGAAAGAATCGAAAAAGCTTTATCATGCAACTAGCACAAAATGTCAGACAAGCTTTGAAAGAATTTCCAGAAATCAAAATCCATGCTGATCGCGACCGGATGCATCTTTTGTTGAATGGTGCAGACAGTCAGCTAGTTATTCCAAAACTAGCAAAAATATTTGGGATCCAAAATTTTTCTCCGAGTATTCGGGTAGAAAAAGATGTCGAAGTTTTGAAACAAGCTGTTCAAGACATCATGAAAGAAATTTATACAGGGAAAGAAACATTTAAAATTATCGCTAAAAGAAGCGATCACCAATTTGAATTGACAAGTAATGAATTGAATCAAACATTAGGCAATGCTGTTTTTGATATTTTCCCTCATATCCAAGTTCAAATGCGTCAGCCCGATATTCCATTACGTGTAGAGATTCGTCGTGACGGCGCTTATCTGTCGTATGAAACGATCAAAGGAGCTGGCGGGTTGCCTGTAGGAACAAGCGGAAAAGGAATGCTCATGCTTTCTGGCGGGATTGATTCTCCTGTTGCAGGATATTTTGCAATGAAGCGGGGAGTGGAAATCGAAGCTGTTCATTTTGCTAGTCCGCCGTATACAAGTGAACAAGCACTGCAAAAAGCAAAAGACTTAACAGCGAAACTAGCACCTTATGTAGGAACAATCCATTTTATTGAAGTGCCATTTACCGAGATTCAAGAAGAAATCAAAAAATCAGTGCCACAAGGATATTGGATGACGATCACTCGTCGAATGATGTTGCGGTTGACCGATGAAATTCGCCGTATTCGTCATGGTCTAGTTATTTTGAATGGCGAATCATTAGGTCAAGTGGCTTCACAAACCTTGCAAAGTATGGTGGCTATCAATGAAGTAACGAATACGCCAATCATTCGGCCTGTAGCGACAATGGATAAACTTGAAATCATTGAAGTAGCAGAACAGATCGATACATTTAATCTTTCTATCCAGCCTTTTGAAGACTGCTGTACGATTTTTGCTCCTCCACAGCCAAAAACACGCCCTCAACTGGAAAAGGTCCATCAATATGAAGAGCGTTTAGCAATAGATGAAATGATCCAACGAGCACTAGCTGGCTTGAAGATGGAAGAGATACAAGCAGAATCTTCTAATGAAAAAACTGAAGAATTTTCAGAATTGCTGTAGGTTGTGAAATCAGTGTTTTTACCTGAGTATTAGAGAAACAAAACGGAAAAATAGCTCCATATATTTTACCGTTTTTGAACTAATGTCGAAGATTAGCTGATAAATGATAAAAAAGAGAATTTTCCATGAAATAGCGACCCAAATAGTTAATTTTTGGGTCGTTTTATTTGTCTCACACCCTTTTCCTTCCTACCTGTAACCTTGCTCCCGGGTTAGAAACATGTTACACTAAATATGTGAAATTATTAACAAGGAGCGTCGTTATGCGAGAAAAAACAGATACACTGCCAAAAGCAACTGCGAAAAGGTTACCTTTATATTTACGCTATTTAAAGATGCTAGATGACTCAGGCATAAGTAGAATCAAATCAAATGAGTTCAGCGAAATCACCCAAATTCCTTCTGCAACGATCCGCAGAGACTTCTCGCAATTAGGCGAGCTAGGCAGAAGCGGATATGGCTATGATGTCCCTTTCCTTATCGATGTATTCAATAATATCCTTAATACTAAAGAAGAAAAACGAATCGCATTAGTTGGATACGGAAATCTTGGCAAAGCATTGAAACACAACAATTTTAGAAGAAATGAAAATCTAAATATCGTGTGCGTCTTTGATAATGATCCAGCACTGATCAATCGAGTCATTGATGGAGAGATGATCTATCCGATTGATCGTTTCGCGGAGATAGCCAAAGCAAAAAATGTGACAGTAGCAATCTCTACGGTACCAAGTAAATATTCACAATCTGCTATTGATGAAATTGTCAAAGGAAATGTAACCGCTATCCTTAACTTTGCACCTGACCGAGTAACTGTCCCAACTTATGTCAATGTTCAATACATTGATTTGACAACCGAGTTACAGACGCTTATTTACTTTGATGAGAATTACTCAGAAGTTTTTTCTTAGGAAAATTTGAGTAGGCTTATTGATCTTGCGAGGATCCATTGTAATTCTTTCAAAAATTTTTTAATACTAAATGAAGTGGTTTTTTCACGACCACTTGTTGACTAAAAAAAAAAACCATTGTAGAATGAAGCATAACGCTGAACAAGAGGAGTAACTGGCACATTCATTCTTAGAGAGAGAACTATCTGCTGAAAGGTTCTCAATGACAACCAGTGAAGGTAGCTTGGGAGTTTCTGTCTTGAATGGAGTAGAGATAGACGAGTCGTGATCGTTAACTCACTGGAGAGGCAATAATGATTGGTTATTGCAATTTAGGTGGTACCGCGTAAATCATACGTCCTAAAATACGAAAGTATTTTAGGACGTTTTTTAGTTTAAAGGAGGAAAACAGCATGACGGAAGAAAATAACCTATCAACAAAATATAACCCGCAAGAAGTTGAAGCTGGACGTTATCAGCATTGGTTAGAACAAGATTTGTTTAAACCGAGCGGAGATAAAAAAGCAAAACCTTATTCAATCGTGATCCCACCCCCAAATGTTACCGGAAAGCTTCATTTAGGGCATGCTTGGGATACGACCTTGCAAGATATGCTGATTCGTCAAAAGAGAATGCAAGGATATGATACTTTATGGTTGCCTGGTATGGACCATGCAGGAATCGCGACACAAGCAAAGGTAGAAGCAAAGCTTAGAGAGCAAGGAATTTCTCGCTATGATCTAGGTCGTGAAAAGTTCATCGATCAAGTGTGGGAATGGAAAGAAGAGTATGCAAGCCATATCCGTGAACAGTGGGCTAAAATGGGCTTATCTTTAGATTACAGCAGAGAACGTTTTACATTAGATGACGGATTATCTGAAGCAGTACGTAAAGTTTTTGTTACCTTATATGAAAAAGGGTTGATCTATCGCGGTGAATACATCATCAATTGGGACCCTCAAGCACGAACAGCTCTATCTGATATCGAAGTTATTCATAAAGACATCGAAGGCGCCTTTTACCATATGAGCTATGAACTGGCAGATGGATCAGGCGTAGTAGAAATTGCGACGACCCGGCCAGAAACGATGTTGGGAGATACGGCGATTGCTGTTCACCCAGAAGACGAGCGTTATCAAGCGCTGATCGGCAAAAAAGTGATTCTACCTTTAGTCAATAAAGAAATCCCAATCATTGCAGATGAATATGTAGATATGGAGTTTGGGACAGGTGTAGTAAAAATCACTCCAGCACATGATCCAAACGACTTTGAGGTAGGTAATCGTCATGATCTCCCACGAGTGAATGTGATGGATGATGATGGCACGATGAATGAACTAGCAGGAAAATATGCTGGAATGGATCGTTTCGCTGCTCGTAAAGCAATCGTGCAAGATCTAAAAGAAATCGGCCGATTGATCAAAATCGATACGATGGTCCATAGTGTGGGACATTCCGAGCGGACAGGTGTCGTTGTCGAACCTCGATTGTCTACTCAATGGTTTGTAAAAATGGCGCCGTTAGCAAAAAAAGCCATTGATAACCAAGAAACAGATCAAGCAGTGGAATTCTTCCCTCCAAGATTCAATCAAACATTTTTACGTTGGATGGAAAATGTCCATGACTGGGTAATTTCACGACAATTATGGTGGGGACATCAAATCCCTGCATGGTATCACAAAGAAACAGGTGAAATGTATGTAGGGATGGAAGCACCAGCTGATAGTGAAAACTGGGTCCAAGATCCGGATGTTTTAGACACTTGGTTTAGTTCAGCATTGTGGCCTTTTTCAACGATGGGCTGGCCAGACACGGAAAGCGAAGATTATAAGCGGTACTTCCCTACTAGCACCTTAGTAACTGGTTATGACATCATTTTCTTCTGGGTAAGCCGAATGATATTCCAAAGTTTGGAATTTACTGGCGAACGACCATTTGAGAATGTCTTGATCCATGGATTGATTCGTGACGAACAAGGGCGGAAGATGAGTAAATCATTAGGTAATGGGATCGATCCGATGGAAGTAATCGAAAAGTATGGAGCAGATGCTCTTCGTTGGTTCTTATCGAATGGTTCTGCACCAGGACAAGATGTTCGCTTCAGCTATGAAAAAATGGATGCTTCATGGAACTTTATCAATAAAATCTGGAATGCTTCACGTTTCGTTATCATGAATATCGAAGGTATGACCGTAGAAGAGATCGATTTATCTGGAGAAAAATCAGTGGCTGACCGTTGGATTCTTACACGTTTGAACGAAACAGTCGCACGTGTAACTGAATTATTTGATCGTTTTGAATTTGGTGAAGCCGGTAGACAACTGTATAACTTTATCTGGGATGATTTTTGTGACTGGTATATCGAAATGAGCAAAGAAGTACTTTATGGAGATGATGCTGTTTCAAAACAAACAACACGTAGTATCCTAGTCCATACCTTGGATCAGATTTTGCGTTTGTTGCATCCAATCATGCCATTCGTCACAGAAGAAATATGGGAACATATTCCTCATCAAGGAAATTCTCTAGTAGTAGCAGAATATCCTGTGGTACGTCCAGAGTTTGACGATGAAACTGCTTCTAAAGGAATGGAAGTATTGAAGGAATTGATTCGAGCCGTTCGAAATATTCGTTCAGAAGTGAATACACCATTGTCTAAACCAATCACATTATTAATCAAAACAAACGATGCTAAAGTCGATCAATTTTTAGTTGAAAATACAAGCTACATCGAACGCTTCTGCAACCCAGAAGAGTTGACGATATCAAGTGAGATCACTGCACCAGATCTAGCGATGTCAGCTGTTCTGACAGGTGCAGAAATCTTCTTGCCGTTAGCAGGATTAATCAATATCGAAGAGGAAATCAAACGATTAGAAAAAGAACTGGAAAAATGGACAAGCGAAGTGAAACGTGTCCAAGGAAAACTTTCTAATGAACGGTTTGTTTCTAATGCGCCGAAAGAAGTAGTAGAGGCAGAACGTGCAAAAGAAAAAGATTATTTAGAGAAGCAAACGGCTGTCAAAGAACGAATCGAAAGTTTGCGTACTATTCAATAAAAGCGGGGAACACCACTTATTCCGAATAAGAGGATGTGACATGATTATTGTCGCATCCTCTTTTTTAGTCTACTCTGATTACTTAGAAAAAAGAGCGATTTATCATGTATCCGGAGCAGATTTTTCTCTCTATCGTCCTTTTATTTTTCTTATGACTTCTATTTGTTATAATAAAAGAGAAATGGGGGAATTGTTGATGACGATTGAAGAAGCAATAGAATGGATCCATAGTCGATTACCATTTGGTTCACGTCCTGGTCTTGACCGAGTCGAAGCTTTATTAGAAGTGGTAGGTCATCCGGAGAGGAAAGTAAAAACGATCCATATCGCTGGAACAAACGGAAAAGGGTCTACTGTAGCCTATTTGAGAAGCCTATTAGAAGAAGCTGGTCTGATAGTTGGAACGTTTACTTCACCTTATATCGAAACGTTCAATGAACGGATTGCAATCAATGGCAAAAGTATCCCAGACAATGACTTGATCCAGCTTGTAAAAAAATATCAGCCGCTGATCAAACAACTTGATCAATTTGAAGCAGTAGCTGGTATCACTGAATTTGAGACATTAACAGCAATGGCATTTGATTATTTTTTGATGAAGAAAGTAGACGTAGCGATTATTGAAGTGGGCTTAGGCGGCTTATTGGATTCTACCAATGTAGCTGTACCGATGCTAACTGGAATAACAACGATTGGGCTTGATCATACCGAGATACTTGGAGAGACGATTGAAGAAATCGCTGCGCAAAAAGCAGGAATCATCAAACAAGGCGTTCCAGTTGTCACAGGAAACATCGGCCCAGAAGCTTTTAATGTCATCAAACAAACAGCTAAAGAAAAAAATGCGATGCTTTATGTATACGGGGAAAATTATAAAATAAACTATCTGTATCCTGATGAGACTTGGGGAGAAGTATTTGAATTCTTTAATGAAGCAGGGAAAATCCCTCAACTAACCACGCCGCTTTTAGGGCAACATCAAGCTGAAAATGCAGGAGTAGCCATCGAATTGTATTTTGTTTACTGTCAATTGGAAAAGCTGCCTTTCCGAGAAAAAGATGTTTTGAAGGGGTTGAAGAAATCTCGATGGCCAGGAAGAATGGAGCGTTTGAGTAACGAGCCATTAGTTGTTTTAGATGGTGCCCATAATACGCATGCAATGAACCGGCTTGTTGAGAATTTGAAAAAAGAATTCAAAGGATATCAAATCAACATTTTGTTTTCCGCCTTACGAACTAAAAATGTTAGAGAAATGCTAGAACGACTGCAACAAGTACCAAATGTCCATATTTATTTGACGACCTTTGAACATCCAAAAGCCATCGAATTAAGTGAAGTATCAGATTTAGCAAGTGAGAGAGTATCAATCGTTTCATTGTGGCAATTCGGATTAGCAGATATATTGGAAAAGATGACAAATGAAGATGTATTAGTTGTGACCGGTTCGCTTTATTTCATTTCAGAAGTTCGTCATTTATTAATACAATTAGGAGGAGACCATGAAGTATAATGCAGTGATTTTTGATATGGATGGTTTATTGTTTGACACAGAGTTAGTATATTACGAGGCTTCACAAGTAGTAGCAGATAGGATGGGTTTTCCTTATGATAAAGACCTGTATTTAAAATTCTTAGGTGTTTCCGATGAAGAAGTGTGGGCGAATTATCATATGATTTTTGCGGAATTCGGTAAAACAAGCGTACAAAGATTCATAGACGATTCATACCAGGAAACGCTTGAGCGCTTTTCAAAAGGAGCCGTACAAATGAAGCCAGGTGTGTTGGAACTCCTCTCTTTTTTAGAAGAACATCAGATTCCCAAAGTTGTCGCTTCCAGTAACCAACGAGCTGTCATTGAACTTTTATTGAAGAAGAACAATCTGTTTGAACGATTTGAGACGATTGTTTCCGCAGAGAATGTCCAACGAGCAAAACCAGATCCGGAAATTTTTTTATTAGCCAATCAGAAATTAGGTACAGCTAAGAAAGAAACATTGATTTTAGAAGATTCACAAAATGGTATTTTAGCAGCTTCTGCGGCTGAGATCCCTGTAGTCATGGTTCCAGATTTGCTTCCGCCTTCCCAAGAATTGATCAAAAAAACGGCTGGGGTCGTTTCTTCTTTGCATGAAATCCCTGCATTGATAAAATAAAAATCCATCTCTTTTCGTATCTTATTTTAGAAAAGATAGAAAGGAGATGTTTTTTTGGAAAAACGATTGATCAAAGAAGTACCAACTAGCTCTTTACCAAGGGAACGTATGGAAATTTATGGAGCTGAAGCTTCATCGGATCAGGAGCTTTTAGCAATTTTACTGCGTACTGGTCAGCACCCTCATAGTGTGATGTCGATTGCCGGCAATCTGTTAAAAACGTTTGGAGGATTGGCTTCTTTACGACAGGCTACTTTGCATGAGTTAGAAGAGATTCGAGGGATAGGACGTGTGAAAGCAATCGAAATCAAAGCCTTGATCGAGTTAGGCCGCCGCATTCAGACGGACCAAGAAAGAGCATCTCCCGCCATTCGTACTAGCTATGAACTGGCACAACAATTGATTCTGGAAATGAAAGATCACAAACAGGAACATTTGATTTGTATTTATTTGGACACGAAGAATCAAGTGATCTTAAAAAAGACAGTATTCATCGGTTCGCTGAATCAGTCAGTCGCTCATCCTAGAGAAATATTCCATTATGCCGTACGTTACTGCGCGGCAAGAATCGTTTTAGCAAATAATCATCCTTCTGGTAATGTTATTCCATCACAACAGGATATGAATTTTACTAAAAGGATACAAAAGTGTGGAGAAATGATGGGCATCACTGTACTGGATCATTTGATCATCGGACGTAAACGATATTTTAGTTTGAGAGAAGAAGGATTAATGGAAGAGAAGTAAGTTGCTTTCTTGCAAAAAAAATGAAGCAAGTGTACAATTATATTGTAATTTTGTTTGGGAATAGAAGTTGAAACATCTGTTGCACCTCTATCGTACACGAGCAATGTTACAATTTAAATAAGTGCTTTTGGCACGAGGAGGATATTATTATGGAAAACGGAACAGTAAAATGGTTCAACGCTGAAAAAGGATTTGGATTTATCTCACGTGAAGATGGAAGCGACGTATTCGTACACTTCTCTGCTATCCAAGGTGACGGATTCAAAACATTAGAAGAAGGTCAAGCAGTGACTTTTGACGTTGAAGAATCAGACCGTGGCCCACAAGCTGCAAACGTTGTAAAAGCTTAATTTTATCTGTAAATCAAATTGATGGTAGGCATCAATTTTTACGAGAGAACAAAGCGAGTAACAAAAATACCTGCCACAAGAGGAAATTTCTCTTGTGGCAGGTATTTTTTGTATGAAAAAGTAAATAAATTTTAAGAGGTTGTGAAAAAGCTGCCCTGTATCAAGCAATAAGAACAGCCAAATAAAAACAACTTGTCCTGTTTTCCGTTCGGTTTCTCTTATACTCAGGTCAGGGCACTAATTTCACAACCTCTTACTTATTCTTCATCTGGTGTCATGACCATCGGTAAAATCATTGGATGTCTTTCTGTACGTTCGAATAAGAATGGCTGAAGTGCGCCAGTCATCGCTTCTTTCAATTTATATTCTGAACAGTCAGGTCCATTTAAACATTCTCTTAAAGCATGGAATAAGATTCGCTGAGCTTCATTGATCATTTCTCCTGATTCTCGCATGTAGACAAATCCACGAGAGAGAATATCTGGACCAGCCAAGATTTCTTTTTTCTTGATATCTACTGTTGCAACAGCTAATACAAGACCTTCTTCTGAAAGCAGGTGACGGTCACGTAAAACGACATTACCGATATCGCCGATCCCGCTACCATCGATATACACATCTCCAGCAACAAAATGCCCAGCAGGACGTGCAGAATCGCTAGTTAACGCTAAAACATCGCCATTTTCCATGATGAAGCAGTTTTCTGCAGGAACACCTACACCTTGTGCTAGAGAAGCATGGACTTTCAGCATGCGGAATTCTCCATGGACAGGGATAAAATATTTTGGTTTCATCAAGCGAAGCATCAATTTTTGTTCTTCTTGTCCACCGTGACCGGAAGTATGGATGTTATTGATTTTTCCATGGATTACTTCTGCGCCAGCTTCAGACAGCAAGTTGATCAAATGATTGACACTTGTTGTATTACCAGGGATAGGTGAACTTGAAAAGATCACTGTATCGTCTGGCTGGATTTGGATTTGACGGTGGGTACCATTTGCAATACGGCTCAAAGCGGCCATCGCTTCCCCTTGAGAACCTGTACATAGGATCATCGTTTCGTTAGCAGGCAAGCGATTGATTTCATGTGCATCTACAAATGTGCCGTCTGGAACTTTGATATATCCTAAACGTTGGCCATTGACAATGGCATTTTCCATGCTACGTCCGAAAACAGCGATTTTACGACCAGTCGCCACAGCGGCATCTGCTGCTTGCTGCAAACGGAAGATATTAGAAGCAAAGCTGGCAAAAATAATACGACCTTCGATTTTTGAAAAGATCTTCAAGATAGAATGACCAATCGTTTTTTCTGATTTAGTAAATGTTGGAATCTCAGCATTTGTACTATCAGATAAAAGGCACAAGACACCTTCTTCCCCGATACGAGCCATTTTATGCAAGTTTGCTGGTTCGCCGACGGGAGTGAAATCAAACTTGAAGTCTCCAGTCGCTACGATATTACCAGAAGGTGTTTTTACCACGATCCCTAATGCGTCTGGGATACTATGAGTCGTTCTGAAAAAGCTGACAGAAGTTTTTCTAAAACGAATAATCGTATCTTCATTGATTTCATGAAGCTCTGCCTCTCGAAGCAAGCCATGCTCATCTAATTTGTTCGTGATCAACGCTAATGCGAGAGGACCAGCATAGATAGGAATATTTGCTTGTTTTAGCAAGTAGGGTATTCCGCCGATGTGGTCTTCATGTCCGTGAGTAATCACTAGGGCTTTTACTTTGTGCAAGTTTTGTATGATGTAGCTGTAGTCGGGAATGACATAGTCAATTCCAAGTAGATCGTCTTCCGGGAACTTGATCCCGGCATCAATCAAAATGATTTCATCTTGGAATTGTACCCCATACGTATTTTTCCCGATTTCACCTAATCCACCAATAGCAAAGACGCCTGTCTCATTATTTTTGATGGAAAGTTTCATATTAAAACTCCACTAATGAGAAATCAGCATTTTCTTTTTCGTATTCTAGATGACTTCCTTCTAGAAGTTGAACGAATTCAATATTGTATGGGGTATTTTCTTCCACACGTTGGCGAGCGTCTACATCGCTTTTTGCCTCAATGTAAAGAGATTTTGTTTCTTCCCGTTTAGGGTTACGTACTTTTGTTTCTTGATAATAAACTTTATAGATCATTGTTTTGTCTCCTTTATCTGCGTAAAGCAGTGATTTAGCTAGTTGATTTTTTTAGACAACACAAAACGAGGGGACAAGCCACCTAGTTTTTCATATGCTTTGACTAGAATACTGGATTCGAGTCAAAGAGACAAGCCTCGTTTTTGCTCATCTGTTCGGATATTTTTTCAACCGTACCTTCTGTATAAAAAATATACAACAATTAATTGTTATTCTAGCATAAAACAGCAAATAAGTATAGAAATCAACTAGATTGAAAGAAAAAATCAACGTTTATCATTTTACTATAATCATAATGACTTTTTTATGAGAGAAGTGTTCTATTAATAGGTTCGTTGTGCTATCATTTTTAGTAATGAAAATGTAACAAAAGATTAAAAGGAGATGAGAAAGTGAAACTAATGTGGCATTATACCATGCGTTATAAGAAATTCTTGTTTTTCAATTTTATATGCGTATTCGGTTTTATTTTGATTGAATTAGGACTTCCTACGATTTTAGCGCGTATGATTGATGTAGGAATCCGCAATGGTGATTTTGATTATGTGAAACAGCAAGGGATATTTATGATCGTTATTACCGTAATCGGTATTATTTTGAATATCTTGTTAGGTTATTTTGGTTCGAGGATCACGACCAATATCGTAGCAGATATTCGAGATGACTTGTTCGAAAAGATCCAAAGCTATTCGCATCAGGAGTACGAAAATTTAGGCGTATCTTCCTTGATCACTCGTACAACAAATGATGCTTATCAGATCATGTTGTTCCTGCAAAATATTTTACGTATCGGTTTCATGGCGCCGATGATGTTCGTTGTCAGTTTGTACATGGTCATGCGTACAAGTGTGACACTCAGCTTGTATGTAGTAGGCGCATTGCCTTTGCTATTATTGGCGGTCGTAGCGATTGCTAAGGTGTCTGAGCCGTTATCTAAAAAACAACAAAAAAACTTAGATAAAATCAATAGTATCTTGCGGGAAAACCTTTCAGGATTGCGTGTGATTCGCGCATTCGTCAATGAAAAGTTTGAAGAAAAACGCTTTGCTGTAGTCAATGAGAATTATGCTGCTAGTTCGAAAAGCTTGTTCCGTTTGATGGCTGTTGCACAACCAGGTTTTTATTTCTTATTTAATATCGTGATGGTATTGATCATTTGGAGCGGGGCAGTGCAAATCGATGCTGGCGAACTTCGGGTAGGAGATTTGATTGCATTTATCGAGTATATATTCCATGCCTTATTCTCATTCATGTTATTTGCCAGTGTGTTCATGATGTATCCAAGAGCAGCCGTTTCAGCTGGACGTATCCAAGAGGCACTAGATGCCAAACCTTCGATTGTAGAAGATCCAAATGGTATATCGGATACGAAGACTAAAGGGTATATCGAATTTCAAAATGTAACATTTGCTTATCCAGGCCATTCGCAAGAGCCAGTGATTCGAAATGTCAGTTTTACAGCCTCTCCAGGAGAAACCGTTGCTTTTATTGGAAGTACCGGTAGCGGAAAATCTACGTTGATTCAATTGATTCCTCGCTTTTATGATGTGAGTGAAGGAAAGATCTTGGTCGACGGAGTAGACGTGAGAGATTATCGGTTAAGCAAGTTGCGAGACAAGATTGGGTTTATTCCGCAAAAAGCGCTGCTATTTACTGGAACGATTGCCGATAATTTGCGATACGGGAAAGAAGATGCCACACAAGAAGAAATGGAACGTGCAGCTGAGATTGCTCAAGCTTCAGAATTCATTTCTCGAAAACCAGATGGATTTGACGAACATTTATCAGAAGGTGGTTCCAATTTTTCAGGCGGACAAAAACAACGATTGGCAATAGCCAGAGCCATCATACGCCGTCCGGAAATCTATATTTTTGATGACAGCTTTTCTGCATTAGATTATCAAACGGATGCGAAGTTACGTGCTCGTCTGAAAAAAGAAACAACAGAATCTACTGTATTGATCGTAGCACAACGTGTGGGAACGATCATGCATGCAGATAAGATCATCGTATTAAATGAAGGAGAAGTCGTCGGTATGGGGACACATCGGGAGTTGTTGGAAAAATGCCCGATTTATTATGATATTGCCGCTTCTCAATTATCAAAGGAGGAACTAGCATGAAAAAAACCTTTTCTTCCTTAAAACGTTTAGCTCGATATATCAGACCGTATCGTGGGACTTTTCTTCTAGTGATCCTATTTACAGTTCTGACAGTGGCTTTCAACGTGGCTTTGCCATATGTTACAGGACTTCCTACTACAGAAATCAGTCGTAATATTGCCAATGGCGAATCAATCAATTTTTCTTATATATTCAAATGTCTCATTTGGATCACAGTTGTCGGAATAGGGTATTGTATTTCGCAATTGCTTTCTGGGGTTTTGATGACAAATGTCGTTCAAAGTGCCATGCATGATTTGCGAAGAGACATAGAAGAAAAAATCAATCGTCTTCCGGTTTCTTATTTCGATAAAAACCAGCAAGGAAATATTTTGTCTCGTGTGACGAATGATGTAGATGCAGTCAGCGGTGCTTTACAACAAGCTTTTATTGGTATCGTAAATGCGATATTGGGAATTACGTTGGCTGCAGCAATGATGTTTTATATCCAGCCGATGATGGCGCTGATCTCTATGATCATGATTCCAACATCGATCTGGATCTCCAAACGAGTGATCAATGCTTCGCAGAAATATTTTCAAAGCATGCAGAATTCGCTTGGTGAGCTAAACGGCTACGTTCAAGAAAATATGACAGGTTTCAGTGTATTGAAAGTATACGGACGCGAAAAAGAAACATTGGAAGGATTCAAAAAAGTAAATCACAGCTTGAAATACTTTGGGTTCCGCGCAGCGTTCATTTCTGGGTTGATGATGCCATTAGTCCAACTAACTGCCTATGCTACTTATATTGGTATGGCTGTTCTAGGAAGTTTCTATGTTATTACTGGGGCGATCGTTGTTGGTCAACTTCAGGCGTTCATCCAATATATTTGGCAAATCAGCCAGCCGATGGGGAATGTGACACAACTGTCTTCTGTTTTGCAAAGTGCATCAGCGGCAACAAAACGTGTATTCGAGATTTTAGATGAGCCAGAAGAAAAAGAAAACAAAGTAGATGTTTCACTGCCAGAAACGATTTTAGGAGATGTGACATTCGATCATGTCGATTTTGCGTATGATCCGAAGAAACCATTGATTCAAGATTTGAACTTTGAAGTGAAAGCAGGTCAAACCGTGGCTGTCGTCGGTCCAACCGGTGCCGGCAAGACGACCTTGATCAATCTATTGATGCGTTTTTACGACGTAGACAAAGGAGCTATCAGGATCGACGGGATTGATACCAAATCAATGAGCCGTAGTGATGTCCGTTCCCTGTTTGGTATGGTCTTACAAGATGCATGGCTCTATCAAGGAACGATTGCCGATAATATCCGTTTTGGAAAGCTTGATGCGACAGATTATGAAGTAGTAGATGCTGCAAAAACAGCAAACGTAGACCATTTTATCCGGACAATGCCAGATGGATATGAGATGGCCATCAATGCTGAGGGAGACAATGTGTCTTTAGGACAAAAACAGTTGCTGACGATTGCCCGAGCAGTGGTTTCAGATCCTAAAATTTTGATTTTGGATGAAGCGACAAGTTCAGTAGACACTCGTTTAGAAGCGTTGATTCAAAAAGCGATGGATCGCGTGATGGAGGGGCGGACAAGTTTTGTCATTGCTCACCGTTTATCGACGATACGCGATGCAGATCTGATTCTAGTGATGGACCAAGGTCAGATCATTGAAAAAGGAACACATGAGAGTTTATTGGCACAAGGCGGATTTTATGAAAAACTGTATAACAGCCAATTTGCTGAGGAAGCAGGATAAATCATAGAAGGATAAAACAGTTTGAAACTTATTTTTTGTTCTCCTTTCTTGATAATGGTAAAGTAAGGTTATCAAAAAAAGTGAGGGCACGGAGATGGAACAGTTTTTAAATGAAAAAATCACTGAAGCCAAAAGAGAAATTGATCGTTTAACGCACGTCTGTCAGACAAAACCATTTGATTCAGCTGATTTTTTTGAAAATGAGTTTCAAATCGAACGCTTGGCAGCACAAATCGAAGTGTACGAATTAGTTTTGAAGAAAGTAATAGAAGAAAAGATAGAGGTACAATAAACAGGTAAAACGTCAGTTTACCAGATAGCGCAAATAGGCATCTGGACTGAGCAGGTTTTACCTGTTTTTTCTTATAAAATAAATATATGCTATGATACATTTATTCAATAGGATTAGTTTCTACAAAAAAACGAAAGGAGAAAATAGAGATGGAACGGTTTATAGCATCAAATGCTACAGTGATTGGTGACGTGACATTGTCAGAAGATGTGACGATCTGGTATCAAGCAGTTTTACGCGGGGACAGTAATTGGATAAAAGTAGGACAAAGAACGAATATCCAAGATGGTACAATCGTCCATGTCGATCATGATGCACCTGTAGATATTGCGGAGAATGTGACGGTAGGACATCAGTGCATGCTACACGGCTGTACAATCGAAAAAGGGGCGCTGATCGGGATGGGAACCACGATATTGAATCATGCGGTTATTGGTGAGAATAGTTTGATTGGTGCTGGATCATTAGTAACAGAAGGAAAAGTTATTCCTCCTAATGTCTTGGCTTTTGGTCGTCCAGCTAAAGTGATCCGACCTTTGACAAAAGAAGAAATCCAAAAAAACAAAGAAAACATCCAGCATTATGTCGAAATAGGTCGGATGCATGCGCAAGGAAAATTCAAGGAGCAAAGATAGGCAGTAGCATCCATAAAAATAAAAAAGGATGGCCAGCTCAAACTGACCATCCTTTTTTATTTGGTTTAGATAAGAAGTCTTAAAAACTTCCTTTGAAACAGATTAATTTAATGAAGAACTGTTTTCCATGACTTCATCAATCAATCCATATGCTTTTGCTTGTTCAGCTGTCATATAGTTGTCACGGTCTGTATCTTTTTCAATCACTTCAAGCGGTTGACCAGTGCGTTCAGCTAAAATTTTGTTTAAGCGTTCGCGTGTTTGTAAAATATGACGTGCCGCAATTTCGATTTCAGTTGCTTGACCTTGAGCGCCGCCAAGAGGTTGATGGATCATGATCTCAGCATTTGGTAAAGCAAATCGTTTCCCTTTTGTACCAGCTGTCAGCAAGAAGCTTCCCATTGAAGCAGCCATACCCATAACGATTGTTTGGACATCTGCTTTGACAAAGTTCATTGTGTCGTAGATAGCCATACCTGCTGTAACTGAACCACCAGGAGAATTGATATAAAGATAGATATCTTTTTCAGAATCTTGAGCATCTAAGAAAAGCAATTGGGCGATGATCGAATTAGCAAGATCATCAGTTACTTGGCCGCTTAACATGATGATACGGTCTTTCAATAAACGTGAGTAGATATCGTAAGCTCTTTCGCCTCGTGATGATTGTTCAATGACTGTAGGAATTAAATTCATAATAGAGTTCCTCCTTGGTTTCGTTTAGAAATAGTGTACCATAATTTAGTTTCTAATACCTAAAAAGTAGTATACATTTTTGGTCAAAAAAGGTCAAATAAAAAACTTAGGCAAATTAGTCGCATAAACCTGCTTTATGGTATGATAAGCAGAGAAGCAAAACAAGGAGGAACAACAGATTGATAGTTGGTATTACCGGTCTTATCGGCGTGTTGACGGGTGCTGTAGTTGTCTATATCGGCATGATACTGCAAATGCGTCACTTAGAAAATAAAGAACAGCGTAGACGTGAATTGGAATTGAAAGTCAAAGAAATCGAGACGCTGAACCAATTAAATAAAAAGATCAACGAGATTTTGCAAAAACGGACGACGCTGATGGAAGAATATGTCAGCTTTGATGCATTCGATGATTGTTATATCACGATTGACGATTTTGCATATCTCCAATCATTTTCAGCGCAGAATAGTTTTTATCTGCCAAATTATATTTTAGACGAGCTGTTTAAGAACATCTCCCATCGAAAAGTGATTTTATCTCCAGATGAAACAATGAAGATTGGTGGATATGCTTATAAAGGCGGACGCGTGATTTTAGAGAATTTTACGGATAGTTTGACTGAAATGATCAATGAAAAAAAAGCACAGTTGAAGACTATGACGCGCCAGCCGATTGGTTTCTTCTCGAAAGATGATGTTTGGAGCTGATATTTTGAAGTATTGCCGTTGCACATGAGAGCGTGGCAATGCTTTCTTTTTTTCTTAATGATACAATAGAATTGAACGGAGTGAAGAAAGATGTTACAAATCTATGCTCATCGCGGAAGCAGCGGTACCCACCCAGAAAATACGCTTCCTGCATTTGCAGAAGCTGTACGAGTAGGTGCAGATGGTATCGAACTAGATGTTCATCTAAGCAAAGATGGTTATTTGATCGTTATGCATGATGAAGAAGTGGATCGGACGACTAACGGTAAAGGGCTGATTCGAGAAAAAACATTGGAAGAACTCAAAACATTGAATGCAGGAGGCAAATTCAGCAAAGAATTTCCAGCAGCTAAAGTCCCTGAATTGAAAGAAGTTTTAGGACTGCTTCTCCAAAAAAATTACCGAGGGATGCTGATGATCGAAATTAAAACTGATCAGTATGAATATCCCGGTATCGAAGAAAAATTGGCCGAAACATTAAAAAGCAGAGAGTGGCCTTTTCAACATGCATATTGCAGCTTTCATTTGGCTTCTTTGGAAAAAATCGCGTTATTGGAACCAGAGATACAGCTGGACTTATTGATGAGTACTTCTGATAAAAAGATCCAACTAGCAGCAGAAACCCCTTACATAGAAGGAGTACATCCAAAAAATACTTGGTTGTTCGAACATCCTGTCCAGGCAGCTGATTTTCCAAAAGCAATTCGTGCATGGACGATCAACGATGAAGAAGAAATGGCCAAATGTCAAGAACTCAAAATAGATGGAATAATAACTGATTTTCCGGAGAAAGCTCTTCGGTGGAAACAAACAACGAAAAGTAGGTAAAATATGGAAAAAGTATTAGTGATCGTCGGTCCGACAGCAGTCGGTAAAACAGCGCTAAGTGTGGAACTCGCACAACTATTTGGTGGAGAGATCATCAGCGGTGATTCATTGCAAATCTATAAAAATCTGGATATCGGTACAGCAAAAATCAAAGAAGAAGAGATGAATGATGTTCCGCATCATTTGATTGATGTGATCGAACCTACTCAACATTACTCAGCCGCTGATTTTCAGCATTCAGGTCGACAATTGATTACTGAGATTGCGAACCGAGATCATCTACCTATCATAGCTGGTGGCACGGGTCTGTATATCCAATCCCTTCTATACGATTACCAGTTAGGGGCGACGGAAGAAGCGAATCCTGAGATTAGAAAAAAGTATGAAACGTTAGCCGAGACAATTGGTTCCCAAGCGTTATGGAATCAGTTGAAAGAAAAAGACCCGGCAGCTGCTGAGAAAATCCACTGGAACAATCAACGCAAAGTGATAAGAGCTCTGGAAGTTTTGGAGACGACAGGGCATAGTATCACGGCACCTAAAGAAGAGCCAAAGCGATTATATGATTACCTCATGATTGGGTTAGATACGAAGCGTGATGTCCTGTATGATCGAATCAATCACAGAGTCGATTTGATGCTAGCAGAAGGCTTGGTAGCAGAAGCACGTAAGGTATATGAGCTTGGAGAAGTCCAAGCCAGTCAAGGAATTGGATATAAAGAATTTTTCCCATATTTTGAAGGGAAAGAAACATTGGAAGAAGCAACAGAACAAGTCAAACTACATTCGAGAAGATACGCGAAACGTCAGTTAACGTGGTTTCGTAACCGTTTGGATGCACAGTGGTTTGATCTTATAAGTGAGCCAAATCAAAAAAGTCAGATTGAGCAAACAATCAAAAAATGGCTGGAGGCGGAATAAAATGGAAGAAAAAGTGATCATCGTAGGGGTAGAAACCGAAGCAAACCAGCGTTACTTTTCAGAGTCAATGGAAGAGCTAGTTCAGCTGACGAACACCGCATCAGGAGAAGTCGTATTCACAATTACACAGAAAAGACCACAAGTAGATCGGCAAACGATTATCGGTAAAGGGAAATTACAAGAATTAGTTCAACAAGCAGATGCGCATGAAGCGGATTTGATCATCTTTAATCATGAACTGACTCCGAGACAGAGTCAACTGATTACGGATGCTGTTGGCCTTCCGGTGATTGATCGAGTACAGCTGATCCTAGATATTTTTGCGATGCGTGCTCGTTCGAAAGAAGGAAAGCTGCAAGTTGAGCTTGCTCAGTTAGAATACCTTCTGCCTCGTTTAGTGGGGCAAGGGAAAACATTGTCTCGTCTTGGTGGTGGGATTGGAACAAGAGGACCAGGTGAAACAAAGTTAGAAACAGACCGCCGACATATACGGAATAAAATTTTTGCTGTTAAGAAAGAATTGAAAGAAGTAGAAGCCCATCGAGAGCGCAACCGTCAAAAAAGAAAAAACAGTGAGGTTTTTCAGATTGGTCTTATAGGCTACACGAATGCTGGGAAATCAACCATCTTGAATTTATTGACACAAGCGGATACTTATTCAAAAGACCAGTTGTTTGCAACGTTAGATCCATTGACTAAAAGATGGCGTTTTGCTGAAGGATTTGAGATTACAGTAACAGATACCGTCGGGTTCATCCAAGATCTGCCTACGCAACTGATCGATGCTTTCCATTCTACACTAGAAGAAAGTCAGAATATGGATCTTTTGTTGCATGTAGTCGATGCCAGTTCTCCAGATCGCATTTTACAGGAGCAGACTGTACTAAAATTGATGGATGAATTGAATATGAAAGAAATGCCGATACTGACTGTTTACAATAAGGCAGACCAGATTGATCCAGCGATGTTTACGCCCACATTATTCCCTAATGTATTGATTTCTGCTCAAACGAAAGAAGGGAAGACGGCATTGATCGAAGCAATCAAGCGTCAACTGATGGAACTGATGACACCTTATACACTGTCTGTGCCAAGCAATGAAGGACAGAAATTAAGTGAGTTGAGAAGACAAACGATGGTTTTGGACGAAGCCTACATGGAAGAATCAAACGAGTATGAAGTGAGAGGATTTGCAAAAAATGATTCAAAATGGCTGAGAAAAAGCAAATAAAATTTTGTTTTTTTACAATAAAAATCACTGGGAAAGAACAGCATAGTACAATAAAAGTAAAAGGTATCTGGTACGAAAATCAACTAGATACCTTTTTTTGCGTTCATGTTTTTTTGTTATTTTATAAAAAAATAGAGGTCTCATGTTAGAAAACCTAACATATGCAGTTGACAATATTTTTTTTAATTGGTACACTTTAGCCAACTTATAAAACGAAAGGGGACGTCTGATGGGAGAAAAGGAATTGCGCCGATCTATGTCCGTATTTCCAATTGGTACAGTTATGAAGCTGACTGATTTATCTGCTCGGCAAATTCGCTACTATGAAGAACAAGATTTAGTTCATCCGGAACGAAGTGAAGGAAATCGCCGCATGTATTCGTTGAATGATATCGATATGCTGCTTGAGATCAAAGATTATCTTTCAGACGGGTTAAACATGGCTGGGATCAAACGTGTATACGAAATGGCACAGGCGAAAAAACAAGAAGCAAAAAGCAAGAAGCCGTTGACAGATCATGACGTTCGACAAATTTTTCGTGATGAGATTTTGGCGCAAGGTGGGTTAAGCAAAACAGGTCATTATCAGTCGCAAGGATTGCAAAGACAATTCTTTGACTGAATAAATTAAAAAAGGAAGAGGGATACCATGGTAAAGAAACAGATAACAGGTGAAGAGATCAAACGAATCATTGAGGAAGAAAACGTACGATTTTTACGATTGATGTTCACAGACATCTTAGGTACGATTAAAAATGTAGAAGTTCCAGTGAGCCAGATCGATAAAGTGTTAGAAAACAAAATGATGTTTGATGGTTCTTCGATTGAAGGATTTGTTCGAATTGAAGAAAGCGATATGTATTTGTATCCAGATCTCTCTACTTGGATGATCTTCCCATGGGAAAGTGCTCATGGAAAAGTTGCTCGTTTAATTTGTGATATCTATAATCCGGATGGAACACCATTTGCCGGCGATCCTCGCGGGAATTTGAAGCGAGCATTGAAAGACATGCGCGACCTTGGTTTTACCTCTTTCAATTTAGGACCTGAACCAGAATTCTTCTTATTTAAATTAGACGAAGACGGTGGGATTACAACGACCTTGAATGATAAAGGTGGTTATTTTGATTTTGCACCAACAGATTTAGGTGAAAATTGCCGCCGTGACATCGTGTTGGAATTAGAAAGCTTAGGCTTTGAAGTGGAAGCTTCACATCATGAAGTAGCGCCAGGACAGCATGAAATTGACTTTAAATATGCAGATGTGGTAGATGCTTGTGATAATATCCAAACCTTCAAGCTCGTTGTCAAAACGATTGCACGCAAGCACGGACTTCACGCAACTTTCATGCCGAAACCGTTATTTGGAATCAATGGTTCTGGTATGCATTGCAATATGTCTTTGTTCAATGATGAAGGTAATGTCTTCTATGATAAAGACGGTGAATTGGAACTAAGTGAAACAGCGTATCATTTCTTAGGCGGTTTGCTGAAACATGCTCGTGCCTATACAGCCGTTTGCAATCCAACAGTCAATTCGTATAAACGTCTCGTTCCAGGTTATGAAGCGCCTGTTTATGTCGCGTGGAGCGGTCGTAATCGTTCGCCATTAGTACGTGTACCAGAATCTCGCGGATTGTCCACACGTTTGGAATTGCGTTCAGTTGATCCATCTGCAAACCCATACTTGGCAATGGCAGTGTTGTTGCAAGCAGGACTAGACGGTATCCGTAATCAGATCACACCGCCAGCCGCTGTTGACCGTAACATTTATGTCATGGATGAGGAAGAAAGAGAAGCTGCACATATCCAAGACTTACCTTCAACTATCCATAATGCTATCAAGGAATTACGTAAGGATAATGTAATGATTGATGCATTAGGACAACATATCTTCTCAAATTTTGTTGAAGCAAAACGTCTCGAATGGGCGTCATTCAGACAAACTGTTTCCGAGTGGGAAAGAGAACAATATCTAGAACTTTATTAAAACAGGAATAACGTGAATTAGAGGTTGTGAAATCAGCGTTTTGACCTGAGTATTAGAGAAACAAACGGCAAAATAGTTCCTCATATTTTGCCGTTTTTTGAGCTAATACCGAGGGTCAGCTGATTGAACACCGTTTATTTAGAAATAAGGGGGGCACGACGTTTGTCGCCCTCCTTATTTTTTTATCTATTGTTTCACTTAAAATTTTTCAGTAAAGATTTCCTGACTTGCTTAAGTTTAACGTTAGCCATGTTTATCTCAAGCCTATTATGTGGGTTAAATTTTTTTGCACTCATAAAGGACTTAAGAAATAATTTCTCAAAGGATACCGAAAAAGAAAAATTGTAAGCGGATAGTCTTCATTTGAGTACTTGACTTTCCCTCAGTCAGCTTGTATTATACACCTTGGGCACCCTTTTAAAGGGTCAGAAGTTTACAGAAATTTCGGCTCCCTATTCTTATTGAAGAATAGGGAGCTTTGTTTATTTTCTGAGACTTTTCCTGCACATAAATTAAAAAGGAGTTTTTGAACTTATGACAAAATATATTTTTGTGACCGGCGGTGTCGTTTCATCAATCGGAAAAGGGATTGTTGCAGCTTCTTTAGGACGCTTATTGAAAAACCGCGGCTTAAAAGTAACTATCCAAAAATTTGATCCATACATCAATGTGGATCCAGGGACGATGAGCCCATATCAGCACGGAGAAGTATTCGTAACAGATGATGGTGCTGAAACAGATTTGGATCTGGGCCACTACGAACGTTTTATTGACATCAATTTGAACAAATACTCCAACGTGACGACAGGAAAAATCTATTCTGAAGTTTTGCGTAAAGAACGTAAGGGCGAATACTTGGGAGCAACAGTTCAAGTTATTCCTCATATTACAAATGAGATCAAAGAAAAAATCATGCGGGCAGCTAAAATGACTGATTCAGATGTGATCATTACAGAAGTAGGAGGAACGGTAGGAGATATAGAATCTTTGCCATTCCTTGAAGCACTTCGTCAAATGAAAGCAGATGTCGGTACAGATAATGTTATGTATATCCATACAACATTGATTCCTTACTTGAAAGCTGCTGGAGAAATGAAAACTAAACCAACGCAGCACAGTGTAAAAGAGCTACGCGGTTTAGGTATCCAACCGAATATTTTGGTGGTACGTACAGAGCAACCTGTTTCTCAAAGCGTGAAAAACAAATTGGCACAATTTTGTGATGTCGAGCCAGAAGCAGTCATCGAGTCGCCAGATGTAGATACACTTTACTCCATCCCGTTAGTTTTACAAGTACAAGGAATGGATCAAATCGTTTGCGACCATTTGAAACTAGATACACCAGAAGCAGACATGACAGAATGGAAAGAATTAGAAGAACGTGTCTTGAACTTGAAGAAAAAAGTACGGATCGCACTTGTCGGTAAATACGTCGAGTTACCAGATGCGTATATCTCAGTAGTTGAAGCATTGAAACATTCTGGTTTCGCCTATAACTCAGACATCGAGATCGATTGGATCAAAGCACAAGAATTGACGAGAGAAAATGTAGAAGAACGTTTGAAAGATGCAGATGGAATCTTAGTTCCTGGCGGTTTCGGCGATCGCGGAGTAGAAGGGAAAATCGAAGCGATTCGTTATGCTCGCGAAAATGACGTTCCGTTTTTAGGGATTTGTCTTGGTATGCAGATGGCTTGTGTCGAATTTGCACGTAACGTCGTTGGGTTGGAAGATGCGGCATCAGCTGAAACGAATCCAGATACAGCAAACAACATTATTGATTTAATGGCTGACCAAGAAAACATCGAGAATTTGGGTGGAACTTTACGCCTTGGATTATACCCATGTAAAATCAAAAAAGGAACGAAGACGGCTAAAGCATATGATGGAGCTGATGTTGTGCAAGAACGTCACCGTCACCGCTATGAGTTCAACAACAAATATCGTCAAATGTTTGAAGAACAAGGGTTAGTCTTTTCAGGTGTCTCACCAGATAACCGTTTAGTAGAAATCGTAGAACTGCCAGAGAAGAAATTCTTTGTGGGATGCCAATTCCACCCAGAATTGATTTCTCGTCCAAATCGTCCGCAAAAATTAATCAAAGCATTTGTCGGAGCATCATTAGCAGATCATGAAACAAAATAATTTTTTAGCTTGATAGAAAGAGAAAAGCAGCGAGAGAAGGGGATAAGCAATTTTCTTGTCACTTTTCTCTTTTTCTGATTTGTTATTATTTATAGGAAAAAAGATAGGAAGTAAAAGACTTTTTTTGAGTAAAGAGCGATTAAGCATTTTATTTTTTGCAAAAAACTTCTTGAAAATTTTCATTTTCATTGATTTTAGTAGAAAACTACCGAAATGTTTGGTAAAATAGGGTCGTTGGTTAAGAATTGTCTTAACAAATTTAGTTTTACAAAACTTAGGAGGAATTTTATTATGCCAGTAGTATCAGGAGCTGAATTTTTAAAAGCTGCTCGTAAAGGCGGTTACGCTGTCGGCGGGTTCAACACAAACAACTTGGAATGGACTCAAGCAATTCTTGAAGCGGCTGAAGCAAAACAAGCACCAGTACTTATCCAAACATCAATGGGTGCAGCTAAATACATGGGTGGTTACAAAATCTGTAAAGATTTGATCACTGATTTAGTTGAAGCAATGAACATCACTGTTCCAGTTGCTATCCACTTAGACCATGGTGACTACGAAGCTGCTTTGGAATGTATCGAACTAGGCTACACTTCAGTAATGTTCGATGGTTCACATCTACCATTCGAAGAAAACTTGAAATTAGCTAAAGACGTTGTTGAAAAAGCACACGCAAAAGGTATCTCAGTTGAATGTGAAGTTGGTTCAATCGGCGGAGAAGAAGACGGAATCATCGGTAACGGCGAATTAGCTGACATCGAAGAATGCAAACAAATGGTTGCTACAGGTATCGACTACTTAGCTTGCGGTATCGGTAACATCCACGGTCAATATCCAGAAAACTGGAAAGGATTAGCATTTGACCACTTACAAGCAATTGCTGATGCTGTAGGTCCAGACATGCCTTTAGTATTACATGGCGGATCAGGTATTCCTCAAGATCAAATCGAAAAAGCTATCTCAATGGGTATCTCAAAAGTAAATGTTAACACTGAATTCCAATTATCATTTGCTGCAGCTACTCGTAAATATATCGAAGCTGGTAAAGACAAAGAAGGTAAAGGATTCGACCCTCGTAAATTATTAGCTCCAGGTAAAGCAGCAATCGTTGAAGATGCGAAAGCTCATATCGACTGGTTTGGTTCAGCTAACAAAGCGTAAGCATCCACATAACAGATACGATGTATAGGAATGGAGAACGACTTTTGAAGTCGTTCTCCATTCTTTTTTACTTAAAACGGCAGACCATGCTCGTTTCTTTTTTTTATCTATGATAAAATACAAGCATATCCATGAAAAAAGATTAATAAACAAGGTGGAAACAGATGAAAAAAATCGTAATCAAAGGAAACCAACCTTTAGCTGGTGAAGTAACGATCAGCGGTGCAAAAAATAGTGCAGTCGCATTGATTCCGGCTGCAATCTTAGCTGATTCCCCAGTGATTTTGGAAGGTGTGCCGGACATACAAGATGTTCATTCATTAATTGAAATATTAGAGATCATGGGCGCAACGGTCCATTTTTCCAACAACATATTAGAAATTGACCCGCGGGAAATCGTATCGGTTCCGATGCCGCACGGAAAAATCAATAGTTTGCGTGCGTCTTATTATTTTATGGGAACACTGCTTGGTAAATTTGGCGAAGCGGTAGTAGGCCTGCCTGGAGGCTGTTATTTAGGTCCTAGACCGATTGATTTACACGTCAAAGGATTTGAAGCTCTAGGTGCTGAAGTGACAAATGAACATGGTGCCATGTATTTACGGACAAAAAATGAAGGGTTGCATGGCAATCGGATTTTTATGGACGTGGTTTCAGTCGGAGCTACAATCAATGTGATGTTAGCTGCTGTAAAAGCAAAGGGACAGACAGTAATTGAAAACGCTGCACGAGAACCGGAAATCATCGACGTGGCAACTTTACTGAATAATATGGGGGCAAAAGTTCGAGGAGCGGGTACAGATGTGATCCGTATCGAAGGAGTCGAAGCATTACATGGCTGTCGTCATTTCATGATTCCTGACCGTATCGAAGCAGGAACCTATCTGGCATTAGCAGCTGCAGCAGGAAAAGGTATCAAAGTGAAAAATGTGATTTTTGAACATTTGGAAAGTTTTATAGCAAAATTGCAGGAAATTGGCGTCCATATGAAAATCAGCGAAGATGAAATCGAAGTTTACCCCTCAAAAGAATTAAAAGCTGTAAATATCATGACCTATCCTTATCCAGGATTTGCCACAGATCTGCAGCAACCACTCACTGCGTTGCTATTGATGACCGCAGGCACTTCAGAAATCATCGATACGATCTATGCGAAACGGGTGAATCACGTGCCTGAATTAGCTCGAATGGGCGCTGATATTACCGTGGAAGGAAATATGATCATCGTGAATGGTCCAAATAAACTTCACGGGACAGAAGTCGTGGCTTCCGATCTTCGGGCAGGTGCTTGTTTAGTGATTGCCGGACTATTAGCAGAAGGAACAACGACGATTTATAACGTAGATTATATCTTACGCGGTTATGATCATATTATCGAGAAACTAACAGCCTTAGGGGCATCAATCGAAATGATAGAGGAAGTGGGAGCTGAATGAGCGATTATTTGACAATGGCAGAACTAGAGAACAAAACGTTAAAAGAAGTTTATAGTTATGCCAAAGAATTTAAAATTCCTTATTACAGTAAGATGAACAAAAAGGAATTATCTCTAGCTGTGATTCGTGCACAAGCTGAGAAACAAGGATTTTATTATATGGAAGGGATATTAGATATCGTTGGTCAAGATGGTTACGGTTTTTTACGGCCAATTAACTATGGACCAAGTGCAGAAGATATCTATATTTCTGCCTCACAAATCAGACGATTCAGTTTGAGAAATGGGGACAAAGTGGCAGGAAAAGCCCGTCCACCTAAAGAATCGGAACGTTATTATGGTTTGATGCACGTGGAAAGCGTTAATGGAAAAGATCCGGAAGAAGCAAAAGAACGTCCGCATTTTCCAGCCTTAACACCTCTTTATCCGCAAAGACAGCTTCAACTGGAAACAACACCGCAAAGACTATCTACCCGAATGATCGATATCTTCTCTCCAATCGGTTTTGGTCAGCGTGGATTGATCGTCGCACCACCAAAAGCAGGGAAAACTTCTGTATTAAAAGAAATCGCAAATGGTATCACCGAAAACTATCCGGAAGTAGAATTGATCGTTCTACTGATTGATGAACGTCCGGAAGAAGTAACGGATTTAGAACGAAGCGTGAAAGGCGACGTGGTATCTTCTACATTTGATCTGCAGCCGCAAAACCATACTCGAGTTTCTGAATTAGTATTGGAACGCGCCATGCGTTTGGTCGAAGATAAACGAGATGTCGTTATCTTGATGGATAGTATTACTAGACTTGCTCGGGCCTATAACTTAGTCGTTCCACCAAGCGGACGTACATTGAGTGGCGGGATTGACCCAGCCGCATTGTATAAACCTAAGAAGTTTTTCGGGGCGGCAAGAAACATCGAAGAAGGTGGCAGTTTGACGATTTTAGCGACCGCTTTAGTCGATACAGGAAGCCGCATGGATGACGTGATCTATGAAGAATTCAAAGGAACTGGAAATCTAGAATTACAACTTTCACGCGAGTTATCCGAACGTCGGATCTTCCCAGCCATCGATATCAAAAAATCAGGTACCCGAAAAGAAGAATTATTGATGCCAAGTGAAGAACTAGAAGAAATTTGGAAACTTCGAAAAAATATGACTGGAGATTCATTAGAATATACGGAACAACTGATCCGCTTTTTGCGTAAAACAAAAAACAATCAGCAATTTTTCAAAGAATTTCAAGATGTCTCCTTTGGTAAAAAAAATCCGACCAGAAATCTGAAAAGATAATTGCAACCTTGACTGAAACATGTTAAGATGTTAATGTTGTAAATCGACAAATCAACTCTGGTTCAGCAAATGGAGCAGGGCAAAGGAGCGAAAAAATCATGAAAGAAAACATCCATCCAGATTACCACCCAGTAGTATTCATGGATTCAACAACTGGTTTCAAATTCTTGTCAGGTTCAACAAAAACTTCACAAGAAACAGTTGAATGGGAAGACGGTAATACATACCCAGTCATCCGTGTCGAAGTAACTTCTGACTCACATCCATTCTACACTGGACGTCAAAAATTCACACAAGCAGACGGACGTGTGGACCGTTTCAACAAAAAATACGGTCTCAAAGACGCAAACGCTGCGGAATAATAAAAACGCTGATAACTCAACGTTTAGCAGACTATCCGATAGGGATAGTCTGTTTTTTTCGTTTTTGACCATAATGAATAGATGGATATCGTTACTCAAAAATGGGTGGGATACAGTAAATTTTTTCGAATTTTATTAAATCAAATTTAAATTCATTGATTAAACTATCCATCTCTAATAATTCTAGTCCTTGTAAAATTTTCATTATTCGTTTTCGTCCTTTGATGCTATCTCCTTCTATATGACAGATTAATGCCTTATAAAATTGAATGGATATCTGAGTATCTTTTGCAAACAATAATCTATGATGAGTAGCTTCAAATTTTTGTAAGTATTGTTTAGAAAAGTGAATATTTTTGCGTTCTAACATTAAAAGGAAAGCATTATTATAAAGACTGGATAATATCGGATGAAATATTTCAAAATCGTTGTATTTTTCAATTTTGCGTTCGATTTCTGTAAGCCTTTGGGAAATATAGTTTGTATCAAAAAGAAACAGTAATGAGCTAAAACTGATCATTTCAAATCTTCCCCACTCATTTACTTTTTCTAAATAATTGGCAAAGTGATCCAGGTGTTCTTTATCATTTTTATTCAGCTTACGTTTTTCTATGGGCAGAGTATACCAATCAAAAGTTTTTATGATTAAATAGTTGCGAATATCAACAATGTCTCGTGTAGTATTTGCTTTTTTTCGAATGATTTCTAAAGTATACTTCCGTGATCCTCTATTCTCTCTAGTAGCTTTAATAAAATCTTTTATCTTTTTATTTTTCTTTCGTATGCTATCAAGTTCTAGATATAAGACAAATTCATCCATGGTTATATTCAATTTATCAAGAAATTCCAATAAAATAACAAAAGGTATGCTATTTTTTCCAGTTTCATATCTAGATAATGTATTTCTTGTTGTTATATTGTGAGCTAAATTTTTTTGAGAGATACCTCTTTCTACACGCAACTTCTTAAGCAATTCCCCGCTATCCATATCACCGCTCCGTTCTTTTATAATTGTTATGCGCAAATTAATCACAAAATGATAATAATACGTATTTTTAATCATAATAACATAGTAGATAAAATAAAAACACGGGAGGTGTGTATTTAATATTGAAAATCGGAGATAGGTTGTTACTTGGATGGTGGATAGATTGTCGATCGATTATTTATCCCAGTTCTAAATGTTTCTGCAAGCAAAGTAGTTAATTCTAAGACAACAAATGAAAAAATGATTTCAGATTTTACGGATGAAAAATTAGATATATTCACGAAGTTGTTTGATATTACGGAAACTACAAAGTTAGTAAGTACAATAGTAACTAATGATATGAAGTCAAGATTTCAAATGAATTACGCAATAGAAATATGATTATTCATGTACCAAAAAGCTCGTTGGATTTAACAAACGCAAAAGTTCTACAAGTTACAGAAAATTCAAAGGATTTATATACGATCACGGTGCCCATAGTAGATGATGATTATAATTTATTTAGTAATTTGACGGTTACTTACAGTCAGAATGGAGAAAATGAAGGATATCAAGAAACTATTATTAGTCGAGGGTTGAACAATAAAATTCAAATTGAATCTTATGTAAACGGTAAATTGATGAAATCTGATTTACTTAATGAAGAGTTTTTATCTAACGAGCAAATTAAGAAGGACATGCAAAATGTATAAAAGCAAGGAGTTTTGTTACCTCAGAGTAGAGGTGTTGCTGCTAAAATTGCTTGTATTGTTGTTGTTCTTGGTATTAGTAAATACGTTGCGACTATCATTGCAGGAGCTTGTGTTGCTCCGTGCCCAGCTATACAAGTTATTTGTGCTGCTTGTATTGGAGGTTTTGCAGCTTTAGGCACTGGGACGATGAGTTTCGTAGTGGCTTGTTTTAAACTTTGATTGAATTGATGAGATGTGAAAAAGTCGATTAAAACTAGCAGAATAATTATATAGTTTCTATGTCTCTTTGTAGTAGCATTCTCGTTGATTTTTTTTCAAACAGGCAGATTTGGTATGAATAATATTCTACCTGTGATAAAGACAGAAATGTTAAAATCAAAGCTTGAAGGTTCTGATACTTTCTTATTATATGTAGGTAGACCGACTTGTATTCAATGCCAAGAAATCGAACCTACCCTTCGGAACATATTAAAAAGTGTAGAAATAAAAGCCAGCTACTATAGAACTGATATAGCTCGAAACGAAGATGAAAAGAGCTTAGAGGAAGTAGCTGAAAAGCTTGATTTAACTGTAGTACCCTCATTATTAATCATTCCTAAAGGTGTTTTAGTTGATAGATTAGATGGTGTTTACACTGAAAAAGCTATTTCTGAATTTTTAGAAAATAATAAAACTATTTTTGAGGAGGATGCATAGTTGTTTATCCCTATATATAGCATGATACTTCTAGGCTTATTTTTAGTATTTTGTCTTTACGCTCTGAAAATACTTCAAAAAAATAATGATGATACGCGACGACAAATAGCACAATTAAGAAAAGATATTGAGTTGATCTTGGAAAAAATTAGGGAAAATAATTAAAATGGTGGATTTACGTTACTTAGATAATTATTCTAAGCGAGTGTTTTTGTTAGCGGTTTCGTTTGTCTCTGGATGCTTTATCAGTCCTAGCGAATTAAAATTAAGTAATTTCAATTTTCGTACATTGACAAATGAGTGCGAGAACAAATTTATTTTTAGCTTATTTACGGATAGTCAAACTATTGATAGGTTATCCAAAGCATATGGACAAAAGTATCTAAACTTGGATTTTCTTGAAAATCAAGGGAAAACTTCATGGTGTGCAGCATACGCTACTACAAATAGCATTAGGGGTGTTAGGAGTGAAGTATAAAAAAATTTCTTCTCTTATTCTAGTAACAATATTATTATGTACGGCTTGTTCTTCTCCCGCTAGTCAACCGAAGAAAAAAGAACTAGAATTATCAAAGGAAGAATGGGAGCAGCTAACTTTTTTTTGTGGAGAATGGGTATATACGGGAGATGAATCAATGTGGACAATCAACGTTGATAAACATTCAATAGACATTTCGTATGATAAACACCAGTTTAATGGTGCTTTCACAGGCATAAAAGTAAATGATGGGTTGACGATATATTGTGAAGATAATCAATGGGCCTACACATTGGATAAGAGAGATGATGAGCGGATATTCGTTATACGCAGTAAGCTAGATTCTGGAACGACTTCAAATGCGATGGGAATAGAGTTAATAAAAAAGTAAAGAAATTAGAATAATTATAAGTGAGAGCAAATTTAAGAGTTTGCTATAAGACAAGAACTTTATAGTTTTTGTCTCACGCTCTAAACACGTATGAACGGCGGAAGTAGAATCAACTCCTTCGGAAATAAGCTGAAATTCACAAAAATTTGAAAAGTAATTTTCGTGAATTTCAGCTTATTTCTTGGAGTTAAACGCTTCTGCTTCCAGTCTCTTTTTGTGTAGTACCTTGTAGGAATGAGGTGTTACCAATCTACCTATCGAAAGGTATAATGATCACTTTGCTTTTTTTTACAGTAGAAAGGTATTTTATTACATAGAGCTTAAACGCTGTTTTAAATATGATAAAATGAAGAAAATTTTATATAGAAGATAAATGAAAAAGGAGAAAAAGATGTTTAAAATTGCTATTTGTAATGATGCGGAAGAAATAAATTCGCAAATTGAAGCATTTATTCATGCATATAGTCTCGATTCGTATAAAGTAGATGTCTTTTCTGATTCTTATTCACTGATTCAATCACTAAAAAATAATGATCATATGTTATATTTTCTTAACATTGAGAAAGATAATCAAGGAATAGAGGTAGCCAAAACGGTGAGGAAATATAATCTCAATGCTTTTATTGTGTTTCTCGCAAATCATAAGAAATATATGAGTGAAATATTTGAGATACGTACGTTTGATTATGTGTTGAAACCTGTTACTAAAGAACGGATTTTTAGAATTATGGATGATATTTCCCGTCTGCTCAATCTAAACAAAAAGCAATTTGTTTTTTCAGTTAATAATATGAATAATTATATTTCTTTTGGAGAAATTATATATTTTGAAAAGCATAAAAGACAAACAATGCTTCACCATGTATCTGGTATGAGTAAAGTTTTTTATATGAATACGGATCAGATATTAGAACAATTAGATGCCTGTTTTACACAAATACATACTTCTTTCATTATCAATATAAATTTTGTTAGACAAGCAAGTAGAACGAAAGTTATCTTAAATAATCATCGAGGAATAGAATTACCAATCAGTAGAAAATATAGAGAGAATGTATCCAATAAATTCATTCATTTACAAAAATGATTTGATGTAAAAAATTATTGCGAGGGGAGCTAAATAATGGCAGAAAAGGATAAGTCATTATTTCAAAGTATCATTGTTAGAAACAAGCATAAGTATTTTTTATTATGTATTTTGTTAGTTATACAATCAATTTTAATGGTCCCTTTTTCGTATATATCGAAATATATTATAGATGATGTATTAATTTCATCTGAGTTTAAAAACTTGAAATATGTAGTGATAATTTTTGTTGGGCTGCTTGTCTTACAAAGTGTCATTTCCAGGATAATGGTGTACGTGAATTCCAATTTCTTTCAGGAAACTCTAATGTATTTAAGAAAAAAAATATTTAGATATGCGATAATCAATCTTGAAATAACACAAAACAAGTTCTCAAATATTCAAACAGTTATTTTTTCAGATTTAGAAAATTTAATAGGTAATTATAGCTTGATAACAGTTTCTATATTTTCAAATACTACGTTGGTTATTGGGTACGTAACTTTATTACTTTACACTAATTTAACTCTCTCAATTATCACTTTCCTACTTATACCCATTCAAATTTGGTGGATTAGCAAGTCTTCTAGTAAAATAAAAAAATAACAAACAGATTGTCAAAATAAAAAACAAGAACTTCAGTTAAATTTGAATAAAAGTTTAAATAACGTGACTACAATACACATTTTTAACTACTTTAAACAAGCAAAAAGTATGTTTCATGTTAAAGCAGATGAAGTGAAAAAAACAAATATTAATATGGCGCTTTTTCAGAATTACATACAAATTATCAATCAAGTAGTGATGCTATTTATACAATTTATACCTTTGTTCGTAGGTGCTTTTTATGTTCGCAGTAATAATTTGTCAGTTGGTGAACTGGTGGCTTTCAATACAGTATCAGTACAATTACTGTCACCGTTAGCTAATTTAGTAAATCTAATAAGCAGTGTTCAGGTCACCAAAGTTTATGAGAAAAGAATAGCAGATAATTTAAGAAAAAAGCTAATTAAAGCGGAGAATCAAAAAAAGCAAAAAGTTTTATTGCCGGAAAATACTTTCCTAGTTATAGAAAACTTCTGCATATGTGTAAACAACCAACCAATGCTAAAAGTAGATAAATTGTATATCAAAAAAGGAGAGATAATTTTATTAAAAGGAAAAAATGGGACTGGTAAAAGTTTATTTTTGAAGAGTATTGCACAAATATATGGTGGTTTTTCTGGAGAAATTTATTTAAACAATAAATCTATAAGTTATATGGAATACATTGAGTTTACTCGGAGTTTGATTTATGTATCTAAAAATGAAGGGTTTGTTCTTGAGAGCCTTAAAGAAGAATTAAACTTAAATCTTAATGACAACATAGCGAATCAAGTTATTGAAATACTTAACCTTGATCGTATTATACAAAAACTTAAAAATGGTTTAGAAGAAAGTTGCTTAGATCTAGAGTTATATTTAAGTACCGGAGAAATCCAAAGGTTAAGGATAGCTCGTGCTTTGATGCGTGAGCCGAAAGTTTTGATTTTAGATGAAGTATTAACAAACATTGATGAAGAGTCAAGTCAAAAGATTATTTATCAAATAAGTGACGTGTTTGATATGACGATAATATGCGTCGAACATCACATAAAAGAGAGTACTTTTGACAAGGTGTTTATCATTAACGAGAAAAAATTAATAGAAAAATCATACAAAAGAATAGGGGGCGAAAACAATGAAAAAAGTAATTAGCTTTATGCAATATAGGAAAAAAATAGGAAAAATTTCGTTGATTCATATTGTGTACCCAGTTTTTAATCAAAATAGTAGACGAATGTCTACTGTACCAATTGCAAGAGGGATAATTGCAATTGGACCGATTTCAATTGGAATAGTTTCTTTCGGAATTATGGGATTGGGCTTTTTCACCTTTGGATTATCTAGTTCAGGGATTTTAAGTGCAGGGATTGTTCCATTAGGAATCATTGCTGTGGGAACTATTCCTATCGGCTACTTAGCGTTAGGGAATATCGCAATTGGGTTTCAATCTTTCGGAAATATTGTGTTTGGAAAATGGGCGTTAGGAAATATTGCATACGGAGAAAATACCATAAGCTTAGGGAAGCATCCTCAATTTTCTCAAGTAAAAGAGGGTATATTAGAGATGGATGGAATAGTAAATAATAAGATAAATATGTTTAGTGCAATTGATGGCATCATTGAGTCCTATGAATGGTTTTGGGTGATAATTACTATAAGTTTTTTAGTTGCATGTTTAATGTGCATAGGTAATATATTTTCACTAAAGACTAGAGTAGGGGGACGAAAATGAAATTATCAAAATATACTATTATGTTTACAGAAAACGAAAATGGGAAAACAATACTATTTAATACGCTTACAGGAGCAGTGTTCAAGCTAAATGAGGAATACAAAAAAATAATTGAGGAAAAAAATTTAGAAAATCTAACAGATGATGAAACACTATTGCTAGAAAAAGAAGGCATTATAGTAGGAGAAGGAGAGTCGCAATTGGAGCGATTCAACTATGAACATAATCTTTATAAATACGATAGTTCTATATTGTCAATTACGTGACTAACGACATGGGGCTGTAATTTAGAGTGTACTTATTGCTTTGAAGGAGATAAAAAAGATACAAAAATCATTTCCAAGACTTCTGATATAGATAAAATGTTGTTATTTATCGAAAAGAAATATGAAAAGAATCAATTTAAGTACTTGTCACTCACACTTTTTGGCGGTGAACCAATGGTTAATTATCGGGGGATTAAATACTTACTACCTAAACTTAAAGAATTTTGTGAGAAAAATAAAGTATTATTAGGTATAAATATGGTTAGTAATGGGTTATTACTGAATAAAAGTAATTTGAATTTTATGATTGAAAATGATTTAAAGATGATTCAAATAACTCTAGATGGACCTAAAAATTTACATGACAAAAAAAGAATATATCCCAATGGGAATCCAACATTTGATCGAATCATAGATAAATTGATATTCATTAGAGATAATTTTCCTTCCTTAATGGTTTGTATACGAATTAATGTTGATAAAGAAAACTATGAATACATTCAAGAACTTTTAATATACCTGAAAGAAAAAAAATTAAACATAATGACTGTAGATTTTGGGATTATCAGAGATGAAGCCACATCTTGTGGAAATATCTCAAATATTTGTTATCCGGATGAAGAGTTAGGAGAAATACTATATCGTTTATGGAGTTATGCTGTAAAACAGGGGTTTAATATGAAGGTAATTCCATCTAAGCGTTATACTTACTGTGGTTTAAATAGAGAAAATAGCTATACTTTTTCACCAGATATGAATTTTTATAAATGTTGGGAACATCTAGGGGATGACGAGCATAATTTTGGCTATTTGAGAGATGATGGAATGCTTATTGTAAATAACGAGAATTATTATGATTGGATGAACAAAAATCCGGTTGAGATAGCAGAATGTGCTTCTTGTAAATATCTAGGTTCTTGTGGCGGAGGATGCAGTGTAAATTCCTATAATCAAAGTAGAACATATAAAGCAGCAGGATGTTATCAAGTGAAAGGCGTTATCGAAAAACAATTACTTTTTTCACTTAATAATAAACAACTATAGAAAAGGAGTAAATGAGTATGAATTATGTTGCTAATTGTTATGAAAATGAGACAGACTCACGCGGAATTGTTTGCTTATGTGGATTGAATTTATGTCTTCAAGTTTGTGGTCTTAAGCTTTGCGGCGCACATTTTTGTTCTGCGAATGCATGTGTTATTAATTAAATTTATATAATGGAGGAGTCAAAAATGGATTATATTTCAAATCTATATGTTTCCGATACATCAAATCAAATATCTGATGTGGACCCGAGATTGTGTTTAATCAACCTATGTGCTGTCCACGGAAATTGTTTTATTAATCTTTCATAAAGGGGATCATTTAATGGAGTATGTAAGTAATGTATATCAAGAACAGGATAATATTAAACAAAAAAGTATTTGTTTAATAGATTTCTGTTTAAGAAATTTTTGCTTTATTGATATTTAAAGCAAGGAAATTCGTTCTGTTGTGAGTTGTTTATTTTGATGAAGCAAAGCGCGATTGAATGACGAATACCTATTTCCAGTAAAAACAACTTACCTAAAATTAGAAGCTAAGCTTTCCTTTCAAGGAAGGCTTTTTGTTTTGTTATAGAATTGCGATTGTTTATGAGCTGAACCGTTCATTTTGATGACTGAAACACTAGGATGATGGGTCTTTTTCCTCTGTTCATTCATAATATTGAACGGTACAGCTAGCGATGCTATACTGACCTCAGTTCCAAGAAAACGTTAACATTTTTTGTGGGGGAGAGGTTTTATATGAGGTTTGATCAATTGATCGCAGAAGAACTGATTGTTTTCGATCCATCGATAGATTCAAAAGGATCATTATTTGAGCGAATAGGGGATGTGTTGGAAAAAACAAATAAGGTAAGAAATGTTCAAAAAGTCGTTAAGGCACTATTCAAACGAGAGGAGGAGATCTCCACAGGGATAGAAGATGGATTTGGGATTCCCCATGCAAAAAGCAAGTATGTGACAAAACCAGCGCTGTGTTTTTTTCATACAGCCAAATTAACGGACTATAGCGGGATAGACGGAATGCCAATTGAATATATTTTTGCCATCGCAGTTCCTGAAAAATCAGCAGATATGCATCTAGAGATTCTCAGCACACTCTCCAGACGATTGATGAATGCAGATTTTAGAAAGGGAATAAAAGAAGCCACTACGCCAGCAGATATCATCAGACAGATTAGTCAAGAATGAAAATAGTAGAGTCTTTGTCCGAGTAGCGATAGTAAAGAAAAAGGAGGAAAACAACCATGAAAATCGTTGGTGTAACTGCTTGTCCAACTGGAATTGCTCATACTTATATGTCGGCAGAAAAATTAGAAGTAACAGCAAGAAATCTAAACCATCAAGCAAAATTCGAAACACAAGGTGTAAAAACAGAAAATCAGTTATCTGAACAAGAAATCAAAGAGGCAGATGCAATCATTCTTGCAGTAGATAAAGAAATCGAATTGGACCGATTTGCCGGGAAAAAAGTAAAGCGTGTCTCTACAAGCCGAGCAATCAAAGAACCGCAAGTAGTGATAGACGAAGCATTGAGAAATATTGGCGTATTCGTTGTGTCTAATGAAAAAGAACAAGTTGCAAATGAGAAAAAGCCGACAATCTATAATCATTTCATGAATGGTGTGAATTACATGCTTCCATTTGTGATCGCAGGCGGAATCATCATCGCACTGAGTTTTGCCTTTGGGATTACAGCGGCTGATCCCAACTCAGCAGACTATAATGTGTTAGCAGCTGCATTTTCAAGGATCGGAGGAGATACAGCGTTTGTCATGATGGTTCCTGCGTTAGGCGCGGGGATTGCTACATCGATTGCTGGAAAAGCTGGTTTTGCCCCAGGAATTGTTGCCGGATTACTGGCCTCTACAGGTGGTTCAGGTTTTCTTGGCGGAATGATTGGCGGCGTGATAGCAGGGTATATCTGTGATTTTCTGGCAAATAAAATCAGCGTAAAAAAAGAATTTTCTGCTATTTATCAGCTGATTGTCGTTCCCCTTTTATCGATCTTAATAATTGGGCTGTTAATGGTATTTGTGATTGAACAACCAATCACATGGGTGTTGGATGCTTTGACAAATTGGCTGAATAGCTTGGGAAATACATCCGGGCTATTGTTCGGATTACTTATCGGTATCATGATGGCAGCTGATATGGGTGGGCCGATCAATAAATCGATTTCGACTTTCTCAATCGGTTTGATGTCAGCTGGGGTAAATGCACCGATTGCTGCCTGTATGGCTGCAGGAATGACGCCTCCCCTAGGTATTGCTTTAGCTACTTTATTATTCAAACATAAATTTACTAAAGAAGAACGGACTTCAGGTCAATCATGCTGGATTTTAGGCGCTTCGTATATTACAGAAGGTGCTATACCGTTTGCGGTATCTGACCCGATCCGCGTGATACCTAGTTTGATGACAGGTTCAGCAGTTGCTGCAGGGATTTCTATGGCAGCAGGAGTAACTTCAATGGCACCTCATGGAGGAATTTGGGTGATGCTAATTCCAAATGTCATGAACAATTTACCTATGTATGTCTTGGCAATTGCAGCAGGTACAGTCACTACAGCCTTTATGCTTGGACTATTGAAAAAAATAGTGAAAGAGAAAAAACAAGACAAGTGGACGAAAAATGAAAATCTAACAAATGAGGTGGAAGCGTAATGTTATATACAATGAAAGAGTTATTGAAAGTGGCTAAAGAGAATCAATTTGCAGTACCAGCCTTCAATATTTGCAGCTATGATATGATGAAAGCAATCATCGAAGAAGCAGAGAGATTAGAAGCACCAGTAATCTTAGAAATTCATCCTGATGAAATCGCCTATTTGAGTGATGAATTTGTTGCGGCAGTAAGAGCTTATGCTTATACAAGTAAGCTGCCGATTGTTATCCACTTGGATCATGGCGGTACGATAGAAGATGTCTTACGGGCGATTCGAAACGGCTATTCTTCCGTGATGATTGATGCGTCTTTGAAATCATTCGACGACAATGTACAGATTACGAAAAAAGTGGTTGCGTTAGCTCATGCGGTAAATGTCTCAGTGGAAGCTGAGCTTGGAACGATTGGGAATAATGGTTCTGCTGAAGGGGGTGCTGAAACAATCATTTATACAGATCCTGATCAAGCGAAGATTTTTGTGAAAGAAACAGGAATCGATACACTTGCTGTAGCAATTGGAACAGCGCATGGCTTGTATCCGAAAAACAGAACTCCAAAATTAAATATCGACTTACTGAAAGAATTGAACCAACAAATCGATCTTCCATTTGTTTTGCATGGCGGTTCAGGTAATCCGGACGCAGAAGTCAGCGAAGCTGTAAAATACGGAGTTGCCAAAGTGAATTTGAGCTCTGATCTTAAAAGTGTCTTTTTCAATGCTTTGAGAGAAATATTGAGTGAACATCCATCGATGTACGAGCCGAATGCAATTTATCCAGCAGCTAATAAAAAGGTACAAGAAGTAGTCAAACATAAAATGGAAATTTTGAACACAGTAGGCAAGGCTAGTTTATACTAAAAATAAAAATGTGTAATCAAAAGGGTGTGACAATAGTCTTGTCATACCCTCTTTTGGATACATGATGTTCAGAAGTAGTTTTTTCGAAAAGTTTCTTCTTACTTCTTGAAGCCAATCACTTCTGTCACAACCTCTTTTTTCCTGTTACTATATAAAGTAAATGGGGTGATTTTATGTTGAATGAAGTGGAGAATAGACAGCAGGAGATTGTGAATTATCTAAAAAACAATCAATTTGCAAGAGTCATCGATTTGATCGAGTTAGTAAATTATAGCGAAGCCACGATTAAACGTGACCTTGTTTTTCTGGAAAAAAGTGGATTGATCCGTAGAGTTCGCGGTGGCGCCATGCTTGTTGACAATCGAAAAATTGACGTGCCTTACCTGATGAAGATTACCAAATTAGAAGAAGAAACAGAAAAACGTAAGATTGCAGATACAGCTTCTTCTTTGATTCGAGATGATATGGTCTTGTTCTTGGATTCCAGTACAACCTCTTTACATTTAGTCCGAAACTTAGCAAGATTTGATGGTTTGCAGATTATTACGAATGGCATAGTCACAGCTGCTATGTTGAGTGAATACACAACGGCAAAAGTATCTGTACTGGGTGGGGCAATTGTTCCGAAACGAGCAACAATCAACGGTTCAAAAGCTTATAATGATGCATTGTCATATTATGCGGATTTAGCGGTAATCAGTTGTCGCGGGCTAGATTTCAGCCAAGGAGTAACAGAAACTCATGAAGGAGAGGCAATGGTCAAAAAAGCTTTTAGAAAACAAGCAGACCGGCTTGCCGTTTTAGTTACACAGCAAAAAATCGCACATAAATTCATGCATCAAGCCATTGCTTTTCATGAAATCGATTATCTGGTGACAAGTAACGAACTGGCAAAAGAACAGTATGCGAAAGTAAAGGAACACCATATCGAATGTTTGTATGGATGAATTATTGCGTGAATATTCTAAGGTGTTTTCCCATTTTTCATTTTCTTAGATAGGATCTTATCTTTGCTCGCTTCTCTTAGCCGATGGTATAATAATGAAAAGGTTATCTTGTTAGATAATCTTACTTTTTTATCCAGAAGAAAGGAGTGCAGAAAATGAAACATGTGAAGGCGTTGGTAGTGAAGGCAATCATGATCTGGGCAATTCTGTGGGTCGTGCTGACCGGTTTATACGGTGTTAGCTTTATGGATTCAACGATTGTTGGGGTAATTATCGTAGTGATGGTCTATGTGCTAGGGGATCTGTTGATCTTACGTAAAGTAGGGAACATCGCAGCGACAATCGCAGATGCTGGTTCAGCTGCAGTTATCTTGTGGCTCTATCTATACTTTATGAATGATACAGTCGATATTTGGATGAAAGTCTTGATTCCTGCTCTATTGATCGGTGTGGCAGAATGGTTCTTCCACAAGTGGTTGTTAAGTCAAGGAATCGTACCAGACGAACGAAAAATGGAATAAAACATCAGTTGTTTTTATCAAAAAACCGCTCAGATCATTTTCAGATCTGAACGGTTTTTTTATCTATTCATCAAGATTAAATTTCATTTTTCAATGATTCAATCAATTCGCCCTCTGCTTCATGACTATGTTTTCGGCCATTCGCAAGATAGAGCGCTGTACATATCAATGGAATGACTCCGGCAATCACATACAATCCTCTAAATGAAGTAAGAGATTTTAGCATCCCCATCAAATAAGGACCAACCCCTAAGCCTAGGTCTAAACCAATAAAGTAGGTAGACAAAGCAATACTGATGCGGTGTTCTTTTACGATCTTCAAACAGACAGCTTGTCCATTTGACATGAACGTACCATAACCTAAGCCGACTAATGCTCCAGAAATAAGCAATGTCACACTATTTGTCGTTACACTCAGTAAAAATAATCCTGCTGTTAAGAATAAATAGCTAGGATACATCACGTATTGTTCTCCTTTGACATCGAAAATCCTTCCAGTTAATGGACGTGTAAACGTGATGACCAAAGCATATACGACGAAGAAAAATGACCCAGCAGCAACTAAGTGGATTACTTTTGTATAAGAAGATAAAAATGATAAAACACTTGAATAAGAAAGACCCATCAAAAAGGCGATTCCTGTAATGAAAAGTGCTTTCTTTTCAATAAAACTATTGATATTCCATGAACGAAGAGATGTTTTTTGTTCTTCAGATAATGGAATATTTTTTACAGGAAAGACAAGGCAGGCAATCGTAACAAAGAAGACCAGTACAATTGAAAACCAAATAATGAAACGAAAGTCAGTCATGTTCAGCAAAATCATTCCTAAAAATGGTCCAACAGCGGCAGCTAAACTAGTACTTAATCCGTAATAATTGATGCCTTCCCCTTTTTTAGATGCAGGGATATATGCAGTAACGATAGCATTTGTAGCTGTAGAAACTGTACCGTAACCAAATCCATTCAAGAATCGAACTAAATACAATGCCCCGATAGTTGGTGTATAAAGATAAGCTAATGTTGTCAGAAGATAGAAAATCGCGCCGCCTCTTAAGGTAAACTTCCGACCAAATAGTTCTAACTGTTTCCCCATGAATAAGCGTGCCAGCAATGTTCCGATGATATATATTCCAGAAGCAAAACCTGCTTGGCTCAAGCTGGCGTGTAATGTGTCTTGCGCAATGACTGCCATGATGACCATCAATAGATAATAAATCAGGTAGACAATAAAATTGATCAATGTGATTCCGATAAAATATTTATTAAATAATTTCTTTTCCATGTATGTTATACATTCCCCTTAAGCTGAATATGCTTTTAATTTTTGTATTTGGACTTCTACATCGTGATAATTGGATGGATAGCGATCAACAAGTTGGCGAATAAATAAATCCCGTGTAGACATAAACAGGTTTAAAAATTCTTCGCATTCGTTTGTTGGATTCTCATCCACTGCTTTGATCAATTCGATCGAGTTTTGATACGCATCATTTAAAAAGACTAAAGAAGCTTTCATGTCAAATCTTGTTTGATACGCTGTTTCTAATCGATTAATGATTGTTTTCATCCAGTAATTCATGTTTTTTCCCTCTATTCTTAAAAAATTTTACTTCTGCAGTATAACGAATAAAAAAAAGGAAAAAAATCGCATAAGTGATAGAAAAAGGTACTTAACAAATGTTAATATCATTAGTAAAATACCTTTGGACTTTAAAAAGTTTTAAAGTACTGTATGATCTTTTTAGATGAAAGTTTGGATGGGGGAGCATCATTGGATAGTAGAGTCTTAAAGGAATATTTGGATAAAAATGATTTTCCGATAATACGCAAAGGATATCATAAATATTTGACATTCGAAGGGATGGAAGATTCCCATACGTATATCTTGAAAGAGGGAACGGTAAAAGCAAGTGTTATTTCAAATGATGGGAGAGAATTTAACCTTCGCTATATCAAAGATCTTGAAATCGTCTCTCTTTTAAAAGACGAATATTCACAATTCATCGATTCGCCGTATAATATTCGAGTTGAATCAGAATATGCAGAGTTTTATCGAATCAATCGTGTACGATTTTGGCAAAATATCAACCAAGATCCAAAGCTGCAACACTATGTAAAAGAGTATTACCGCTATCGCTTGCTTTATTCGATGAAAAAAATGCAACAAATGCTGTTAAATGGAAAACTGGGAGCTGTTTGTACGCAACTTTACGAATTATATGATTTATTCGGTGTGCGAACAGAAGAGGGGATGCTGATCGATTTTTCGATCACAAATGAAGAAATCGCCAAATTTTGTGGTATTTCAACTGCTAGCAGTGTGAACAGAATTTTAAAGCAGTTGAAAAAAGATGGTATTATCACAGTGAAAGATCATCATATCGTTATTTTGAATATGGACTTGTTAGAAGACAATATTATCTTTTGATGAACAAAGAGGTTGTAACAGAAGTGGTCAGCTTCAAGAAATAAGAAGGAATTTACGAAAATTGTTACTCAAATTTTTGTCAAATTTCGGCTTATTTTCGAAGAAGCTACTTCTGGAACACCGTGAATAAGAGGTTGTGAAATCAGCGTTTTGAGCTAATACCGAGGGTCAGCTGATAGAACACCGTTTACCAAGAGGTTGTAAAAAAGCTGTTCTGCATCAAGTAATAAGAACAGCCAAGTAAAAACAGCTCCTAATGTTTTTACTTGGCTGGACTTATTACCGCGGATGCAAGCTTTTGAACACCGTTTATTCGCAACAAAAGGGCTGTGACAAAAATCGTGTCACAGCCCTTTTTGCGAACATTCATTTAGCTATTTTTAGAAACTTCTGCCGCCACCGCCAAAAGTCCCGCCACCGCTAGAGTGGGTAGTACTTCCGCCACCGCCGCTTCCAGGAGGTGGGCTTTTGGGGATTCTTCTTGTCGTGACAAAAGAATTTGTCAGACGATCGGTTTTTTCAGTTAATTTGATACTGGATTTTTCTCGGAACGGATATTTGTAGATGCCTGATTTCAATTGATAACGCGAAACAGTCACAAAATAAAAGACAAGACTAAGGATAAGAGCCAAAACAACAGCAATGATGATTTCCACTGTCGTCAAAACTTTATAGCGTGTGATTTTGCCAGTTTCTTCATCTACACGATAATGTCCTCCTGGAACTCCGTCTTCCACATATGTGGCTGATTTAGACAAGTACGCTTTTGCAGCATCGTAGTAGGCATCATTCGTCATCTGATCATAAACATCATCTAAGATCGAATCGATTCTACTGTCAGTCAAATAATCGATCATATTACCAGAAGTCGAAATGTAGATTTCACGCTGTCCCATATCCAATAGCAAAACTGAGCCATTTTGATCATTTCCGACTGCCTTTCTTAAGTAATTATCGGCAAAGTCTCTTGGTTCTTCTGAATTAGAAGTAGTTGTGACGATCAAGACTCGTCCCTTGATTTTTTCATTCAGCTTTTCTGCCTGTTGTTCCAAAGATTGGATTTGATCTGTAGTGAACAACCCAGCCTCGTCATTTACCGTTGCTGTATCCGCATGAGTAGCCACTGGCCAACTAACACTTACTAGCAAAAGAAAGAACAAAAAGAATTTTTTCATCATATCAAGTAACCTCCGATCAGAAAGAGGATCGCTAGTCCAACGAAAATCCCAAGAGCAGTCAGTCCTAATTTTTTCTGGCTAATCGGCAGGACACCGCTGACTTTTCCTGTTTGTCCATTCATTGCATAGTAGTAGACTTTTTTACTTGAGTCATTGCTTCGATAAGTAACGAGCCATACCGGCAACAATACGTAATTATTTACTTCATTTGTGATTGAAGCAGAGGTTCGGACACCTGTCAATGTTGTATACCCATTGGCAGTATCTTTTAACAGCTTCTCTGAATAGTCTTTTAATTCAGATTGGATTTGCGATTTGATTGCCTCGTATTCGATATCTCTTTTTTCTGCTTGGAACCCGGCTAAATACTGGCTTTTAAAATCAATTGCTTTATCTAACGGGAAAGGTTGCACACCTTCGACCATCTTTTGTTGCGTATTTTTTGATAAGGCATTTTTTACTAGTTCTTTAAAAGAAAGCTTGCCTGCTCTTGAAACAGCAAATTGCTTCGTTTCTGTGTATTCGATGTCACCTATTCGCCAAATGCGGATAACGGTGCCGTTTGCCTGCATTGTGCCATCTACTTCAGCATCTGTAGCCCAATAAGGGAAATATACACCCGTCAGCTTATCGATTTGGTCTTTATTGAAAAAAGCTTTTGGAACAAACCATTTTTTCTTGGTCCAAGCGAGAAATCTATTGATTGCTTCTTCTTTCTCGACAGCAAAAGGAAGTACTTTGTTTGGCAAGAATTCTCCGCTTAAACGTCCCGATAGTACGACGGGATTATGGCAGTAGTAACAATAAGTCGCAGCAGTGGTCGCATCGGTCACAATCTCTGCACCACAGTTGGGACAAAGGAAAAGATCCATCGCTACAGTATTACCTGCAGCTTCGTCCGCTGTATCTGAAAAACCGCCTGCCTCGTCAAACGCTTTGCGCTCGGCTTCACTCATGTCGGTAAGCTGTTCTTGGGCTGTAAAAGTAAAATCTTCTGTAGGCGAAGGTTCTTCTTTGTTCTCTTCGCCAGCCATACGCGCTTCTTTTTGCTTCTGCTCATATTGGCTGACTTCTTCTTCGGTATAGATATTCAGGCAGTATTCGCAATGAAATTTTTGGTCTTTAGGATCAAAAGTCAACGGACCGCCGCAATTAGGACATTTATGTGTCAGAACATCCATCAGCTGCACACCTTTCTCAATAAATTAATCAACGGGGATTCCTTTAAACGGTTTGCCGCAGTTTGGACAGAATTTAGGGATGCCGTTGGAAAGATTCACAATCTCGTTGCATTCGCTGCAACGCATCTGTAGCTTAGGTTGAGCGTTTTCTACTGGTTTGGCAGCGCCACAGTTGGAACAGAATTTTCCGGAATTTTCTGTCCCACAGACTGGACACGTCCAAGTATCTGCATTCCCTTGTGCGGCTTGTTGATTTTGTTTTTCAGCTTGTTGCTTGATTTGTTCTTGGTTGTTTTGAGCCGCTTGGGAAAGGTAAGAGCCATTTGCATTCATTCCCATACCTACGCCCATAAAGCCAGTCATTGCTCCTGCTTCATTTTTTCCGGCTGCTTCCATTCCACGGGCAATGGAACCTTGTACGTATCCTTCACGCACGCTAGGATCACCTAGCATTGCCCCTTCATTACGCATATTGATTAGTTTCACAGAATCATCTGTGTAAGAAATGCTGGCCACAGCGACAGAGACGATCTCCATCCCTCGCAACTCGCGCCAAGAATCATCCAGTGCAGTATCCATGTATTTGCTTAACTCCAGACTCTTAGATGGTACATAAGAAATCCGTTGTCCATCCGCAGACATCTGATTGATTGCTGATTGCAATGCTGTTAGGAATTCAGCTAAGTATTGCTCGTTGATATCATTGATTTCTACTTGTGTTTTGTTTTTAGGAATTGCGTTTGTATAAAATAAAATCGGGTCAACGACACGAATAGAATAAGTACCATGTGCCCGTAAGAATAATTCTGCGTTATAGAAATTATCAAAGTAGTTCAATGGCGCACTCGTACCGAATTTGATTCCCTTTATTTCTTGGAGGTTGATATAAAAAACTTGTTGTTTCTGCGGTGTAACGCCACCAAATTTAAATCGGTCAAATGTTTCAGCAATTGCTTCTTTCAGTGTTCCGTTGAACATGGAAGGAGCTGCGTCGTTTTTAATGGTGTAATACCCTTCCTCAGCGGTATAATCAATGATTTTTCCACCATCGACTAAAAGCATCATCATGTTTGGATAGACATGGACGACTGTTCCGTCTGTCAAAACATCTTCTGTTCCTTTACGATTGGAGCCACGTTTGTCATCTTTGCGAACTTTGACACCTTTCGTCATAACCGTTGTATCACTCATATTGTCTGGTTCGATGACTTCTAGCCATTGATCTGCCAGACCGCCGCCGACCATACTTGTTGCTGCTTTGATAAGACCCATAAAAAATTCCTCCTCTGATTCAGCTAATGCCAAACAATTATTGTTTATTTATTATACCATAGGAAGAAGTGAAACTTCTCGGACTAGAGACGGAATTGAAATGGAAACTTGCGTATTGATTAAATACCTGAAAAAGCCGAGAAGGATAGTAGTTTTTTTCCCAAATATCACGTATAATAAGAGATAGTGAATTTTTTAAAAAAGGGGGATCCTTATGGCATATCAAGCACTTTATCGAGTCTGGCGTTCGCAGCGTTTCGAAGACATCGTTGGACAAAAAGCTGTGACACAGACACTAAAAAATGCTATTGTTTCCCACAAAACCTCACATGCCTATTTGTTTACAGGACCCAGAGGAACCGGAAAGACAAGTGCAGCAAAGATTTTCGCAAAAGCAATCAACTGTCCGAACAGTAAAGACGGTGAACCATGCAACGAATGCGAAATGTGTCGATCAATCACTGCTGGTACACAAGAAGATGTGATCGAAATCGATGCTGCCAGCAATAATGGAGTCGAAGAAATCCGATTTATCCGTGATCGGGCAAATTATGCGCCTACAAAGGCAGCGTACAAAGTGTACATTATTGATGAGGTACATATGCTTTCAACAGGAGCTTTCAATGCCTTGTTGAAAACATTGGAAGAGCCAAAAGAAAGTGTCATATTCATCTTAGCAACGACCGAACCTCACAAAATACCAGCTACGATCATTTCACGAACCCAACGATTTGATTTTAAACGGATCAATACGGCAGATATTGTCGAACATCTTGAATTTATCTTAAAAGAATCGACTATCAGCTATGAACCAGCTGCATTGAATGTGATTGCCCGTTCTGCAGAAGGCGGGATGCGGGATGCATTGAGTATTCTCGATCAGGCAATCTCATTTAGTGAAGGAACGATTACTTTAGATGATGCCATGCAAGTAACAGGCAGCTTGACAGACGAAATGATGGACAGCTACTTGAGTGCTTGCGTGAAAAAAGAAGTACCAGAAGCATTGGAAGCGTTGAATCAAATTCTCGCAGCCGGCAAAGAATCACGTCGCTTTCTAGAGGATATGTTACAATACTGCCGTGATCTGCTGATGTATCAGCAAGCGCCCAATCTAGTTGAAGAACAATCAAGTACGATCAGAAGTACATTTACAGAATTGGCACAAACTGTTTCAGCGGAACAGCTATTTTCAATGATAAAGATTTTAAGCGATACACAAAATGAAATCCGATTTACTAATAGTGCCGCTATTTATTTGGAAGTCGCTACAGTCAAACTCGCACAGCTACCGTCTGCTTCTGTTCCTTCAGCAAAAATGGCATCAGCAGATGATCAGATAGTAAAACAGCTGCAACAAGAGATCAAGGAACTGAGAAACGAAATCAAAGAACTTCGCAGTAACACAGGAACTGCGAATACAAAAGTACAGCCAGTACAGCAGACGAATCACAAAAAACAAACAAGTACGTATCGGGTACCGACGGAACGGGTATATAAAGTTCTGCGGGAAGCGACAAGACAGCATCTGAACCAAGTAAAAGAAGTATGGGAAGATTTGCTGATGAGCCTCTCTGTCACTCAGCGGGCAATGCTTAAAGCAAGTGAACCAGTTGCAGCTGGCCCTACAGGATTAGTGATTGCATTTGATTATGAGATTGTTTGTCAAAGAGCAGCAAACGACGAAGAACTGCAGCTTTCGGTACACAATAATTTAAGCCGAATGATCAAAGACTATGCGCCTGATCCGGTTTATATCACAAGAGAAAGTTGGCCGGAACTTCGAAAAAATTATTTGACGCAAGCACAAGAAGAGGGAACAGAAAATTCTTTTGCTTCTGAAGAATCAGAAGGAGAAATCGAATTACTCCCTCAAGAACAGGAAGTACCAGAAGAAACACTTGTAGTAAAAGCAGAGGAACTTTTTGGTTCCGAGGCTGTTACAGTAGTAGATGACTAAGAAAAAAGGAGTAGATAATTATGATGCGTGGAATGGGCAATATGCAAGGCATGATGAAACAAGTACAAAAAATGCAAAAAGAAATGGCGGAAGCACAAGAGCTGCTAAATAAAACAGAATTTACAGGTAAAGCCACTAATGAATTGGTCAAAGCCGTATTTACAGGTGATCGCCGCATGAAGGATATCCAAATCAATGAAGAAGTCGTTGATCCTGATGATATTGAGATGCTTCAAGATCTTGTCGTAATGGCAGTCAATGACGCAATCACACAAATTGATGTGGAAACTGAGAAAAAATTAGGGAAATACGCAAAAGGGTTACCAGGATTTTAGTTTTAAACTGAAGGAGTAATGAATATGCAATATCCAGAACCAATTGCGAAACTGATCGACAGCTATATGAAACTTCCAGGAATCGGCCAGAAAACAGCGACAAGACTCGCGTTTTATACAATCGATATGAAAGATGAAGTAGTGAATGAATTTGCTAAATCTTTGTTAAGTGTAAAACGAGATTTACACTTTTGCAGTATCTGCGGAAACATCACAGAAGAAGATCCTTGCGAAATATGTAGAAACCCTTCACGTGATCGCAGCATTATCCTAGTGGTCGAAGAGCCGAAAGATGTAATGGCAATGGAAAAAATGCGGGAATATCACGGACTTTATCATGTACTCCATGGTGTGTTATCACCGATGGAAGGGACAGGTCCAGAAGATATCAATATTTCTTCGCTGCTGCAGCGGCTGCATGATGCAGATGTAAAAGAAGTGATCATCGCAACAAATGCGACAACAGAAGGAGAAGCAACAGCAATGTATCTCTCACGTCTAATTAAACCAGCCGGTATCAAAGTAACACGTTTAGCACATGGGTTGTCTGTAGGCTCTGATATCGAGTACGCAGATGAAGTCACGTTATTGAAAGCTGTCGAAGGAAGACGCGAGTTATAAATTTCTAATTAAATGTTTTTTCAGATACAATATAGAAGCAGCATAAGAGATGGGGGCAACAATGTGAACGGACTATTTATTACAATCGAGGGGCCTGATGGTGCAGGAAAAACCAGCATCTTGAATGAACTTTTCCCTCTTTTGAAAGAAGTAGCAAAAACAGAAATCATTCAAACAAGAGAACCGGGAGGCATCCCGATTGCTGAAGAGATTCGAGCGGTGATCCTGGATCCAAAAAATGATCGGATGGATGAACGCACGGAAGCACTACTTTATGCGGCGGCAAGAAGACAGCATCTAGTCGAAAAGGTCTTGCCTGCTCTGGCAAAAGGGAAAATCGTTTTATGCGACAGATTTGTCGACAGTTCTCTTGCTTATCAAGGTGCAGGCCGACGCATCGGCGTTACCGAGATTGCTCGGTTGAATGAGTTTGCTACAGAAGGTACTACGCCAGATTTTACCCTTTATCTTGACGTAGATTCAGACACCGGATTAAGAAGAATCAAGAAAAACAGACAAAACCAAATCGACCGTTTAGATTCGGAAGGTTTGGAATTCCACCAGCGTGTACGACATGCTTACTTAAAGCTGGCAGAAGAGAATCCGGAAAGAATCCACAAAGTTGATGCAAGAAAAAGCTTTGAAGAAGTGCTGCAAACAAGTTATCATACAATTATTGAACAATATCCGCAATTTTTTGAAAACTAGGAAGGTGAACGTTTATGAAAATTATTTTAGCGATTATCCAAGACAAAGACAGCAACCGTTTATCAAATGAATTGATTGATGCAAATATCCGTGCCACAAAATTATCATCGACAGGCGGCTTCCTTAAGGCTGGAAACAGCACGTTTATCGTGGGTATTGAAGATGATCGAGTAGAAGAAGCATTGGAAATCATCAAAAAAACGTGTGAATCAAGAAAACAATTTGTATCTACACCTGTTACATTGGATATCTCGATGGATGGTGGCGTCCCTTATCCAGTAGAAGTAGAAGTAGGCGGTGCAACAGTCTTCGTCTTACCTGTTGAAGGATTCCATCAATTTTAGGAGGAGCTGAGCTATGAATCAAGAAATAAACTTGGCTCAAATGCAACCGATCGTGTATCAGCAGCTTCAACGGAGTTTTGAGCATGGGCGTCTCGCTCATGCTTATCTTTTTGAAGGAGAAAAAGGAACAGGAAAACATGAAGTAGGTGTGTGGCTCGCACAGCACCTGTTCTGTACCCAAATGGAAGACAATCAGCCTTGCGGAAAATGCAACAATTGTCAGCGGATCGAAAAGAAAGAACATCCAGATGTTCTGGTTATCGAACCGGACGGACAAACAATCAAAGTTGACCAGATCAGACGTTTGCAGACGGAATTCAGTCGCAGCGGATATGAATCAAGAAAAAAGGTTTTTTTGATTAAAGAAGCTGAAAAAATGAATAGCAGTGCGGCAAACAGTCTGTTGAAATTTTTGGAAGAACCACCGGGAGATTTTTTAGCGGTATTAGAGACAGATGCAGTAGGAAGGATTCTCCCTACTATTCAATCCCGTTGTCAAGTGCTGCATTTTCAAGAACTTTCAAAAGAAGCATTGATCCATCGATTGCAAGAAGAGCAGATTCCATTAGAAAAATCAAAACTTTTGGCTTTCTTAACAAACAGTTTAGGAAAAGCAGTTGAAATCTCTCAAGATGAATGGTTTAATGATGCTAAGGACTTGATTTATCAATGGTTCGTTTACTTGCAAAAGCAAGACACTCAAGCCTTTATCTATGTCCAAAAAAAATTAGTGAAATCATTTAAAGAAAAAACACAGCAGTTTACAGGATTATCTGTCCTGATGTTTTATTATCAGGAAGCACAGCGTCAAGCAGTAGCGAAAGGCGAATATGGCAAAGTGAAACAGATAAACCAGATAATTGAACGAATATTGATCGCAGAGCAGAAACTACGTAGCAATGTCGGTTTTCAAGCTGTTGCGGAACAGTTCGTTTTGCAGACGATTTTTTAGCTTGCCGCAGAGGACGAGAATCGAGGAGGATGGAAATGGTAGAAGTAGTAGGTGTCCGATATAGAGATGCAGGTCATATCTATTATTTTGCACCAGGAGACTCTGAATATATTTATAATGACAAGGTATTAGTCGAATCTCAGCAATCCTTACATATTGCTACTGTTGTCCTTCCTAAAAAAGAGATTGATCCCAATGACCTTCCTGAAGCTATTCGTCCAATCTTGCATAAAGCATCAAAAGCTGAACTAGAAAAAGACAAAAAAAATAAAGAAGATGCGCGTGATGCATTGCAAATCGCAAAAGAAAAAGTGCAGTTGCGTGAGCTGGAAATGAAAATAATCAAAGCTGAATATACATTTGATCGAAACAAACTGATTTTTTCTTTTACGGCGGACGGGCGAATCGACTTTAGAGAATTGGTAAAGGATCTAGCCGCTGTATTTCGTACTCGTATTGAGCTTCGACAAATTGGTGTACGCGATGAAGCGAAGATAATAGGCGGAATTGGTCCATGTGGGCGTCCATTATGCTGTTCTTCTTTTTTAGGCGATTTCGTGCCCGTATCGATCAAAATGGCAAAAGATCAAAGCTTATCTTTGAACCCAACAAAAATTTCCGGTTTATGCGGACGCTTGATGTGCTGTCTACAATATGAGAGCGAAGAATACGAGACAGCAAAAAAAGAACTCCCTGACTTTGGAAAAGTAATTGTTACACCTGATGGTAAAGGGAAAGTCGTAGGGTTGAATCTGCTTAGCCGTATCGTTAGTATTCGGCTGACTGGACGGGAAAATCCTGTCGAATATGAATGGGATGAATTGAAAGAATTTATCCAAGTAGGTGAGATAAATGGATAAGAGATCATTATACGACGGATTGAATCAGTTAGAATCAGAGTTGAGAAATACATTAACAGAACTTGTTGAAATGAAGCATGCTTTGCATGAAATCGTAGAAAAAAATACGACTTTGGAGATGGAAAATCAACGTTTGCGAGAACATCTTCGGGAATTGAACCAAGTTGCACAAGCTCCAGCTGAAAATGTGAAGCAAGAACTTTCCAAGTCTCGTATGAATCTTGAAAAAATTTATGAAGAAGGCTTCCATGTCTGCTACGATTTATATGGATCAAGACGGGACAATGACGAGCCTTGTGCGTTTTGTCTAGAAGTGATCTATCGCGAAAGCGGTCGATGATCAATAACAAGAGGAGACTGGAGCGGAGAAAGACTGCTCCAGTTTTTTTATTAAGGAGATTGTGACAGATGTATAATCAAAAAAGTTTCAAAGGAAATCCAGTATACGGGAATTTATATCTTGTACCGACGCCAATCGGAAATCTAGAAGATATGAGCTACAGAAGTGTTCGTATGCTACAAGAAGCAGACCTTATCGCAAGCGAAGATACGCGTAATACACAAAAATTATTGAATCACTTCGAGATTCCTACGCCCCAAAAAAGTTTACATGAACATAATTATAAAGAACGTGTCCCTCAATTGATTGCTTTGTTAAAAGAAGGAAAAACGATTGCTCAAGTCAGTGACGCAGGAATGCCTTCCATCAGCGATCCTGGACATGAGCTAGTTTTAGCCTGCATAAAAGAAGGGATTTCTGTGATCTCTATCCCAGGACCTACAGCTGGGATGACGGCTTTGATTGCTTCAGGGCTAGTGCCTCAACCATTTTTATTTTATGGCTTCCTTCCACGCAAGAAAAAAGAACAGAAAGAAACATTGGAAAAGCTAAAAGAACAAACAGCTACGCTGATTTTCTATGAGTCACCTTATCGGATCACAGCTACGTTGACGAATTTCTTAGACATTTTTGGTAATCGCCAAGTCGTTTTGTGTCGAGAATTGACAAAGATCCATGAAGAATACCTTAGAGGAAGTACAGAAGAACTACTTGCATATATCGAAGAACATCCAGTAAAGGGGGAATGTTGTCTGCTTGTAGAAGGAAATTTGTTTGAAACGACAGGGACAGAAGTGGATGAAGAGCAGGGATCCTTAAAAGAACAAGTAGAAGCAAAGATTGCATCAGGCGAAAAGCCAAATGCTGCTATCAAAGCAGTAGCGCTTAAAAATGGACTGAAAAAACAAGAAGTTTACCGTCAATATCACGAATTAGACTGAAATAGTATAAGTAGTATACAATGAAGCGGCAATGTGGAAAACAGCTACTAACTTCTCAAACCTCTTGAACGCGAACGAACGTTCCTGTATAATGGCTAAGAGGTGAGGATGATGGAGCTGCAATTTCCTTTACATAATGATACATCAAGAAAAATCATTCATATCGATATGGATGCTTTTTTCGCTTCTGTTGAAGAACGAGATCATCCTGAGTTTCGTGGGCACCCATTAGTAATTGCTAGACATCCCAATGACACTGGTGGGCGTGGAGTAGTGACTACGGCAAATTATGAAGCAAGAAAATTCGGAATTCATTCAGCAATGAGTGCACAAAAAGCGTATGAACTTTGCCCGCAAGCCATCTTTAAGCCTGGCGACCATCATAAATACAGCGAGATTTCCAAACAAGTACGGGAAGTATTCTATCATTATACAGACATTGTGGAACCAGTTAGTATCGATGAAGCGTATCTTGATGTGACCGAAAATAAAATCAATTGCAAGTCAGCCATCAAAATCGCCCGAATGATCCAGGCAGATATTTGGGAAAGAGTCCAGCTAACATGTTCTGCGGGAGTAAGTTACAATAAGTTTTTGGCCAAATTAGCATCAGACTATCAAAAACCTAGAGGGATCACAGTAGTTGCACCTCAAGATGCTGTGCCATTTTTAAAAGCTTTGCCAATTGAAAAATTTCATGGAGTAGGAAAGAAAACTGTACCTAGAATGCATGAGTTAGGGATTTATACAGGAAAAGACCTATATGAATGCACAGAAATGATGTTGATTCGAAATTTTGGAAAAATGGGCTATTCTCTTTATCGTAAAGTGAGAGGAATCCATGATTCTCCAGTAAATGTTACAAGAGAGCGAAAATCTGTGGGAAAAGAGCATACGTATGGACAGCCATTGCAAACGGAGGAAGCCGTGCTGGCTCAGTTGCGCCAACTAGCTGAAAAAGTAGAAGAAGCACTGAGAAGAGTCCAAAAACATGGGAAAACAGTGGTTTTGAAGGTCAGGTACACGGATTATTCTACTGTGACCAAAAGAGTGACATTGCCAGAATACATCTATAAAAAAGAAGCGCTCTTTTATCAAGCAAGTCTTATATGGGAGGAAATCTTGGGAGTAGAAAAAGGGATCCGATTGTTAGGAATCACCTTGACGAATCTTGACCCGATGAACTATGAAAATATCGTCCTTCCGTTATGGGGAAATCAAGAAATATAAAAACAGCTTTGAGAGTTGAAAATGGAAATCCGTTTTCTCTCTCAAAGCTGTTTTTATATCAAGTCTTGTTTTTTGATTTGTTCATAGGTTTCTGTTGCATCCGTACATTTTTCCCAAATCATAACTTGGTTGGATTCTAAAGATTTTTGGACATCAATGATTCGCTGGTTGCTGCTTCCGCGAAATTGTAGTTTTAGGTCACGTTTGCTCAATTCAAAGCGTCCGTCAACAAGGATATCGATTTGCGAAAGGAGTTCTAATTTATCTTCTGAATCTTGTAACAATTCATCAAAGGTATAGCCTGTCCATGACCAGATATCTTTTGTCGTACCGAACTCTTTTCGGATACGTCGTACGACTTGCAAACAAACATCTGTATTCAAAAAAGGCTCGCCGCCCAATAAAGTCAGTCCTTGTACGTAATCGTTGCGCAAGTCAGCGATGATTTGTTCTTCTAATTCAGGTGTGAATGGTTTGCCATATCGAAAATTTTGCGCCGCTTTGTTGAAGCAACCTTCGCAGGCGAATAAGCAGCCACTAACGTAAAGACTGTTACGGACACCTTCACCATCGACAAAATTAAACGGTTTGTAGTCAGCAATATAGTTTTGACTGTAGTCTTTTGCTAACCATTCTTTTGGTTTTGGATTTCTCATAAAAAAACTTCTTTCATTTAAGGTTCAAAGATATAGCTATTGAAGATAAAATCTACTCGACCACATAAATAAGAACAAACCGACCTAAATCCATTGTTCAAAAAAAGCTTGTTCTTATTTTGATAGAGAGCGTTCAAAGGTACAAAGCATCGAAAGAGAGTGGTGAAAAAAGATTTGTCACTGCCTCTTATTCTGAATAAACGGTGTTCAAAAGCTTGCATCTGCGGTAATAAGCCCAACTAAACGAAAAATATGAGGAGCTATTTTTGTTTAGCTGTTCTTATTACTTGATGCAGGACAGCTTTTTCACAACCTCATTTCATGTGTTTCACACGTGAGGAAATTTCTTTGTGGCGTCCATGTACCATCGGACGAGCTTGTGGATTTCCTAAATAACCACAAGTACGTTTGACTACATCACATGTTTTTGGGTCATGATTTCCACATTCTGGACATTCGAAGCCTCGTTCTGTTGGTTTGAAATCACCTTCAAAACCACATTGATAGCAATGGTCAATTGGCGTATTCGTACCAAGATACCCGATTTTATCATATGCAAAATCCCATACAGCTTCTAAGGCTTTCGGGTTTTGTTGGAGCATAGGGTATTCACAGTAGTGGATGAATCCACCTGAACAATATTTTGGATAATCCTTCTCAAATTCCAATTTTTCAAATGGCGTTGGGTTTTTACGTACATCATAGTGGAAACTGTTTGTATAATATTCTTTATCTGTGATATTTTCGATGATACCAAATTTTTCTGTATCTAAACGACAGAAACGATCAGTCAGACTTTCACTTGGTGTTGAATAGACGCTGAAATGATAACCGTATTCATCACCCCATGCATCCGCATTGGCTTTTAATTCTTTGACGATGTCAAGTGTGAAAGCTTTTGCCTCTGGGTTTGTTTCCCATTCGCCACCGAAGAAAGCTGAAGCAACTTCATATAATCCAATGTAGCCTAATGATACAGTAGCTCGGCGGTTTTTGAATAATTCATTGACAGAATCGGTACGTGAAAGACGTTTTCCGAAAGCACCATACATGTATAAGATTGGCGCATTTGCTGGAATGGCTTCTTTACAACGTTCTACACGATAGAGAAGCGCATCTTTCATGATTTCTAAACGGTCAGACAATAGCTGCCAGAATTTGTTCTGATCTCCTTTTGATTCGATCGCGATTCTTGGTAAATTCAATGTAACCACACCTAAATTCATTCGTCCGACATTTACTTCTTGACCATTTTCGTCTTTCCATCCTTGCAAGAATGAACGACAGCCCATAGGTACTTTGAAACTTCCAGTTAATTCGACGATTTTGTCGTAATTCAGAATATCAGGATACATTCGTTTCGTTGCACATTCCAATGCTAGTTGTTTGATGTCGTAATTAGGATCTTCAGGGTTTAAGTTTACACCTTTTTTTAAAGTGAAGATCAGTTTAGGGAAGATAGCTGTTCGCTTTTCACTCCCTAATCCATTGATTCGGATCTGTAAAATCGCTTTTTGGATTTCTCTTTCAAACCAATTTTCCCCCAAACCAAACCCTAATGAAGTGAAAGGGGTTTGCCCATTTGAAGTAAATAAGGTATTGATTTCATATTCCAAACTTTGCATAGCATCGAAGATATCTTTTTTGGTTTTTGCTTTTGCATATTCTTTTTGGCGTTCTGGCGAATCGATCCATTCTTCCGCGTCTTTTAGATGTTTTTTATAGTTCAATTCTGCAAAAGGAGCCAGCAATTCATCTGTTCGGTCGGCAGAACAGCCACCATATTGACTTGACGCAACATTAGCAATGATCTGTGAGATTTGTGCTGTCGCTGTTTGGATAGATTTAGGTGATTCCACTTCCGCATTTCCAATTTTGAAACCGTTGTTCAGCATACCTTTGAAATCAATCAAGCAGCAATTTGTCATCGGTGTGTAAGGATGATAATCCAAATCATGGTAATGGATATCACCTTTTTGATGGGCATTTGCTATATGTGGCGGCAACATTTTCAGTCCGATCGATTTTCCGACGATGCCGGCTGTTAGATCACGCTGTGTATTGAAAACATTACTGTCTTTATTTGCATTTTCATTCACGACAGTCTGGTCTTTGTTGATTAGTTTTTCAATCGAAAAGTTGATATCTGTCGCTTTACTGCGAGCAAAATCCCGTTTTGTACGGTAATTGATATACTCTTCTGCTAATTCATATTCGTTTTTTTCTAATAAGATATGTTCCACGATGTTTTGAATCTCATAGATCTTGACATTTTCAGCAAACCGGCTTTTGATTTCTTGGACAACCAAGTCTGCAATCATTTGGATTTTTTCGTAAGTAAGTGGGGATAATGAGCCGTGAATTTTCTTTTCAGCTTTGATTAGTGCTTCGTTGATCTTTTGTTCATCGAAATCAACATGGCGGCCATCTCGTTTGATAACTTTCATCTGGTGTGCCTCTGGTTGCTGAGTAACGACTGTTTTCTCTTCATAATTTACTTTCATTATCTTCAACTCCTGCTAAATTGTTCTTGTCTATCATAAAACAAAATTTAGGAAGGAGCAACTAATTATCGGCTATATATAGTATTCAATCCGCTGTATAATTGGATTTCTATACTATATGTAGTGTATATTTTATTGTGAAAAAAAGTGAAAACTTGTAGTTGATGGATTTATTTTTTGCATATTTAATTTAGCTGAATAAAATAATTGAATAAAATTTTTTTATTTGGGCTAAGAAAAAGTGACAAAAACATAAGAGCAAATTGTTCGTAGATATGCTACTATGCAAATAAACAGAAATGAAAGAGGAGAAGAAGAATTGGAAAAGATGATCGAAGTGAAACATCTCAGTAAAAGCTACGGTAGCAAACTTTCTCCCGTCAAAGCTTTAGATAATATCTCATTCACAGTAGAAGAAGGCGAATTTGTTGGGATCATGGGTCCAAGCGGTGCAGGCAAGACGACGTTGATGAATATTTTATCCACGATCAATTTGCCTACGATGGGTAGTGTCTTGATCCAAGGAAAAGAAATCACAAAAATGAAAAATAGTGAGCTCAGTGACTTTCGCCGAAAAAAACTAGGATTCATTTTTCAAGAATTCAATTTGATCGATACTTTAAATGCAAAAGACAATATCCTATTGCCCCTAGCAGTTGAACGGATGACTAAGGAAGAGATGGAAAAGAGAGTAAGACACGTAGCTCAATTGTTGAATATAGAAGAACTGCTAAAACGATATCCAGATGAGCTTTCTGTCGGTCAGCGACAACGAATTGCAGCCGCTAGAGCCCTTGTTGTTCAGCCACAAGTAATCTTTGCAGATGAACCAACTGGATCTCTAGATTCGAAGTCGGCCACAGAATTGTTGAATTATTTACAGACTATGAATCAAAAAGAAAAAGCGACAATCTTGTTAGTCACCCATGACCCATATACAGCGAGCTACTGTGACAGAATTTTATTTATCAAAGACGGCGTGATTTTTTCAGAAGTTGTGAGAAGAGGGACAAGAAGAGAATTCTTTGAAAAAGTAATCGACATGCAGGCGACGATTGGTGGAGGAGGAAAAATGAATGCTGTATAAATTAGCCGTCAAAAGCTTTTTTCGGCAGTCCCGAGGGTATCTTGTTTATTTTTTCAGTTTGACTTTATCCGTGATGATTTATTATTCATTCAGCGCAATGACCTATGATCAATCTTTAGTTAGAAGAGCAAGTCCAGATACTTCGATAGATGGCGGATTGAGTTTTGGCGGACTGATCATTACTGTCGTTTTACTTTTTTTCGTATTCAGTGCCAACCGATTTTTTTTGAATAGAAGACAAAAAGAAATAGGTATCTATCAACTTTTTGGTATGAACAAACTACAAATTTCAGGTATATATGTATTGGAAATCATGATAATTGGGTTATTTGCCTGTATTTTTGGGATATTGCTCGGCATTATTTTCTCCAAACTCTTTTCCATGATTTTGGTTCGAATGATGGATATGGATCTTAATAGTCCGTTTTTTATCTCCATTCCATCAGTCGCAGATACTTTATTTGCTTTTTTCATCATCCTTTTAGCAGTATCTGTGTATTCGATATGGAAAATCTGGCGCTACCCGATGATTCGAAGTTTTGGAGAAAAAGAACAAGCAGATAGTTCAACGATGCGTTTCAGAACAAGGCATCGATTACTCGCTGTCATTGGGTTATTGCTTTTAACGAGCGGATATTTTGGGGCTAGTCATTTTAGAGAAATCACTTCATGGATGATCAGTCATCATTACCTTGAGACATTCATTCTCTTTTTGCCTTTTCTGATCTTTTTCATTTGTGTGATTGGTACTTATTTGTTTTTCTGCTATACATTTCGACTCTTTTTGATCATATTGAGTAAATGGAAGCTCTATTACTATGGGATCAATTTTTTAATAATAGGTAATACACAAGTGCACCTGCTCAAAAGCTGGCGGACGAATTCTCTAATTACAGTCATTCTTGGAATTTCTTTAATGACGATTGGCGGTACGGCTAGTATTTCTACTATTTTATCGTATCAGGAGAAAGTATCCTCCCCGATGGACTATCAGTTTGATGTCGAGACAGAAAAAAAAATCAAGCCTATTCTGGCAGAGGAAGGACAGAAGATAACTAAAAAAATCACCTTGCATTATAAAGTCATAGGTAGTATCTACAGACCAGATCTCGAAGAACCTATGTTTCAAACTGCTAATCTGATCACAGAAACAGAATATCAAGCCTTCAGAAAAGTTAATCCGGATTTGCCAAACGTTTCTTTGAAATCTCCTAACTATACTGTTTTGCTTGATCAAATGCAAACTCTTTTCCGGAATATTTCATTATATGGTTCTAGTATTGGATTGCCAGATAATCAAGAGTTGAAGATTCAACAAATGCTTCCAAGTGTATTAGGTGACGAAACGATGGTATATCTAAGTCCTGTACTAGTCGTGGATGATAACGTTTTTGAAAAAGCAAAAGGTGTAGATTATCAAGTAGTCAATGTGGATGTGTCAGGTGAGAATAATGAAAAGATAGATGAACGACTGAGCAGTGAAATGTCGATAAAGTGGCTCAATGCTATTTATTATTCTTATGATATCGTAAATGGGCGTCTGCAAGGAGAAATTAGTACAAAGAAACTGCCAGATGACAAAATGAAGGAAGCGCAATTTAGTCAAGAAGGTTCTCGGTTGAACTTCTCCTCCAGCTATTCAAAATTGCGTGCAGTCAACCGGCGGATTGGTATCAATATTTTTGTCACACTGTTTGTCGGAATGATCGTCATTATTGCTACTGGCAGTATTCTGACCGTTCGACAATTAGCAGAAGCAGAGGAAGAAAAAGAAAATTATCACCTATTGACTAAACTGGGGATACCACAAAGAAGAATTAGAAGGATGATTTTCGAGCAAAACGCACTTACCTTTTTTCCACCCATGATATTAGGAATCACTCATGCAGTATTTGCAATCAATGTTTTCACTCAGTATATCAAAACTGCCGATTATTGGTTGGCTTATCTTGTCAGTGGCTTATTGATCCTTATCTATCTTTTGCTTTATGTCATTACGAGTCAGTTATATTGTCGGATTATCGAGGAATGACAGGCGGAATAAGACAAGATAATAAAAAGTACTAAATTTTAAACACCGTTTAAAGAAGAGATTGTGAAAAAGCTGTCCTGCATCAAGTAATAAGAAACAGCCAAGCAAAAATAGTTTCCCATGTTTTTGATTTAGCTGGACTTATTACCGCAGATGCAAGCTTTTACACACCGTTTATTTGGAAGAAGAGGTTGTGACACGCTTTTTGTCACAACCTCTTTATTTTTTATATTTTTTAAAATTACTAGAAATTATAAAGAAAAAAGCAGTGTTTTGATGTGCTATTTTTATAAAAGCTATGTGACAAAACTGTTAGTAAAAAAACGGTTTCTGTAAGCTAGACACATGTTTCTTTTTGTCAAAATTCGTTACACTTTGTGTGAGGTTATATGAGGAGGGAATCCAATGAACAAATGGTGGTCTAATCCAAAATTGAATTATTGGGGAAAATTCATCATTCGAACAATTTTTTATAGTGCGGTACTGCTGTTCCTGATCTACCTGTATCACTATAAAAATATTCAAGGAGGAACATTTATCTATAACGAATTTTAGGAGGAAGAGTATGGAAATCAAAACGATTATTGAAGCAGTCGATGATTGGGGAATAAGCGAACCTGATCGAATTGCTTATCAGGCGGATGAGATGCATACTTTTGGAGAATTGAAACAAGCATCAGACGCACTTGCTTATTATTTAGAAGAAAAGGTAGAAGGGGATGGACCAATCGTCGTTTTTGGTAATTTAGAATTTGAGATGATTGTCGCATTTCTAGGAATTGTCAAATCTGGTCATGCCTATTTGCCAATTGAAGAACACACACCCAAAGAACGTATCCTGTCGATCTTTCGGGTGGCTAAACCATCTATGGTCATCAGTATTGGGAATTGGATAGAAGACATTCCTTCTGTTCCTGTCGTAACAAAAGAAGAATTTCAAGAAATCGAGAAGATACCAGTAGAATTTTATCCCAGAAACAGCGTAAAAGGTACAGAAAATTTTTATATTATTTTTACTTCTGGTACTACTGGAGAACCAAAAGGCGTACAAATCAGTCATGATAATCTAGTCAGCTTTGTTCAATGGACGATGGAAGACTTTGGGATCAAGCCTGGTATGCATTTCTTAGCCCAAGCACCATTTTCTTTTGATTTATCGGTATTTTCTATTTATCCTGCATTAGTTTCTGGTGGAATGCTGAAGCCGTTAAATAAAGCAGTTATTCAAGATTTTCGTCAATTATTCGCGACATTGCCTAACTTGAAGTTGAATATTTGGGTTTCTACTCCATCTTTTATGGATATTTGCTTGATGGAGCCTACCTTCAATGGAGAAAATGTACCAGAATTGGACATGTTTTTATTTTGCGGAGAAGAATTGACAAAAAAAACTGCAGAAACACTACTTGATCGATTCCCAAATGCACGGATATATAATACTTACGGCCCAACAGAAGCAACTGTGGCTATTTCAAGTATCCAGATTAATCAGCACGTACTAGATAAATATGACCGACTACCGATCGGCTATGTAAAAAAAGACACCAAAGTTTCTATTGTCCAAGAAGACAAACTTGTTCCAAAAGGAGAAACAGGTGAGATCATTATTGCAGGGCCAAGCGTATCAAAAGGTTACCTGAACAATCCAGAAAAAACAGCAGCTGCGTTCTTTTGTCAAAATGACTTAGCAAGTTACCATACAGGGGATGCAGGAAGGTTGGATGAAGACGGGCTTTTATTTTATGAAGGCCGTATGGATCAGCAAGTCAAATTACATGGTTACCGGATCGAGTTAGGGGATATCGAACATTATCTGTTGCAAGACTCCCGGATCAAACAAGCCGTTGTCGTACCAAAATATCAAGGAACAAAAGTGCAGCAGCTTGTTGCTTTCATCGTATTAGAAAACACAACGAAACAACCGGATTTTCAACTGACCAAATCGATCAAAGAACAATTACTGCAAGTTGTGATGGAGTATATGATTCCTCAGAAGTTCCATTATGTCGATTTGCTGCCTCAGACAGTAAATGGAAAAATTGATCGAAAAAAATTAACAGCTGAGGTGAATCCTGAATGATGTTTCCTCATATGATCCCTTACGCAGAGCCGTTTTATTTTTTTCTTTTAGCCATTGCGCTTATACCAATCGTTCTATCTTTACTGATATGGAAAAAAAGATTACCAATTTATCAATCAGTGGTGACACTTTTCTTTTTATTTGTCAGCTTTGGAGGTACTTATTGGGAACAGGGAGCGGCGCTGATTGGGTATGTTTTTTGGCAGACAATCCTTGTATGGGGCTATTTTGTTCACCGGCAAAGGAAAAATCAAACAGGATGGTTTTACGCCGCCGTTATTTTAGCAATAATTCCACTGTTTTTAACGAAAGTGACTCCTTTTTTTGAACATGGAAAAGCATCGCTACTTGGTTTTTTAGGAATCTCTTATTTAACCTTTAAGTCTGTGCAAATGATCATGGAAATAAGAGATGGCATGATCAAAGTATATAATCCATTTCGTTATATCCAGTTTCTGCTGTTTTTCCCGACAATATCTTCTGGACCCATCGATCGTTATAGGAGATTTGAAAAGGATCAGCTCCATCCACCTGTTCGTGATAAATATGTTGATCTCTTGGGAAAAGGCGTCCAAAATATTTTTGTCGGTTTTTTATATAAGTTCATTATCGGTTATTATTTTGGTCAAGTACTGCTCCCTGCAGTAGGGCGCATCGCATTACAGCATGGTGGGATTTCATGGGCGTTAGTGGGTTACATGTACGTGTATAGCATGTATTTATTTTTTGATTTTGCAGGTTACAGTTTGTTCGCAGTCGGTACAAGCTACATGATGGGGTATCAGACGCCAATCAATTTCAATAAACCATTTTTATCATGGAATATCAAAGAATTCTGGAATCGATGGCATATGACCTTGTCTTTTTGGTTCCGCGATTACGTGTATATGCGGTTGATGTTCTTCATGATGAAGAAAAAAATCTTTAAAAGCAAGATCGTGATGTCAAATATCGGGTATTTCGCTTTGTTTCTTCTAATGGGTGTCTGGCATGGATTGACGTGGTACTACATCGTATACGGTCTGTATCATGCTTGTCTGATCTGTCTGACAGATGCATGGATCCGATTTAAGAAGAAGCATAAAGATCAGTTGCCTTCTAACAAATTTACGCATGGCGTAGCCGTATTTTTGACATTTCAAGCGGTATGTTTCAGCTTCCTGATTTTTTCAGGATTTTTAGATAAACTTTTTTTTAGCTAACGAATAGTGACATATTAATTTATATAACAAAGGAGAAAAGGAAAATGGAAGAACAAATTTTATCAATCTTAGAAGAAATAACAGGAACAGATGAAGTAAGAAAAAATCGTGATATTGATCTATTTGATGAAGGTTTGCTTGATTCTTTAGCATCTGTGCAATTATTAGTCGAGCTAGACGGAGAGTTGGATATCCAAGTCCCAGTCTCTGAATTCGAGCGGGAGGATTGGCGCACACCGAATAAAATCATTCAACAAGCAACTGCATTGAAGGGTTGAGTATGAAAAAGAAACTCTTTGCTATTTTTGGACCTGTTGTTCTCGCTTTTGGTCTGCTTGCCCTATTCTTCACTTCTTCCTATCGAGTAAATATTGATAACCCGGAAGTAATCAAGCGAGCGTCTTCATCTATGTCAGCAAATGTACTAAAGGGCGATGCAATAAAAAACAAAGCTTTGTCTGAAAAACAATATATCCCCTTTTTTGGGTCGAGTGAATTAAGCAGGATCAGTCCATTTCATCCGTCTGTTTTGGCTGAAAAATATGATAGAGGTTATCGTCCTTTCTTGCTAGGAGCGCCGGGAACACAATCATTAAGTCAATATATGATGATGCGATCTGCAGGGGATGATTTGAAAAACAAAAAAGTGGTGTTTATCATCTCGCCTCAATGGTTTGTAAAAGATGGTGTAAAAACAGATTATTTCAACACTTACTATTCTGAACTTCAGACCTATGATTGGTTGTTCTCATTGAAAAAAGTTACATCAGCTGATCGCTATTTAGCTAGAAGACTATTAACTTTTTCAAAAGTAAAAGAGAACGATACGCTGACAGGAATTCTACAAACGATTAAAGAAGGAAAGTTACCTTTACCTGATTCTTTGGATCAGTTGCACAGCCAATGGAACATGTTGAAGCGTGAGGATGAGATATTCAGTGATATCGGTTTGAAAGATCGTCAGCAAAAAATCGATCATGAATCAAAACAATTACCAGACCACTATCAAGAAACAGAATTATCCATTTTGGCAGATGAGATTGGAAAACAAGAAACGACAAATAATCCATTTGGTTTGAAAAACGATTTTTATACACATCGTATCCGATCCCACGAGCCAGAACTCAAACAGTCACAAAAAAATTGGGATTATCGTTTTTCACCAGAATTTTCTGATTTTCAGCTAATCTTGGATCAATTAGCAAAAAACCATAATGAAGTGTTGTTTATCATTCCACCGGTCAACGAGAAATGGAGCGATTATACCGGACTATCTCAAGAAATGCTACAAGGATTTGCCAAAAAAATCAAATTTCAATTAAATAGCCAAGGATTCAATCGAATAGCTGATTTTGTCAATCAAGCTGGTACCAATTATTTTATGGAAGATACGATCCATTTAGGGTGGAAAGGCTGGCTGGCCGCAGATCAACAGATTAGACCGTTTTTAGAAGAAAACCAGCTTCCTAGTAGGTACCATCTCGATGATGCTTTTTTCAGCAAAGCTTGGCAACAGCAAGTACCAGATAAACTACGATTAAAATAAATAAAACAGGTGGAGGATATCTGCCTGTTTTATTTATTTTAGAATATTCTGAAATAAACAGTAAAAATACCAAGTTTGCCTGAACAAAAAACAAAAGCAATGGTATAATCACAATATGAATATAGAAATGGGGGAAAACATTTGGATACAAAAGAAGAACAGCTACTAATTGATTTGACTTCTGCAAAAGGAGTACCTGGGAATGAAGAAGAGGTAAGAGAAGTATTCAGAGAATATGCTAAACCATTCGCTGATGATATTTTTTATGACGGATTAGGCAGTGTGATTGCTAAGCATGGCGCTGGCGGAGGACCAAAAGTCTTTATTTCTGGTCATATGGACGAAGTTGGTTTTATGGTAACAAAAATAACCGAAAAAGGCTTCTTGGAGTTCCAAACACTTGGAGGCTGGTGGGGACAAGTGATGCTTGCTCAACAAGTGGAAATCAAAACACGAGAAGGAAAAATCATTCACGGGGTAATTGGTTCAAAACCACCGCATGTTTTAACACCTCAGGTACGAAATAAACCATATGAAATCAAAGATATGTTTATTGATATCGGCGCATCAAACCAAGAAGAAGCCAAAGAGTGGGGCATACGTCCGGGAGATATGGTCACCCCATATATTGAATACAAACGAATGAATGGCAGTAAATATTTACTGGCAAAAGCATGGGATAATCGGATAGGGACAGCTGTTTCTTTGCGAGTATTGGAGAATCTATCTAAAGAAGCACATCCAAATGTTTTATTTGCAGGAAGCGATGTGCAAGAAGAAGTGGGCTTGCGAGGCGCTCGAACAAGCACGCACCTTGTAAATCCGGATATTGCTTTTGCTTTAGATACTGGTACAGCAGGTGATACTCCAGGAATGACACCAAAAGAAGCAGATTCGATTTTAGGAAAAGGTCCACAGATTTTGATTTTTGATGCATCGATGATTCCGCACAAAAAATTATTGAATTTCGTTATCGATGTAGCAGAGGAAATGGCTATCCCATTCCAATATACAGTGATCTCTGGCGGTGGAACGGATGCAGGACAAATGCATTTGACAAGAGACGGTGTTCCTTCTGTAGCCATTACTGTTCCTGTTCGTTATTTGCATTCCCACACATCAGTGATCCATGAAGATGATTATTTGAATACAGTGAAGCTAGTTACTGAGTTAGTGAAACGGCTTGATAGTGAAACAGTTGAACAAATCCGGAGTTATGAATAATGAATAATAAAATGCCTATTTCTGAATATCGAAAAAAAGCGCGAGCTTCTTTAGAGAATCAATGGGGAATCAATGCTTGGCTTGTTTTCTTATCCATATTGTTCACAAGCGTCATACAGAATTTTTTTGACGGTTTCAGTCCTTTTACGGAAGAAAGCATGCAGCAAAACCTATTGAGTTTTCTAGTCAATAATTTGCTTTTATTCGCATTCAACTATGCATTGTTTTATATTGCGTTAGTAGTTGTACGAGGTGGCAGACCAAAAAGCAATCTTCTATTTTCAGTTTTCCAAAAAAAATATTTTGGTTCGATACTTGTCATCAATTTGATTAATTCAATCATCAACTGGTTGCTCAATAGTTTGATCTTTCTGCCCATGTTTTTAATCAGCGGAGTGAGTGCTTATACGCAGTTGCTTTTCAATTCAAGTACGGTACCTACGGATGTCATGCCAGGAGATTTTCTTGATATCAGCTTTGTTTTATCAATGGTAGGGATGATTTTTGTTTCAGCACTTATCATGAGCATCGTTGGCGGATTGTTCCAATTTGCTGCATGGACGAAGTTCGACTATCCTGATTTGTCGGTCGTACAATGCTTAAAATATGGCTGGTTCTTATTGAAAGATAGAATCGGTACGTATATTTTGTTGCAACTATCTTTTATCGGCTGGTATTTGTTAGGGGCAATCGCTTTATTCATCGGTCTTTTGTGGGTCATCGTTTATGTGAATGTATCAGTTGCAGAATTTTATGAACAAGCACGGATTGAAAAAGGTGGTCCAGAAGCCTATTTTGCTTAATCTGTAAGCAGTTCATTCATTAGAAAAATAACTTTTGTGGTAGGATAAATCTTTGAGGGGGAATGTATGATGAAATTAACTGTTTTAGGCTGCTTAGGGGCGTATCCTTATAATAATCAAGGGACAACAGGTTATTTACTTCAATCTGACGGTTTCAACTTGTTGATTGATGCAGGTAGTGCTACGCTGATCAAATTACAAGAACATCTTGATCCACTTGATTTGGATGCTGTGATCCTTAGCCATTATCATCATGATCATATTGCTGATCTTGGTGTATTACAGTATTACTGGCAACTTCATCCCAAGAGAGATCCGGAGACATTGCTTTCAATTTACGGGCACACAAAAGATTCTGTCCACTTTGAAGAATTGACGATGGCGAATGTCTCAAAAGGACATCCTTATTTTGAAGCCGAAGAATTAAAAATTGGTCCTTTTCTGATTACTTTTATGGAAACAATCCATCCAGTAGTATGTTACGCCATGCGAATCGTAGAAGAAGCAACGGGGAAAGTATTCGTATTTACAGGAGATTCAGGTTATTTGGAAAGTTTCGCTGATTTTGCGAAAGAGGCTGATTTGTTTCTAGCAGATACCTATCTATTTGAAGGAAATGAACATCATCATGCACATTTCACTTCAAAAGAAGCTGGAGAACTGGCGAAATCAGCTAACGTAAAGAAACTTGTACTTACCCATCTACCTCAGTTTGGCGACTTAGAACAATTGAAAAATGAAGCGCAAAAAGCAGCAGGTAAAGGGATAGATGTAGAACTTGCTGCAGTTGACAAAGTGTTTGACATTTAGGAGGAAGAACATGATTTTTGTACCAAATGAAAACCACGACCCAAGAATCAATTTAGCAATTGAACAATACTTGTTGCAAGAAATGCCATTAGATGAACCCATTTTGCTCTTTTATATCAATGAACCTTCAATCATCATCGGTAGGAATCAGAACACGATTGAAGAAATCAATCGAGATTATGTGGAAGAACATGGTATTCATGTGGTCCGCCGTCTAAGCGGAGGCGGAGCTGTCTACCATGATTTTGGGAATTTGAACTTTAGTTTTATTATGCCTGATGATGGTGATTCCTTCCGTGATTTTGCGAAAGTAACACAACCAATCATCCAAGCACTTCATGAATTGGGTGTTGCCGGGGCTGAGTTGAAAGGCCGAAATGATTTAGTCATTGATGGTATGAAATTTTCCGGTAATGCGATGTATGCTACCAATGGCCGAATGTTTGCTCATGGAACGATCATGTTCGACTCTGATATCAATGAAGTAGTCAATGCATTAAAAGTAAAAAAAGACAAAATCGAATCAAAAGGAATCAAATCGATCCGTTCTCGTGTGACGAATATCAAACCGTTTCTTCCCGAAGAAAAACAAAAAATGACAACGGAAGAATTTCGTCAAGAAATCTTGTTGAAAATTTTTGGTGTAGAATCAGTAGAGGAAGTAAAAACGTACGAATTGACCGACGAAGATTGGAAAAAAATCAATCGAATCTCTGAAGAATATTACCGAAATTGGGATTGGAATTACGGAAAGTCCCCAGATTTCAATTTCTCTCGTCAAAAACGTTTCTCTATCGGTTCGATCGAAGTCCACTTGAATGTATCAGAAGGAATGATTAAAGAAGCAAAAATCTTTGGTGATTTCTTCGGACTAGGAGATATCTCTGATGTCGAAAAAAAATTGGTGGGACAGAAATATGATAAAGAATCTCTATCAAAAATAGTTGACCAAATTGATGTGAAAAAATATTTTGGTGCGATAGAATCAGAAGAATTGCTTACCTTACTTTATTAAAAACAAAAAGCAGCGGAATCCTTATGTATTGGATCCCACTGCTTTTTTATATAGAATTCGAGTAATTTCGGGAAAGCTGAACAGTGATTCGATCAATCAATGTATCTTTTTCCTGCGTTAGTGTTCCAGTGTAACGATCTGCCACATCTTTCATCATCATCAAATCAAAGCGTTCCTGATCATCTAATTCTTCTGTGATACCTCGACTGAATATATTCGTATCATAATGTGCACTATGTTCGCAACAAATGATGAAATGATCCTCTTGTTCGTGTATCGACAAATGAATTTTTCGATACAGCGGATTTTCGATGGCATGAGTTTCTCTAAAGGAATGCTCTAGGGCATGAATCAAAAGCTGGGCTAGATCATCATCTTTGATAGGAAGATCCTCAGGAAGTTCTGCTTGGAAGGTGATCTGGATATTCCGTTTAGCAGCTAACTGTTGATAGCGCGCGAAAATCAGATTTGTCATCTGATGATTGCAAAAAGAACACAGCATTTCAAAATTTTTTGCTTCTTCCAAGATTGTTTCCACATATTTTTTTGCTTTTACTTGATCCGTATGCATTAAGTCTTGCAGATTTTCCATTTCCTGAACAAATTCTAAACGAAGCGTATTTACTTCTTGGATATGCTGTCGAAGTTGCTCATAATGCTGTTCCAGCAAATCGTTTTTGATTTTTAAGAAATCTACTTGTCTTCGGTCTTTATCTGTGTTCAGAATGTGGTCAATCAGATTGTAACTGATAATAACAATCAAAATAATAATGAATAAAATCGTAGACCAATTGATCGTCGTTTGATAAATACCTAGTGCTGTTTGGATATAAATCAAGCAGTGGATAATGGCAACCAAGACGATCCAAGGTGTACAAACTACATAAAAACGATTGTTTTTATATGCTTCACCAATGCAGGTAAGCGAAGTGACTAGAGTACTGATAACACTAGCTATATTAGCAATTGGCATCAATTCAGGAAGTTCTGCAGAAGTAAAAGCTGCATAAAGCAGAACACCAGAAAAGATCGAAAGCTGGATTATACAAAAAATCCCATACCATTTTTTATAATAAATCATCCGGCTCCAATAATAGCAGATAATGAAAGCCGAGGTTAGGATAATAAATAAATGAGATAAAAAAGAGTGAACGAATGGTTCAAAAAGGATGCCACTTAAAATATCTTCTGAAACAGCTTCAAATCCTAATGCCAAAGCAAAGCAGCTTAAGATAATCAGCGAGTATTCAAGCCGTTTTTGTTTGTACATCAAGTAGATGGTATAGATAAACGTCCCAATAGCAATGAAAACTGCAATGATCATCGTTAATACTTGCGGTACTGATTGAGAATAGATAAAACCGATTAACGGACCAGTTGTACCTATATAGACTTTCGGTGGCAACCCAGCGTAGTTTTGATAAGGAGATGAGACAGAGATCATCAATTTTTTTCCGATGTAATCTGATGGTAAATCTATCACAGCCAGTGATAATCCAGGGTTGCTTTCTGCGTCGTAATCTTCCCGTTGGTATAAAATGTTTCCGTTTAGATACACAGTAATCCATTGATGATTTCCTTTGATTAGTAAATTTGCTTCGTTCAACGGTTTCTCAAGTGTCGTTTCCATAATAAATGTTTCATCTTTGTCTACGGTAGGAATCGTACGAGTGTACTTGCTGTCAAACTTAAAATCAGGATCATCTTTTGAATAGAAAACCCATGAATCTTTTATTTCTTTCATTTGATTACTATTAGCAGGAGAGAAGATAAAATAGAAGAAATAAGCAATCCCTGCTAAAAATAACACTGATAATATAATTATTATGCTCCATTTTATGCGCATATAGAAAGATTCTTTTTTATTATATATGTTATTAAAAAGAGCCATAAAGGTATTCCTTTCTAAAACTTGTAATTTTAGGGTAAACGTTTTTTTTACTAACGTCAATTATTTATAATGAAAAATGAGATAAAGATGAGGAAATAGAATCAAAAAACGTCGTTGTCATAAAAATGTGTTTTTACAGTTATAATTTGAAAAAAATTTATCGTTATTATATGATTAAGAAGGATTGAAGAAAGAAAGGAGTTGAAAACGATGCCTGATTACAAAAAAATAACTTTTGTTAGTTCTGTAACGCTGATTATATTTTTAATACTTATTCTTCTCGTCGTCTTGGTTCCCCGAATTTTTGGATTGACTCCTTATATTATTGAGGATAGAGAAATGAACCCATATTATGCACAAGGAAATCTGATATATGTACGACCAAAAAATACAGATGAGATTTTAGTCGGAGATATTATTACATATTATGAAAATTCAGGTAAAAAAATCTCGACACGTCGCGTAATAGCCATTGAAAACAACTACAACGACTTTTATACAAAAGCTGACACACGGACTTATATCGAGCCTGGAGTAGTAAAAAAGAGAAATATTATCGGTAGTCCAATCTTCCAGATTCCATATATTGGTCTGGTCCTTTCCAAAACAGCATTTGCATGGATCCAGGGGTTATTCTTTACGATTGCTTTTTGCTTAACAGGAATCACAGCTTGGAATACTTTTGTAGAGTTGAAGAAGAAGCGGAGACGAACACAGAAATTTTTGTGAGAATGTTGAAAAAGACAAATATATTCAAGAGATACCATTACTCTTCTGAACGAGTGATACGGAAAATACTCATACAGCTTGTAGATTTAGCTAGTTGTTCGTATAATGTGTAAAGAGGAGGAGTAGTATGCGCAATGAAATGATGCATCGTCCTGTAGTCAAAGAAGAACTATTGGACTTTATGCGTACCCAGCAAAAAAAATTACCGGGTGAGCTAGGCAAATTGGAAGAAGAAGCTCATGTAGCAGAAGTACCGGTTATTCCCCACGAAACAGTTGTATTTTTGAAATTTTTACTTGGACAGATTCAGCCTGAACGAATCTTAGAGATCGGTGCAGCTATCGGTTTTTCATCAAGTGTCATGGCGACAACAATCGGAGAAAATGCTCATGTTACGACCATTGATCGTTTCGATGTCATGATCGAGAAAGCGAAAAAAAACTATGAACGTCTAGGATTGACAGATAAAGTAACCTTGCTTGAAGGGCAAGCCGCAGATATTTTGCCTGAATTGTCTGGTCCATATGACTTTATTTTTATGGATAGTGCAAAATCAAAATATATTGAATTTTTACCTGAATGTTTGCGTTTGTTACGAAAAGGTGGCGTTTTGATGGTAGATGATATTTTCCAAGGAGGGACGATCTTGCTCCCTGATGAAGAGATTCCTCGTGGCAAACGAGCTATCCATCGTAAATTAAATGAATTCCTTCGTGTCGTGATGAACCATCCTGATTTGACATCGACCATCTTACCATTAGGCGATGGTGTAATCTTAATGACAAAAGAAGCAGAAGAAATCGATTGGTGATACATGATTATGACAATCAGTAAGTGATTGATTATATCAAAGAATCCATCTAAATTTGATGTGAAAGAGACTGTATTTGTAAAACAACTGAAGGAAATAGTGAATAGATTGAAATAAACAGGAGTAAGCATGAAGACAATGCAACTCCTGTTTTCGACTGATAACCTTAGAATAGATGGAAGCGAATGTTTCTTTTCAAAGGATTGATTTGGTAGTTGAATTAAAATAATTGGCTATTTGCTAATTAAATAACTATTTCGTATTGACAGAAGCAATATAATTATCTATAATTATTGATGTTCCGCTGATTCCTGTCATAGTAGCTCAGCTGGATAGAGCATCCGCCTTCTAAGCGGACGGTCGGGGGTTCGAATCCCTCCTGTGACGCTAAAAAACCGTTAGAAACTGAGGTTTCTAACGGTTTTTCTTTGTTTTTTGTGCCAATATTGTTTGTTTTCAAAGGCAAATAAAATGAAAAAAACATCTTTATCTAGTACAATTATAGGAAGTAAAAATAAAATCCATCAGAAAGAGGAAGCAAATATGTCAATATTATCAAAAATTTTAGTCACTCTAGTGGCCATCGAATTTTTTTATATCATGTACATCGAAACAGTAAGAACTGATTCCGATACGACAAGCAGAGTTTTTAAAATGAATAAAGAAGAATTAAGCAGAAAATCTGTTCAAACATTATTTAAGAATCAAGGAGTATACAATGGACTATTAGGGGTTGGACTACTTTACGGAGCTTACCTTTCTTCCGCACCTAAAGAAATTACAAGTATGCTGTTGCTATCAATTTTTATTGTTGCATTGTATGGAAGTCTGACTAGCGATCGCTGGATTTTACTAAAACAAGGTGGGTTAGCTCTGTTGGCCTTGCTTTCTATTTTCTTCTAAATGTGGAAAAACAAGGATCTATTGGACAGGAAACTTTGTGAAAAATATTACTTTTTCTCATGAAATATGCTATTCTAATGAATGGTATTTTAGAAAATTTCATGAAAAGGAGTTAGATAGGTGTTCAAAAATTATGTTTTATCACTAAAAAAAGAATTTTTAGGTTATGATCTTTCAAGATTTCAGAAAGATCTTTTGGCTGGAATCACAGTAGCTGCTGTAGCATTGCCTTTAGCCTTGGCTTTTGGGGTATCAAGCGGAGCCGATGCGTCCGCAGGTTTGATTACGGCTATCATTGCCGGTCTCGTTATTGGCGGTTTATCAGGCGGTTTTTATCAAATATCAGGTCCGACAGGCGCAATGGCAGCTATTCTAATGTCCATTGCGGCAACAAAGGGAATGCAAGGTGTGTTGCTTGCTACTTTTTTGGCAGGTCTATTTTTACTTGCAGCAGGACTTTTCCGATTAGGAACACTAACTTCTTTTATCCCAGCACCAGTAATCACAGGATTTACTTCAGGTATTGCTATTATTATTGCATTAGGTCAGATCGATAATTTGTTTGGTGTTCATTCGGAAGGTACAAATGTTATTGAAAAGCTAAGTAGTTATCAAACACTAGGTTTTCCAATAAACATAGCATCTTTGATTATGGGAGGCCTAGTCATTTTAGGGATGTTCATCTATCCGAAAAAATGGGCGAAACGAATGCCTAGTTCGCTGTTGGCCATCATTTTAGCAACAGTAGTTACGCTACTGTGTCATTTACCAGTAGCCACTGTTGGTAACATCCCACAAACACTGATCAGCAGTAATCGCTTGGGCTTGGGAGATTTTAGCTTTTCTGCCTTGCAACAAGTAGCCGTTCCGGCCATTAGCATTGCTCTGTTAGGGATGATTGAGAGCTTATTATGTGGTGCTTCTGCTGGTCGAATGGCGAATAAATCATTAGACAGTAACCAAGAATTAGTGGCACAAGGGGTGGGAAATTTATTGCTTCCTTTTTTTGGCGGGATTCCTGCTACTGCAGCCATTGCTCGTACAAGTGTGGCCATCAAATCTGGCGCACAAACCAGATTAGCTGGCATGATCCATGCAGTTGTCTTGTTGCTTTCCATGCTTGTTTTTGCGCCAGTGATGTCACAGATTCCGATGCCGGCACTTGCAGGTGTTTTGATCGTGACGGCTTGGCGTATGAATGAATGGAGAACGATTAAGGAGCTATTTGTTCATAAATATTGGTCAGCTATTCTATTGTTTGTTCTTACAATGATTTGTACAGTCATCTTTGATTTAAGTATTGCTATTGTAATTGGGATTATCGGCGGTTGTGTATTTTTTGTTGTAAAAAGTGCGGCTATCACGATTTCATTAGAAACAATCGATTGGCAAAGAATGGGGCTGCCAGAAACGGAAAAGCTGAATAATTGGACAGTAGTGTACATCAGCGGTCCGCTGTTTTTCATGTCTTCAGAGAAACTAAAAAATAAATTGGAAGAACTAAACCATCACGACGGTGTCATCTTCTCCATGCGTGGCGTACCAAGTATTGATTTGACGGCACGCGCAGTTTTTGATGAATTTCAAGAAAAAGCAGAACAGAGAGGACAAACGATTATCTATACTTCCTTGCAGCCGGAAGTAGAAAAACAACTTTCTCACTTATGGGAATATACATCCACACATCAACATCAAACTGTTGCTCATGCGTTGACAGCATTGCATGCGAAATATACTGCAATGAGCCATTAAAACAATGAAAAAGAATAGACAAGACTGTAAACTAACAATTTCACCGTCTTGTCTGTTCTTTTTAATCTTGTTGTAAAAGTGAAGCTAGTACTTGCCAATCTTGATGGATAACAGGTACAAGGGAACGATTATAAAAAATAGCTGCTGGATGAAAAAGTGGAAGGATACGATAGTTTTTTTCTGACCATTCGTAGGCATCTTTTTGTTTTGTTAGCTGTAAGACGGGACCTGTATAGAGTTGACCATGGTTTTTGGTAACAGTATATTCTTTACCAAGTAATCGTTGCAGGCCAATATTTCCAAGTGTCGCAATTAATTTTGGCTGGATTTCCATCAGTTCGTAATCCAGTATCGGTGCGTGTGCAAATACTTCGGATCGCGTAGGTGTACGATTTGGATAAACAGTTTCTGTCTGTTGTGTCCGTTTATTGATCCGATGAGTCACGCGATACGGGCGACTCCGTACAGCACTGGTGATATAGACATCTTCTCGTGTTAAACCAGTGGAAGAAAGTGCCTGCATCAATTCTTTTCCAGCTTGTCCGCTAAAAGGGATGTGTGTATCAATCTCTGTTTTCCCTGGGGCTTCTCCTACAAGCATTAATTTAGGATGAAGAGGTCCTTGCCCAGCGACAAACCCTTCTACAGGACGGTCGTTCATCCTTAAAGAAGCCTCTTGTATCAATTCTGTTGGGTATTCCATTTGTGCTCCTCCTTTTTCTTTTATTATAAGAAGAAAAGAAACGCAATGCGACTATTTTATTTGGCAGAAACGAAGAGGAAAGAAAAGCAGGAGAACGATTGTTTAAATCTTTATTTCATTTTTTGACTTTAAATTTAGTTGACGAACAGCGGCTGTTCTGGTAAGCTAGTACTGTTGTAATTGTGGACTCCACAGCTACAACCGCTCAGAACAAGTAATAAGCACAGCAGATGCTGTCACTTCGGATGGCGAGTCTAAGTATATCAGAAGGAGGTGCTTTATAGCATGTACGCAATTATTAAAACTGGTGGTAAACAAGTAAAAGTTGAAGTTGGACAAGCAATCTATGTTGAAAAACTTGACGTTGAAGCAGGAGAAAAAGTTGTTTTTGACGAAGTTATCTTAGTAGGTGGCGAATCTACAAAAGTAGGCGCTCCAACTGTTGCAGGTGCAACTGTTGAAGGTACTGTTGAAAAACACGGCAAACAAAAGAAAGTCGTTACTTTCAAATACAAACCTAAAAAACATTCACACCGCAAACAAGGTCATCGTCAACCATATACAAAAGTGGTTATCGACGCGATCAACGCTTAATCAGCGTTTGAGAAAGAAGGCCTATATATGATCAAAGGAACATTTAAGCGAAATGACGCAGGTCAGATCGTTTCATTCACTTTGACCGGGCATGCTGATGCTGGTCCTTATGGAAGTGATATCGTTTGTGCAGGTGTTTCTGCGTTAGCGATCAGCACTGTCAACGGGATTGCCTCATTAGCCGGTTTTGAACCGATTGTTGAAATGAATGAAGAAGAAGGCGGTTATCTTTATACCGAAGTCACTTCAGGAATGACACAAGAACAAAACAATATTGCTGAGATTCTATTAGAAAATCTTTTATTAGGTTTACAATCAATAGAAGCTGAAAACTCAGAATATATCCAAATTAAAACAATCAATGATAAATAGGAGGTGCAGACCATGTTGTTATCTATGAATCTACAATTATTTGCCCACAAAAAAGGTGGCGGTTCTACATCTAACGGCCGTGACTCAGAATCAAAACGTCTAGGTGCTAAACGCGCTGATGGACAAACAGTTACAGGTGGATCAATTCTTTACCGTCAACGCGGTACAAAAATCTATCCAGGTGTAAACGTGGGTATCGGTGGAGACGACACTTTATTTGCAAAAGTTGATGGCGTAGTACGTTTCGAACGTAAAGGCCGTAACAAAAAACAAGTGTCTGTTTATCCAGTAGCTCAAGAAGCTTAATTGAATCTTGCGATTAAAGAGGTTGTGACAAGACTTTTGTCACAGCCTCTTCTTTGTTTATAAAAATAAAAGTTGTAATGAAGGATGCGAAGGTTACCATGTCTTTTTACGCTTAATATTTTTTTGCCATCTTGTAATCAGAATGTTTTGATAACGATTGTTTTTATTAATGAAAGCGATATTGTTTGCTATCAGCAGCATCATTGTAGGATAAATAGTGTTCTTTTTCTTGTTTCCAATATAAAAATGGAATTGATATTTTGTGTTCTTTTATCTTCATTACGCTTGTCCCTTCGCTTGTTGTCAACAAAACAAAATCAGGTAAATAGTTGACGAAACGGAAATAAATACATAGTATTATGTTTTGAAGCCTAAGAACAACAGTCTATAGAAAAGGAGCGATACCATTGGCAAAACGCATGGACCGAATTTATATGTATGTCAAAGAAAAAACCGCTCATTTAACAAAGGCAGAATATGACCAAGGAGTAACGACACAAGAAATTGCTGAAGTGTTAGGAATCCAACGAACGAATAGCAGTAAGGATCTGAATCAGCTAGTGCGCGAAGGAAAACTGATAAAGACAGATGGACGACCAGTACGTTACATATATCAAACACTCGCTACGCACGTAAAGCCAGCTGCAAAACATGTGGTCAGTTACAAAGAAACGCCGGTCTCTGAAGAAAAAAATACGCTCCAGATAGATACTAAGGATATCTTTGCAAAAATCATTGGAGCTAATGGTAGCATGAAAAACTCAGTGGAACAGGCAAAAGCTGCGATCTTGTATCCGCCAAGAGGATTAAATTGCTTGATTACAGGACCTACCGGATCAGGAAAGACTTATTTTGCGCACGCGATGTATCATTTTGCCAAAGCACATCATGTAATAGATGAGGAAACGGAACTGATTGTTTTCAATTGTGCTGATTACGCGAATAACCCTGAGCTTTTGATGAGCCATTTATTTGGGTATGCAAAAGGAGCCTTTACAGGTGCAGATGAAGAAAAAATGGGAATTATCGATCAAGCGGATGGTGGTATGCTATTTCTGGATGAAATTCACCGATTGCCTCCAGAAGGCCAAGAAATGATCTTTTACTTTATGGATCACGGGACTTACAGTCGACTTGGAGAAACAACGAAATCTCATGAAGCAAATGTACGAATCGTAGGTGCGACCACAGAAGATCCAGGCTCTTCGCTATTGGAAACTTTTGTTCGGCGTATCCCAATTAATATCAAACTTCCGGCTTTTGAAAAACGTCCTGCAAATGAGAAAGTCGATTTAGTAAAAATTATGATTGCCCACGAAGCGAACCGCACGCAACGAAAGATCTCTTTGACAGAAGATGTAGCAAAAGCACTGATTGGCAGTGTGACTTATGGGAATATAGGTCAATTGAAGTCGAATATCCAGTTAGTGTGCGCACGAGGATTTCTAAATCATATGCAATCTCCCGAAATATCGATTACGATTGATGATTTGACAGAAGGGATTCGTAGCGGATTGATTCAATTAGCAAGCAACCGCAGTGCAATGGCAGAGCTTTCTAAAATATTGGAGCCAAAGATAACTGTAGCACCAAACGATACGATCATGAAAATCCAATCAGACTCCTATGAATTACCTTATAATCTATATGATATCATCGGAGATAAAGCAGCTTTGCTGAAGTCGGATGGGTTGGACCAAGAAGCAATCAATCACTTTATTTCTACAGATATCAACATCCATCTGAAGTCTTTTTATAAAGACCATGGGTTTTCTTTTAATGCAGATAGCAAATTAGCAGAATTTGTAGATCCAAAAATCATAGAAGTGACCAATCAGATTTATGTAATGGTCAAAAGATCTTTACCATATGACTTTCAGCAAAACTTTATTTATGCTATGAGCTTGCATATCAGTTCGTTTTTGAAAAAGATCAATTTAGGAGAAGAACGGCATACGAATGATAATATCCGTGAGATGGCATTTGATTTTCCAGATGAATATGCTGTTGCGAAAGAAGTGCGTAGTTATATAGAAACGTATTTTCAAGTGGATATTCCAGAAAGTGAAGACTACTACTTGACTGTTCTACTCGTCTCGTTACGGGCGAACCAAGCAAGCGGCAGAATCGGTGTAGTCGTTGCGGCTCACGGAAACAGTACAGCAAGCAGTATGGTTCAGGTTGTCCAACAGTTGTTAGATGCAGAGAATGTACGAGCAGTAGACATGCCGTTGGATATGGATCCGAAAACAGCTTTAGACCGAATTGAACGCAATGTACAAGAAGTAGATGAAGGAAGCGGGGTCATACTATTAGTGGATATGGGGTCCCTCGCCTCATTTAATTCGCAAATTCAGCGAGACACCGGGATACCTGTACGTACCGTTGACATGGTAACAACTTCTCTAGTTTTGGAAACTGTGCGAAAGGTCTCTGTATTAGGGACAGATTTAGATATGTTGCATGAATCATTGAAGAATTTTCGAGGTTACGCAGAAATATCTTCTGTAGAACCTGTCCAGGAAACAAAACCTATCCATAAGAAAAAAGCTGTTTTGGCCATTTGTGCATCTGGCGAAGGTACAGCGCAAAGAATCAAAGAATTGATCGAACGAGCGGTAAATAAGCGTCAAGAAACAGAATTAGAAGTTCTAGCTTTGTCGATTGTGGAAGTGAAAGAAGAATTGTCAGTTATCCAAAAAGAATATCAGATCATAGCAACTACTGGAATTACTGATTTGAATATCCAAGCACCATTTATTCCTTTAGAGCGCTTCATTGATCAAAATATCGAAGTCATTTTGGATCAGTTGCTTATGGAATCAGAAATGGAAGAAACTGAATTCGTCTCGCTAGATGAAGAGACAGCTAAAAAAACATGTGTTGAGTTTATCTCTGAGAACTTCATCTTTATCAATGGTAGTAAACTAATCGATCCAATGTGGCAATTTTCTACACAAGTCTCTCAGACGATGGGAATTGGCAATGAAGAATATGGTTTTAAGATCAACTTAGTGATGCACACAGCAGGAATGATCGAACGGATTATTCGAAATGAAACGTTGACGGTGGAAGAAAACGAATTGACGAATACAATGAGTGATCCTCTTTATAATCAATTAACAGCCTCGGTTGTCCTGCTAGAAGATAAGATAAAAGTAAAAGTGCCAATAGAAGAAGTGTATTATCTGCTACGTCTAGTGCATAATCAGCTAGATAAAAAAGAATACACTATGCCTTAAATACACAAAAACGATACACTTTCATAGTGTATCGTTTTTGTGTATTGGTTAAGAATCCTTTAAATTCAATTAGTGTATCACAAAAAAAGTTGGCACGCTTTTTGCTTATAGTAGTGTGTGCTAGGAGGTGGTTGTTCACACAGAAATGATAGGGGTTTCTGTGAAGTAGTGAGGAAGAAGGAGTTTTGCAGATGGATATTCGATTGGCACGTATAGATGATCGTTTAATCCACGGGCAAGTCGCAACAGTTTGGTCGAAGCAAACAGGTGTTGAACGTATCATTGTGATCAGCGATGTAGTTGCTCAAGATAAATTGAGAAAGTTTCTATTAAAAGAAGCTGCACCGCCGGGAATCACAGCAAATGTAATAACCGTGCAGAAAATGATTCAAATCTATCATAGTGGACTATTATCACGAGCAAAAGTGATGCTTTTATTCACCAATCCCCAAGATGTTGAAGCGGTTGTCCGCTGCGGTGTACAGTTGAAGTCGTTGAATATCGGCGGTATGAGTTTTACTGAAGGCAAATCAATGATTACCAATTTTGTTTCAGTAAATCAACAAGATATTGATTCCTTTCGTTACTTGAACAGTCAAGAAGTGGAGTTAGAGATTCGAAAAGTACCTGCTGACAGGAAAATCCTTTTGATGGAACTACTAGCGAAAATCAAAAAGGTGTAACAAAAATGGTTGTTGGAAAAGGTCAAATAATTCTGTTGTAATGGTTAGCAATTATTAATATTTTTGAATTTGTTACAACAAAAGTAAATAGGAGGTATAAATATGGTAGGGATTATCCTAGCAAGTCATGGACAATTTGCTGAAGGAATCTTACAATCCGGTTCAATGATCTTTGGCGAACAAGAAAACGTCAAAGCCGTGATTTTGAAACCAAGTGAAGGTCCAGATGACTTGAGAGCCAAATTGGAAGAAGCGGTTGCTTCTTTTGATAATCAAGACGAAGTGTTATTCTTAGTTGATTTATGGGGCGGAACACCGTTCAATCAATCAAACACATTATTCGAAGAGCACAAAGATAAATGGGCAATCGTCAGCGGTTTGAATTTGCCAATGTTGATTGAAGCCTATGCATCACGCTTTTCAATGGAATCTGCTCATGAAATTGCAGCGCATATCATTGAAACAGCAAAAGATGGTGTAAAAGTGAAACCGGAAGAATTAGAACCGGCAGAAGCACCGAAAGCAGCAGTACAACAAACATCAGCTGCAGGAGCTCCTGGTAAATTCAGTTATGTTTTAGCTCGTATTGATTCACGTCTGCTTCATGGACAAGTAGCGACTGCGTGGACAAAAACAACGAATCCAACACGTATTATCGTTGTTTCTGATGCGGTAGCAAAAGACGATCTTCGTAAGAAGTTGATCCAACAAGCTGCTCCTCCAGGTGTAAAAGCACATGTTGTTCCAATTGAAAAAATGATCGAACTTGCGAAAGATGATCAACATTTTGGCGGACAACGCGCGTTACTGTTGTTTGAAAATCCTCAAGATGTTTTAAGAGCAGTTGAGGGGGGCGTACCGTTGGAGACAGTGAATGTCGGGTCAATGGCACATTCACCTGGTAAAGTACAACCAAATAAAGTGTTGGCGTTTAGTCAAGCTGATATTGATACTTTCAATAAATTAAAAGAAGCTGGAATCAATTTCGATGTACGGAAAGTACCAAATGATTCAAAAGGAAACATGGACGAAATTTTGAAGAAAGCACAAGATGAATTAAACAAACACGCATAGTAAAACTATCAGAAAAAATGGAGGATTAACATCATGGAATTAAACTTTATTCAAGTGATATTAGTCATTATCGTTGCATTTTTAGCTGGTATGGAAGGAATTCTTGATGAATTTCATTTCCATCAACCAGTAATCGCATGTACGTTAATTGGCTTAGTTACTGGGAACCTAATCCCTTGTCTTATCTTAGGTGGTACATTACAAATGATCGCTCTTGGTTGGGCAAACATCGGCGCTGCTGTGGCTCCTGATGCTGCTTTAGCATCTGTTGCATCTGCAATTATTTTAGTATTAGGTGGACAAGGAAGAGCTGGAGTTTCTTCAGCTATCGCTATTGCTGTCCCTCTTGCTGTTGCTGGTTTATTATTAACAATCATCTGTCGTACGATTGCAACTGCATTCGTTCATTTAATGGATGCTGCTGCAAAAGAAGGTAACTTTAGAAAAGTTGAATTATGGCACATTATTGCTATCTGCATGCAAGGTATTCGTATTGCTATTCCTGCTGGATTGATCTTAGCTATCGGCGAAGGTCCAGTGAAAGGTTTGCTAGAATCTATGCCAGTCTGGTTAACAGACGGTCTTGCTATCGGTGGGGGTATGGTTGTTGCTGTAGGTTATGCAATGGTTATTAACATGATGGCAACTAAAGAAGTATGGCCATTCTTTGCAATTGGTTTTGTTTTAGCAACTGTTTCCGAAATTACACTTATCGGACTAGGGGCAATCGGTGTAGCTTTAGCTCTTATCTACTTGGCACTTTCTAAACAAGGTGGCGGTTCTGGTAATAATGGTGGAAGCTCAAATACTGGTGACCCACTAGGCGATATAATCGATAACTATTAAAGGAGGCGTACACGAAAATGGCAGAAGAAAGAATTCAATTATCTAAAAAAGATCGTGTTTCTGTTTGGTGGCGTTCGACTTTCCTTCAAGGATCTTGGAACTACGAACGTATGCAAAATGGTGGCTGGGCATTCTCTATGATTCCAGCAATCAAAAAATTATATAAAACAAAAGAAGATCGTGCGGCTGCATTGGAACGTCACTTAGAGTTCTTCAATACACATCCATATGTAGCATCTCCAATTATTGGGGTTACTCTAGCACTTGAAGAAGAACGTGCAAATGGTGCACCTGTTGATGACGTAACAATTCAAGGGGTTAAGGTTGGTATGATGGGACCTTTAGCTGGTATCGGTGACCCAGTATTCTGGTTTACAGTAAAACCTATCCTTGGAGCGTTGGCTGCTTCTCTAGCGATGAGTGGGAACATCCTAGGACCTATCATTTACTTCCTAGGTTGGAACATCATCCGTATGGCATTTATGTGGTATACACAAGAATTTGGTTATAAAGCTGGTTCTAAAATTACAGAAGATTTATCTGGTGGATTATTACAAGACATCACGAAAGGTGCTTCGATTCTAGGGATGTTTATTCTTGGATCGCTAGTTAACCGATGGGTATCAATTAACTTTGCTCCTGTTGTTTCAACAGTCAAACTTGATAAAGGTGCCTATATCGACTGGAATAACCTGCCTTCTGGTGCAGAAGGAATTAAAACTGCATTGGAACAACAAGCTGCTGGTTTGTCACTGTCATCTGAAAAAGTAACTACTTTACAAGATAACTTGAATAGCTTGATTCCTGGTCTAGCTGCTCTATGTTTAACATTGTTCTGTATGTGGTTACTTAAGAAAAAAGTATCACCTATTGTCATTATCCTTGGATTATTTGTGGTTGGTATTGTCTTCCACTTGATTGGGTTAATGTAATCTTGAAAATATATGTAAGTTAAGTAATGGTTGAAACTACTTGTTTCTGAAAAAACGGTTACTTTGGAAAACTGTGCCAATTCCTATTGGCACAGTTTTTTTATCAGTACATTAGAAGATTCTTTGCTTAAATAGGTAAAAACATCTATAATTGATTCACTAGTTAATTTAAAGAATGGAGTAGAATAAATGGTACAATCAATCAATACGAAAGTCGATTTAACGATTAATGCTACTTCCTATCTGGGAATTGCTGAGTATGGAAAAATCATGATTGGCGATAAAGGTTTTGAATTTTACAATGAAAGAGATGCCCGAAAATTTGTTCAGATTCCATGGGAAGAAGTCGACTATGTGATTGCTTCCGTTATGTTCAAAGGAAAATGGATTCCTCGTTTTGCTATCCAAACAAAAAGAAATGGGACTTATTCTTTTTCTTCTAAAAAGCCCAAAATGGTGTTAAAAGCGATACGTGAATATGTAGAACCTAGTCATATGGTTAAATCATTAAGCTTAGTCGATGTTATCAAACGAGGGATCAAAGGGATTTTCAAACCCAAGTAAAAAATAAAAGTTGACCAAACCAATTATTTGTCCCCTTTAAATCCCTTATGCTAAAATTGATTAGCAAAGAAGGAGGTTATATTATGAGTTGGTTATGGACATTGATTGTTGGAGCTGTGATCGGAGCGATTGCAGGTGCAATCACCAGCAAAGGAAATTCGATGGGCTGTATCACGAATATCATTGCTGGATTAGTTGGTTCAAGTATTGGACAAGCGATTTTCGGCGAATGGGGACCAAAAGCTGCAGGTATGGCACTTATTCCATCTATTTTAGGTGCAGTGATTTTGGTAGCAGTTGTCTCGTTTTTCTTTGGAAAACGGTCATAAGTTTTTTACAAAATAGTAAACTAAAAGGAGTTGCAGCGAGACTGTGACTCCTTTTTGGCTTTCTTTCTTTAAAAGAAAAAGAAGTTTTCCGGAAATTTTTATTTAACTGTCGTGTACGAAGAAAAGTTTGCTATAATAGAAAAAAGCGTGCAAAGAAAGAGGGAGTTTCATTATGATGCTACGTGTAGAAAAATTGCGCAAAAAAATGCAAGAAGAAAATTTGGATTCATTTTTGGTTACCAGTCCGTACAATCTTCGTTACTTAACGAACTTTACAGGTACGACAGGATTAGCTGTTATTACTTTGGAAAATGCATTTTTTATTACTGATTTTCGTTATACCGAGCAGGCGGCAGCGCAGGCTCAAGGATTTGAAATTATTAAAAATGTCGGACCTATTTTTGATGAGGTAGCAAACTTAGTACGCAAAGAAGAACTGCACTCATTAGCTTTTGAGGAAACAACAGTCTCATTTTTAGAATATTCGGTTTTAGAAGAAATCATCGATGCGGAATTAGTACCTGTTTCACAGATGATTGAAGAACTTAGAGAAGTGAAAGATGAAGAAGAAATCGCCATTATCGAAAAAGCATGTAATATTGCGGATATGGCTTATGATCACATCCTGAAAATGATCCAACCGGGCATGACTGAGATTGAAGTCGCAAATCAACTAGACTTTTATATGCGTTCTCTTGGCGCTTCAGGTGTTTCTTTTGATACGATCGTTGCTAGCGGATTGCGTTCGGCTATGCCGCATGGTGTAGCAAGCAAGAAACTCATCGAACAAGGTGACTTGATCACGTTGGATTTTGGCTGCTATTACGAAGGATATGTTTCTGATATGACACGTACATTCGCTATTGGTGATCCTGGAGAAAAATTAAAAGAAATATATCAAGTAGTTCTAGATGCGCAATTAGCGGTTATTGATGCTGCGAAACCAGGAATGACTGGTGTACAATTAGACGCAGTTGCTAGAGATTATATTTCAAAACATGGTTACGGTGAAGCATTTGGACATTCTACAGGACATGGGATCGGTCTGGAGATCCACGAAGGACCGAATGTTTCTTCTCGTGCGGAAAAACAATTTGTACCAGGAAATGTAATTACTGACGAGCCAGGGATCTACTTACCAGGAATCGGTGGGGTACGTATTGAGGACGATTTGCTGATCACAGAAGATGGCAATCGTGTATTGACTCGTTCACCAAAAGAATTGATCATCTTATAGTCTCGTCCATAAAAGAAGTAAGCGTAAAAATCAGTGTTCACAGACTTTGTTATAGAAAATCGCTTGATTTAATGATACACTATAGAAGAACTTTTAAGCTGTAAGAGATAATAAAGTTGGATATTTTCTCCAATTCATAGCAATTTGCAGCTGATCGGCGGCAGTTTTTTTACCAAATGATCATTATAGCCGCATCATAGAGAATTCGGATGTATCTCGTGCTTAGGCAAAGGGAGGAATAAATAAATGGCAGATGAAAAAAATTTGATTTTAAACGCAAACCAAGATTTGGGAGAGATTGTGATTGCTCCTGAAGTCATCGAAGTAATCATCGGGATTGCTGCTTCTAAAGTAGAAGGCGTATACGGAATGCGCGGAACTTTTGCCAGCAATGTCACTGAATTATTAGGACGAGCAGCTCACGGAAAAGGTGTTTACTTGGCAAATGAGGAAGATGGCTTGAAAGTAGATCTTTACTGCTACCTGGAATATGGTGTTTCAGTTCCTAAAGTTGCAATGGAAATGCAAGAACGGGTTAGCCAGCAAGTCCTTTTCATGACAGATATCGATCTAGCTGAAGTCAATATCCATGTAGTAGCTGTTGTTCCTGAAAAATTAGAACAACCAACAATCGAAGAACTTTTTGAAGACGAAGAGGAAGAGAATGAATAAAGAATTATCAAGACACGTGATTCGGGAGATGGCATTGCAGGCTTTATTTCCGTTAGACTTCAATGCAGACCTAACAAAAGAAGATGCGATTTTCAACGCAATCGAATTAGACCACCGCGACATGATCAATGAAGATGAATCAGAGTTTGTTCCTGTTTATCTTGATACGCTAGTTGGCGGTGTCTGTGCAAAAAAAGATGAATTGGATAAAGTGATCGAAAAACATTTGAAAAACAATTGGCATATCAATCGGATCTCAAAAATGGATTTGGTGATCTTGCGTATCGCGATTTTTGAAATGACTTATGTGACAGATGTACCAGCGGCTGTTGCTTTAAATGAAGCAATTGAGTTGGCAAAAACATTTAGTGATGACCGTTCGCGTAAATTCGTCAACGGTGTTTTATCCAATGTATTAAAAGAATTAGAAGCTGGGGCGTAAGTCCTAGCTTTTTTCTGTGAATCATCATAAACCTGTTATAAATCGGGAAAATTCTATGGTAGAATGAAAACACAAAAAATATCTGGGAGTGGTTAGATGGCAGAATTGATTAACGGAAAAGAATTAGCTGAAAAAATGCAGGCAGAGATTGCTGAAAAAATCCAAAAATTGAAAGATAATGGTATCCATCCCGGATTAGTTGTTTTATTGGTAGGGGAAAATCCAGCCAGTCAAATCTATGTAAGAAATAAAGAACGCGTAGCAAAAGAAATCGGAATCCATTCATCAGTAGAGCGTTATCCTGAGACGATTTCTGAAAACGAACTACTTGCAGAAATCGAAAAATACAATCAAGATCCTAGATTTCATGGTATATTGGTCCAATTACCATTGCCAAAGCATATAGATGAAGAAAAGATCCTGTTAGCTATCCGTCCTGAAAAAGACGTAGACGGTTTTCATCCAATGAATTTAGGCAGACTCCTTGCGGGTAAACCGGACAAGATTCCTTGTACGCCATACGGCATCATGAAAATGTTTGAAGCTTATTCTATCGATCCGGCGGGTAAACGAGCAGTAGTTATCGGACGAAGCAATATCGTCGGCAAACCGATGGCTCAGCTGCTCTTGATGGCAGATGCAACTGTTACTGTTGCTCATTCTAAAACCGAAAATCTGGCTGAACTGGCACAAGAAGCAGATATCTTAGTCGTAGCAATAGGACGTGGACATTTTGTCACAAAAGAATTCGTAAAACCAGGTGCTGTAGTGATCGATGTAGGGATGAACCGTGATGCTAACGGTAAGCTGATCGGTGATGTGAAATTTGATGAAGTGGAGCCTATTGCAGGCTGGATCACTCCTGTGCCAAAGGGTGTAGGGCCAATGACTATCACAATGCTGATGTATCAAACCGTAAAATCTGCCGAAGCTTTTGGAGCAGGTGAATAAATGGCACAAGAATATTTAACTGTCACTACATTAACGAGGTATTTGAAACGTAAATTTGATGCCGATCCTTATTTAGAACGGGTATATTTAACCGGTGAAATATCGAATTTCCGTTTACGCGCCAATGCCCATCAATATTTCAGCTTAAAAGATGATCATGCAAAAATATCTGCTATTATGTTCAAAGGTGCATTCCAAAAATTACGATTCCATCCAAAAGAAGGAATGAAAGTCCTTGTTGTTGGGCGTATTTCACTCTATGAAGCGGGAGGTTCGTATCAAATCTATGTAGAGCACATGGAGCCTGATGGAATAGGTGCTTTATATCAAGAATTGGAAGAACGAAAAGAAAAGCTGATGAAGGAAGGCCTTTTTCAAGGTCCTAAAAAAATGTTGCCGCGTTTCCCAAAGCGAATCGCGATTCTTACCAGTCCAAGCGGAGCGGTTATACGCGATATCATCACGACGGTGAAAAGAAGGTATCCAATTGTCCAATTGGTTTTGTTCCCAACCGTTGTACAAGGGAATCAAGCAGCGGACAATGTTGTCAAAAATATCCGACGAGTAGAAGAGATGGGCGATTTTGATACAATGATCATTGGTCGTGGGGGCGGATCGATTGAGGATTTGTGGCCGTTTAATGAAGAACGGGTTGCCCGAGCGATTTATCAAGCCAATACGCCGGTGATCTCATCTGTGGGACATGAAACAGATACCACGATCGCTGATTTAGTAGCAGATGTTCGGGCTGCTACTCCAACAGCAGCTGCAGAATTAGCTGTTCCTGTTTTGTCAGAAGAGTTGATGCGCATTCAAGAACGGCAAGCTAGATTGCAGCAGGCGTTTGTACGCCAGATCCAGCGCAAACAAGAACGGTTCGAGCGTGCTCGACGTTCCTATGTCTTTCGGCAGCCTGAAAGATTGTATGAAGGTCAGACCATCAAATTAGATCAATTGAAACAGCGATTATATCAAGCTACACAGCAGATTTATCATGCAAAAGAAAAGCAAACGATCGCGTTAAGCCACCAATTGGAACAAGTGGCTCCGCTTTATCGAGTCAAAGCAGCCCGCCAAGAAACTGCTTATCTAGAAAAACGTTTAGAAGAGAAAATCCAACAATATATGAAACAACAGCAGCAGCGTTTTGCTCAAGCTGTTCAATCTCTTGATTTGTTGAGTCCATTGAAAATCATGGGAAGAGGCTACAGCTATACGACGTTAAATGATCAAGTAGTAAAAAGTGTCTCCGAGATTCATCAAGGGGATTTGCTGACAATCCATTATCAAGATGGAATCGTTAAAGGACAAGTACAAGAGATAGATAAAGGAGAATAAGAATATGGAAAATCCAACTTTTGAAGAGTCACTGCAAGAATTAGAAAAAATCGTCATGCAGCTAGAACAAGGAGACGTTCCATTAGAATCAGCTCTAGATTCGTTTAAACGAGGAATGGAATTAAGCAAACATTGCCAAGATACCTTAGCTAAAGCAGAAGAAACTTTGACGAAAATGATGACAGAATCAAATGAAGAAGTTGATTTTGACGGAAACGAGGAAAGCTGAGATGAGATTAACTGACTTTTCAGCTATTCATCTACCTGCTGTAGAAAAAGAAATCTTGTCTTTTTTAGATGAACATACGACGGATAGAGCGCTCTGTGATGCGATGACTTATTCAGTGAAAGCAGGTGGAAAAAGAATCCGTCCCTTATTACTTTTAGCGGCCGTTGCTTCCTTTGATGAGCCTATCGATGTTCCCGTCTATCAAGTAGCAGCTGCTTTAGAAATGGTGCATACGTATTCCTTGATCCACGATGATTTGCCTGCGATGGACAATGATGATCTTCGAAGGGGAAAACCTACCAATCACAAAGTATTCGGCGAAGCGTTAGCTATATTGGCTGGAGATGGTTTACTGACAGGCGCATTCCAGCTGATCAGTATGGCACACTTGGGTCATTCTCCTAAGCTTCTGTTGCTTCAGCAATTAGCTGTTTGTGCGGGGGCACAAGGTATGGTGGCTGGACAAGCTGCAGATATCGAAGGAGAATCAAAAAAGCTTTCATTAGAGGAATTAGCATTTATTCATGAAAGAAAGACAGGACGTTTGATTCGTTATGCCTTGCTAGCTGGAGGTATATTAGCGAAGCAACCTGAAGAAATCTTATTGCTACTTCAACGATTAGCCGAACATTTAGGTTTGGCTTTCCAGATAAGAGATGATCTACTTGATGTGATTGGTACAACGAAAACGTTAGGGAAAACAGCTGGCAAAGATGAACGTATGGAAAAAAACACTTACCCGCGTTTATTAGGACTAGAAAAGACACATGAGGCGTTGGAGATTGAGTTGTTATCCGCTAATAAGATCATAGACAAATTAGAAGAGGACGTTTTTTCTTTTGATGGCAGGCTGATGCGCCAGATGATCAAGCAATTTGATGTGGAGAAATGAGGGAAAGAATGGAAAAAGAACGCGTAGATGTATTAGCGGTCAAACAAGGATTATTTGAAACAAGAGAACAAGCCAAACGTTCAGTTATGGCTGGTTTGATTTACAACGAAAAAAACGAGCGGTTTGATAAACCGGGAGAAAAAATTCCAGTAAGTAGTGAATTAAGAGTCAAAGGTAAAAAACTTCCTTATGTTTCTCGGGGTGGATTAAAATTAGAAAAAGCGCTCAAAGCATTTGATCTATCTGTTGAAGGAAAAACATTGTTAGATATCGGTGCTTCCACTGGCGGATTTACTGATGCAGCTTTGCAAAATGGCGCTAAAATGAGCTATGCTTTAGATGTCGGTTACAATCAGCTAGCTTGGAAAATCAGACAAGATCCTAGAGTCGTCGTAATGGAAAGAGTGAATTTTCGTTATGCAAAACCCGAAGACTTTACCTTAGGGATTCCAGAAGTTGCTGTCATCGATGTTTCTTTTATTTCACTAAAACTGATGCTGCCTCCATTACATGCTATTTTAAAAGAAGAGGGAGAAGTGATTGCCTTAATCAAACCCCAATTCGAAGCAGGCAGAGAAGCTGTAGGGAAAAACGGAATTGTTCGTGACGCACAGACCCATCAAAAAATTTTAGAAGACATTTTGTCATTTGCGGCACAAGGTGGATATGATGTGCTGGAAGTAAGTTATTCTCCAATCACGGGGGGAGAAGGAAATATCGAGTTCTTGGCTCACTTGAGGAAGGTACCTGAAAGCGGCACGATCAATCCAGCTATTAATATGGCAGAAGTGGTTTCAAACGCACACGAACAGTTTGACCATAAATAAATTGTAACTGTGAAAATCAAGTGAGAAGTATGCGGATTCTTCTTTATTATACCAAGGAAATAAGCTATCATTGGTTAAGAAGAATAAGCTAAGGAGCGAAGACGTAATGAGAAAAAAAGATCGGCATCGTTTGATTACTCGATTGTTGAGTGAGCAAGATATCCGAAAGCAGGAAGAATTTGTTGAAATCCTGAAAAGCAAAGGAATATCTGTTACTCAAGCTACGATTTCCAGAGATATAAAGGAACTAAAACTGATTAAGGTACCGGCCTCAGATGGCGGCTACCGTTATAGTATACCAGCTGAAACAAATGAAGATGTAAATACTAAATTGGAAAAACTGTTAAAAGACGCTTTCGTAGCAGTTGACCAAATGGAAAAATTTGTTACTTTGAAAACTTTGCCGGGGAATGCTTCGGCAGCAGCGAATTTGATCGATAAGCGCTACAAGAAAGAATTATTTTCGATTATCAATGATGACGATAATGTTTTGATGATTACACGAACTGAAGACCAGGCAGTTTTACTAAAGAAAGACTTCCTGCATTACCTTTAAGTTGAGGAGCGAATGTGATGCTACAAGAAATCAGTATTACTAACTTTGCGATTATTCCGGAATTGCGGCTTTCTTTTCACGAAGGAATGACCGCGCTGACCGGAGAGACTGGTGCGGGTAAATCCATCATTATCGATGCTTTAGGTTTGTTAGCAGGAGGAAGAGGTTCAAGCGATTATATACGTCAAGGCGCAGAAAAATGCATTCTTGAAGGATTGTTTGAACTTCCGAAACAAGAAGGATTCTCTGAATTGATGGTTGAATTAGGTATCGAAACGGATGAAGACAATCTGATCGTTCGACGAGATATGTCGTTGACTGGAAAAAATGTTTGCCGAGTGAATGGTCACATCATCACGCTAGCTAATCTAAGGAAAATCGGCAGTTATTTAGTGGATATCCAAGGGCAAAACGAACATCAGGAACTGCTCCAGCCTGAATCACATCTTGCTTTATTGGATCGTTTTGGAGATGCAGCTTTCCAACAGAAGAAAAAGAGTTATCAGCAAGAATATACCTCTTATCGTGAGCTGGAAAAAAGGGTACGAAAAGTGCAGCAAAATGAAAAATCCTATGTTCAGAGAATAGATATGCTCCATTTCCAGCAAGAAGAAATAGCTGCTGCTGATTTGCAAGTCGGAGAAGAAGAGAAATTAAAAGAAGAAAGAGAAAAACTTAGCAATTATCAAAAAATTGCTGATGGATTAGCTGCAGGCTACGGAGCACTGACGAATAATGAACAAAACAGTGTAGATGGCGTTGGCTTGGCCGTTGCAGAATTGCAAGGGATCGCACATCTAGATATGGAGTATGAAGCAATTTATGAAAATATCCAAAGTGCTTACTATTTGTTACAAGATGCAATCGGAGACATGAGTCGTCAAATCGATTTGTTGGAGTTAGATGAGAACCGTTTAGAAGAAGTGACTCAACGTCTAGAATTAATCCGACAGTTGAAACGCAAATATGGCGAATCCATTGAGTCGATATTGGCTTACTATGACGAAATCACCGAAGAGCTAGCTTCTTCTGATTTTTCAGAAGGTCAATTGGACAAAATGAAAGAGGAACTAGAGCAAAAAGAGCTTCTACTTCAGCAACAAGCCGCAGATCTTCATGAAGCGCGTAAAAAAATCGCAAAAGAATTGGAAAAATCCATTCTGCATGAATTAAAAAGTCTGTATATGGAAAACACTGAGTTTGAAGTACGTTTCTTAAAAGAAGAAAACAGACAATTGAATCATGATGGGTTTGACCAAATCGAATTCTACATTACGACCAATCCAGGAGAGCCGCTGAAGCCTTTAGTGAAAGTCGCTTCTGGTGGCGAATTATCTCGGATGTTACTGGCTTTGAAAACGATTTTTTCTTCTGAGCAAGGTGTGACAAGTATTATCTTTGATGAAGTGGATACAGGTGTAAGTGGAAGAGTTGCACAAGCCATCGCGGATAAAATTTCTCAAATATCGAAATACTCTCAAGTTTTGTGCATCACTCATCTACCGCAAGTCGCCGCAGTCGCCGACTATCAATATTATATCGTGAAAGCAGTGATTGATGGTCGTACGCAAACTTCTGTTTCAGAATTGAAAACAAAAGAAAGAGAAGAAGAAATTGCACGCATGCTAGCTGGAAGTGAGATTACAAAACTGACACTCGAACATGCAAAAGAACTATTGCAACTCGCAAGAAGGACCTGATCCACCTCGTAGTGGTTCAGGTCCTTTTTAGCAGCTGATAGCTATATTTTATTTTTTACATGACACTCATGACAGCAGTCAATACAACAGACCCAATCGTTAAAATCAGCATCGTCCAAATGACAAATTTTGTTACTTTAGCAAAAGTACTTGTTTGTTTTTTTTCACGCATTGTTTTCAACCTCGTAATTAATTAGTTAATCCAAGTGTACAATCTTTTTGTCTTTTCTACAAGAGGTCTTTTTTATAAAAACTTCCCTTTTTTTAAATAATAGGTAGTTACGATACAAATAAATAATGTTAATAGGACTAGCCAGATAAACGCATCATCTCTTTCAGCAATGGGTAGCTTGATGTTCATCCCGTAGATACTTCCGATGATTGTTGGTATAGTTAATATAATCGTTAAAGAAGTTAAAATTTTCATAATATTATTCAAATTATTCGATACAATTGCTGAAAAAGTCTGATTCATTTGTTCTACTAGTTTTAATTGAATGCGAGAAGTAGTCATTGCTTGCTCTGTTTCTACCAATACATCACGCAGATGGTTTTTCAACGCATGATTTTCTTGGAAAAGTTTATTTTGCGCTAATTCTTTCAATGCATCTAAATTAGCAGAAGTCGCTTCTCTGAAATAAACAAGGCTTTTTTGGATATCCATGATTTGATAAAGTTGTTTGTTTTCAGTTGATACTTGAAGTTTGGCTTCCAAAGTATCGCATTGAGATTGAAGCGTAGCTAAATAACTGTTATAAGACAGTGTAACCTGCCAGATGAATTGAAAGAAGATATTGAGATTGGGTGAAACATCGCTTTTTGGAAAGGTTTGACTAAAGACTTTCTTTAAAAATAGTGGTTCATGATTCGTAATTGTGATAAGCTTCTTTTTGGGCGTCAAAATGATAGAGAGCGGGTATGTATCCACTTGAAAATAACCGCTAGGACTTGTTTTAGCAAACGGATATTGTAACAATAATAACGCTGGTTTTGTCAACTTTGATTGATTGAATTCTTCTGTACGGGAATTTTCTGCATCGTCCAATATGGAAGTGATGTAATCTGACGGAATTTCAAATTGATGTGTCAGCTGATGAATCTCTTCTTGATTGGGACGTTCTACACAATACCAGATCGTTTGGTCAGTTTCCTTTCCGGTATTACGCAGTTTCTCATTATCTAATGTAAAATATTTGATCATGATTTTCCTCCTGTTGCCTGTTTCTTTTATTATAACGGATAGGGGATTGGAATACATGGAATGTGTTTGTAAGATATAGAATATAACTGCATAAATTTAAATAAAATGAAGCAGTTGTGTAAAGTATATACAGTATACTTGAAGCAACGATAAAAAAGGAGTTTACGTTCATGGGCACATTCACACCACTTATCTTGTTTTGGTATATTTACCCGGTAATCGTTTTGTTTGGTTGCCAATTTCTTGTAAAATTATTTTCGTTAAATCGTCGTTTTAAAATAAAAGCCCCTGATTTGGCGATTCCTTTTTTGTGGGGCGGTATGCATGCGTTGTCTAGAAACACAGCGACAATTTCTATCCTGCCGTTTTTCTTTATTTCTGTTTTACTAATGGGCATCTGTATTGCTGTTTTTCAAGCATATTATTATGAAGAAATCATTTATCCGCGTTATTTCAAGATGACTTGGCGTTTGGTATTTCTGCTGACGATCGTCTTGTACGCGGTCTTGATCATTGTGAATATACTTTCTTACCTATGAAAAAAGCAGAAAAGCTGTAAAAAGTCTTTTAAAAGGCTTTTTGCAGCTTGATTCTTAAAAAAATGTTTATGAATAAAAAAAGTTGTTCCCGGATTTCCTAGAAAAGGTGGTAGAAAGTGGGGGATTGTGGTAGACTAATTTTAGTTAGTGGAGGAATGGGGGGCTTTCAATGTTGATGGGTGAATTCCAACATAATATTGATGCAAAAGGACGTTTAATCGTTCCCTCAAAACTTCGTGAAGAACTTGGCGAAAAGTTTGTTCTGACACGCGGATTGGATGGTTGTCTTTTCGGCTATCCGATGAGCGAATGGGAAAATCTGGAAGCTAAGCTGAACGAAATGCCGTTGGCTAAAAAAGACGCACGTACATTTGTGCGATTCTTCTATTCGGCTGCCACTGAATGCGAACTTGATAAACAAGGACGGATCAATATACCAAGCACGTTAAGAAATTATGCAGCTTTGACAAAAGGGTGCGTAATCATCGGCGTATCTAACCGAATTGAAATTTGGGATGAGACACGATGGGAAGATTTTTCTGCAGAAGCAGAAGAGAATTTTGACGAAATTGCTGAAAATATGATTGATTTCGGACTATAAGAATAGGAAGAGGCTGACTAATGACTGAAACATTTCAACACTATACAGTCATGTTGAAAGAAACGGTAGATGGATTGAACATCAAACCGGATGGCGTTTATGTAGACTGTACACTCGGCGGTGCCGGACATAGTGAATATTTATTGAGCCAACTAAGTTCTAAAGGGCACCTGTATGCGTTTGACCAAGATCAAAAAGCAATCGATTACGCCAAGCTGCGTTTAGCTTCTTATGTCGAACAAGGGATGGTCACATTTATCAAAGCGAATTTCAGAGAATTAGAAGAACGCTTGAGTGAGTATGTAGATAAGGTAGATGGTATTTTGTATGACTTAGGGGTTTCCTCTCCTCAACTAGATGAAGCAGAACGTGGATTTAGTTATCATCAAGATGCACCCTTGGATATGCGTATGGATCAGTCAGCTCCTTTAACCGCTTATCACGTAATTAATGAATATTCCTACCATGAATTAGTAAAGATTTTCTTCCGCTATGGCGAGGAGAAATTTTCCAAACAAATTGCTCGTGAAATCGAACGAGTACGAAAAACAAAACCAATCCAAACAACTGGTGAGCTTGTCGAAATCATTAAACAAGTCATCCCAGCTCCCGCAAGAAGAAAAGGCGGGCATCCTGCAAAAAGAATTTTTCAAGCTGTGCGGATTGCAGTAAATGACGAACTTGGTGCCGAAGAGGCCTCTTTAGAACAGGCAATCCGGTTATTGAAAGTCAATGGAAGAATCAGTGTGATCACATTCCACTCATTAGAAGACAGAATTGTCAAAAGTATGTTTAAAGAATATAGTACGGTTCAAGATTTACCACCGGGACTTCCTGTCATACCTGACGAATTTCAACCGGAACTGAAAGTCATTACTCGTAAACCAATCCTTCCTTCAGAGGAAGAGTTAGCAGAAAACAATCGATCACGCAGTGCAAAGTTACGTATTGCAGAAAAAATAAGAATGAAAGAGGAGTAGAATGATGGCAGAATTAAAGAAAATGCAAGAGTACGAATATGATTTACCTGAATTGGTGGATCAGCCAGAACAACAAATGCCAGATTCTTCTTCGAATCAAGAAATCATTCTTCCACAATCACCAGCAAAACGATTGAAGCAGATTTCTGCTTTGGAAAAAATTGCTGTGGCAAGCGTGGCGATTGCTATTGTTGCTTTGTGTGTTTTAACAGTCATGTTGCGTACAAATATCAGCGGAGCTGAAAAAGAAATCACATCAATACAAACAGAAATCAAGGATAAAAAGCAAGAAAAAACGAGTTTAGAACAAGAAAAAAATGAACTTTCTCGTACTGAACGGATTAAACAAATCGCAGAAGAAAAAGGATTGTCTATTAATGACGACAATTTAAGGAAAGTGAAGTAAATGAGTCTTAAAAATAAAATTCGGCGGTTTATGGAAAAGAAAAATCTAAATCCGATGAACAATCGCAAAAAAGTAGGTATCATTTTATTTGCTACGAGTATTGGATTGTTCTTTTTATTTGCCGTCCGTTTCTCGTATATCGTTATTGGAGGTCATGTTGCTGGTACCTCATTAGCTGAAAAAACAAAACAGTTGTACCAAGGAAGTGAAGTAGTAAAAGCAAAAAGAGGAACGATTTATGATCGTAACGGTGTGGCGCTCGCAGAAGATGCCTCCTCTTATTCAATTAAAGCGATACTCTCAAAAACATATACTTCTGGGGATAAAAAGCTGTATGTCGAAGAAAAGAATTTTGATAAAATAGCAGAAATCCTGCATAAGAATCTTTCTATAGACAAAAAAGATGCACTGAATATTTTAGAAGACGGCGCAAAAAAAGAGCTGTATCAAGTTGAATTTGGTAGCTATGGGAAAAATATCTCCCAAGAAACCAAGCAAAACATCGAAGCAGATATGAAAAAAGAAGGTGTCGCTGGTCTTTACTTTGTCGACCATCAGGCTCGGATGTATCCAAATGGCGTCTTTTCTTCTCATTTTATCGGATATGCAGTTCCAGACAAAGATGAGAATGGCTTAGTTGGTAAACTAGGTTTGGAGTCTGCTTACAATGATATTTTGAGCGGTAAAGATGGTAAGATTATTTATCAAAAAGATAATTTTCAAAATCCTCTGCCAGGTACAGTAGCAGAAGAAGAAAAAGCTGTTGATGGACAAGATATCTACACGACTTTGGACAGTAGACTACAAAGTTATTTGGAAACACTGATGGATCAAGTAAATGAAGAATATCAACCGGAAGAATTGACAGCAGTCTTGATGAAAGCAAAAACTGGAGAGATTTTGGCGATGGGGCAGCGTCCTACTTTCAATCCCGAAACAATGGAAGGTTTGACTGGAGAAGATGCTATCTGGCGTAATTTCTTGGTACAAGATAGTTATGAGCCAGGATCAACCATGAAGGTTTTCACTACTGCAGCCGCTATCGAAGAAGGAGAATTCAACGAGAATGAAACCTTCCAATCTGGAAAAATCCAAGTAGAAGATGCGACGATCAATGACCATGACTTTGGTGAAAAAGGTGTGCTGACCATGCGTCAAGCTCTTTCATGGTCAAGTAACGTCGGGATGGTCATACTGGAACAGCGATTAGGCGGACGATGGTACAATTATTTACAAAAACTAGGATTTGGACAAAGTACCCATTCTGGATTAGATGACGAAGTAAATGGTGCTTTGCCTACATCAAATATTGTCGACCGAGCAATGAGTGCTTATGGACAAGCGGTAGGTGTGACGAATTTCCAAATGATGAAAGCTTTCACTTCTATTGCGAATAACGGTACAATGATTCAACCTCGATATATCAGCAAAGTAGTGGATCCTCAAACTGGAGAAGAGCGAACAACTCAAACAGAAGTTCTAGGACAACCTTTTTCAAAAGAAACAACAGAAAAAGTCCGTGAATATATGAGAGATGTTGTCGAAAGCGAAAACTACGGTAGTGCTTATGGCGTATATAGTGTACCTGGATACAATGTATCGGCAAAAACCGGAACAGCCCAAATCGCTTCTGATACAGGGGGATACCAAACAGGAGATACAGCCTACCTGTATTCGATTGTGGAGATGGTTCCTTCTGAAGATCCAGACTATGTCTTGTATCTAACAATGAAACACCCTAAGACATATGATCGAATGGCTTTGGCTAAAATCGCAAATCCATTGATGAAACGGGCAATGGATTTTAAAGAAACTGAAGAAGATACGGATACAGAAACCAAAACAGAAAAAGTATCCGTAGCCGATTATCGTAATCTAGAAGCAGATGTTGCAGCAGCGGATGCTCAAAAAAGCGGACTGCAACCTGTCGTTATCGGTAACGGGAAAAAAGTACACAAACAATCTACTGCCAACGGTGATCAGTTGATCTCTGGAGAAAAACTGATTCTATATACTGGCGGCGACAAGCTGATGCCTGATGTAACTGGATGGTCAAAAGCAGATATCATGAAGCTAGGGAAAATCCTTGGTATCGAAGTTAGTTTTGATGGGGATGGTTATTGTGTCAAACAAGAACTTGCTCCATATGAAAAAATCACAAAAGAAAAACTTAATTTTACTTTAGAAGAATAAGAAGAGAAATAGGAGAGAAAAGAGCATGGAATGGACACAAGCATTGATTCCCATTGTCAGCAGTTGTGCAATGACGATTGCCGCAATGCCGCTATTTATTGGTTACTTTCAAATGAAAAAGCAAGGTCAGGCGATTCGCGAGGAGGGACCAAAGTGGCACAATATCAAAGCCGGAACTCCTACAATGGGCGGCTTAGTGTTTCTGATCGGCTCTATTTTGACAGGGATTTGGGTTGGAACTTGGCAAAAACAGCTGACTCCTACTCTTTTCATCTTGCTTTTTGTATTAGCATTATATGGAGTAATTGGTTTTCTTGATGATTTTATAAAGATCTTCAAGAAAAGAAACATGGGGCTGAACTCGAAACAGAAACTGATTGGACAGGTTCTAGGGGGAATCATCTTTTATCTTGTTTACCGTTCTGAAGGCTATCCAGGTGTATTGAATTTCTTTGGGCTGGATCTGCCTTTAGGAATCATTTATGGGGTTTTCGCTATCTTCTGGCTTGTTGGATTTTCAAATGCGGTCAATCTGACGGATGGTATCGATGGATTAGTTGCTGGCTTAGGCAGCATCTCTTTTGCAGCTTACGGTCTGATTGCTTGGCATCAGCATCAGTATGATGTATTAATCATTTGTCTCAGTGTCTTAGGTGGTTTACTTGGATTCTTCGTCTATAACCGGAAACCTGCCAAGATTTTTATGGGAGATGTTGGTTCATTAGCTTTGGGCGGACTTTTAGCGGCTATTTCTATGATGCTGAACCAAGAGTGGACATTGCTTTTGATTGGCTTGATTTATGTTATGGAAACTGCAAGTGTGATGCTTCAAGTTACATCCTTTAAACTTACGGGAAAACGAATTTTTAAAATGTCTCCAATCCACCATCATTTTGAAATGTGCGGATGGTCGGAGTGGAAGATTGATACAGTTTTTTGGTTGATCAGCATTGTGACTTCATTGATCACATTATGGATCGTTTGGTAGGAGATGACAGGAAATGAAAAAAATATCAACATATGAAAATAAAAAAGTGCTTGTCTTAGGACTCGCAAAAAGCGGAGTAAGTGCGGCCAAATTATTACATGAATTGGGCGCACTTGTCACCGTTAATGACGGAAAACCTTTTGATGAAAATCCGGAAGCACAAGAATTGCTTTCTTTAGGGATAAAAGTAATAACAGGCAGTCATCCAATCGAATTACTAGATGAAGAATTTTCGTTGATGGTCAAAAATCCCGGGATTCCCTACAGCCATCCTTTAGTAGCAAAAGCCCAAGAAATGGGTATTCCGGTAATTACGGAAGTGGAGCTAGCTTACGAAGTAGCGGAATGCCCAATTATTGGGATTACAGGAACGAATGGAAAAACCACGACAACAACGATGACTGGACTACTACTGAATGCAGGCGTAGACAAAGGAGTTGCACGTCTAGCAGGAAATATTGGGTATCCAGCAAGTGGTGTCGCGGAAGAAGCGAAACCAGAAGATAAAATCGTGATGGAGTTATCTAGTTTTCAACTCATGGGAATCACAGATTTCCATCCTCATATAGCGGTGATCACCAATATTTATGAAGCACATATTGATTATCATGGGACAAGAAAAGAATACGTCAAAGCTAAATGGAACCTTCAAAAAAATATGACAGCTGAAGATTATCTGGTTCTTAACTGGAATCAGTCAGAACTACAAGAATTAGCGCAAAGAACAAAAGCACGCGTCCTGCCTTTTTCGACAAAAGAAGTGTTGGAAGATGGTGTGTATGCTGACGATCACGCAATTTATTATAAAAAAGAAAAAATAATGGAAATCTCTGAACTTGGCGTACCAGGTACGCATAATGTAGAAAATGCGTTAGCTGCTATTACTGTAGCAAAATTGTATGGTATATCAAATGAAGCTATACGACAAACGTTGCATTTATTCCATGGCGTGCCGCATCGTACGCAATATGTAGGAGAAATCCAAGGCAGAAAATTTTATAATGATTCAAAAGCAACCAATATTTTAGCGACTAAAATGGCTCTAAGCGGATTTGAAACGGCTAAGGTCGTGTTATTGGCAGGCGGATTAGATAGAGGAAATACATTTGATGAATTGGTTCCTTCACTAAAAGGTATCAAAGCAATGATCGTATTTGGTCAAACAAAAGAAAAATTGATCGATGCTGGAAAAAAAGCAGGCATCGAAACGATAGTAACAGCCGATTCTGTAGAACAAGCAGTTCCTTTAGCATTAGAAAACAGTACAGATGGTGATGTGATTTTATTATCACCAGCGAATGCCAGCTGGGATCAATACCCTAATTTTGAAACTAGAGGAAACCGATTCATGGAAGTTGTGAATCAATTAAAATAGAAAAAGTAGAAGCGAGCGATAAAAAATGAAAATTTTGGTTACGGGCGGAGGAACGGGAGGACATATTTATCCGGCTCTTGCCTTTGTCAATTATGTGAAGACTCAAGAACCGAATGCTGAATTCATGTATGTGGGAGCAAAACGTGGTCTGGAAAATAAAATTGTCCCTGATACAGGAATGCCTTTCCATACTTTGGAGATTCAAGGCTTTAAACGAAAAATTTCCATGCATAATATCAAGACAATCCGATTGTTTCTTAAGAGTATCCGTCAAGCAAAAAAAATCCTCAGTGATTTTCAACCAGATATCGTTATCGGTACTGGAGGATATGTATCCGGAGCAGTAGTGTATGCTGCATCAAAAATGGGAATTCCAACTATTATCCATGAACAAAACAGTGTACCAGGTGTTACCAATAAATTTTTAAGCCGATATGTGGATCGGATCGCTCTTTCATTCAAAGATGCGGCTCCTTTTTTTCCTGAAAACAAATCAGTCCTTGTAGGTAATCCTCGAGCACAAGAAGTAGCAGATACTAAAAAATCAGATATTTTGAAAACATTTGGGTTGGATCCAGAAAAGAAAACAGTCTTGATTTTTGGCGGCAGTCAAGGAGCACTTAAAATCAATCAAGCGGTATCGGTTTTTTTAAGTGAATATATTCCTTCCTCTTATCAAGTCTTGTATGCTTCAGGAGAAAGATATTATGAAGAAATCCTAAATAAAATAAATCCTGAAATACAAAATATTAGTGTCCAGCCTTACATCAAAAACATGGCAGAAGTCATGGCTTCGAGCAATCTGCTAGTGGGACGTGCTGGTGCAACTTCGATCGCAGAATTTACAGCTTTGGGGCTTCCGGCAGTGTTGGTTCCCAGTCCATATGTTACGAATGATCATCAGACTAAAAATGCAATGAGTCTTGTTCATGCAGGAGCAGCAAAAATGATTGCGGATAATGAGCTAACGGGTGAATCACTAAGTCAGACAATTAACGAAATCATGGATGATGAAGAATTGCAAAAGCAAATGTGCCGAGCTTCTAAAGAACAAGGCATCCCTGATGCTTCAAAACGTCTTTATGACGTAGTGAATCAAATAATCAAAAAATAAAGGCGGTGGTCTTAGTGAGTAAGAAAAAAGAACCTAAAAAATTGTCTCATCCGTCTTCTGATGAAAACAATTTGACTCCTTGGCAAAAGGCTAACCGAAAATATCTGGCAGAACAAGGGATGAAAAACCAAGAGCCAAAAAAAGAAGACACACCATTAGACACACCCCTTTCAGATTCTGAAGAAGAAAAAACGGTTCAAGAGGAACAGCAAGAAACAAGCCAGTCAGAAAGCCAGTCCGAGAAAAAAATCGAATTTTTTGAAGAGATCAAGCAAAAGAAAAACGGTGGCCCGTATAACGGTTCTTTTTTGAATCGTCTCCCTAATTTAAAAAGTCAAAGGCATAAAGTACTGTTTCGTCGGTTAGCATTGATTATTACTGTATTGGGCATACCGCTGATTTTTTTGATCTATTATGTTTCTCCTTATAGCAAGCTACAAGCAGTTGCAGTGTCAGGTAATAAGGTAGTCAACAGTCAGGAAATCATCTCTGATACCAAATTGTCATTGGGAGAAAATGTCTGGGGGCAGTATTTCGATCGATCCACTTATATCGAACGGCTAAAAAAAGCACAGCCGAGAATCGAAAAAGCAGCTATACACTTCAAAGGGATAAATGAGTTCGATTTGGATGTGACAGAATACAAAGAAATCGCTTTGATTGCAAAAGATAATCAATACTATCCAGTAATTGAAAATGGAACAGTATTAGATGAAAAAGTAGCAAATCCTACAAAAAATCTCCCTATCTTAGAAGAGTTCAAAGATTCAGCAAAAATCAAAGAATTAACAAAGCAATACAATCAGTTATCATCAGAATTGCAAAAAGCAATCTCTGAAATCAAGTATACACCAAGAGCAAGTAATAAAAACCTGATCCAATTGAACATGAATGATGGCAATCAAGTCATTGTAAATATCAATAATCTTGCGAACCAAATGAAATATTATTCGCAAGTAGCCAAAGACATGGATGAAAAAGGTGTGATCGACATGGAAGTTGGCATCTACTCATATCCTTACAGCAGTACTCAAGAAACGGCAGAATCGGACCAAACGAAAGAAACAACTGGAAGTGAAGAAAACGCGGATCAAACAAATGGGTCAAGTGAAGAGGCAGAAACGCAAGCAGCAGATACACCTGAATCGTCTGATATAAACGGCTCATCTGATTCAAATAATTCAAGTGAAACAAGTCAAATAGAAGACAATCCAAGTACAACTCCGTCAAGTTTAAATGAAAATTGATAAAACAACTTTAAAAAGTAAGAATGTACTTTCTAAAAACCAGTAATTTATGGTAGAATTGAAAGCAGTGAATATATCTATTAATAAGTATATTTTAAAACGGACGCTAGTTGTTCGCTTGTATATGGAATAGTAAGTAGGAGGGAATCCCATTCATGGCAAAAACAGGAATGTATGTAGGCCTTGATATTGGAACGACATCTGTTAAAGTTGTCGTGGCTGAATATATCGACAGCCAAATGAATATTATTGGAGTAGGAAACGCAAAATCAGAAGGGATTAACCGAGGCATTATCGTTGATATCGATAAAACGGTCCAAGCGATACAACGAGCAGTACGACAAGCAGAAGAAAAAGCAGGTATCCAGATCAAAGGCGTAAGTGTCGGTTTGCCAGCAAACATGCTTGAAGTAGAAAATTGCCAGGGAATGATTGCAGTTAACGGAGATTCAAAGGAAATCACCGATGAAGATGTCAGAAATGTGGCTTCTGCTGCCCTTGTTCGTTCAATACCTCCTGAACGTCAAATCGTGTCAATTTTGCCACAAGATTTTACTGTCGATGGATTCGAGGGAATCAAAGACCCTCGTGGAATGATCGGCGTAAGATTAGAAATGTACGGTCTGTTGTTTACCGGACCAAAAACGATCATCCATAACATACGTAAATGCGTGGAAAATGCCGGATTAATCGTCAATGAAATGGTGATTACTCCTTTAGCGCTGACAGAATCAATTCTTTCTGACGGAGAAAAAGATTTTGGTACGATCGTTATTGATATGGGTGGTGGCCAAACGACAACAGCTGTTATGCATGATAAGCAATTGAAGTTTACCAGTCTCGACCAAGAAGGTGGCGAATTTGTCACTAAAGATATCTCTATTGTATTAAATACGTCTTTTAACAATGCAGAAGCGTTGAAAATAAATTACGGGGATGCATATCCAGAACGGACATCACCAGATGAAGAGTTTCCAGTAGATGTAATTGGCCAGTCAGAACCAGTGAAAGTCGATGAACGCTATTTGTCAGAAATTATTTCAGCTCGTATGGAACAGATTTTCAACAAAGCAAAAGATGCATTGGACCAAATCGAAGCATTAGAGTTGCCAGGTGGCGTCGTATTGACAGGCGGAGCTGCTAGTCTTCCAGGTGTTGTGGACTTGGCGCAAGAAATCTTCGGCGTAAATGTGAAACTGTATGTTCCAAATCACATGGGACTGAGAAACCCGGTATTTACAAATGTAATAAGTATCGTTGATTATTCAGCAAACTTGAGCGAAGTGTATCAATTGGCAAAAATTGCTGTTACAGGTGAGACCTCAGCAGCTCGTCAAATGGTAGTTGAACAAGAAACAACAAACACATATGAAAGCTATGAAGCACCTGAAGAAACAGTCTATGATGAGCCGGAACCAAAAGAATCCGGAGAAAATGTAAAAAATAAAATCAAGGGTTTCTTTACAAATATTTTTGATTAATTCATCCTGGGAGGAATAAGATATGGAATTCTCAATTGATAATAATATCAATGACGGCGCAGTAATCAAAGTCATCGGAGTCGGTGGTGGCGGTGGAAATGCTGTGAACCGAATGATTGAAGAAAACGTCAAAGGTGTTGAATTCATTACGGCCAACACAGACGTGCAAGCATTAAAAAATTCAAAAGCTGAAACAGTTATCCAATTAGGACCAAAATATACTCGTGGTTTAGGGGCTGGTTCTCAACCAGAAGTTGGACAAAAAGCGGCAGAAGAAAGTGAACAATCCTTACGAGAAGCTTTAGACGGTGCAGATATGATTTTCATCACTGCAGGAATGGGTGGAGGAACTGGTACAGGTGCTGCGCCAATCGTTGCAGGGATCGCTAGAGAACTGGGCGCATTGACCGTTGGTGTCGTTACACGTCCGTTCACTTTTGAAGGACCTAAACGTGGCCGTTTTGCTGCAGAAGGTATCGCTCGTTTGAAAGAAAATGTCGATACATTATTGATTATCTCAAATAACCGTTTACTAGAAGTTGTAGATAAAAAGACACCAATGCTTGAAGCTTTCCGTGAAGCAGATAACGTTTTACGTCAAGGTGTACAAGGTATCTCTGACTTGATTACGGCACCAGGTTACGTTAACCTTGACTTTGCTGACGTGAAAACAGTGATGGAAAACCAAGGTACAGCATTGATGGGAATCGGTGTAGCTAGTGGAGAAGATCGCGTAGTAGAAGCAACGAAAAAAGCAATCTCCTCTCCATTGCTTGAAACATCTATTGATGGAGCGGAACAAGTACTTCTTAACATCACAGGCGGTTTGGATATGACATTGTTTGAAGCACAAGATGCTTCAGATATCGTAGCAAATGCAGCAACTGGCGATGTAAATATTATTCTAGGTACATCTATCAATGAAGAAATGGGCGATGAAATCCGCGTGACGGTCATCGCAACAGGTATCGATGAATCAAAAAAGGAGCGCAAGTCTAGCCGTCCAGCTAGACAAGCACAAATGCAATCACCTGCTCAAAAGACTGTATTAGATATGGATCAAGCTAAACCAACTTCTGCAGAAGAAGAAAACAGTTTTGGCGATTGGGATATCAGACGTGAACAAAATGTTCGTCCTAGAGTTGATGATTCCAATTTTGACAATATCGAAAAAAAAGAATTTGATACATTCAACCGCGAAGAAACAAAATCTCATGGCGATGATGAATTAAATACGCCACCGTTTTTCCGTCGTAAAAAATAAAGGAGAGGAAGAGCACATGATTGCTGACAACTTGCAGAAAATCAAGCAAGAAATTCAGGATTCGTGTGCTCTTGTTCATCGTGATCCGAAAGAAGTTACATTAGTAGCTGTAACAAAATCTGTTGAATCAGCTCAAGCTGAAGAATTGGGCAGAGCTGGCGTTATGAATTGTGCAGAAAACCGAGTAGATAAACTATTACAAAAGAAACAAGATTTATTTGATTTTCCCGAAATAAAGTGGCATTTAATTGGTAATTTACAGCGCAGAAAGGTAAAATTGATTGTAAATGAAATTGATTACTTTCATGCGTTGGACAGTTTAAGATTAGCAGAAGAAATCCAGAAGCGGTTAGAAAAAGAATTATCCTGTTTTATTGAAGTAAATGTTTCTGGTGAGGAATCAAAACATGGAATTTCACCAGATGAGCTTTTACCGTTTGTGGAATCTTTAGCTGCCTGCACAAAAATCAAGGTTGTTGGTTTAATGACTATGGCTCCTAAAGAAGCTTCTGATGAGCAAATCCATAAAGTGTTTGGTACGCTGAAAGAATTGCGTGATCTTGTTCAAGCAAAAGGTTATGCCCATGCACCATGTAATGAATTAAGCATGGGGATGAGTCAGGATTTTCAAATTGCGATTGAAGAAGGTGCAACATTTATCCGTGTAGGAACAGCGCTATTCAAAGACGAATAAAGGAGGAACAAAAATGCCGCTTTTAAACAGAGGAGCAATTGCTAATTTTTTCGGATTAGCTGATGAGGAAGAGTACGAATACCAAGATTATCCTGAAACAACAAAAAAGGCTGTACAGCCAACTAAAAAAAATATAACACAGAATCAACCAACTCATTCTGTATCTGCTGCGAATACTCATGAGAAACAAAAAACGGCGACTTCACGTCCTGTAACGCATGAAAGTATTCAGCCGGCTGAAAAGAAAAAAGTAATTGAACTACATCAATCACCTACAAAAACTGTAGCGAAAGAAAGAACAGCTTCAAGAACGTCTACACAACCTAAAGCAAATCTTGCGGGAAAAATCACTGTGATGGAACCAAGAGCTTATTCTGAAGCGATGGCGATTGCTAAAAGAATCATCGCTGGAGAAGCAACCTTAGTGAATTTTCATTTAGTGGAAGAAAAGCAAGCGAGAAGAATTGTTGATTTTCTAACAGGAACAGTTTATGCATTAGATGGAGATATCAAACGCGTTGGAGATGAGATTTTTCTTTGTACACCGACAGGGATGGAGATTGACAGTTCAACCGCTCAATCTTTTGCAGATGCGAATTTGTTTGATCTGTAAGAGGAGGAACTACGATTTATATTATTGCGCTATTACTTCATTTAATTCAACGGGCAGCCTATTTCTATAGCATTATCTTGATGGTATATGCTTTGCTCTCTTGGTTTCCAGGCGGTTATCAATCAGGATTAGGACGGTTTTTAGCTAAGATCTGTGAACCGTATATCAGTTTATTCGATCGTCTGCCTTTAAGGATCGGTCCTTTGGATTTCACGATTTTAGGGGCCATTCTAATCTTGAACTTAGCCGTACAAGGATTAGCACAGATCGTTATATGGATAACTATCCATTTAGTTTATTGATTCAAGCAATAAAATCTTTATTCTCAGAATAGATAGGAGGGGAAAATTTTGGATGCAAATGTATACCAGCACTTTCGGGCAGATGAACGTGCATTTATCGACTCAGTAGGTGATTGGATTGAACAAGTTCAAGGACAATATGCGCCATATCTGACTGAATTTCTTGACCCCAGACAATCCTATATTTTAGAAACACTGATTCGTCAAAGCAGTGATTTGCGTTTCATGTTTTATGGTGGATATGAACAGGCAGAAAGAAAAAGATGTTTGATTTTCCCCGATTATTACGAACCTGTAGAGGAAGATTTTGAAACAGCATTGTATGAAATCCATTATCCTAGCAAATTTGCCAGTCTAAGTCATGGGAAAATCCTTGGGACTTTAGTGGGAACAGGTATCAAACGCTCTTACTTTGGCGATATCATCTCAGATGGCGATCGCTGGCAAGTATTTATTGCAAATGAGGTGGATCATTTTGTTGCTGCACAAGTAACAAAGATTGGAAAAGTTGCTGTACGCTTGGAACCAATCAAATACACAGAAATGATTTTGCCGAAAGACAGCTGGACACAAGAAAGAGGGACTGTTAGTTCTATGCGACTGGACAGTGTGATCTCTGAGATTTATAATATTTCCAGACAGCGGTCCAAGCAGCTGATCGAAGCTGGTAAAGTAAAAGTGAATTGGACAGAAAATACAAGACCTGATTTTGTACTTGAACTATTAGATATTATTTCAGTCAGGGGTTACGGCAGAGTCCAGATCCAAGAACTTGAGGGGAAGACGAAAAAAGAAAAGTACAGGGTGTTGTTCGGTGTATTACGTAAATAAAATAAAAAGGTGGTTTACTCATGGCTTTAACTCCATTAGATATCCAAAATAAGACATTCCCAACAAAAATGCGGGGATATAATCAAGACGAAGTAGATGATTTCTTAGATTTAGTTGTTCGTGACTATGAAGAATTGACTCAAAGAAATCGTGAATTAGAAAAAGCAGTCAAACATTCAGAAGAAAAACTTGAGTATTTCAATGAATTGAAAGATGCATTGAACCAATCGATCATCGTAGCTCAAGACACAGCGGATAAAGTAAAAACAAGTGCAAGTAAAGAATCTGAAGTGATCGTTACTTCTGCACAAAACAAAGCAGATGAGTTAGTTGCGAATGCTGAAAAACGTGCACACCAATTAACAACTGATGCAGAAGAAAAAGCAAGAAAAATCTTGACAGATGCAACAGAAAAAGCAAGACAGCTTGCGACAGAAACAGAAGATCTTAAGAAAAAGACACGAGTATTCCATCAACGTATCAGCTTGATGCTTGAATCTCAATTGGAACAAGTGAAAAGTCCAGAATGGGACGAAATTTTACAACCATTCTCTAGCTATGTGACTGACAGCCATGAAGTGATCAAAGAAGTTTTAGCAAAACAGCTTGACAACGAAAATGATACTGATGTAAACTCAGACACAGGAGTCATAGAAGCACCTATGACGGCATTTGATACACAGGCTATCGATATCTCAATCGTACCTGGTGAACATGAAAACGAGTAGAACAGAAAAGCACTTTGTTATTCTTAAAGCGAGCCGATGAGAGTGGAAGATCGGTAAGACACTGCATCGTGAAAGATCCTCTACTTGAGACTGCTTTTCTGAAACTAGAGTAAGAAGCAGCGGCTGACCTCGTTATTGGTCACAGAGAGTTTGCATTAGATAGATGCAACTAAATTTGGGTGGTACCACGGCATGTTCGTCCCTTGCGGCTGAACATGCCTTTTTGTGTCCGGAAAATAAACGAAGGAGTGAATGGTTGAATGAAAATGAAAGAAACCTTGCAATTAGGAAAAACAAAATTCCCTATGCGTGGTAATTTGCCAAACCGAGAAGGCGAATGGCAAAAAGAATGGGAAGAAAATCAAATCTACCAAAAAAGACAAGAATTGAACGAAGGAAAACCTAGCTTTGTTCTTCATGATGGACCTCCTTATGCCAATGGAAATATCCATTTAGGGCACTCATTGAATAAAATCAGTAAAGACATTATCATTCGTTCAAAATCAATGTCTGGCTACCGCGCACCATATGTTCCAGGATGGGATACACATGGATTGCCAATCGAACAAGTGTTGGCTAATAAAGGCGTGAAACGTAAAGAAATGTCCATGGCAGAATATTTGGAAAAATGTCGTGAATATGCACTTTCCCAAGTAGATAAGCAACGAGAAGATTTCAAACGCCTAGGGGTTGCAGGAGATTGGGAACATCCCTATGTCACATTAGACCCTTCGTATGAAGCTGCACAAGTACGCGTATTTGGTAAAATGGCTGAAAAAGGCTATATTTACAAAGGATTGAAACCCATTTACTGGTCTCCGTCAAGTGAGTCTTCTTTAGCGGAAGCTGAAATTGAATATAAAGATGTAAAATCTCCATCTATTTTTGTAGCTTTCAATGTCAAAGACGGCAAAGGCATCCTTGATGAAGATACAGCTTTCGTCATTTGGACGACAACACCATGGACATTGCCAGCAAACCAAGGTATTGCTGTAAATCCCAAATTTACGTATGTACTGGTCGAAGCTGATGGCCGTAAGTTTGTTGTAGCAAAAGATTTGCTAGAAACAGTTCAAACAGAAATCGGTTGGGAAAATGTAACGGTTCTAAAAGAATTTGCTGGACAAGAAATGGAATATATGACTGCAAGTCATCCATTCTATGACCGTGAATCGCTCGTAATTTTAGGTGACCATGTTACTTTAGACGCTGGTACTGGATTAGTCCATACTGCTCCAGGACACGGGGAAGATGACTATATCGCCGGTAGCAAATATAAACTATCTGTAGTGTCACCTGTAGACTCAAAAGGGTTGTTTACAGAAGAAGCTCCTGGATTTGAAGGAATCTTTTATGATAAAGCAAATCCTATGATTACTGATTTATTAAAGGAAAAAGGAGCTTTGCTGAAACTAGATTTCTTTACCCATAGTTATCCTCATGATTGGCGGACGAAAAAACCTGTGATTTATCGTGCAACTCCACAATGGTTTGCATCTATCGATAAATTCCGTCAGAATATTTTGGATGAAGTAGAAAAAGTAGATTGGGTTATTCCATGGGGAAAAACACGTTTATATAATATGATCCGTGATCGCGGCGACTGGGTCATTTCTCGTCAACGTGCATGGGGAGTGCCGCTTCCGATTTTCTATGCTGAAAATGGTGAAGCAATCATCACGCCAGAAACAATCGAACATGTAGCAAAATTATTCGCTGAACATGGATCAATCATCTGGTTTGAAAAAGAAGCAAAAGAACTTCTTCCTGAAGGATTTACTCACCCAGGTTCTCCTAATGGCGAATTTACAAAAGAAAAAGATATCATGGATGTCTGGTTTGATTCTGGTTCTTCTCATGAAGCTGTTTTACGTCAACGACCAGAATTATCATTCCCAGCAGATATGTACTTAGAAGGATCAGACCAATATCGTGGCTGGTTCAACTCAAGTATCACGACAAGTGTGGCTATCAATGGCGTAGCACCATATAAATCAGTTATTTCTCAAGGATTTGCTTTAGATGGCGAAGGCCGTAAGATGAGTAAATCTTTAGGAAATATCATTGCACCAGAAAAAGTGATCAAACAATTTGGTGCAGATATCCTTCGCTTGTGGGTATCTAGTGTCGATTATGAAGCAGATGTTCGTGTATCGATGGATATCTTAAGTCAAGTGGCAGAGGTATATCGTAAGATCAGAAATACGATGCGTTTCTTATTAGCGAATACAGAAGATTTCGATCCTAAAAAAGATACTGTTTCGTACAATGATTTACGCTCTGTAGACAAATACATGACCGTACGATTGAACCAAGTAATCAAAGAAATCAGAGAAGAAGGATATGACAAATATAATTTCATGCATATTTATCGTACAGTTATGAACTTCTTGACTGTTGATCTATCGTCCTTCTACCTGGATTTTGCTAAAGATGTGGTTTATATCGAAGCAGAAGATGATTATCAACGTCGTTGCATGCAAACTGTTTTCTATCAAACAGCTGTAGCTTTGACGAAACTATTGACGCCTATCATTCCACATACGGCGGAAGAAATCTGGTCATTCCTGAAAGAAGAAGAAGCATACGTTCAGTTAAGCGAATTTCCTGGCTATGAAGAGTTTGCGAACCAAGAGGAATTGATGGACACTTGGGCTGCTTTCATGGATTTCCGTGACAAGGTCTTAAAAGCATTGGAAGAAGCAAGAAATAGCAAATTGATTGGTAAATCATTGGAAGCAAAACTAACTGTTTATCCAAAACAACAAGTTCGTGAAATGTTAAAAGCTTTGGATGCAGATATTGCACAATTGCTGATCGTTTCCCCAGACTACTTTGAAGTAATGGAAGCAGATGTACAAGTGCCAGATAATGCTGTGGTATTTGATGATGTTGCTATTACAGTGGAAAAAGCAGACGGAGAAACGTGCGATCGCTGTCGTCAAGTTCGTAAAGATGTAGGAGTAGATGAAAAACTTCCTCATCTATGCAGTCGTTGTGCAAAAATCGTTGAAGCATTCTATCCTGAAGCTGTAGCTGAAGGATTCGAAGAAAAGTAAAATGGAAAAGGGGTTGTGACATGTTTTTTGTCACAACCCCTTTTGTTATCAATCGATTAATTTTCCACGTTCGCGATACCAGTTATCTGGTTGCCAGATCCATTCGAATCCGTCTTTTTCAAGTAATTCGAAAGCTGCTTTAGGCCCCATTGATCCGGCCTTGTAGTTTGGAAAGTCCGGTTGTGTTTGGTCCCAAGCTTTGCGAATGACATCCACGATATGCCAAGATTGAGCGACTTCTTCCCAATGAGAGAAATTCGTTCCATCACCATTCAACGCATCTAGCAGTAATTTTTCGTAAGCTTCTGGGCTATTTTCAACCATTTCTGCACTATTTCGAAATTCTAATTTGATTGGTTCCGTTTCAAACCCTTGACCTACTTCTTTTCCATTCAGGGATAAAGAAAATCCTTCAGTTGGCTGGATATAGATCGTTAGAACATTCGGTGGGAGTGTCGTATCGTCACATGGTTCATCGACAGATGTTTTGAATACATTAACAGGAACCTGTTTGAACACGATATTGATCCGAGTACCTTTTTCAGTCAAACGTTTTCCTGTACGCACATAGAAGGGAACACCAGACCAACGGAAGTTGTCGATAGTGAATTTTCCTGCGACGAAGGTTTCGGTCTCTGATTGAGCATCCACTTTGTCTTCTTCTCGATAACCTTTGAATTGTACGCCATCTAATTCACCTTGAGCATATTGTCCACGAACGAAGTTTTCTAACACTTCTTCTTCGTTGTAGATGCGGATTGCTTTCAATGCTTTGATCTTTTCTGTACGGATTTCTTTTTCGGAAAATGCTACTGGTGGTTCCATTGCAAGTAATGCTACAACTTGCAAAATATGATTTTGCACCATATCTTTCAGTGCGCCACTATGATCGTAGTAGCCCCCGCGATCTTCTACACCAAGGTTTTCACCAAAAGTGATTTGGATATTATCGATGTAACGATTATTCCATTGAGCCTCAAAAATATTATTGGCAAAACGGATAGCTGAGATGTTTTGGATCATTTCTTTCCCTAAATAATGATCGATCCTGAAAATATCTTGTTCAGGGAATACTTCTCTGATTTGCTGATTCAATTCGAAAGCAGATTGGTAATCCGATCCAAACGGTTTTTCTATAATCAAACGATTGAAGCCATTTTTTGTCATAATGTTTTGTGATTTTAAATGAGAAACGATCGTTCCGAAAAATTGAGGTGCCATGGCCAAATAATAGACGCGATTGCCGTTTAACTGATAGTGTCCATCTAATCGGTCAGACAATTCTTTTAATGTTTGATAATGTGTTGAATCATTTACATCATGGGATTGGTAGTAAAAATGACTAGCAAAAGTAGTTGCTTCTTCATCAGAAGGATTCAATGCACGGATCGTTTCTTTGACAACTTCACGGTAGTGTTCATCGCTCCAAGGACGGCGAGCGGTCCCGATCACGGCAAAATGCTCGCCTAAATTTCCTTTTCTGTACAGGCGGAACAAAGACGGGTACAATTTACGTTGGGCTAGGTCACCTGTGCCGCCGAATATCGTAAACAATACATTTTTTTCATTAGACATGTAGATACACTCCTTTATATTTTATCGACAAAAATCGTGCTGGCCGCCTTGAAGCTGACGGGTATTTTCTTTCTATCATTTTGGATAGTGATTGGTCCTTCATAAGCTGCGATATCAACGATCTCATACTCTTCGTTGATATTCAGGTCAATTGTGACTAAGTAATCCAACAATTCTTTTTCATCAAGCACTCGTGCGATACGCACTTTTGTACCGACAGGATAAGATTCTAGTGTTTGCCGGCGTTCTTCATGGACGACTTCCTCTTTTTTAGGAATCGATCCTCCATGAGGACAATGTTCAGGATGATTCAAATAGTTTTCTAAATGATCTGCAAGATGTTCCGAAGTCACATGTTCCAATACTTCAGCATCATCGTGGACTTCATTCCAGCTATAGTCTAAATGTTCAACTAAAAAAACTTCCCATAAACGATGTTTGCGAATCAAACTGCTAGCTTTTTGCAGTCCGCTTGCAGTCAATTGTACACCTTGATAAGGGGAATGTTCTACAAGCTCTTCTTTCACAAGTTTAGAAATCATTTCACTGACAGACGCAGCCGAGACATCCAGGCTAGATACGATTTGTTTATTGTTGACTTTCGTTGTATCTCCGCCTAGTTCTAAAATGATTTTCAAATAATCTTCTCGATTTGGTGTCATATTCGATCATCCTTTCATGGTAAAAACCATCATTAGTAAGTGTAACAAAAAAAACGTTAATTGACTATTTTTCTAAATAAAAAACAAAGGATTTTTGGACGTTTTTACAACAAAAAACGAAAGACGAGAAAGAAGACTCATACTTTCGTTTATAGATATATATTGGGAGGTGTCTATTTTTCAGATGTCAACTTATACGAGACATCTGCAGATTCATCATAAAGAGTTTGTTCGGGATAAGAAAAGACAAGATAAAAACCATATTGATCACGTACGACTAAACGCTGTTCATCTATTTCTACTACAGATGTGCCAAGTGACTGACCGTTGATCAAAAACGTGTAATCAGATGTAATCTGTAATTGTTGTTTTTGCTGGCTATCACTGAAGAACCATGTACCTTGATACCTCGAGAGTCTTTCAGATTTTTCCGCTTGTTTTTTCTTTTTCAAGTAAATCCAACTTGAGAGAACGGCAACGAGTGAGCCAAGAAAATAGATCATTTTTTTTATCACCAAATCACTCCTTTATGAGAAAATCATCGTATAGAAACATTCTTCCTTCTTCATTTCATTGTACCGAATAAAAACTAAAATTTCTCTAAGACTTTCGACTGGTTTTTTTACTGTTTTTCCACAAATTATGATAGGATACATAGTAGGAAGACAGGTGACATAATTTGAAGTATCAGCAAGTTGAAACAGCTTTTTTTATTGACCGCCCGAATCGGTTTATTGCACATTGCATGAAAAAAGACGGAGAAATGATTATCGCGCATGTCAAAAATACAGGCAGAGGAAAAGAGGTCCTGATACCGGGCGCTGAAGTGGCTATTGTATTTGCTCCTGGACCTAAAAGGAAAACCGACTATGATCTGATTGCTGTAAAAAAGAAGGGTGATTGGTTCAATATCGATAGTCAATTGCCTAATCAGTTAGCAACTGACGGTATTTTAGACGGCACGATCCTTTTACCAGGATTAACTGGTCCATTTACAGCATGCAAGCGGGAAGTAACTTATCTTCACTCCAAATTTGATATTTATTTGGAGACGGCGGCCGGACAAAAAGCATTTGTTGAAGTCAAAGGTATGACGCTTGAAAATAAAGCAATTGGTGCTTTTCCTGATGCGCCTACACTCAGAGGATTGAAACATGTTGGAGAATTAGCGTATGCCGCACAAGATGGTTATGCCGCTTATGTCTTGTTTATTGCTCAATTCGAACATCTTCATTTCGCAACGATCCATGAAGAAATGCAACCAGCACTAGCTGATATGGTTCGACATGCGCAGCAAAGTGGAGTGCAAATCCTCGCCTATAATTGTCAAGTAACGGCAGATGAGGTAACTGTCAAGCAGGCTATCCCATTTGATGTAGCTATCCCGTTTGAAGATCCTATACAATAGAAAGAAGGTAAAAAAATGATCAACTTAGGTATTATTGGAACAAATTGGATCACTCATCAATTTGTCCAAGCAGCTTTGAGCACAAAAAAATATGAATTGACAGCGGTATATTCTAGACATTTAGAAAAAGCACAGGAATTTGGTTCTCATTATGAAGGGGATATCGAATTTGCAACAGATTTGAAGACTTTTTTCAATATTGCTCATATGGACACTGTTTATATAGCTTCTCCAAATAGTCTTCATTTTAGTCAGACTAAGCAAGCAATTTTGGCAGGTAAAAATGTAATAGTGGAAAAGCCAGCTTTTTCGACGCCAAAAGAAATGGATGAAATCATCCATTTGGCAAATGAACACAATGTGTATTTTTTTGAAGCAGCAAGAAATATCCATGAATCAGGTTTTAAAAAGATTGCCGATTACTTACCATTAAAAGACGAGATAATCGGTGCAAATTTCAGCTATATGAAATATTCTTCGCGTTATGACCAAGTATTAGATGGAGAAGAACCAAATATCTTCTCGACTCATTTCTCAGGTGGTGCATTGATGGATTTAGGTGTTTACCTTGTGTATGCAACTGTCGCTTGGTTTGGAATGCCAAAAGAAGTCCATTATTTCCCAAGAAAGATTTCTACTGGTGTGGATGGTCTTGGATGGGGAATCTTGCGTTATGATACTTTCGATGTATCGATCCAACCAGGTAAAATCGGTGATTCTTATCTGCCATCAGAGATCTATTTTGACTCAGGAACGCTAGTGATGAATGGCGTCAATGCAATCGAACAAGCAGAGTTTCATGATCGGGTACACGAAGAAATCATTGACTTAGCAGTAACAGCTGCAGAAAATCCAATGGCAGATGAAGCAGAGGATTTTGCCAATGTCATGACTCATCCGAAAGATCCAGCTTGGGGATTATTGTATGAAGAGTGGATCGAGCTAGCTAGAAATGTGAACCAAGTGATTTATGATTTAAGAAAAAATGGTGGCATCAAATTCGATGCAGATAACGAGGAAGATTTTTAATGAACGAATTTGTACAAGTATTTCCCGAAAATTGGCAGAAAAATTATGAGAATAAAGGATTTATTACACCTTCTCTTATTCAACAGGCAGTTTTTCAGCCATTAAGCAATAAACAAAGCATAGTAGCCATCTCTCCAACAGGTTCAGGTAAAACACTGGCTTATCTTTGGCCGTTACTACTAAACGTAGAACCAGGTGAAGCAAGTGCGTTGGTTATCTTTGCATCTTCTCAAGAACTAGCTATTCAAGTAGCAGATGTTGCACGTGAATGGGGAAAAGACAAAGAATTGAAAGTCCAATCTTTGGTGGGCGGAGCAAACGTTAAACGACAAATTGAAGGTTTGAAGAAAAAACCAGAAATCTTGATTGGTACACCAGGAAGAATATTGGAATTGATGAAAGCTAAAAAAATAAAAGCACATCAAGTGAAAACAATGGTATTTGATGAAGCAGACCAGCTATTTGATGCGGGGAACAGCCAAATCATTGATCAGATTCTTCATCAAGCTCCGACAGAATATCAGCTAGCCTTTTTTTCAGCAACAGCAGATCGTTCCCTTGAAAGCATTGAAAAAATCACTGGGAAAACGTTTGAGACGATCGACGTGACAGCAGAAGATGATTCTCGAAAAGGCTTGAGACATTACTTTTTACGAGTGCCAATACGAAAGAAAGATGAATATCTAAGACGTCTCACTCACATAGAAGATTTTCAAGGTCTGATTTTCTTTAATCAACTGACTGAATTAGGTGTGATGGAAGAAAAATTGCTGTATAGAGGGGTACCTGTAGGAAGCCTGGCCTCTGATCAAAACAAGCTGCTCCGAAAAGCGGCGCTGGAACAATTCAAAAAGAAAAAGATCAGCGCACTTTTGACCACAGATGTGGCGGCTAGAGGTTTAGATATTACAGGACTTCCTTATGTCGTGAATGCAGAAGTGCCGTTAAGTGAAGAAGCTTACTTGCATCGTTCTGGAAGAACTGGACGAATGGGCAATGAAGGAACAGTGATCACACTCGTACAAGATAACAATTTAAGAGATTTGAAACGACTTTTACGTCCGACAAACATAACACTTGAAGAGATTTTTCTGCACGGAGGAAAGTTACAAACGGATCAACCAATCAAAGAAGATGTAGCTACCGCAGCGAATAACAAGTATAAGAAATCTTTTCCTGGGAAAGAACAAAATCCAGAGCATAACAAAAACAAATCAAGAAAAAAAGTTAAAAATAAATCAAAAAAAGAGAGAAATAAAGGAGCAAGGCGCAAATAAGCGCCTTTTTATGCTATGATTATGAAAACGGGAACAAAATTGGTTGCCAGAGGAGGGATTATGTGAAAGAACGTCAAGAAGAGATCTTGCATCTATTGACAGAAAACCAACAAGGATTGACAGCAAGTGATGTAGCTGAGCGCTTGAATATTGATCGAAGCAATGCAAGCCGATATTTAAGCGAACTGTATAAGGCTCATCATATTGTAAAAACCGCTGGCCGACCAGTCGTTTACTCCTTGCCAACGGAAAAATCAAAATCTGATGAAGTACATGTCGACTCTTCTACGCAAGTGACTTTTGAAACGCTCGTTGGAGAAAATGATTCTTTAAAAGTCAGCATACAGCAGGCAAAAGCAGCGATTCTTTATCCGCCGCGGGGGCTACATACCATTATTTTTGGAGAAACTGGTACAGGGAAGTCGATGTTTGCGGAATGTATGTATCATTTTGCAATCGAATCTGAAATGCTTTCAGCCGATGCGCCATTTGTTTCTTTCAATTGTGCGGATTATGCTCAAAATCCCCAACTGCTCTTTGGACACATCTTTGGGATCAAAAAAGGGGCTTACACAGGAGCAGCGCAAGACAGTCCTGGTCTAATCGCCAAAGCAGACGGCGGTATATTGTTTTTAGATGAGATCCACCGTTTACCACCGGAAGGGCAGGAAATGCTGTTTACTTTCATCGATAAAGGTATCTATCGTCCACTTGGAGAAAGTGCACAAGTACATGAAGCATCAGTTCAGATCATTGGGGCAACGACTGAATCTTCAGAAAGCTTCTTGACTACCTTCAACCGACGGATCCCTATGGCTATCACCTTGCCAAACCTTGCTTCGCGTTCATTGGATGAGCGTTATGAGATCATCTCTCTTTTTATCAAACAAGAAGCGAACCGTTTGAATCAACGTATCGATATCGAAAAAGAAGCGATTCTTGCCTTCATGCTTTATGATGCGGAAGGGAATATCGGTCAAGTGAAACGAGACCTGAAATTAGTCTGTGCAAAATCTTTTTTACATTACCGAACGCATCATGAGAAAAAGCTGATTATTCGAAAAGAAGAACTTTCCCTTCAAGTACAAAAAGGACTACTGAAAATCAAGGAAATACAAGAACGCCTCGACCGATTCATGGACAGTAAGAGCCAGTATTTGACATTTGAACCAGGGTTTGCTGATGTCGTCTGGTCACAAGATCCAGAAAGAAACATGCAAGTCTACAACGATATTGAGGAAAAAGTTACTTCTCTTTCTGAAACCGGTGTGGAGAACATCGATTTGGAGATGCTCATTTCAAAAGATGTGGATGCTTATTTTCAGACATATGTCAAAGAATTGACTAAAAGTTCAATCCCAAAAGATCTTTTGCCAGATGAAATCTGGCGGTTAACCAATCAATTGTATGATGTGGCTGAAAAACGGTTAGACCGTATTTATAATGAAAAAGCTCGTTTTGCTTTTGCTTTGCATTTGCAAAGTACATTGGATCGTGTGAGAGAAGGACATATGATTGTCCATCCAGATTTGAATAATGTACGAAAAAATTTTAAGAGGGAATTCCAGGTAGCAATCGATCTTTCGACAATCATCGAAGAAGAAGAACAAGTCGAGATTCCTTTTGATGAAATTGGCTTTATCAGTATGTTTCTTTCTATCAATTTAGGAGAAAGTGAGCCCGTTAAAGAAAACAAAGTAGATGTTCTTGTACTAATGCACGGCAGACAGACCGCTTCAAGTATGTTGGAGATGGCGCAAGAACTATTAGGAACAAAAGTAGGGAAAGCTTTTAATATGCCACTGGTTATGGAAGTTCAAACAATGTATGAAGAGGTACTACAATATGTCAAAAATTATCAGGGGCATTTGACGAATGGCTTGCTTTTGTTAACAGATATGGGATCATTAAACACCTTCAGTGATTTGATTTATGAAGAGACTGGCATTCGGACGAAAGCTATCACAATGACAAGTACGATGATTGTGATAGAAGCGATACGGATGGCAAGTGTTGGAAGAAGCTTAGAAGACGTCTATCAAAATATTCAGCTCTCCTTTGAATCAATCGTACGTGATCAGTTCAAAGCGGAAAAATCTGAAACTTTACAGCGTAAAAAAGCCGTCATCGTGACATGCTTTACTGGTGAGGGAGTAGCTGCCAAATTGTATCAACGGATTATGCCGGTGATTAATCAAGACAAAGTAGAACTGATCCAGATGCAGTTTTTAGAACGCGAATCATTCAAAAAACACATTGATGCCTTATTGGAAGAATACGAGATCAAAGCAATTGCAGGAACGGTTGACGTTGATTATCAAAATATCCCATTTTTTTCCGCCTATGACGTTTTTGATGATGAAAAATTGAATGTTTTAAAGCGTATAGCTGATGATGAGATTCCAACAGCTAAAATTGTTGATTCGCTTTCAGGATCATTAAGTGATGTCTTTTCTATTGATGAATTGATCCGCTCATTGCAAAAAACAGTTCAGCAGATCCAGACAGATTTGTCGATTATCGTAGAACCAGGAGTAGATACTGGAATTGTCATCCATTTAGCCTTCATGCTAGACGGATTGATCAAAAAAGAAACGCATCGGCAATTTGAGAAACTATCTATTTTCTCAAAAATTTACCGTTTGGAAATGGATATCATTCGAGCAAACTTGATGGCACTGGAACGGAAATATCAGGTAAAAATTTCAGAAGATGATATCGCGTTTCTTACACAAATGTTTCTTGAAAACAAAATAAAAAAATAAACACACTAATCATACTGTTTACACACTGGATATCAGTGTGCGCACTATATAAAAGAGCTAAAAAGCATGAAAACGCTATTTTAGCTCTTTTTTTCTTGGCATGCTTCTTGCATTATATAAAAGTGTAAAAAAAATAAAAGGAGTGTTAAAAATGGCAAAAAAAACAATTATGTTAGTTTGTTCAGCAGGGATGAGTACGAGTTTATTGGTCACAAAAATGCAAAAAGCAGCGGAAGAAAAAGGAATGGAAGCTGATATTTTTGCTGTTTCTGCCTCAGATGCAGATAATAATTTAGAATCTAAGAATGTCGATGTTTTATTATTAGGTCCTCAAGTACGTTTCATGAAAGCTCAATTCGAACAAAAACTTGCGCCTAAAGGTATTCCGTTAGATGTCATCAATATGCAAGACTATGGCATGATGAATGGAGAAAAAGTACTTGCACAAGCAGAAAATCTAATGAAATAAATCAAGTATGCAGTTGGGGGATAACAACGTGGAAGATCAACAAAATCTAGAAGCCATCATGGGACTCATCATGTTTGGCGGTAATGCAAAGAGCGACGCAATGGAAGCGATTGCGGCTGCTAAAATCGGTGATTTCGAGTTAGCTGATAGAAAAATCGCTGATGCAGAAGAATCACTTATACAAGCACATCATGCACAAACAGACATGTTGACACAAGAAGCACAAGGAAATCATATGCAAGTGACGTTATTGACTGTTCATAGTCAAGATCATTTAATGACGTCTATTGCGTTTACTGATTTAGCAAAAGAAATCATCGAACTTTATCGTCGCGTATACAGCGAATAAATACAACTTCTTTTTTGAACGGAAGAAGAAAAATTTTTGAACGGATTTTTTATTTTGTTATAAAGAGAACTCTCTTTATATAAAAAACTTATAGGAGGAAGTAAAAAATGAACGGACTAACAAGTTGGATGGAGAAATACATCCTGCCGGTTGCCGCAAAAATCGGAGCGCAAAAACATTTAGTTGCTTTGCGTGATGCTTTTATCGGCACACTGCCCGCAACAATGGCGGGATCAGTCGCTGTAATGATCAATGCAATTATTCGAGATTTACCGCAACAGTTTAACAGTACCTACGCTGACAGTTTAGCAGCAGACAAAGGAATCTTTGCCGTATTGAATGTCATCATCGGAATCAATGGTTTTGTCTGGAACGGTACACTAGCAATCGCCGGATTGATTTTTGCCTTTTCTTGGGGGTATAATCTTGCCCGAGCTTATGGAGTAAATGATCTAGCTGGGGGGGTCGTTGGTCTAGCTACCTTGATTCAAGGTATTTCCTTTGGTCCAGCATTATCAGCAGCATTAGATGTGAATGTCCCTTCAAATGTCGCAGATGCAATCAATAGTTCTGAGATTGGTGCAACGATTGCAGATGGCACACTGTCAGTTGGATTATGGGGTTGGCTGAAACTAGATCATTTGAATGGAAACGCTTATTTTACAGTTATGATCATGGGGGCAATTTCAGTCATTATTTTTTGTAAATTGATGCTTGCTAACATTACGATCAAAATGCCTGATTCAGTACCACCAGCAGTATCTAAAGCATTTGCAGCCATTTTACCAGCGACGATCGCTTTATACGTCATTGCTATTATCAATTATATCGTAGGTCGTGTAGCTGATGGGCAACTAATCATTGATTTGGTACAAAAATATATTGCAGAACCATTCCTAGGATTATCCCAAGGGTTGGGAGCAGTATTGATCGTCACAGTGTTTGTTCAAGTATTCTGGTTCTTTGGTATTCATGGACCAAATGTATTGGCACCAGTGCTAGAGGGAATCTGGGGACAAGCACAACTAATCAATATTGATATTTTCCAAAAAGGTTATAACGGAAAAACTGGTACACCAGCCGTGTTAGACGCAATCGAAGATGGAAAAGCTTATATGTGGGTCCGTGGATCGTTCGATGCTTTTGCATGGTTTGGCGGATCAGGTGGAACGATCGTCTTACTGATAGCTATCTTGATTTTCTCTAAACGAGCGGATTATTTAACAGTAGCTAAATTATCCATTGGACCTGGTATTTTCAATATCAACGAGCCAGTGATGTTTGGTCTGCCGATCGTATTGAATGCCATCATGTTCATCCCATTCTTGATTGCTCCAGTAGTTGCGACAGCTATCGGTTGGTTAGCAACTTACTTTGGACTTGTAGCACCAGTTTCGCAACAAGTTACATGGGTAGTACCGCCGTTCTTATTGTCATTCTTAGCAACAGGAGCGGATTGGCGAGCACCAATCGTAACGTTGGTATGTATGGTCGTGACTTTCTTGATTTGGGCACCGTTTGTCATTTCTGCAAACAAAATGGACCCTGCCGCAGGCGAACAACAATAAGATGAATCTGAGGAGCGGGACGCTTTAAGTTTCGTTCCTCATAATGAATTTTCGAGGAGGAACTGAAATGATTTCAATTGCCAGTGCAATGCAACAAGATGCAATCAAAGAATTATTAGAAGGATACAATGAAGAAGGAATGACATTTACGTTTAAAGAAAAACAAGGAATCAAAATGTTCTTTGAAACAAGTGCAGAAGATCCGGAAGCTGCGGCTAAAAAAGCAAAGGAACTAATCAAAGCACAGCCTTGGGGAACAGTCCTTTATTTTCAGTCAACAGCTGTTTAAGAAAATGGTTCAAAAAGATAGGATGGTTGATATGATAAAAAACGGTTTATTTTTATGTAGTATTGGTTCTTTGATCGTGTTGTATAGTTTGAATCCACATTCGCAAAGGTATGATTTGTATAGTATGGTCACGGGTCTTTTCCTAACAGGATTAGGAATCTACTTCTTCATGAAGGGGAAAAAAAGAGAAGAAGCAAAGGAGAAAAATAACTAATGGAAATCACAAAAAAATTAAATATTCCAGCGTCGTTTTTTTACGATAAAGTTATGGATTCTGTTCTTTTCGATGTACGTAAAGCGACCGGCAAATCAGTGACCAGAAAACAGCTGAAAAATTTGGAGTACGTCAAACAATTCTCGCAAAATAACCGGGCTCGTATAAAAATCGAAGAAGTCATTGAAAACCAGTCTTATAAGTTTCGTACATCGACAACGAAGAATGAATTCGTTGTTCATTATCAAATCAAACCAGTAGACGATTCGACCTGTGAGGTTCATTACACAGAAAAAATGGAGTCTTATGGCATGCTTCAAAAGTTGAATGATATGCTTTTAGGAACGATCTTGATGTACTTTAAGCGGAGACGTTTCAAAAAAATGCTAGAGATGATCGAAGCAACGTATTAAACCAGTAAAAAAATGGTACTATTTAGTTATTGAAAAATGAAGTAAGCTAGAAGAGATTTTTCAGAGGAAGCGAGGTCTTTCCTGAGATTCCTCACTAGCTTTTTTGTAGGAAGGGGCAGCAAAATGACAAAACAAGTAAGAGAGCTAGGGGGATCTTCGATTGAGGAAATGTTTGCTTTAGCCACATATGCATTTAATGGGGCAGATACACCTGAAAGGAGAGAACGTTTTCGTACACTTGCGGAGAATTCCTGGAATTACGGTTTTTTTGATGAGGAGGATCGGCTAACAAGTCAAGTCATGGCGACTCCTTTTCCAGTGAATTTTTACGGACAAGAGTATTTAATGGCCGGTATTGGCTATGTTGCTTCTTATCCTGAAGCAAGGGGACAAGGCGGAATCAATCAGATCATGGAAAAGATCCTTGAAGATTGCCGTGATCGTAAAGTAAGCTTATCTTATCTGGCGCCATTCTCCTATCCCTTCTATCGGCGCTATGGCTATGAACAATCGTTTGATAAAATCAGTTATCAACTAAACAGTCGTGACGTGCCGTTTACCAAAAAAAAATCTGGCAAGATGAAGCGTATGAATTTCGAAGATGCAAAAGCTGCAATCAAACGAATTTATGAACAGATGCCTGAAAACCAACGAGCTGGTCTGAAGCGCGAAGACTGGTGGTATACGTATAAATTCAAGCAAAAAGGTAATTACCAGTTTGCTTTGTATTTTGATGAGACTGGGGAAGCAACGGGCTATGTCGTTTACCAGCTTGCAGCGTCTTCCTTTATTATTGTGGAATGGGGATTTTTGAATCATGATGCCTTTTGCAGCCTTGTCCGCTTTGTAAGTTCCCATAACGGTGCTTTTGAAACATTTGAATATTCATGTGGCTACGGTGGCAATGATCAAAATTATCTATTAGCAAATCCATTTGCTTCTGTAACGATCACACCTTATATGATGGCGAGGATCGTAGATATTTCTTTGTTTTTGGAAAAATATCCATTTAGAAAGAAACAAGCTGCCTTTGCCCTTCAGATAGAAGAAGATCAGTATGCAAAATGGAATGAAGGAATCGTGGAAGTAACGATCAAAAATGGAAAAAACCATCTCTCAAAAGTAGAACAAACAGCATTACCGATCGTTCGCGGAAGTATCCAACATATCACACAGCTATTATTAGGATATCGTAAAGTTGAAGAGCTGGTATTCCAAGAGAGGATACAGGTGGCAAAAGAATATGAAGAAACGTTAAGCTCGATCTTGCCACAGCAACAGCCAATCCTTAATGACTATTTTTGATAAAAAAAGGGTGATGACAATATTTTTGTCACCACCCTTTTGTTTTTTCGTTTGGCATTTGAAGGAAAATGTTAAAGTAAATCCTCTTTTTTCGTAAATTTGAATTTTTTGTTTTCTTTTGTTTTAGGGTTTTCTTTTTTGTGGTCTTGGATTGCTTCTTTCGTAATCTTTTCCCGATTTTTTTTAGATGAATCTAAGCGTTCGGCATATACTTTTTCTTTTGGCTTATCATTCATTGGAAAGAACCTCCCTGTATTATTTCATTCTACTCCTAGTTTATCATCTGTTAAGAGCTAGTGGAAACGATTTGCCTAACTTACAAGCTGATTTTTTTAGCAGATAAGCTTGCAAGTAAAAAACAAACAAGCTACAATTGATTTATTGAAATTGTTCCTGTAGCTCAGTAGGATAGAGCAATCGCCTCCTAAGCGATAGGTCGCTGGTTCAATTCCAGTCAGGAACGTACAAATAACCCCTGTATCCTTTGTGATACAGGTTTTTTTATTTTAAAACAACGAAAATTAAATATTTTATAATTAAAAAAACTTCATTTTTTATTGATATAAGGGTATAATTTTTATTGAAGGAAGGTGATAAAAAAACATTTTCATTAAAACGGAAAGTAAAAAATAAAAATAAAAATGAAAGAGGGAGAAAAATTAAAAAAATGGATTCTTAGCGCTACATTGATTATTTTACTTAGGGCTTTCGCAGATGTAAGGGTAATAGAACAAAGTGGTTTTACTGGTAGGCGCGTAGCTTTTCCAATGCTATGAAGCTAGAGCCTTTCTAGTGGGCATAAGTATGTTTGACTTCTTATGCTAATCTGGACACATAATGTACAGGCGCACTACATAGAGAATCACGAAAGTGGGATAGTACTAAGTATAGTTGATACAAACAGCACTTCACAGCTAGAATAATTGGAAAGTCAGAAGTTTTTTGTTCGATTTGAAATACCTAGTTAGTTTGAATACGTACATAAAGAATCTTCTTATTTAGCACTTAATAAAAAATATAAAAAACATTTAAAAGAGAAATCAAAGGTTTTCTCAATCTTTGATAAAAAAGGAGGAAGTAGAAAATGAAAAAAGCAAAATTGATACTTAGCACAATCGTCTTGACATCTTTAAGTAGTGGGTTTTTAGGGAGTGGGACGGTGGATGCCAGTGCATATAATAATAAAGTTGTTTCGCTTCGAGCTGCTAGTGACACAACGCTTACTGTGTCACGCATACCTTATAATCCTATTCTATATTTTGAAATTGGAATGGAAAATTATAATCAATCTGACTCAACCCAACGTTGGGTAATGGAGTACAATGCAAATGCCGGTGGTTATTATATCCGGGAGCAGATTCCGGGAGGTATGAATTCTAGTCCGAATTATATTTGGAGGGATAGCAGGGGAGGAGGCTTTGTGGACTTCTCGAGTAACAGAGAGAATGTAGGGACTCTGTGGAAGTTACATTCAGCCGGACAGAACTCGTTGGGAAATATATTTTTTATAGAAAATATGTCAAGCGGGACCTATTTGAATTGGAGCAGAGGAGGTCATACTGATCTGGGGGTGTTTTCTACTGCATTTGATTGGAATCGTGAGCAAAGATTCATTGTGCAAGTTGAAGGAGAAGTTTAAAAGATAAAATGGAAGTACACTAATACATTCAATCTTTTTGACTTATATCTAGAGAGTGGGGCAATAATCAGATTTTTTTCTGACTATTGTCCCACTCTCTTTTTTATATGTTTTTTTTATTTTATTTGTGCTAACAAGATTTTGCTCAAGCCCAATCTCCATTACGGAAAATCGGTACTGTAGAACCGTCTTCGCGGATTCCATCGATATCCATCTTGTCAGATCCTACCATGAAATCTACGTGGGTTTGACTTCTATTCAAACCAGCTTCTGCTAATTCCTCGTCGGACATTTCTGTACCGCCTTTCACACTGAAGGCATAAGCAGACCCTAAGGCTAAATGGTTCGATGCGTTTTCATCAAATAATGTATTGAAGAAAATGATACCAGATTGAGAAATAGGGGAAGGGTCGGGAACAAGTGCCACTTCTCCTAGACGACGCGCACCTTCATCGGTATCAAGCAATTTTGCTAAGACATCTTCGCCTTGTTCGGCAGAAAAGTCAACTACTTTTCCATCTTTGAAAGTAAATTTCATACCAGAGATGATCGTACCAGCATAACTTAGCGGTTTTGTGCTTGAAATATACCCATCTACTCGATGACTGTCAGGTGCGGTGAACACTTCTTCTGTTGGCATATTTGCCATGAATTTTTTTCCTCGAGCATTGTAGCTTCCAGCACCTTCCCAAAGATGGTTTTTAGGCAATCCAATGATGATATCCGTACCAGGAGCAGTGTAGTGCAGGGCAGAAAATTGTTCTTGATTCAATTCTTCTGCTTTTTTTGCTAATTTCTCATCGTGTTTTTTCCATGCTAAAACAGGGTCTTCTTCGTAGACACGAGTTGTTTTGAAAATTTGATCCCATAATGCATCAACTTGTTCTTCTTCTGGCAGATCTGGAAAAACTTTTGCTGCCCATTGTTTACCAGCAGCAGCTACAACAGTCCAACTGACTTTATTTGCCTGAGTTGCCTTGCGCAAATTCATTAGTGCTTTACCGGCAGCTGCTTGATAAGATGCTACTCGTTGGCTGTCTACACCGGCAAACGCATCAGGGTCGGCAGAAACGACACTGATCCTGCTTGCTCCTTTTTCAAGCCATTCATCCGCTTGATCGATTTTAGATTGTGGCACATTCTCAATACGATCTGTTGCTGCATGTAAAAGAAATTCTCTTTGAATCTGATCATCCGTCCATTGAACGATGACTTCAGCAGCTCCTAATTTGTAAGCTTCTTGTGTGATCAAGCGAGCAAGGGGTGCTTGGTCCACACTGATCTGTAAAACGACTGTGTGACCTTTTTCTGTGGCCACGCCAGTTTCTGCAATTAAGCGTGCATATTTTTTTAGAAGTTCATTAAAATCGGATAACATAATAAAAATTCCTCCTCACCATTTTTTCTGGTAACTATTAGCATGATACCATTTAATCATGATTCAAACAATGTAGCTTTAAATAAAAAAAGGAGGTTATTTTTTTATGGTTGCGTTTCACATTCTATGACACGACTTGCTATTTTAGCTTGTGAAGAAAATCGAAAACTAATTTTGCATATCAAAAAAAACATGTTACAATAAAATTAATCAATGGTGGAAGCGTTATAAAAAAATTGAGGAGATTAAAAAAATATGGCAAGAAAAAAGACGATTACTAAAGAACAGATTTTGGCAGCTGCTTATGAAGTAGCTGCCACCGAGGGATTTACACGATTTACTGCGAGAAACATCGCGAACAAAATGAATTGTTCCACGCAGCCGATCTATCTTGAGTTCAAGAATATGGATGATTTGAGACAAGCACTTTTTGAACAAATCTATGATTATTTGCAATATGAAGTGTTTCCAGTTGAGCATACAGGGAATACGATTATCGATCTTGCTTTTAATTATATCCATTTTGCAAGAAGAGAGAAGAAGTTGTATCGTTCACTGTACTTAGAAGAATATGGTGGAGGAAAAGAGATGCAAAATTTCTCTTATACTTACTTTGTGAATACAGTGAAACGGGACCCAACCTATGCGGATCTTTCAGAAGAGCAGATCGAATCCTTGCATAACGGTACATGGATCATAGCTACCGGGATTGCAGCTTTGATGTCTTCAAGCATTATCCATCCAACTGATGAGCAGATTGAAAAAATGATTCAAGACAGCATTGATGCAATCTTGAATCTCAAAGAACCAATCGAAATCGATTGAATATACTCAAGAGTTTCACAAATCAGTAGATAACAAGAGATGTGTCAACATAAGGAAAATTTCGTTTTTCTTACAGCGTATACATTTTTAACTCCCGAAGAACTCTTCCATAAATACAATAAAAGAGCCGTCTAGATTGATTCAATCTGGACGGCTCTTTTATATCTCAAGCATATTAAAGTTTTGCGACTAATTCTTTAGCGAAAGCTTCTAGATTCTCGATATCTTCTTCCTCAGCATTTAAGTCTACTTTTACATTTTCTGCGCCTTTTGATGCACCTGTTTTTCCAAAAGCAGCATCGAAGTCATCCACTGATTTACAGAATTCATCGTAAAAAGTATCACCAGATCCGCAGACGCCGTAGATTTTTCCTGATAGATCCAACTCTTGCAAGTCTTCATAAAAATCTACAATCTCATCAGGAAGATCGCCATCATCGTATGTATAAGTAGCTACGACGCAAATATCTGCCTCCTCGAATTCATCTGCATCTACTTGGGTACATTCGTTGATTTCGACTTCGATATCCATATTTTCAAATGCTTCTGCAACAATATCGGCGATTTCTTCAGTATTTCCTGTCATGCTAGCATATACGATTTTTGCTAAAGCCATGATGTGCCTCCTTGTTTAAAATTATTTAACAATTATGAATTATACCAAAACATCGTTGAAAAGAAAATAAAACCTAGAGACACATGGGAAATGTCATTTGGCTAAATGTATGCCGCTATGTTAAAATGAGAGAGATTTGTAAAAAGGAGACGAAAATATGATTACTTTAAAATCAGCACGTGAAATTGAAATGATGGCAGAATCTGGCGCTTTATTGGCAGATGTACATAAAAATCTGCGTGATTTTATCAAACCAGGCATAACAAGTTGGGATATTGAGGTATTTGTCAGAAACTATATCGAGAGTCATGGAGGAATCGCTGCGCAAATTGGCTTCGAAGGGTATGAATATGCGACTTGTATCAGTATCAATGACGAAATTTGTCATGGATTTCCTCGGAAAAAACCTTTGAAAAGCGGCGATTTGGTAAAAGTCGATATGTGTATCGATTTGAAAGGCGGCATTTCCGATTCTTGTTGGGCTTATGTAGTGGGAGAATCTACACCTGAGATCGACCGATTGATGGAAGTAACGAAGAAAGCATTGTACATCGGTATTGAGCAAGCACAAGTAGGAAATCGAATCGGCGACATCGGTCATGCGATCCAAACGTATGTAGAAGGTGAAAATCTAGCAATCGTCCGTGATTTTATTGGTCATGGCGTTGGTCCTACGATCCATGAAGAACCAGCCGTTCCTCATTACGGAGAAGCTGGAAAAGGTTTGCGATTGAAAGAAGGTATGGTCATCACGATCGAGCCTATGGTCAATACCGGAACTTGGAAAATGAAAATGGATCCTAATGGCTGGACTGCTTATACAAGAGACGGCGGACTATCTTGCCAATATGAACATACATTGGCTATTACTAAAGATGGCCCTAGAATCTTGACATCACAAGGAGAAGAAGGTACCTATTGATCCAGCCAATCAATAGGTACGGGAGAGGTACATGAAAGTTTGGAACAAAATAAAACAAAATGAAAATCTGATGCGCTTTATCGAGATGACTCAAAAGCGCATTACTGATTCAGAAATGAGTACGACCTCGGTTGTCGTTGCTTATTATTTACTCTTGTCTTTATTTCCATTGATTATTGCTTTTGGTAATATTTTGCCGTTTCTCCACATCGATCAAGAGACTGTACTGACCTATTTACGAGAAGTGATTCCTGAGACCGTTTACCAGTTTATTGGTCCTGCAATCAAGGACCTTTTGACACAAAGTTCAGGCGGTTTGTTATCCGTTTCTGCTTTGGCGGCCTTGTGGTCTGCCAGTCAAAGTATCAACGCTTTACAAATTGCGATGAATAAAGCGTATGGCGTAGAAAATAGAAAAAATTTTTTGATCGTTCGCTTCTTCTCGCTGATCGTAATCGTCTTGTTCATGATTGCCATTAGTGGAGTAACTATCGTTCTTGGTTTAGGACAGCTGATTTTAGATGCGATTCAACCGATTGTACAAATACCTGTGAACTTTATTGATCAGTTCCAAACGTTGAAATGGCCAATCACATTGGTGGCTTTATTTGTCATCATGTTCTTGATTTATTTAATTGTCCCTAATGCTCAATTGAAGTTGAAGACGATTATTCCAGGTACGATCTTCGCTACTGTCGGCTGGATGCTGTTATCACAAGTGTTTAGTATCTATGCCAGATATTTTGCAACGAGGATCAGCGGTTATCAGATCATAGGAAGTTTTATTGTCCTCATGCTTTGGCTTAATTTTGCTGCTACGATCATCATTTTGGGCGGAATCATCAATGCAGTTGTTCAAGAATACGTGACGGGACATCAAATCAAAAAACGTCGAGATCCAAGCCGAAAATGGTTCAATAAATTGAAAGCTAAATTTTCTCATAAAAAAAAGTAGAAACAAGAGTTCTTATTGTAAATTTATATCAGTAATTTATAATAATTGTGACTCTTAATTAAAGTAGGTGCCCATATGCTTGTTTCTTTTAGTATGGTTATAAGATTTTTTCTGACAATTTTATTATCACTGATATTAACACCTGTATTTAAAATCATTTCAGTACAAACGGGTATGGTCGACAAACCAAATGAAAGAAGGATAAACAAAGTTCCAATGCCTTCCGCAGGCGGACTGCCCATTTTTATTTCATTTGTTATATCGACTTTATTCTTATTCCGTAAAATCATTCCACAATCGTATATTGTGCCCATCTTGCTCGCTTCTTTGGTGATCATCGTTACAGGAGTACTCGATGACAAATTTGAGCTGACGCCTAAACAAAAGAGTGTAGGGATCTTGCTTGCCTCTCTTATTATTTATTTTGTAGCAGATATACGTATTGATTCCTTTACGCTTCCTTTTATTGGCTATATCCAATTAGGATGGCTTAGTTTCCCTGTAACGATTTTTTGGATCTTCGGTATCACGAACGCAATCAATCTGATTGACGGTTTAGATGGGCTAGCGGCAGGGATTTCATTGATTGGTTTAATCACGATAGGAATCATTGGGTATTTTTTCCTTCATGCTTCCACAGTGTACATCCCGGTCGTTATTTTCTGTCTTGTAGCAAGCATTATCGGATTTTTCCCGTACAATTTTTATCCGGCAAAGATTTATTTAGGCGATACAGGAGCGTTATTCTTAGGGTTCATGATGGCCGTCCTTTCACTACAAGGGCTGAAGAACGTAACTTTTGTTTCGTCAATTTCTCTACTGATCGTCATGGGCGTTCCGGTAACAGATACGTTTTTTGCTATCATTAGAAGAAAAGCAAACCGTGTTTCTTTTTCTACAGCAGATAAAAAACATCTTCATCACCGACTAATCAGTTTAGGATTTACTCATAAAGGTGCCGTCCTGACGATTTATGCGATGGCTTTGATGTTTTCTTTCACAGCTATGGTCATGAATTATACTGGAAGAATCGGAACGATTGTATTGATTATTGCTATGCTATTTGCTGCAATTTTATTATTTGAATTGATTGGTCTGATTAACGAGAAACATCAGTTCATTTTAAAAACATTGCGATTTTTAGGGAATAAAGAGTATCGTACGCAAGTAAAACAGAAATATTTGAAGAAATGGAACCGTCATATAGATGAATAACAAATTAAACCAGCCAATTCTTATTAGTATTGTAACGGCGAACAGTGATAAGATTTTTCGGACACTAGATAATTTTATTTCAACTGTAAAAGATGAAACAGCGATAAAAATTCGGATTTTTGACAACAACTCCCTTCCGGAATATAAAAGCAGACTAAAAGAATATGTGACATATCCGTATATCGAAATCTATTTTCATGATGAAAATTCCGGATTTGGTTATGGACATAATCACAATCTGCTGAACAGCGATTGCCACTATGGCATTATTTGTAATCCAGATATTTTAGTGGATGAAGAAACAGTTACAGCATTGGTGTTGTTACTGAAAGAACATCCCGAATGCGCGATGTTAGCACCTAAGATTCTTAATGAAGATGGGACCACTCAGCACCTCATCCGTGAGCGGCTGGCTGTTTTTGATTATGTTTTGCGCTTTGTGCCTTTCAAATGGGTCAAAAAAAGGTTTGATAAACGGCTGGCTGTCTTTGAATGCCGTGGCTTGCCCACTGATGTTGATAGTTATGTGCGAATGATCTCGGGCAGTTTTATGGTAGCTGATATTGATAAATTTAAAGAGATAAGGGGATTTGATGAGCGTTTCTTCATGTACTTTGAAGATAATGACTTGTGTTTGAGTTTTGAAAAAGCAGGTTACAAATTATTGTACACACCCTTTTATGCAGTCGTCCATTTTTATGGAAAGGGTGCACATCGAAATGCAAAACTTTTTCGTGTGTTTTTGACTTCTATGATGAAATTTTTCAATAAGTGGGGGTGGCGTTTTTTCTGATGAAACCAGAAATAGTAGTAGTAGTCGTGCTCTATCAGCAACTATTCAGCCAATCTCCAACTTATGGACCATTAAGCAAAGCACTTAGCGAAAAGCATATTCAGCTTATTATTTACGATAATAGTCCTCAAAGACAGCAAAATGAGCTGTTTGAAAAAGAAAACACCATTTACTATCATGATCCGCAAAACCCTGGATTAGCGGCGGCTTATAATTATGCGTTGTCTCAAGCAAATGAAAGAACACGTTGTATCGTTACATTGGATCAGGATACGAGGCTAGTCGACGACTATTTTGAAATCTTGCGTAAAGTAGCTTTTACAGATGAATGTGTTGCTGCAGTTCCGATGATTTTTTCTGGGGGACGGCAAGTTTCTCCCGTCTATTCGAATCATTATATCAATCGTACAGCACATGCAGTAGAAGTAGACGGTACGACAGCTGAAAGAATCATGGCAATCAATTCAGGTGTGGCATGGTCTGTCAAATTTCTAAAAAAGATTGGCGGGTTTAATCCTGCTTTTTCTTTAGATTTTTTGGACCATTGGCTGTTTTGGAAAGTGAATCAGTTGGAAAAAACGGTGGAGATACTACCAGTACGACTGGAACATGATCTTTCGGTATTAGACTATGAAAAAGTTTCAAGCAATAGATACCGTTCTATTTTACAAGCAGAAAATCGATTTTATCATGAATATGATCAAAGACATTTATCCAGTCACCGACAACAATTATTGTTAAGAACAGTTAAACAGTTTTTGACCGTCAAAAACCGGCATATCTGGCGGATGACTTTGCGCTCATATGTTAAGAATTGGAAGGTGTGAATTCGTGCGTTCGGTTTGTATAGCTACCTTTAATGGGGGCAGATATTTAAGAGAGCAGTTGGATAGTATTTTATCTCAGCTTTCAGCAGAAGATGAAGTGATCATTTCTGATGATGGGTCAGTAGATGATACATGGGATATATTGACTGAATACGCAGAAAAAGATAGACGGATAAAGCTTTTTTCAGGACCTCGTCAAGGGTTGATCGCTAATTTTGGCTATGCGATCCAGCAGACGAAAGGAGAGCTAATCTTTTTGGCAGATCAAGATGATGTTTGGTTAGAGACAAAAGTGAAAAAAATCACTGACTATTTTGAACAGCATCCGGATCAATTAGTAGTCGTTTCAGATTTGATCATTGTGAACAGTAAGCTGCAAGAGATCCATGCTTCCTATTTTTCATTCCGAAATTCCAAAGAAGGATGGGTCAATAATGTGATACGAAGTCATTATATTGGTGCAGGTATGGCTTTTCGCTCTTCGTTGAAATCCGATATTTTGCCGATTCCGTCAGAAGTGCCTATGCATGACATGTGGATCGGTTTGTTGGGAGGAAGGAAGACTGGGTTTCTGAGAGAACCTTTGACACTGTATCGAAGACATGATTTAAATGCGAGTGAGATTGAAACGCATTCTAAATTACGCCAAAAAATTTCCTGGCGTGTTCATCTGATTACGGCGTTGATCAAACGAAAATGGTTTAAACGTTGATAAAAGATGTTTAAATCCTTAATATTTCCATGACAAATATAACGATTGATGAGATAATAGCAAAGTGAAATTTGAAATCAAAAAGGAGAGCATATATCCATGAAGGGAATCATTCTTGCTGGGGGCAGCGGAACACGTCTGTACCCTTTAACAAAGGCAACATCGAAACAATTGATGCCGATTTATGACAAACCAATGATTTATTATCCAATGTCTACTCTGATGTTGGCGGGAATCAAAGAAATTCTGATTATTTCAACGCCACAAGATACACCACGTTTCAAGGAATTATTTGGAAACGGAAATGATTTAGGACTGCAGATCGAATATGCAGTACAAGAAAGTCCAGATGGATTGGCACAAGCGTTTATCATTGGAGAAGAATTTATTGGAGATGATAGTGTCTGCTTGGTATTAGGGGACAATATTTACTATGGTGGCGGTCTGTCTAAAATGTTGCAACGAGCAGCTTCAAAAGATGCAGGCGCGACAGTATTTGGCTATCATGTCAATGATCCAGAACGCTTTGGTGTAGTAGAATTTGATGAGAATATGCAAGCTTTGTCGATTGAAGAAAAGCCTGCTCAGCCAAAATCAAATTACGCAGTAACTGGCCTTTATTTTTATGACAATGAGGTGATTTCTATTGCTAAAGGAATCAAACCGTCAGAACGTGGAGAACTAGAAATCACAGATGTCAATAAAGCATATTTGGATAAAGGAAAATTATCTGTAGAACTTATGGGACGCGGATTTGCTTGGCTTGATACAGGAACACATGAATCATTGCTTGAAGCATCTACCTTTATCGAAACGATTGAAAAACGTCAGAATTTAAAAGTGGCTTGTTTGGAAGAAATTGCTTACCGTATGGGCTACATTGATAAAGAACAACTGCTAGCCCTTGCACAGCCTTTGAAAAAAAATCAATACGGTCAATATTTATTGAATTTGGCCGCTGAATAAGGAGTTCCTACAGATGAAAGTAACAGATACAAAATTAACAGATGTAAAAATCGTGGAAATGGATGTCTTTGGCGACCATCGCGGTTTTTTTACAGAAAGCTATTCAAAAGCAAAATTTGCAGAACATGGATTAGATTATGACTTTGTTCAAGACAATCATTCGTTATCTGCTGAAGCTGGTGTTCTTCGCGGGCTTCATTTCCAAAAAGGAGAAGCTGCACAGACAAAATTGATTCGTGTGGTTACTGGAGCAGTTTTAGACGTAGTAGTGGACATCCGCAAAGGCAGCCCGACTTATGGTCAATGGGACGGATTTATCTTATCTGAACATAATCATCGTCAGTTGCTTGTACCTAAAGGATATGCACATGGATTCGTTACTTTGACACCAAACGTGAACTTCCTTTACAAGTGTGATAATTACTATAATGCAGAAGCAGATGGAGGCATCGCATTTGATGATCCAGATTTAGCGATTGATTGGCCAATTGATCCATCAAGAGCGATTATGTCGGAAAAAGATCACCGTCATCCGACATTGAAAGAATTTGAAGCAGAAAATCCATTTGTTTACGGAGAAATCTAAGAATTAAGGAGAAATTTTCTTATGAAAAACATCATTGTTACCGGAGGTGCCGGATTCATCGGCTCTAATTTCGTTCATTACGTGGTAAACAATCATCCAGAAGTGCATGTCACTGTTTTGGATAAACTGACTTATGCAGGAAACAAAGAGAACTTGGCTGGACTTCCTAGCGATCGCGTAGAATTGGTCGTAGGAGATGTTGCAGATGCAGAATTAGTGGACCGCCTAGTAAAAGAAGCGGACGCAGTTGTTCATTACGCGGCAGAATCCCATAACGATAATTCATTAAAAGATCCTTTCCCATTTGTACAAACGAATATCATTGGTACGTATACACTTTTAGAAGCTTGCCGCAAGTATGATGTACGCTATCATCACGTATCTACTGACGAGGTTTACGGCGATCTTCCATTACGTGAAGACCTACCGGGACATGGAGAAGGCGAAGGAGAAAAATTCACTGCCGAAACACCATATAATCCTTCAAGCCCATATTCTTCTACAAAAGCTGGTTCAGATCTGTTAGTAAAAGCGTGGGTACGCTCTTTTGGCTTACGTGCAACTATTTCAAATTGTTCAAACAACTATGGTCCTTACCAGCATATTGAAAAATTTATACCTCGCCAAGTAACGAATATTTTAAGCGGTATTCGTCCAAAATTATATGGTGAAGGGAAAAATGTTCGTGACTGGATCCATACAAATGATCATTCTTCAGCAGTGTGGTTGATTTTGACAAAAGGCAGAATTGGCGAAACCTATCTGATCGGTGCGGACGGCGAAGAAGATAATAAGACTGTGATGGAATTGATCTTAGAAATGATGGGTCAACCAAAAGACGCATACGACCATGTAAACGACCGTGCAGGGCACGATTTGCGTTATGCAATCGATTCGACAAAATTGCGAGAAGAGCTAGGTTGGCAGCCTGAGTTTACGAACTTCCGTGATGGGTTGGCTGACACGATCAAATGGTACGAAGAACATGAAGACTGGTGGAAAAAAGAAAAAGAGGCCGTTGAAGCAGCATATGCCAAAAATGGACAATAATACAGAGAAAATTTCACTGTATTAATGGAAAAACACATGTGAGGCAGGCGCTCGCCTGCCTCTTTTTTAAAATAAAAATCAAGGAGCGGATAACCATATGTTTTTATTAACTGGAGGAAATGGACAATTAGGTACAGAATTGCGCCATTTATTAGATGAAAAAAATCTGCCATATGTTTCAACAGATGCAAAAGACTTGGATATCACAGATGCTGAGAAAACAATGGCTTATATTACAGAATTAAAACCGGATGTTATTTTCCATTGCGCAGCTTACACAGCAGTAGATAAAGCAGAAGAAGAAGCAAAAGAATTAGATGAGAAAATCAATGTCGATGGCACAAGAAATGTAGCGCTTGCAGCAAAAGCTGTGAATGCTCAATTCGTCTATATCAGCACAGACTATGTCTTCGATGGAAAAAACAAAAATGTAGAGTACGAAGTAGATGACCAAACGAATCCACTAAATGAATATGGTCGTACGAAATTATTAGGTGAAAAAGCAGTAGAAGAGATTTTAGAAGACTATTATATCATACGAACTTCTTGGGTTTTCGGGATTTATGGACACAATTTCGTCTTCACGATGCAACGCCTAGCGGAAACCCGCGACAAACTGACTGTAGTAAATGACCAGTTCGGGCGACCAACTTGGACACGTACTTTGGCAGAATTTATGGTATATGTTATCGAAGAAAAAGCACCATTCGGTATTTATCATTTGTCGAACGAAAATAGCTGTTCTTGGTATGAATTTGCCAAAGAAATATTGAAAGATACAGATGTGGAAGTAGCGCCTGTTACATCGGAAGAATTTCCACAAAAAGCAACACGTCCGCAGTATTCAGTCATGAGCCTGAAAAAGACAGAAGCGTTAGGATTTGCCATACCAACTTGGCAAGAAGCACTTGCGCAAATGCTGGAAGCTGCCAAAAAAATGAATAAGTAATTTCCTTTTTATCAAATAGAATTTGGAGCATGATATGGAAAAACAAACAAGAAGTGCACGACGAAAAGAAAAACCAAAAGCGAATCAGGCAGATTCGAATTTGGTGCTTGACCTGTTTCTAAAACTCCGATACCTTATTGGTGTTTTAGTCATCGTGGTCATTGTTACTTTTAATTTAAACGGAAGTTCACTTGGTGTTTGGGATAAATATGTGTCGCAAAGAGACGATGGGAAAAAAACTGATGTGATTTTTGGACAGAATCGGGAAGTGCGGTCAGATGAATGGCTGGTGCAGACACCTTTTTACCTCTCACAAGCTGAAGAGGACTTTCCGTTGGTGAACGAAGATTATTCATTGAACGGACAAAACATGATCATTGCGTATAATTCTCCTGTAAAGGATATTACGGTTATCGGAAAACCATTCAACTGGGGATTCTTTTTTCTCGGAAGAGATCGAGGCCTTTCCTTTTATTGGGCGATGAAATTAGTCGTCATGGTCTTGCTTGGATTCGAAGTACTGATGATATTAACGAAGAGAAAAAAAGCATTATCGCTGATTGGCGCATTTGCGCTGACATTTTCTCCCGCAGTCCAGTGGTGGTTCATGCAGCATGTGGGCGATTTGATTTTCTTTACTTTGGGATTGATGACTGCTTTTTATCATTATTTCTACAATCATGATAAAAAATGGCTGCGAACGTTGATGATGCTTTTGGTGGTTATTTTCGGTATTGGGTTTATTTTAGTGATTTACCCAGCCCATCAAGTGATGCTGGCGTACTTGCTGATTTTTTATTTTGTTGGCCTGCTTATTTACTACAGCAAGAAAATTTCTTGGGATCTGTTGGATGTAGTGTTGATTGGAGGGGCAGTTTTATTTATTGGCGGAGTCATGGTTCATTTCTGGCTGACGTCAAAAGACGCATTGTTAGCTTCTTTGAATACCTTATATCCAGGAAAACGAGTCAGTACCGGTGGAAAGTGGACGATTGGCGAATTTTTTTCTTTCCTGACAAACTGGAAAATTCCTTTTGAAGACATCAACTATTCGAATAACTCTGAAGTGGCTTTGTTCTATCACTTCTTTCCAACTGTATTCCTAGCCAGTCCATTTGTGTTATTTGGCAAAAAAGATAGTGAACAAAAGTTATTGGGACGTATTTTGATGATTTTTTGTCTGTTTTCTATCTTTTGGATTACCGTTGGATTGCCAAAATGGCTAGCAGAAATTACTCTGCTGTCTTATGTTCCTCCTTTAAGAGCCATCCTTACTTTTAGTTTTGCGGCTTGCCTATTATCAATTTGGTTCATCGCTTATATTTGGAGAGAAGATGTTATTCCTATTTGGTATAAATTCATTTTACTGGCAGTAAACGCATGGTCTTATTTCTATGCAATTACTCATTCGAAGATGGATAATTATTTTTCAGATTTCGAAACCATCGCAGTTGCTGTGTTGGGAACAGTGATTTTAGCTTTTGCATTATTTGGCTGGAGACGCTTGTTTTATCTTGCTTTTGCCGCCGTGATCATCGCATCTGGTTTCTTTGTCAATCCAGTCGTAGAAGGTACTGGAGCGATTTTTGAAAAAACACTGGCAAAAGAAATCCGAAAAATCGATCAACAAGACCCTGGCAAAGTCTGGTTGACTGAAGATGAACTGTATAATTTCACCCCAACTTTGGGTGTGAAATCTTTCAATACAGTCCGCTTTTATCCAGATATGGCTGCATGGAAGAAAATCGATCCAAAAGAAGAATATGAGAAGTATTATAATCGGTATGCTCACACAAGAGCTTTTATCGCTAAGGAAGATACAAAGTTCATTTTAGATCGTCCAGATATGTTCTCGGTCACGTTGAATTTTGAAGACGCAGAAAAGTTAGGGATCAACTATGTAATCAGTAAGCGACCGTTAACTGATTACAATCAGTTATATGAAGCTCAATTCACACAACTATATGGACCGGATAAAGATGGTTATATGATTTTTAAAGTAGAATATCCCGATTATCCAGTTGTACCACAAACACAAACTCAGGAAAATCAGCTAGTCTTACAGTAATGGGCTAGCTGAGAATAACCCTGAAGTATTATTAGAAAGGAGAGTGGAGATAATTCAAGCAATCGTACAAAAATTTGTCAACAAAATGAGTGCTGGTTTCTTGCTTTTGCTGCTGACGCTGGTCTTTTCTGTTTGGACAGCAGGATTAAGCTTCCCAGCCACTTTGTTTATATATAACAACAGTTCGCTACTTATCACTTTTAGTGTGGCTATTTTGCTCATTTTAAATGTTTATAAAGCAAAAGGCGTCGATTTTCTTTATTTAGGTGTTGCGCTTGCACTTTTCATTTTCTTTTCTTACTTTCGGGAATTAAGAAATGAGTCTTTATTTGGAGATTTACTGTTTCCTTTGATTATTTTATTTTGTTTAGTAATTAAATGGATTGAGTGGACAAAATGGGATCGCGGGATTTATCTGCTTGTCTTTACGGTCTTCCTCGGAATCACGTTATATCGTGTATTTACAGAGATCCAAGTACCAGAAGGACAAAGCATCTGGGCTCCAGGAAATTCGCTTTCTGATATTTGGATCAATACGAATACAATCGGAAGTTCTTTGATGACTCTTGCTTTATTGATCAGCGGATTTGCCAGTTCTTTTGAACGGTGGTATGTTCGTATCATCGGTGGGATAGCAGTCGTTGCAGCCTTTTTAGGTATTTGGGTCTGCCAATCAAGAGGCGCATTAGTTGCATTGATTGTTTTTGCGATATTGGATCTTTTACCTAAATCATTGATGCGTGTCATTCGTGCACCGTTTATTGCCTATACGGCTACGATTCTTTTGGCTTTGCCGATTTCTTATCTAGCCGCTGTTTCCGAAAAAGTCAATTTGTTTACCGGTCGAGAAGATATTTGGCATAAATTCTATCAGACGCTAGGAGAAAAATCTGAGCAAGTTTTACTAGGGATGAAAACATTCATCTTCCAACGAGGAAACCAATTTTTAGGAAACCACAATAGTTATAATTCTATTTTGAATATCTATGGGTTAATAGGGTTTGGAATTGCTGCTTTGCTGCTTATCCTTTTTATTGGTCGTTTAACGTTGAAAGCAGATTTGTCCAACGGGCAGATGACTTTTATCTGGGCCTTTTTTGCGGTGATGATGCAGTCATTTATGGAAGATACATTGACTTCATACCCATGGGTTCCGATTATTTATATCCTATTGGCTATGTCCGTTCATCGCTATGACGAAACGAAAGTTATGGAAGAATACTATGACATAGAAGAGCCATATGACGACATGAATGCTGGAGATCCAAGTTATGAGGAACAACCAGATAGCGCTCATTCTTCCAGGATCCAACGCTATCATTGATAGGCGCAAAATACGAGAGAGGCTGTGACAACCGTCACAGCCTTTTTTGATTTATTGCAATTGTCTAGCATCTTCTGTAAAATAGAAACGTTAGAGAAAATCTTGTATCATAGAAAATTAAGAAATAAATAAGAACGCAGCTCGGTACCAAAAATATGGTAAAATGGCACTTGACTGTAATTCACTGAAATCGCTTGGAGGAACACAAATGTTTAAAGATTTGTATTTATTTATGAAGGACATTTATCAGAACAGAAAATTACTGCTACAGTTTTCGATCAATGACTTCAAATCAAGATATGCAGGATCGTTTTTAGGGATCTTATGGGCGTTTATCAATCCGTTATTTACTGTATTGATTTATTGGCTGGTATTTGGCGTTGGATTGAAAGCACAAATGATCGATGCAAAATACCCATTTATCGTATATTTAGTTACCGGGATGATTCCTTGGTTCTTCTTCTCTGATGCCTTTGCATCAACTACGGTTGTTTTTCGGGAATATACTTATTTAGTAAAGAAAGTCGTATTCAATATTCGTATCTTGCCCACGACGAAAATCCTATCCAATTTGTACACCCATTTATTTTTCATTCTGATTGGCATAGCTGTTGCGCTTATAAATGGTATATATCCTTCAGCCATGTCTTTACAGCTGATTTACTATCTATTTTGCATGTGTGCTTTCTTGACAGGATTGACTTGGCTGACAGCATCCATCCAACCATTTTTACCAGACATCATGCAATTGATTACGATCGTCTTGCAGTTGATCATGTGGACGTTGCCGATATTATGGAGCCCGAACCAGTTTGACTCAGGTCTTGTAAGCATATTGAAATTAAATCCGCTGTACTATGTTGTTCAAGGCTATCGTGAGTCGTTTTTAAGTGAAGCTTGGTTCTGGGAGCATGGAACATATACTTTGTATTTCTGGGTGTTCACATTAGTAATGTTCGTAATCGGCTCTGCAGTGTTCCGTAGATTGAAACCACATTTTTCAGATGTGCTGTAAGGAGAATAGCTATGACAGAATATGCAATTAGACTAAAAGATATCACAAAATCTTATAATATGTACGCAAAACCGTCGGATCGATTTCGTGAAGCTCTTAATCCTTTTAAGAAATCCTATCATGATGTGTTTTATGCGTTGAAAAACGTGAATGTAGAAATAAAAAAAGGTGAGATGATCGGTTTCGTTGGAGAAAACGGATCCGGAAAATCTACGATGTTGAAAATCATTACAGGGGTACTGACACCAACATCCGGTACGATGGAAATCGAAGGGAAAATCTCTGCTTTGCTAGAACTAGGTTCAGGATTTAATCCTGAGTATTCTGGCTATGAAAATATCTATTTAAATGGGATGGTACTAGGCTTTTCAAGAGAAGAAGTCGATGAAATGGTCGATGATATCATTGAATTTGCTGACATCGGCGACCATATTTATCAACCTGTAAAAACTTATTCAAGTGGGATGTTCGTTCGTCTAGCTTTTGCTGTAGCAATCAATGTGAATCCTGATATTTTGATTGTAGATGAAGCATTGGCAGTAGGAGACCTTGAATTTCAACTAAAATGTATGGAAAAATTTACAGAAATCAAGAACTCGGGAAAGACGATTTTATTCGTTTCTCATGATATCAGTTCGATTCGCCGTTTTTGTGATCGTTCCTATTGGTTGAAAAACGGAGAAGTCGTCGAATATGGCGATACGATGGAAGTAACGACGAATTATGAAAACTTTTTAAAGAAAAAATCAGTTAAAACAGTGGATCGGAATAAAAACCAAGTAGAACGGTTCGCCGCTCCAGATATCGTCGACGTGACGAAAGCGGAATTGTTGGATAAAGACAAAAATCCGGTGGATATGCTGGAACAAGGAGAAAAACTATACGTTAAAGTAACTTATGAAGTAAAAGATGATACAATCAAAAATCCGGTTTTAGGAATTGCGCTACGAACAGTCGACAATTTTTATGTGTGCGGACTCAATACTCTACTAGATGGTATCAAGATTCCTTGGAAAAAAGGAGAGAATATCTTTTATCTGGAGTATGAAAAGTTAGGTTTGTTAGCTGGTGAATATTATTTTGACGTTGCGGTCTTTGAAGAAAATGCAACGGTTCCTTTGGTATATAAGACAAAGTACATGAATTTGTTTGTCAGCGGTTCTTATATCGGAGAAGGCATCGTGGTCTTAGACCATAAATGGGAAGAAGGGACTCATAGCAATGAAATATGATTTTGAAATGGACCTAGATGAACAAAGCAGTGTGGGAAAAATTGCCGCACAGATCAAACCAGGAAGTAAAGTTTTAGAGTTTGGTCCCGGAAACGGCCGATTAACGAAACATTTAATCGGTGCAAAACAATGTGAAGTGAGCATTGTTGAGTTAGATAAGGAATTGTTCGATTTTGTCAGCGAATTTGCTCAAGATGGATTTTATGGTGATATCGAAAGTTTTGAGTGGGCAAACTATTATGCTGGACAGACATTTGATTACGTCTTGTTTGCGGATGTTTTAGAACATTTGGTAGATCCTGGAAAAACATTGAAGAAAGTCAGAGAATTTTTGAATGAAGAAGGAGAGATCCTGATTACATTCCCTAACTTGGCGCATAATTCTGTCATGATCGATTTGTTCAATAACCAATTGCCGTGGGCTTCTTATGGTCTCCTAGATGAAACCCATAATTCTTTTTATACTCATGATGGCTTCCAAAAAGTTTTTGAAAAAGCGGGATTATTCATTAATATTGAAGATTATTTGTACTTAGCTGTAGGTGATACAGAATTAAAATCAACTTATGAAGAATTGCCGGAAGCTGTACGCTATGATTTCAAAATGCGACCATTTGGTGAAGTCTACCAATACTTTTTCTCATTGATGAAACATCCAGTAGCACAAAGTTCCATTGCACAGCCACAAAACTCTAATTATGTAAAAGTGTTAGAAGTAACCCAGCAAACGAAACAAGATGAAACAATCCAACAAATACCATTCAATAATTTCACAGGGGAAAATGAGACACTAAGTTTCCCCGTGTCAGAAGCAACAGAAAGAATGGTGTTTCGCTTCGCACAGCAACCTAGCTTTATCGAATTCAGCGCAGAAGCTGCTGGAGAAAAACTCACATTTATCGATTCGAATGCTGTAGTCAAAACAGTAAATGATTGTTATTTGTTTGATGGGAAAGAATTACCAGAGTTCGTTCTAACGGATATTTCTGGGAAAGAAGTGACGATCCATTGTCACTATCGCTTTATCGGGGAATTGACACCAACAATGAAAGAATTGTTGGAAACGATTCGTCCCATGGCTGAAGTCACAAAGCAGCTTTCTGAGAAAAATGATGAATTAGAAAGAGAAAATCATCATCTTCTTGAGGAAAATACAAGACTAAATCATATGTTAAAAACAACCACAAATCGCTATTGCACATTGTTGGAAAGTGATGAATGGACAATCAAACATAGACTAGGACGACGTAAGAAAGAAACATCGAAAAAAATCCAAGAAAAAGAGCTTTCTATATGTATTGACGAGAAAATCTGGGATGCAGAAACAAAAATATTAAAAATCATCGGATGGGGAATCGCTAATTCGGATCGCCAGCCATTGTCCTATAAGTTATCAGCTGACCAATCGCCATTTTTCGAAGCAATTCCTGTTTCACGAGAAGAAGTCAATCAAGCAGAACAGCTCGCAAAAGGAACAGAAGCGGGATTTGAATTACGAATCCTTTGCGAGCAAGAACGTTCATTCTTAGTGGAAGCAGTGGCTCAAAATGGCCAATCATGGATCATTGAAATGTAAATAATGATTAACTTATAAAGATAAGGAGTAAACGAATCGTGCAAAAAAAAGAAATTGCCGTATTTATCGATCAAATCACTCGTGAACGGGCCACTGGCGATTTGCTTATTGTGGGCTGGGCAATTGATGAAGTGACCAAAGAAATCCCTACGATAAAGGTAGAAAAAGAAAATGTGATTGCTGAAGCAACACATGTCGTAAGATTGGATATCAATCATTTATATAATCTTGATGTTAAGACCCAAAGCGGTTTTAAGGTACGTTTATCAGGGAAAATGAGAGGAAAGGCAATCTTAGACTTCCAAACAGCGAGACATCAAAATGGCATAGCTGTGAAATTAAACGGTAAATACCCTTATGATGACGGCATTGAATCTTCATGGGAAAGAAAAAAAAGATTACTGAAAAAAGGGATAAATTATGCAAGGACTCATGGCGTAAAAAAAGCGATCCGCCGAGTCAAACTGGAATTGAAGCCAGGATCGATCGACTATGCAGAATGGATCAGTCGTCATGAGAAACCAGATCTGAAAGAGCAAAGGAAAGAAATACAAGGATTTGCGTACCGCCCATTGATTTCCATACTTATGCCTGTCTATAACGTTGAAATCAAATGGCTCGAAAAATGCATTGATTCGGTACTGGATCAAACATATGCTCATTGGGAACTATGTATCAGTGATGATGCTTCCACTGATCCAGCTATCCGAAAGTGTCTGGAATCCTATCAAGCAAAAGATGATAGAATCAAAGTCGTTTTCCGACAAGAAAATGGACACATCAGTCTGGCAACTAATTCTGCATTGGAAATGGCAGAAGGAGAGTTTATAGCACTCTTAGATAATGATGATGAATTACCGCCATTTGCATTATATGAAGTGGCAAAAGTGCTAAATGTACATCCAGAACTGGATTTGATCTACAGTGACGAAGATAAAATCGATGCAGACGGCAATCGCTTTGATCCGCACTTCAAAGCAGACTGGTCTCCTGATACATTGATGGGAAATAATTATATCTCTCACTTAGGCGTATATCGAACAAGCATTGTTAAAGAACTTGGCGGTTTCCGTAAAGGCTATGAAGGTTCTCAAGATTATGATTTGGTCCTTCGTGTGACAGAACAAATCCCTGCAGATCATATTTACCACATTGACCGAGTCTTGTATCATTGGCGGACGATCCCAGGATCAACTGCAAGTAATGGTGAAGCCAAAAGTTATATCTATGACTCCGGAGTGAAAGCACTGACAGATGCCCTGTCTAGAAGGAATATCAAAGGAAGCGTACGTCCTGGCAGAATTTCTGGATTTTATGAGATTACTTATGACGTCTTGCAAGAGGATTTGGTCAGTGTGATCATTCCAACGAAGAATGGCTATGAAGATCTAAAAACTTGTGTAGATTCGATCATCGAAAAAACATCTTATTCAAATTATGAAATCATTATTGCGGATAATGGAAGTACAGATCCAAAAATGCAAGAATTATTTGCAGAATACAAGCATCAGCTGAAAGACCGCTTTATCGTAGAATTGATTGACATTCCATTCAATTATTCTCGAATCAACAATTTAGCAGCAAAAAAAGCAAACGGCAAATACTTTTTATTCTTGAATAACGATACAGAAGTGATTGAGCCAGATTGGATGACGGCGATGGTTTCTTATGCACAGTTTGATCGAATCGGCTGTGTAGGAGCAAAATTGTTTTATCCAGATGATACGACGCAGCATGCAGGAGTATTATTAGGAATCGGTGGTGTTGCAGGGCATGCATTGAATAACTATGATCGAACACATTGTGGTTATTTCGGCCGATTAGTCATTGACGTCAATTACTTAGCAGTCACTGCAGCTTGTATGATGGTCAAGGCAGCTGACTTCAATGCTGTTAACGGGTTTGATGAAACATTAGAAGTAGCATTCAACGATGTTGACTTGTGCTTGAAAGTTTATGAACTGGGTCGTTACAATGTCTATGCACATCAAGCGGAATTGTACCATTTCGAATCTAAATCAAGAGGTTATGAAGATACACCAGAAAAACAAAGACGTTTTGCTGGGGAAATCAAAAAAATGCAAGATAAGTGGCCTTCTTATATTGCTCATGACCCATTTTATAACGATAATCTAACTAAAGAAGGAATCGGCGATTTTTCGTTGAGACCTGATTGATCAAAGAACTGTATTTTCATTTTTATTGATGAAAATACAGTTCTTTTAATTCAGAAATACACATACAAGCATACAATAGTTGCCTTTTCTAGTTTCTTTTAATTTCTTTTACAATTTGGTTATTCACTAGGTTTTTAAACTTTGCTATGGTAAGATGATAGAGGCATTATTTTATGGTTAGGAGTGTATATATGAATAAAAATGGGGAGTGGAATGCGGCACGCAGGATATTCATTATCATCATGGATGTACTTGTATTGAATGTGTCGATCTATCTTAGCTTTTTGCTGAAGTTCCAAGGAGAAGTCCCAGCAAGAAACTTAGAGACCTTTCAGCATTCAGCAATTTTTATTTCCATTATCTTTATTGCGTTGAATATTTTGTTAGGAGCTTATGTATTCTATAACCGAATGATCAGTGATATCGTCTTCATTACTGTTATTGGACAGGTGCTGATAGCATTGGGGATCATGGTGGTTACTTTTGCTGGACGTTGGTTTGCATTTCCGCGTGGCGTCATCGTGCTCTCGTTTATACTTGGCACGATATTACTTAGCGTTTATCGGATAGTCGTTTATAAACTATACTTAAGAGTCAGTCGTGATAAGAAAGTACTTATCGTAGGTTTGGAGAAAGATGTCGCACCAGCGATCCAAAACTTTCAATCTAAGAAAAACAACAAACATAAGGTTGAAGCAGTAGTGATCGACAATTATTATGAAAACACAAAAAAATTGATTGATGACATCGATATTGTCTACTTGGCTTCAAAAATCCCAGAAGATGAAAAAATCAATATTTATCAATTAGTGACAAAAAAAGAGAAGAAGCTGTTTTTAAATACAACTTTTGAAAATTTAACGATGATCAATCCGAACATCATGAATTTCGAAGATGAAAGTATCATTGAAGCTTCCGGTTTCAAAATTCAGCCGGAATATGAATTATTCAAACGTCTCTTTGATATCATCGTTTCGCTTATTTTATTGATCCTCGCTTCACCTTTTATGCTAATCACAGCGATTTTGGTAAAAACAACTTCACCTGGACCAATTATTTATAAACAAGTACGTATTACGAAAAATCAAAAGGAATTTTCAATCTATAAATTTCGTTCCATGAGTGCAACAGCTGAAGCAAAATCAGGACCAGTCTTGGCAAAAAGCAATGATGCACGTGTGACACCAGTAGGCAAATTTATCCGTGCAGTACGTTTTGACGAATTACCTCAAATCTTTAATGTATTGAAAGGCGATATGTCGATCGTCGGACCACGTCCAGAAAGACCATTTTTCGTTGATCAGTTCAATGAAGAAAATCCTTATTATTATTTAAGACACAATGTACGTGCAGGGATTACCGGATATGCACAAGTATACGGAAAATATGTATCAGATTATAATAGTAAACTACGTTTTGATTTGTTGTATATCAAAAAGTATTCCTTACTATTAGATTTAAAGATTTTACTTCAAACAATCAAAATCTTATTTGATAAGATGTCCTCACAAGGACTAGATGAAGATGAAAATATCAGTTCATTAGCAGAAATCGACTTTTCACAAGAGAAAATTTATCGCTAAGCTGGAGGAAAGAAATGAAATGAGCCATCCGATATTTAGTATAATTGTTCCAGTTTATAATGCCGAAGACACGATCTTTCATACTATAGAAGTTTTAAAAAATCTGGCATTTGAAGAATATGAAGTGATTTTGGTCAATGATGGGTCAACTGACAAAACAGAGCAGCTGATTCAGTCAGCTATCCAAGGAGATAGTCATTTTCAACTTTTTACAACTGAAAATCAAGGACCTGGACTTGCTCGAAATGAAGGCATCAAGCAATCTACAGGGAAATATGTATTATTTTTCGATGCAGACGATGAGCCAGTCAAAGAAATTTTGGCAGATTATCAGCAGTTATTTGAACAGTATCCTGAAGCAGATCTGCTTATCAGTTCTTTTATATTCCGCACGCTAAGCGGGGAAGAAATCATTTCGGAAAAGGACTATCTTGTTCCAGAATACCAATATACAAATCATGAACAGTTCGTGGATGATATGTATCATCTGATGAATCAGCAGTTGATGTATGTGGTTTGGAACAAATGTTACAAGAGGGAAATCTTGATGGAAAAACAGATTCTATTCAAAAATTACAGCAGTTGTGAAGACCGTATCTTCAATTTGAACTATTATGAACATTGTCAGCAAGTAATATTGAATCCAAGAATCGAGTATATCTATCATTTTGAAGGTGGAAAAGGGATAACCAACCAATATAAACCGAATAAATTTGAAACCTTTAAAGAATTTTATGAATTAGCAAATGTCGTGACAAGTGATAAAGACAAACCAGGTATGGCTTCTCTTCTTTTAAAAGGAACAACCTCTGTCATTTTTTCTATTTATGAGAATCCTGAGCGGAATGCTAAAGAAAAAAGAGAAGAAGCTATGCATATCTTGAATGATCCAGCCATCCAAGAAGCTAAAAGGGTTGCATTGACTGATTCCAGCGCGAAAAAAGTAACAAAATGGCTGTATAATTTGCCGGCTCCTCTATTATTATCTGCGGTGAAAGCCGGCAGCTTTGTGGAAGTGAAAATGCCAAGCATCATGGCATTGTTGAAGAGAGTTTATTAAAAAAGTCGGAATAAGGGGTTGTGACTGTCTTTTGTCACAACCCTTTTAAAAACAAAAAATAGCTGTTTATCTATCCTTTTTCAGTCAGTAAAGAAAGAACCACTTGCATAAGATTGAAAACCGCCTCTATTTATGAGAAAATAGGGAAGATTAATAAAAGAATGGTTGAGGCAACTATAATGTACAGTACAGATCCTGAATTAAAAAAAATTCAAAAAGTAAATCTCGAAATGGCACAATACTTTGTAGATTTTTGTAAAAGTCACGATTTGTTGTGTTATTTTTGTGGTGGCGGCGCAATCGGAGCAATTCGACATAAAGGTTTTATCCCATGGGATGATGATTTAGATTTTTTCATGCCTAGAAGGGATTATGATCGCTTAGCTGAATTATGGGAAACCGGCCCACAAAAAGATAAATTTGTTTTATTAAGACCAACTCTGACGAATCACGATCGGAACTCCTTTACAACTATCCGTAACGTCCAAACGACCTTTATCAAAACGTATCAGGAAGATTTAGATATCCCTCATGGTATCCAATTAGATATTTTTCCGTTAGATACTGCACCTGAAAAGCAAGCAGAACGGAAAAAGCAAAAGATATGGGCAATGATCTATGCGCTTTATCGAAGTCAGCAAGTACCGCAAAACCATGGGAAAGTAATGGAATTAGCTGGAAAGTTATTGTTAAATAGCGTATCCGCAAAAACGAAGTATAAAATATGGAGATATGCTGAAAAGCAGATGACCAAATACAATGATAACCCGACGAATTTCGTTACAGAACTTTGTGTCGGTCCACGATATATGGGAAATGTTTATCCTGCAAAAGACTTTGAATCTGCTGTGTGGATACCATTCGAAGATACAGAGATGCCAGTACCAATTGGCTATGATCATTATTTAAGTCAAGTTTTTGGCGACTATATGCAGCTTCCCCCTGAAAAAGATCAGGTTTCTCACCATGAAGCAGTTTATATTGACCCAGAACATTCATACAAAATGTACAAAGGAAAATATTATTTAACTAAAGGAGCAGAAAAAAAATGATTACAGCTATTATTATTGCCGGCGGTGTCGGTAAACGTATGGGACAAGATATCCCAAAACAGTTCATTACAATTGAAGGTAAACCTATTATTATCTATACGTTAGAATCATTTCAAAAACATCCACAGGTCGATCGGATTTTAGTCGTTTGTAAATCTGGCTGGGAAGAAACGATGTGGGCGTATATCAAAGAATTCAATATTAGCAAAGTCCAATGGGTCATCACAGGGGGATCAAAAGGACAAGAGTCAATCAATAATGGTGTCCAGTTTTTGAAAGATTACTCTGAAGACGATGATACGATCATCATCCATGATGGTATCCGTCCACTAGTAGACGAACTGGTATTGTCAGATGTAATCGTTAAATGTAAAGAATTTGGTAACGGTGTAACCTCTCTACCTTACAACGAACAAATTTTTATCAAGAAAACAGAAGAAACGACGGAACAGTATGTCGATCGTAACACATTGCGGCGTGTCTCAACTCCACAAGCTTACCAATACGGAAAACTACGGGCAGCATATGACCGAGCAGTGAAAGAAGACATTGGTATGACTGATTCTTCCTATACGAATACCATGATGGTAGATTTAGGAGAAACTTTATATTTTGCTGCTGGTTCTGATAAAAATATCAAATTGACAACAACAGATGATCTAGAATTGTTCAAAGCATATTTAAAAATGAAAGACTAGGAGAAAGATGATGACGTTGATTAAACAACCAATGTACCAAAAAGATTTGGCAAAAGTGATCAATCATACACCAAAAATAAAACAGCTACATGGCAAATCCGTTCTGATGATTGGCGCTTCGGGAATGATCGGTTCTTTTTTGATTGATACGTTGATGGCTGCTAATGAAGAACTAGACATCAAAATCAAAGTATATGCTATGGGCAGAAACCGTCAGAAGCTTGAAAAAAGGTTTGCCAGTTATCTTGCCTTAGATACTTTCGAAATTGTTGAAGGTGACGTCACAGAGCCCTTACCAAAAGAAATTCAAGCTGACTATTTGATACACGGTGCAAGTAACACACATCCTAAGGCTTACGCAACTGATCCAATCGGTACGATCATGACTAATCTTGCAGGTACAGAGCAAGTATTGAAACATGCAGTAGCAACCCAGCCTGAGAGAGTATTATTTTTATCAACAGTAGAAATCTATGGCGAAAATCGAGGCGATATAGAAAAATTTACAGAAGATTACTGCGGGTATATCGATTGTAATACACTGAGAGCAGGCTACCCTGAAGGAAAAAGAGTCAGTGAATCATTATGCCAAGCCTATATCGCAAAACACGACCTCGACATCGTGATTCCAAGGCTTTGCCGTACGTTTGGTCCGACGATGCTTTTATCCGATACGAAAGCATCCTCACAATTTATTTTAAATGCAGTCGAACAAAAGGATATTGTTTTAAAAAGTGAAGGAAATCAGTATTTTTCGTATGTTTATGTTGGAGATGCTGTTTCTGCTATTCTTCATTTACTGCTTGAAGGAGAAAAAGGAGAGGCGTACAATGTTTCTTCAGAAAACTTTGATTTACGACTAAAAGAATTAGCACAACAGCTAGCTGATATCAGCGGCAAACAAGTAATTTTTGAATTGCCGGATGAGATTGAACAAAAAGGTTTTTCAAAAGCAAACACAGCTATTTTAGATAATGAAAAAATCAAAATGACAGGTTGGACACCACTTTTTGAACTAAAAGACTCTTTAGTCCATACCGTAGAATTAGTTAAAGGTGAGAAGCAAAATGTGTGAGATTAGTATTATTGTTCCTGTTTATAAAGTAGAACCCTATTTAAGAAAATGTGTAGATTCAATCTTAGCACAAACATTTACTGATTTCGAAGTGATATTAGTAGATGACGGTTCTCCTGACAACAGCGGTAAAATATGTGATGAATATGCATCAAAAGACAGTCGTGTCCGTGTCATCCATAAAAAAAACGGTGGATTAAGTAGTGCAAGAAATGCCGGGATTGATGTGGCACGAGGGAAATATTTAGGCTTTGTTGACAGTGATGATTATATCGAAAAAGATATGTATGAAGTTTTGTACGACAACATTGTCAAAGAACAAGCAGATCTTTCTATTTGTGGAGTATATGACTTATACGCAAGTAGGGAGCCTAAAATTTTAATGCCACAATATATGGTTTTATCGAAAATAGAAGCGATGAAAATGATTTTAGAAGCAAAAGTTGTTTCTGTTCAGGCTTGGAATAAACTATACAAAAAAGAGATTTTTGATACTATCCGCTATCCTGAAGGTGTTATCACGGAAGATGCTGCTGTTATCCTATCTGTATTAGAAAAAACAGAAAAAGTAGTTATTGACACTCAGCAGAAGTATTATTATTTTCATCGGGAAAACAGCATTTCAAGTAGTGGTTTTGGGGAGAAAGATCTTGATACAATCAATGTTTGGAAAGAGAATGAAATTTGGATTAAAGAACGCTATCCAAAATTATTACCAGTGGCACATACTAGAACTTGTTGGGCACATTTTATCGTTTTAGATAAGATTGTGATTAGTAATAGTGAATGTAGCTATAAAGGAACCAAAGAAATAGTAAGATTTTTAAGGGATAATTATTTGTTCATTTTAAAGAATCAATATTTTACTAGAAATAGAAAAATAGCGGCGACAGCATTAAAAATAAATTTAAATTTATATAAAAAGCTTTCCATATTGGAAGAAGAGAAGCATAAAAGTAAGCATAGTTAGGTGAGTGGAAAATGGATGTAAAAAAAATAAAGGTTTTTTCTGATAAAAGCAAAAAAATTTTTATAGTTGTCTTTGGAGTCGCATTGACCATTCGGTTAATTAATTTTTATAGTCTTTTGCCTTCAAAAATCGATACAGCATTATTTTCGTTGATAACTGTATGGGCCTTTGCCATTTTAATAATTGATGCGTTATCTAAGGACGTAAAAATTTATAAAACAGATTATCTTTTATTAGGATTTATATTAGCTATTTTGTGTTCTACGTTCTTTAATGGACCTAGTGGGATAATTGAAAACATTAAACTAGTCATTTGGCAGGTTATTTATTTATTTGTTGTTTATCGTATTGGAAGAGATAGTATTGATTCTGAATTTCTTACAAAATTCGAAAAATTAATTATAGGTATTTGGAATACTTTGGTTATCATTTCTTTAGGAATGTTCTTTACGCACTATTCTTACGTAGCACCTTTTGATAAATTTTATAATGGCTTTAGAGCAGGATTTGTCGAAAACCGTTTGTATGGTATTTTTTCTGATCCTAATTTTGCCGGTGCAACTTCTGTAGCAGTTATTTTTCTTGCTGTAAAGCTATTAATGACGAATAAAAACAAAATGGCAAAAATTTATAGCATAGTTACGATCCTTCTTCAATTTGCTTACATCATTTTGTCTGGATCAAGAACAGCAGAGATTGCTTTGGTATTGTGTGCTTATTTTGCTATCTTCTTTATTGTCTATAACCGATTTGGGAAGACGATTGCTTCTAAATTATTATTGGCAGTAATCTGTGGGGTTATTGGAACTGGAGCTGTTTTAGGAATTGCTGAAGCAGGGAAATATGCTGCCCCTAAATTGATCAATATAACAGCAAGATATGTTCCTAGAAAGTCTGAAAATCCAGATAAAGATCAGAATTCTATCAGTTTAAAACGGGATGATGTTGTAAATAAGGACGATGTGTCTAATAATCGTTTTGCTTTATGGAAAAGTTCGTTTGAGATTTTTCAAAGTAGTCCGCTTGTCGGGAGTTCACCTCGTAATTTAGTTAATTATGCTCAAAAAGAATTACCGAATACGTTCATTGCAACAAAAAAACAAACTTCCCATAATTTTATTTTCTATTTATTAGCAACAACAGGGCTGTTAGGGACTATACCGCTACTTGTATTTCTTGGAATTAAGATTTGGAATACATTGCGACAACTATTTATGCGTACTATAAAAGACTACGATTCGTATGTGTTAAATACCATGGTAGTACTTGCAATTTTGATTTCTGCTATGTTTTTAACAGAATTAGTATTAGTAAATAAATTAGGAAGCCTCATCTTTTGGCTATATTTGGGATATATATCAAAAAAACATCCTGTGGTAGGTAAGGGAGGTATATCAGAATAATGAGAGAATTAAAGATTAAAGATATCCAACGTATAAGCGTAGAAATCCTTGTTTATATAGACCAAATTTGTAGAGAAAATCAGATTGAGTATTCATTATTTTATGGAAGTTTAATTGGTTCAGAGCGACATCAGGGTTATATTCCTTGGGATGATGATTTGGATATTATTTTGACCAGACCTAATTATGAACGATTAATCCAACTTCTTAAAAATGATGATTCGTATAAATTATTAAGTTTTGAAACGAGAGATAATTATAGATATTGTTACGCAAAATTAGTTGATCCTAATACAAAAGCGGTAACGAAGCAATATTATAGTAGTGAAGATCCTGATTTAGGAGTCTTTGTAGATATTTTCCCCTTTGATGGATTTCCAGAAAATCCAGAAGAACGAAAACAATTTGGCGATTTATGTGAACTCTATCGTGCAAACATGATGTTTACATTAAACCATTCGTACGCTATATCCAGATCAAAAGTTAAAGCAATGGTTAAAAGGGTGATTTATTATCCTAAGTACCGTCGACTGTTGAAAAAAGGAAATTACTCATTCTGGAAAAATAAATATGAAGAATTAGTGCGTAAGTATCCGATTGAACAGACGAAGTACTGTGGGTACATGGAATTTATTAATGAAGTATGGGGAGTTTTTCCGATAGAATGGTTTGAGCATTATGAGGACGTAGAATTTGAGGGGCATAAATTTAAAGCAATTAGAGATCGGAAAAAGTTTTTGGAACTGAGATACGGGGACTATATGAAACTCCCGCCAAAAGAAGAAAGAATTTCACATCATCCCTATAAATTTTATGAAAAGTAACTATATGAATTAAATTAATTTGTAATCGAAGTAAGGATGAATAAGAATGATAGACTATAATAAGATAATGATTATTACCCTAGATAAAAAATCTGTCCTTTATTCAACAGACGCAATTGAACTTGGAATAGACGTAAACAGTTATTTTAAAAAAAGAAATATGTTTGTCAAATGTTTAAATCATCTTGACAGATATATTAATACTACTTTTTCCAGAATAGCATATGGTGACTGGAAAAAAAGATTAAATGGGATAGAATTACTAATACTAAATTCACATTTTTTTTCAAAATCAGTTATCAAGTACGTAAATAAATATTATCCACATGTTCGTATTATTATTTGGTATAGTAATCCTGTTTCAGTAGATACACCTATTGACTTCTTTGATGGACTAAATTGCGAAATCTGGTCATTTGATAAAAAAGACGTTGAACAGTTTTACTTAAATTATAATAATCAATTTATTGATACGAGTAGCTTAAAAGTCGTTTCACATGAGAAAAAATATAAGTCTGAATTGTGCTTTATAGGAATAGATAAAGGACGATTAACTTATTTAACAGAACTTCAAACTTTTTTCAAAGAAGTAGGTATAGATTCAATGATCTATATTGTAGATTCTAGTCGAAATTCTTCTTCAACTTATCAATATGAAAAGCCGTTAAGTTATCAAGAGGTAATCAACTATGAAGGAAATTCGAAAGCGATATTAGATATTGTTCAAGAAAATCAAACAGGACTGTCTCTTAGACCTATTGAGTCGATTTTTTTGGGAGTAAAACTAATAACCAATAATAATATGGTAAAATATCAGGATTTCTATAATGAGCAGAATTGTTTTTTACTAACAGAACGACCTTTATCTGAACTAAAACAATTTTTAAATACCCCATATATTCCGGTACCAGATAAAATATTAGAAAAATACACTCTAAAGAATTGGATCAACAACTTTATACGATTTGATTCAGATAAATGATTATAGTTTTTTAGAAAGATGATGTGATAAAACTTGAACACGAAGGCAAAAATGGTTTTTCGTAACTTATATTATACGGTTGGAGCAAATTTCATAACTTTAGCTATTTCCGTACTATTGAATTTATTTGTGCCTAAATTGCTTGGAGTAAGGGAATATAGTTACTGGCAACTGTATGTGTTTTATTCTTCTTATGTTGGTTTTTTGCATTTAGGATGGATAGATGGTATCTATTTAAAAATTGGCGGTGAAGAATATGAAAATCTAGATAAAGATAATCTAGGCTCGCAGTTTTGGTATTTATGCCTTTTTGAGACCCTATTATCTGTAGGTGTTATTATCTTTAGTCAGTTCTTCATGCCTCCATCGTATAAGAAAATGATTTTGACTTTAACAGCAGTAGTTTCTGTTATTACGATAATGAAAACATTTATATTATATGTATTACAATCAACAAATAGAATAAAAGAGTATGCTCAATTATCTCGTGGCGACAGATATTTATATGTAATAATGATAGGAATGTACTTTTTTATAGGCGGACGAAACTTTTTTTGGCTGATTATATTAGATATCATTTCAAAACTAATCATCACTTTATGGGGAATGATGCAAATTTCTGATATGGTTTGGCAAAGAAATATACTTAAATTTAAATCTATTTTAAGAGAAATTGTTGATAATATCAATATTGGTAGTAAATTGATGTTATCAAGTATTGCAGGTATGCTTATTATTGGTTCAATTCGTTTTTTTGTAGAACAAAGATGGACAATTGAAATTTTCGGTAAACTATCTTTTACTTTGAGTATCTCTAATATGTTTTTGACGTTTATTAATGCAATAGGTATAGTAATGTTTCCACTGCTACGTCGTTCGAATAAAGAGAAACTTCCATGGTTATTTAAAACAATAAGAGATTTGTTTGTACCAATTACGTATAGTTTTTTAATTTTTTATGTTCCAGCTAGATATATTTTAAGCATGTGGTTACCAGAATATGCTGATAGTCTTCAATATATGGGAATTCTATTTCCTATTGTTATTTACGAGGGAAGAATGTCTTTATTGATAAATACCTATTTAAAAACAATACGTAAGGAAAAAACAATTTTGTTTGTAAATATACTTACTTTATCATTAACATTGTTGTTTGCTATAGTTATTATTTTCTTAGTTGGAAATATAATGCTTGCAGTAGGACTAATTTTATTTAGTTTAGCATTAAGATGTAATCTTGCAGAATTTTTCTTATGCAAATACTTAGATGTAAAAGTAGGAAGTAAAATTATATTAGAAACCGTATTAACAATCTTGTTTATTATTGGTAACATAGTATTCGACGGTGGGTTCTTAAGTATGGTTGTTTATTTAATTAGTTTCTTAGTATATATATTTATTATTAGAAAAAATTTGGTAAAAAGTGCCAAAGAATTTTGGCATCTAATGAAAGCCGATAATTAGTTTGATATTTAAGTTAATAGAAAATAAATATGTGCAATTGGAGTGAAACTTTTGGATACTATATTGGTTACTGGCGGAGCTGGTTTTATCGGTTCAACGCTAGCGAATTATTTGGGAAAAGAAAACAAAATCGTAGTAGTCGACGATTTATCAATGGGAAAAAAAGAAAACTTGGATATGGAGAAACAAGTGACTTTCATTGAGGGGGATGTATCAGATCCTCAATTGATGGAAAGAATCATGAAAGAATATCAGTTTGCCTATATTTTTCATCTAGCTGCTGTAGCTAGTGTGGCAGATTCTGTAGAACGGCCTGTAGAAACACATCGTGTAAATTTTGACAGTGCGCTTTTATTGCTTGAATTAGCACGAAAATATCAATCTAATTTAAAACGATTAGTATTTAGTTCCTCAGCTGCAGTTTATGGTGATGAACCAACACTGCCAAAAAAAGAAGAATCAGTCATCCGTCCATTAACACCATATGCTATCGATAAATTTGCAGCAGAACAATATGTTTTGGATTACTGTCATTTATATGATGTTCCGACTAGTGCTGTCCGATTTTTTAACGTTTATGGCCCAAATCAAAATCCGAACTCTCCATATAGCGGAGTCATTTCGATTCTAGTGGATCGTTACAAAAAACAATTGGCAGGAGAAAAAGCGGAATTTACTTTATTTGGCGATGGGAGTCAGTCTAGAGACTTTGTTTATATAGAAGATGTTATACAAGCACTTTTACTTGTTGCCAAGGAAGAAAAAGCTTTAGGACAGCAATTCAATGTCGGTACAGGAAAAAGCACTACGCTACTTGAATTGATCCATTCAATTGATCAAATCTTAGGAACAGAGCTAGCGCTTAAATATGAAGCGGAGCGTTCAGGGGATATTCGTGATTCCTTAGCGGATATTTCAAAAATTCGTTCTTTAGGCTATCAGCCTAAATTTGATATATTGAGTGGAATGGAACGGTATTTAAAGTCAGAAATCAACTAAAACAAAAACCAGCAAGATGCTGGTTTTTTTGTTTCGACTTAGCTTTTTAAATTAACACCTTCCATCAGTTCATAAATCTGATTTCTTAAATCAGTGGCCGGCAATTTGATGTTTTTATCTGATTGGATATTACTTTCCATAACGATGGCATCTTTAGTGTCTTTTTTCATCGCCACTACTGCATGGAATCGATTGATATTCCCCTGAGCAAGGATATAATCGTTTCCACTGTAAACACCGCCGCTGTAAGGATGTTTATCACCATTATTTTGCCACAATGAGAAAAGTAGTTCTTTTGGTATGATACCGCCAGAAAGAACACTGGTAAAGAATTTGTTCAAGTCATAAACAGACATACTTATGTTTCCTGTACCTAATTCATTTCGGATGTCGGTTTCAGGCTCGATCAATGCTTTTGAATAATCGTCAGTTGCAGACATCTGGTAAGATACAGCATGTTGAGGCGAATTTTTTACATTGTCATAAAAATCTGTATGTTCTAGATGGAGAGGACGAATGATTTCTTTTTTTAGAAGAGTTTCATAAGGCTGATTCGTTAGTTTGATCAATATCCCTGTAAGCAATGTATAATTCAATGGTTCATAATGATACGTATCATAATCAGTAAGTTTCAAATGATGAAGGGCGAACTGAATGATTTCACTATCCGACATAGGTTTGTCGGGAGAAGCAGTTCGATGAAGACCAGAGCGCATATAAAGCATATTTTTGATTGTGATTTGCTGACTTCCAGGAATCTGAGGATAAAATTCTGCTAACTTTGTGTCAAAAGTTAACTTACCAGCTTGGATTTGTTTTAGTATCAGTAAAGCAGTCATTGCTTTTTGAATCGAACCGATTTGATAGTAAATAGAAGGTGAATTCGATTCTTTTACGCGCAGATTTGCATATCCATATCCTTTTTCTAATAGTACGCGATTATTTTTGCGTACATAAATCGAACCGATATAATCTGATTTTTGTAGTAATTGATCAATTTTGCTAGCAAGCATCTGCTCATCGGGCGTTAAATTGGAAGTAAGTTGTGTTGGCTCCGCTTTATAAGTTTGGGACTGAGGTATTTTTGTTAATTGACCTCCTATAATGATACCTGTTGAAAAGAAGCAGACAGACAATAATAAAATTACAAGAAAAGAAATAGAAATTTTTTGTTTTTTTCGATGTTTTCCTTTTGACATGTTAATTCCTTTCTATCCATTTTTAACTATTTTTCATTGTAATCCTCAAAAAGAGTATTTGCCACTTACAATTTTGACATAATATTTGGTAAAATAATTCACGGCAGTAGAAATTTCATGTATAATAAACAGAGTTACGAAGATGATAGTAAGGAGGAGTTGTTTTGTCAGGAAACAAACAACACCCAAGTAAAGATAAAAAAGAAGCCAGTAAGGCAGCTACAGCAGATATAATCGACAAGCGGAGAAATCTGCGTAAAAAAGAAGATAAGATTGTGAGGAAGATCATTTTAGTGATTGCTCTTACATTATTAATTATTGGCGGATTTCTTGGATTTACCGTGTATCGTTATGTAGATAGCGGGTTGAAGCCTTTAGATAAATCAGATGACCAATTAGTCCAAGTGGAGATCCCAAGTGGCTCTTCTAACAAGCAGATTGGTGAGATTTTGGAGAAGGACAATATTATTAAAAGCGGGATTGTTTTCAATTATTATACAAAATTTAAAAATTTAACTGGCTTTCAAGCTGGCTATTATCAGTTAGCGCCTAATATGACTCTTGACGAGATTGGCAAACAGTTGCAAGAAGGTGGTACTTCTGAGCCAACAAAAGTTGCAGATGGGAAAATTGCCATTCCAGAAGGGTACGATATCGATCAGATTGCTGAACGGGTAGCGAAGGTAACTGGTAAAGACAAGAAAGAATTTTTAGATTTAGTGAATGATGAGACTTTCTTTAACGAGTTGCACCAAAAATTCCCAGAACTGTTGGAAAGTGCATCTAAAGCTGAGAACACAAAATACCGTTTGGAAGGTTACTTATTCCCAGCCACATATGATTATTACACGAGTACTTCGCTTAAGGATCTAGTGATTGAAATGGTGAACAAGACGAATACGGTCATGCAAAACTATTATTCAGCTATCAAGCAGAAAAATTTGACTGTACAAGAAGTTTTAACTCTAGCTTCTCTAGTTGAAAAAGAAGGCGTAAAAGAAAATGATCGTAAAAACATTGCACAAGTCTTCTTTAACCGAATCAAAGCAAATATGCCACTTCAGTCAGATATCTCTGTTTTATACGCATTAGGTGAACACAAAGAATTAGTGACGTATGAAGATACATCTGTAGATTCACCATATAATTTGTATACCAATACCGGCTATGGACCTGGACCTTTTGACAATCCAAGCGAAGAGGCAATCAAGGCAGTATTAGAACCAGCAGAAAATGACTATTATTATTTCGTAGCAGATACGAGCACTGGAAATGTTTATTTCGCTAAAACTTATGAAGAACATATGGAATTAGTGGAAAAATATGTAAATAATTCTTAGAAAAACAGGCTCTAGACATTGATCATTTTTAGAAAAACATTTACATTTGAAGAAAAGCGTGGTAATCTTTTTTGGACTATATTCCTCAAAAGATTACCTTTTGCGGTATTTTATCGAAAAAAGGAGACGTTACACATGGTAGAGAAAGTTTATCCAATGACTCTAGAAGGTAAAGAAAAATTAGAAAAAGAATTAGAAGAACTAAAAACAGTCAAACGCGGGGAAATCATTGAACGAATCAAAATTGCCCGCGGTTTCGGAGATCTTTCCGAAAACTCTGAATATGAATCAGCGAAAGATGAACAAGCATTTGTTGAAGGAAGAATCACAACAATTGAAAATATGATTCGTTTTGCTCAAATCATCGATAACGACGGTGTAGATGCAGATGAGGTATCAATTGGTAAAACAGTTACATTCATCGAACTACCAGATGGAGAAGAAGAAGAGTACACGATTGTCGGAAGTGCTGAAGCAGATCCGTTTTCTGGCAAAATTTCCAATGATTCTCCTATTGCGCAAGCATTGATTGGCAAACGTAAAAATGATGAAGTAACTATTGCTACTCCAGGTGGCGATATGTTAGTTAAAATCGTCAAAGTAGAACAAGCGTAGTCTGACTGAAAGATCTAGAGAGTTCATCTTACTGATGATACACTCTAGATCTTTTTCTCTTTGTGTATTTCAGATTTCAACAAACGATCTTACATCTAAAGTCCTATAGCCAACAGTTAAAAAAATAGGTATGATGAAATGAGAATGTGTCAGGAGGGAGAAAGAGCGATGAATAGTTCTTGGCGTTTTTTTGTGGTAGTTGAAGCACTACTGCTGTTATTTGCTGTTTGGCAAATCGTAAACAATACTGGACTTTTGCTTTTAGTGATATTCGGTATTTTCAATATATATCTAGCTATGCGCAAACATCCTCGTACTAAATTTCAAAATTTTCAATTGATATTAGGAAGTTTGGTCATTTTTTTTAGCTTAGTCAACAGTCCTGCTTTATGGATGATGGCTGTATTTGCCGTTTTATTTATTGGACTAAAAGGTGTAGAGATTTCAGGGATAGATTTAACCAAAAATGCTTTTTGGCGAAAGAAACAGATCATGATGGTCCAAACAGAGCAATTAAAAACACATAATAATGAGCGGAAAAGACAGCAATTATTCGGTAACCAACGTATTGGAAACGACGTCTATGAATGGGACGATATCAACATCGCCGTCATTTCTGGTGATACTATCATAGATTTGGGCAATACGCTTTTGCCAAAAGATGATAATATTGTGATTGTAAGAAAAGGGATAGGCAGAACACGGATCTTAGTACCTTTGGGCGTAGCCATCCGATTAGAGCATGCGACATTAGTAGGAAATGTCTTGTTTGAAGAAGAGCAATTTTCTTTGAAAAATGAACAAATCAAAATCTATAGCAGTGATTATGATGAAAACCCTCGTAGACTGAAGATTATTACTAATACCTTGATTGGAGATGTCGAGGTGATACGAATATGATGGGAAAAATATCCAGAGCGATGCTAGCTGTTTATTCGGGGATTGCGGCTTTCCTTATTATTCTATTTTCACTTTTCACTTATTTTTATGCCAGTAATCAAAGTCATTGGTGGGGAGAATTACTGCGTGCACGTTTATTATATGTTCCGCTTATCTTCCATTTGTTAGCTATTTCCTTAGGTGTAGGATTAATCGTCTTTCTATTATTATCACTTATTCAAAAGACAAAATACGGGAAAATCGAAGAAAAGCTGCGTGCACTCTCTTCTGGCAATTATGAATCCAAATTGTTGCTTCTTCCGATCCCAAGTGCATCGGACGATTTATACATCAAAGATATTGATAAGGAAATCACTAAAATAAAAGAAAAAATGATTGAAGTATCTAGTGAATTACAAATTGTAACGAGCCGTCCCCAATATGTAGATGGACAAACCAAAGAAGAAATTTTAGAATTAGAAAGACATCGATTAGCCCGTGAGCTGCATGATTCAGTTTCGCAACAATTATTTGCAGCAATGATGATGATGTCGGCATTGACGGAGCAAGCAGAAAAAAGCGAGACACCAGAAATGTACCGCAAGCAGTTGAAAATGGTAGCAGAGATCATCAACGCTTCCCAGTCTGAGATGCGTGCGCTGCTTCTTCATCTGCGTCCAGTCAATTTAGAAGAGAAAAGTTTAAAGCAAGGTATCGAGCAGTTATTGAAGGAATTGCAAAATAAAATTCAGATTTCGCTGAAATGGGATGTAGAAGATGTAAAACTATCTAGCTCCATTGAGGATCACTTGTTCCGAATCGTTCAAGAATTGTTATCAAATACATTAAGACATGCCAAAGCCAATGAATTAGAGGTATATTTGCATAAAATAGACAATAATCTTTTATTACGTATTATTGACGATGGAACAGGGTTTAATATGAATGAAACGAAAACGGGAAGTTATGGATTGAACAATATCAAAGAACGAGTAGCTGGTATTGGTGGAACAGTAAAAATCATTAGTTTTAAAGGGCAAGGTACAAGTGTAGAAATCAAGGTCCCTTTGATGAAGGAGGCATAGATAAGGATGATAAAAGTTTTATTAGTAGATGACCATGAAATGGTGCGCTTAGGCGTCTCTTCTTATTTATCTATCCAAGAAGACATTGAAGTAATTGGAGAAGCTGAAAATGGACGACAAGGCTATGAGAAGGCGATGACACTTCGACCGGACGTCATTTTAATGGACTTAGTCATGGAAGAAATGGATGGTATCGAATCAACAAAAGCAATCTTAAAAGATTGGCCAGAAGCTAAAATCATTATCGTAACCAGTTTTATTGATGACGAAAAAGTTTATCCTGCCATTGAAGCAGGCGCAGCAGGGTATTTGTTGAAGACTTCTACCGCACATGAAATTGCTGATGCTATAAGGGCAACGCAACGCGGCGAGCGAGTACTAGAACCAGAAGTGACAACAAAAATGATGGAAAAAATGAGTCGGCGAAATGAGCCTGTATTACATGAAGAACTAACGAATCGGGAAAATGAAATTTTAATGCTGATTTCTGAAGGGAAAAGTAATCAGGAAATAGCGGACGAATTGTTTATTACACTGAAAACAGTAAAAACACATGTTTCCAATATATTGGCTAAGCTAGAAGTGGAAGACCGTACACAAGCCGCTATCTATGCATTCAAACATGGTTTGGTGAAATAAAAACGATGATAAAGAGGATAATCAAAAGCTGAGAAAATAACTATTATTTTTCTTGGCTTTTTTACAATAATGATGCTTGCTTTTGTTTTTGTAAAGGCTTTGTTATACTGAGAAAAGAAGATACTAAAGGAGGAAAACGGTGAAACAAAATTTTGCAATTGTAGGTCTTGGACGATTTGGCGGAAGTATCTGCCGAACACTGATCGAAGCTGGTCAAGAAGTACTGGCTATTGATAGTAATGAAGATCGGGTCAATGAATATATGAATATAGCCACTCATGCTGTTGTGGCAAATGCACAGGATGAAATGACACTTCGATCATTAGGCATAAGAAATTTCGATCATGTAATTGTCGCTATTGGAGAAGATATTCAAGCCAGTATCTTAGTTACTCTGATGGTAAAGGAAATGGGCGTACCAAATATTTTAGCAAAAGCCCAAAATGAGTATCATGCCAGAGTACTTGAAAAGATCGGAGCTGATCGCGTCGTCCATCCTGAACGAGACATGGGAATACGGATTGCGCATAATTTAGTGTCAAAGAATATTTTAGATTACCTAGAGTTGTCAGATAAATATTCTTTAGCAGAAATCCGAGTATCCAATCCTAAATTTTTCAATAAAACATTATCTGAATTAAATTTCAGACAACGTTTTGACTTAACAGTAGTTGCAATTCGCAGAGTAGATCAAACGGTGATCGCTTCACCTGCAGCAGATGAATATGTTCGTGAAAACGATAATCTACTAGTGATTGGTGAGACAGGCGATGTGGATATTTTAGACGATAAGATGAATCAATAGAAAGCAGGTTGTTAGGATGGAATTAACAGTAACACCAAAAGCACAAAAATGGTTTGAATCAGAAATCGATCTGCCAGAAACTTACGGAATACGTTTTTTTGGAAAAGTCTACGGCAAAACAGAAGTTCATGATGGTTTTTCGATTGGGATGTCAGTGGAACAGCCTGAACATCCTGTCAAGAAAGTGGAAATAGCTGGGACACTGTTTTTTATTGAGGATGCAGATGAATGGTTCTTCAAAGGATATGATTTACTTGTTGATTATGATCCAAAATTAGAAGAACCAACCTATCACTTTAAAAAACAATAGAAGCAAGAGGGTGTGACAACTTGTCACACCCTCTTGTTTAAAGTAGGCTGATTCAGCTATCAATATCCTGCAAACAATTTGACTTGATTGGTTTGAAGGTTATGAGTAGCAAGGTAGCTTTTTAGATTAGTTAAAAAAATAGACATTAATTTTTTTTGAAAATCAGGTGTCAAACCTGCAATATGGGACGTGATCAGTACATTGTCCATTTTCCAAAGCGGGTGATCTTGTGGGAGAGGCTCCTCCTCAAAAACGTCTAATGCCGCAAAGGAAAGTTGCTGCTTGTTTAATGCTTGTATCAAATCTTGCGTTTTAACAGAAGCGCCACGACCGACATTGATAAATACAGCTTTTGAATCAAAGTGTTCAAATATGTGTTGATCAAAGAGTCCAGTTGTTTCCTCCGTTAGAGGTAAGATATTGACGACGAAATCTACTTCAGGAAGAACTTCCTGAAGTTGCTTTAAAGAAAAAGTTTTTTCCATTCCTTCTGCTGGATGACCGGATGTATTGATTCCATAGCAAATCATATCCAATGCTTTGACTTTCTTTGCAATCATTTTTCCAATATGGCCAGTTCCAATGATTAATATTTTTTTCCCTTGGATAGGTTGGTAATGGATTGAGGAACCTAACCATTTCATTTCACTCTGTGCCCTTTGTGCTTGGAAAAGACCGCGAGAATAACCTAGAATGATTCCTAATACGTGCTCGGTGATCGATTCACTGTGGATACCACTTCCATTTGAAAGTAAGATATGTTTTTTTGAAAATGCTTCAAGGGGGAGTTGATCAACTCCCGCTGAGATAGACTGTACCCATTTCAAGTTAGAAGAGGCTAATAGTTTTTCTTGATAGTTTGAGTTCCAACCCAAACTGATTTCTACATTTGGTAGATCTTCTGGTTGTAATTCTGTCTTGAAGACATAACCAGGCGCTATAGTATGGATTTCTTCGATAAATTCGTCACGAAATGGACGATCTGCGTAAATGATTCTTTCTGACATAGTTAATTACCCGCCTTTCTTTACTTTAAGTGTAGCGCATATAAGAAGAACTTTGAAGTGCCATGCTTTTTTAGAAATTAATATTGTATAAATAAAAAAGAGTTGTGACAAAAGATGTGTCACAACTCTTTTTCCGAATAAACGGTGTTCCAGAAGTAGCTTCTGCCACAACCTCTAAAAGAGTTTATTGAAGTTGAAATAATAAGTTGTCTGTATTTCTAACTGATCGATATTTTTGACCATCCTTTGACAGCTTGAGCAAAAATAAAGATACCTGCAAAAGCAATAAATGCACTAGTGTCAAAAGAAGGGAGAAAGATCATCAAGAGTGTTGCAATGATAGTCGGTAACGAGATTGAATAAATCAATGTCTTCAAGCAATCAAGGAAAGTAGCTTTTGTTAGTCGAAAGCGTGCATAGAGAAAAGCAGCGACATTGGCAAATAGTAAAGTGATCAGCAGATTCAAGAAACTAGGATAAATCGAAAATAGAAAGGTCAGGGCTTTTACCCAAATCGGTATAGATGCTTCACTTAAGAAGGATCGAAGCTGCTTACCTGTTAAATTTTTTAAAGATTCATTGGTGTAGGGAAGTTCTAACTGATTATTATTCAATAAAGCAGAGGTAGTGCCTGTATTGGGAAGAGCAATGATAAGTTTGTCTTTTAACATCCCGACACTAACAAAATTCCCCATCAAATCAGTAGAGATGTCCTGTTCTGTTCGTTTTCCCTCTGGATCAAATGTGAAGATAATGGAGTTTGTTTGGTAAATGAATCCTTCTTTTTCTTCGGTTTGAAGCTGCCCGTTTTGGATTGTAAAATCAGGAATGCGAGTAGCAATCTTTTGCCCATCCAATTGAATGTTGTTTAAGACTTGAAAAACTTGAAAAGAGATTGGCAAAGCCATAATTATACTCAAAACTAAAAGATAGACAATGGCTTTCCAAAATGGGACATTTCTCGCCTCCTTTAGGTCTTTGAATCGTATAAAGGAACTGATAATTAATTGTTTTGTTGTCATAAGTACTCCTCATCTAGTAGTGTCATCACTTGCAATTCTAGCGAAGTATCAAGTGAAATACAAGTGCTTTAGGGAAACAGCTGAATGATTGGTGAAATATCAAAAAAATGTTATTCTTGTCTAAAGACTATCCAATATAAATAAAATGGAGGAAGGAATAGTGCCTACACAGCCACAGAGATCATCAAAAAAACTATTTGGAGTAGTGGTTTTGAATGCGGTGATCACTTTATCAGAATTTATTGGAGGGATTATGTCAGGGAGTTTGTCTCTTGTTTCAGATGCTTTCCATAACCTTAGTGATACATTGGCAATTATTTTTTCTTACGGGGCACAAAAAATGGCCCGAAAAGAAGCAAATAAAAAACGTACGTATGGCTACCAGCGTTTAGAAATATTGAGTGCTTTCATCAACTCATTCATATTGATCATATTATCCTTGTTTTTAACCGTTGAAGCATTCAAGCGGTTCACTTCACCAGAAAAGATAAATAGTCATTTGATGCTAACAGTAGCAGTTATTGGATTGCTCGCGAATTTGTTCTCAGTATTATTATTACGACAAGAAGCAGATGAAAGTTTGAATATAAAATCTAGTTATTTGCATTTGTTAAGTGATACACTGTCTTCGGTAAGTGTGATTATCGGAGCAATTTTGATCCGTTTTTTCGATATCTACTGGATCGATCCAGTTATTACACTGATCATTTCGATATATATATTGATAGAAGCGATAATGGTGATCAAAAAAGCTGCCGCTATTTTGATACAAAGTGCACCTGCTATCGACTATGAAAAAATGGAACAAGAAATTGAAGCAATCGATGGGGTAAAGGATGTTCATCATGTCCATATTTGGCAGTATAGCGAAAAGATAATTATTTTCGACGGACATATTGATTTTGAAGATCAGCTACTAAGCGAGATTGAAAAGATATATCCTCGTATAATTTCTTTATTAAAATTAAAATATGGTATTACACATGTGACGATCCAAGCAGAGACAAAGGCAAAGGATCAAAAAAAATTAATTTTTTTAAATAAAGATGAAAGTTATTGAAATATAGAGTATGATAAATAAGAATTTTTAATAAGGTAGGTTGGCTCATGAAGCAGTATCGACAGTTAAAAGGATATTTAGAAGCAAAAGGATATTGGGAGATACTAGTCTATCTCTTTTTTGGTGGTTTGGCTACGATTGTAAATTTTGTTAGTTTTGCTCTCGCACGCCAATATTTTGATTTAAGTATGGCCTTATCCAATTCTATTTCGTGGTTTTGTTCTGTATTGTTTGCTTTTGTAACGAACAAACTTTGGGTATTCCATTCAAAATCACCGAATTTTACACATGCACTTATTGAATGCGGTAAGTTCTTCTTTTACCGTATCCTTTCTTACGGATTGGACATGGGGGCAATGGTATTGTTGATCAATGTTATGAACAGCAATGAGTATGTGGCGAAAATCATCACTCAAATTATTGTTATCCTAGCGAACTATATTTTCAGCAAGTTGTTTATTTTTAAAGAAACTGAGGTTTTTGAAGAAGAAGTAGGTCAAAGTGAAAAAGACGACTAGGCATAACAATTGAAGAATTTCCTTCTCTTTGTTACTCTTTGTAATGTAGACATTATTAAGAAAACATTGAGGAGGAATTTTTTTATGACTTACACATTACCAGATCTACCTTATGCATATGACGCATTGGAACCTTATATTGACGAAGAAACGATGCATCTGCATCATGATAAGCATCACAATACTTATGTGACGAATTTAAATGCAGCAATTGAGAAATACCCAGAATTAGGCGAAAAAACAATAGAAGAATTATTATCTGATATGGACGCTATTCCAACAGATATCAAGACAGCTGTACGTAACAATGGTGGCGGACATGCTAACCATTCATTTTTCTGGGAAATCATGGCACCAAATGCTGGTGGCGAACCTACAGGAGAAATAAAAGAAGCGATTAATGAAGCTTTTGGTGATTTTTCTTCTTTTAAAGAAGAATTCAAAAAAGCAGCCGTTGGACGATTTGGTTCTGGATGGGCTTGGCTTGTAATGGAAAATGGAAAATTAGCTATTACCTCTACTGCAAATCAAGATTCTCCATTGATGGAAGGAAAGACACCAATTCTAGGTTTGGACGTTTGGGAACATGCTTATTATTTGAAATATAAAAATGTCCGACCAGATTATATTGCAGCATTCTGGAATGTTATTAATTGGGATGAAGTAAACAAACGTTTCGAAGCAGCAAAATAACCATTTCCTCCGTCATATCAGTCTTAAAAATAATTTGGAAAATAAAAGAGCGAAAGCTTGCTAGCGTTTTCTAAATTGGGTATAATGTTCTTGCAAGGTTACTTGCAAGAACTTTTTTGGAGGCTATACATTTATGGAACACGGAACGGTTAAATGGTTCAACAATGAAAAAGGATTTGGGTTTATTACAGTAGACGGCGGAGATGACGTATTTGTTCATTTCTCAGCAATTCAAGGAGACGGCTTCAAGAGCCTAGAAGAAGGTCAAGAAGTAGAATTCACGATTGTTGAAGGTGCACGCGGACCTCAAGCTGCTGAAGTGACTAAATTATAATAATTTGTTGAATAAAGACACGACTTCTTAGAGAGTCGTGTCTTTTTGTCTATTTATGAAGTTTTTAGATTTTTTGGCTAAGTAAATGCATTTGTTCACTTGACATGTCCTAACTAATTATCAAGCAAGGAACATTTTCTTCGTTAGTAATGGATTTTAAAGAAATTTCAGTTTTTTGGATGTTGAATAAAAGACCATTTGTGAAACCACTAGTATACATACTCATTCTCATGTCAATTCTATTACTTTAAAAGAAAATCGTTTTACTTTGAAGAGGAGCATATCTATCCATTAAAAGATGATGGTAATGCAATCACTAGTTCGAGTCATTTTAATAGCCATGCAGTGAGCTGGAAATAAAACGAATAGAAGATGGGTTTAACAAAAGGAACAGTCATAGGAAGAAATTTTCGTGAAATCGAATGATAATCTGAACGGTAGGCAAAGACTGTTAAAAAGATGAGAAAGGTATGTGCGATCATTTTACTGCACGATTATTTGGAAAATACCTTGTTGTTCGCTTTTTCTGGAAAAAATACATAAAAAAAGATAAAACGATTGCGAACTGCGTGTATTCGGTCTTTCGATCTTTTTCACGGTATGGTATGATAGTTAAGAATTTTGAGAAATTTTAAAAAATAATAATCGTTACACAAAAATGTTTTTTAAAGTTTTCTTATGATTAAAAAGTGAATTTGCTGATTGAACAGTTATATGAGACAATATTTTAGAAAATGTGAAACAGAGGTGTATTATGAAGCGATGGCAAAAAGTTCTATTAACCTTGTTAGGGGTATTCGTTTTGCTGATTGCCGGATTATCAGCATACGGAATCAGATTTATGGGAGAAGCGAGCCAAACAGTAAACAAAATTTCTAAAAACTCTAATCGAATATCCTCCAAACGTTCTGAGAGAGTAAGCATTGATGACAAAGAACCTTTTTCGGTTTTGCTATTAGGTTTAGATACCGGTGGATTAGGAAGAACGGAACAAGGACGTTCTGATACGATGATGGTAGTAACAGTTAATCCGAAACAAAAAAAATCAACGATCATCAGTTTGGACCGAGATATTTATACGAATATCGTAGGTTATGGAACGGTAGATAAATTAAATCATGCCTATGCATTTGGTGGTGTCGAAATGGCCATGGATTCAATTGAGCAACTGCTCGATATTCCTATTGATCATTATGTAACGATCAATTTGGATGGCATGGAAGATTTGATCAATGCGGTCGGTGGCATCAAAGTGAATAATAAAATTGACTTTACTTTGGATGGTGTCCATGTACCAGTAGGTGAACAAACATTGAATGGAGAAAAAGGTTTAGCCTATTCTCGAATGCGACACGAAGATCCAGAAGGCGATATCGGTCGACAACGTCGTCAGCGGGAAGTAGTGACGAAAATCGTCAATAAAGTTTTAAGTTTAGATGGCGTAAGCAATTATAGAAAAATTTTAAAAGCAGTTGAGAACAATGTGACGACGGACTTAGATTGGGATGACATGCTTGATGTAGCGACGAACTACACCCCGGCGTTTGAAACAATCAAACAAGACCAGTTGCAAGGCGAAGGACAAATGATCAATGATATCTACTATCAAATTTTAGGAAAAAATGATCTTCTTTCGATCCAAAATGAACTGAAGAAACAATTAAATATAAAAACAAGCGATACATTACCTAATTTGAAAAATGAGAATGCTTCAATGATGTTCTTTGATGATTCGGAAGATGGCGATTCGACAAACGGTGATGGATCGAATAGTGAAGGGTACACCGATTATTCTTCCTATTCAGAAAACACATATGATCAGTACCAAGATCCGAATACCTATTATCAGCAAACAGAAGATACAAGTCAGTACTATACACCAAGTCAAGATACTCAAAGTTATGATCCTTACGCTGGACAGGAACAAAATGGTTATGGTTATGACCAGAATAATGAGTATGGAACAACAAGTGGGTACTAGAAAAAAATAGTTTGGTTAATAAAGAGTGCCACCTAAATTAGACAAAAAATCTAACTTAGGTGGCACTTTTTCTATGTGTTAAATTACAGGACGTCTCTTTTTAGCGCTTAGTTTAAAAAATAAATTGAATAATTCAATAGAGTTGCGAATAGTACCCATAAATAATAAGGAATCATGAGCCACATTGCCAGGCGATGATGCAGCCACAACTGATACATAAGCATTGACAAGAAAATAACTAAAAGTGTAATATCGATTGCTGCAATGAAAATATTTCTTAAATTAAAAAATAGAGCAGACCATATAAAATTAAAAATGAACTGAATCACAAAAAGACCGACAAGATTGTTTCGCTGTTTTTTGTTGTTGTGATTAAGTAACAAATAAAGAGAAATACCCATCAATATATACAGTAAGGTCCACATCGGCCCAAATATCCAGCTAGGTGGTGCAAATGGTGGAAGTTGCAAAGAATAGTAATATTCTCCGGGATTTCCGCTAAGCAACCCTGATAAAAAGCCTAATATGACAATTCCTATAACACAAACCCAAAAACGAATATCTTTTATCATCTTCATTTTACTAACTCCTTTCTATAATAGTAGTTTACCATGAAGGCTCACAGCAAGACCTGTATTTAGTTTGTGAAGTAAGAAAAAAATTGATAATTGTTGTTATTAAAAAGTTGAACATTTGTTTATATGAATGATGTTTTTGAAAAAGATCATATGATTTGATTCTCATGTTTTCTATTTGTACTTTTCTCGTCTACTTCTGTTATAATCTGCATCTTACTTTTTTCACCTTTTTTACTTCAACATAAAATTATAAAATCATAATGTTTGTGTTAATGCAATAAAGCGTTTACAATGTGGTTATCAAATGAAGGAGGTTTCTACATGAAAAAGATTAGTACGTTATTGTTTATTGGGTTAGTTAGTTTAGGGTTGTTCGGTTTTAGCATTCCAGGATTTGCGCATGGTTATATTACTTCTCCAGGAAGCCGTGCATACCTAGGAACATCAGCAGCAGGAAACTTAAATCAAAATGTCGGAAGAGCACAATGGGAACCGCAAAGTATCGAAGCTACCAAAAATACATTCATTGATGGGAAAATTGCTAGTGCAGGAGTCAGCGGCTTTGAGCCTTTAGATGAACAGACATCTAACAGATGGCATAAAAACATGGTTAATCCAGGAACATTAAATATTACTTGGAATTTAACAGCACAACATCGGACAAGTACTTGGGATTACTACATTACCAAACCAACTTGGAATCCTAATCAACCTTTGAAATTTAGTGATTTTGAATTGATCACAAAAATAGACGACAAAGCAACTGTTCCACCAAAAACAGTCAACCAAACGATCACACTTCCGCAGGATCGAAAAGGATATAATGTGATTTTAGCAGTATGGAATATCAGCGATACGACAAATGCATTTTATCAAGTGATAGACGTGAATATCCAATAATAATCAAAAAGGGCTGTGACAAAAACTATGTCACAACCCTTTTTTTAAATAAATAGTGTCCTCCTGTTAACTCTTCGGTCACAAGTACAGTATTCATAAAACATGAAGAGCTATTTTTGTTTGGCTGTTCTTATTACTTGATACAGGGCAGACTTTTTCACAACCTCTTTCATTTAGTCAGCGAGTCTCGTCATCTTCACGACAACTTCACAACGTGCAGTCTGAGGAAACATGTCGACAGACTGTAAATATTCAATCTTGAACTTTTTACTTAAATCAACCAGATCTCTGGCAAGTGTAGAAACATTACAGGAAATATATACAAGTTTTTTTGGAGGGTATTTCAATAATGATTGGATCAATGCGTTATCCAAACCCGTACGTGGTGGATCTACGATGATACCATCAGGCTGAAAACCTTCATTCAACCATTTAGGCAGAACTTGCTCTGCTGTCCCGACTTCATATCGAGTGTTGTGATATCCTAATCTTTCCGCATTTTTTTTTGCATCAGCGATTGCTTGAGGAACGGTATCCATTCCCCGTACTTCTTTGGCTTGTTTTGCTACACTTAAGCCGATCGTCCCAACTCCGCAATAAGCATCCACGATCGTTTCATTAGGCTGGACATCTAATGCTTTAATTCCTTCGCCATAAAGCAATTCGGTCTGCTGAGGATTGAGTTGAAAGAAGGCACGAGGAGAAAGATCGAAAGTCACTTCATTGATTTGTTCTTCAATGGCTTCTTTTCCCCATAAGTGGATCGTTTCATCCCCCATCACGAGAGACGTTTTTTGTGCCTGGACATTTTGCATGATTGAAACAACTTCGGGCAGTCGTTCATTGATCTCACGGATCATTGCGTTTTTTTGCGGGAATTTTTTACTGCGAGTAATAAAAACAACTTGTAACTCCCCAGTTTTGACACCGATTCTAACCATGATTGTGCGGAAGATTCCACTGTTTGTCCGTTCATCATAGATGGGTGCATCAAATTTATTCAATAGTTGAACAACAGTATTCATTACTTTTTGTGTTCGAGGTTCTTGAACCAAGCAGTCTGTTATAGGGACTAACTGATGAGAGTTTGCTTCGTATAAACCAGCTTCAATTTTTTGAGTCTGCTTATTTTTTCGTAACTGAAATTGTGCTTTGTTTCTATAATGCCAAGGCTCATCCATCCCGATCGTCGGCAAAAGTTGATAAGATCGAAAGCCTGCTGGTTTGAATTTTTCCAATGCTTGCAAAAGCAGATCCTTTTTAAAATCCAATTGGGCTTGATAAGCTAAGTGTTGTAATTGACAGCCACCGCATTCATAGTAAACAGGACATGGTGCCACTACGCGATCTTTGCTTGTTTTTTTGACTTTTATTAATTCTCCTTCTGCATAGCGAGGGGTTGCTTTCGTGATTTTCACTAGTACTTCTTCTTTTGGTAGTGCATATGGAACAAATATGATCAACCGTTTGAAATAACCGATTCCTTCACCATTTATGCCTAAACGCTTGATTTTCAAAGGAACCGTTTGTCCAGTTTTGACAATTGTTTCTGCCATAAGTATCTCCCTTTTTTCTTTTTTCTGTGGTTTATTCTAACATATAATACCTGATTACGGGGATTTTCTGTGGTATGATAGAGAATATATGTTCGAGGAGGATGTTTATGTTAACCGTTACGAGAATCAGTAAAGGCAAAGGCCCTTTCTATCGCGTAGATTTATCTGAAGGAGAAGCTTTACAAGTATCTGAAGATGTATTAGTACGCTATCGATTATTAAAAGGACGGGAATTAGACGAAGAAACTATCCAAGAGATCAAGAAGAGTAGCGGAGCTGATTTCGGTTTTCACCTAGCAATGAATTACTTAAGTTATCAGTTGCGATCGGAAAAAGAAATCCGAACATACTTAAAAGAAAAGGAAATCCTTCAAGAAGATCGAAATAAAATCGTAGCCCGCTTAAAAGAATTGGACCTTGTCGATGATTTGGTCTATGGGGAAAGTTATGTGCGCACGAATATACGCTTAAGTGACAAAGGACCAAAGAAATTAGCGCAGCAGATGCAGCAAAAAGGTTTGAAACCTGAAATCATTGAACAAGCGCTCAGCCAATATACATTTGAAGACCAAGTTCAAAATGCACATCAGACAGCCGAAAAAGCGTTTGGAAAAAATCACGGAAAAAGCCAAAAAGAATTATTGAGAAAAATCCAACAAACATTGATGACGAAAGGCTTTTCTCAAGAAGTGATCCAACAAGCGATGGCTGATCTTCCGCAAGAAGCAGATCAAGAAATAGAATATGATTATTTAGTCAAACAAGGAGATAAACTATGGCGAAGAAATTTAAGATTTGAACCTAAAAAAAGAAATCTAAAAGTAAAGCAAAGCTTATATCAAAAAGGATTTGATTTGGATATGATCCAGCGATTCATTACGGAAAAGGAAGAGGAAAGTGAATAAAGAATGGGAAAAATGGACAGATAAAGAAACAAAAGAATTTCAAGATCAGTTCATTCAATGGTATGAACAAGAAAAAAGAAACCTGCCTTGGCGCTATAATCGTGATCCTTATCGTATCTGGATCTCTGAGATCATGCTTCAGCAAACCAGAGTAGACACAGTGATCGATTATTTTTATCGTTTCATGGAATGGTTTCCTACAATTGAAGAGTTAGCAAATGCTCCAGAAGAAAAGCTTTTAAAAGCATGGGAGGGCCTTGGTTATTACTCAAGAGCCCGAAACATCCAAGCTGCTGCTAAACAGATCATGTCTGAATTTGACGGAAAAATGCCGCAAACGCCTGAAGAAATCAGCTCATTGAAAGGAATAGGCCCCTATACGACAGGAGCGATTGCAAGTATCGCATTTGGACTTCCAGAACCCGCAGTTGACGGCAACGTGATGCGAGTAGTCAGCAGATTGTTTTGCATTGAAGCAGACATCGCAAAAGCTTCTAGCAGGAAAATCTTTGATGAAGCGATGCGGAAAATCATTGATGAAAAGCATCCAGGCGAATTCAACCAAGCAATGATGGATCTAGGTTCAGCTATCTGTACACCAACTTATCCAAAGTGTGAGACTTGTCCGATCCAAGCCTTTTGTTTAGCTAACAAACGAGGAATCCAAACGAGTTTTCCTGTAAAAACAAAAAAAGCAAAGCCAAAAGACGTTTATTATATCAGTGCGGCTCTTCAAAATCATTCTGGAGCGTATTATTTTGAAGAAAGAGATAGCCAAAAATTGCTGGCGAATATGTGGACATTTCCAATGATGGAAGTGACACAAGAGGAGTATGAGCGATTGAAAAAAGAATGGGAAACAAAGCCAGAAATCGATCTGTTTGATGACCTAGTAGCAGAAGAAGAGCAAAATCTCCCATTTGAAAAGCAGGAACTCTTTGTTTGGCAGACACGACATTTAGGAGAAGTTACTCATATTTTTAGTCATCTGAAATGGCATGTTCTCCTTTTTTACGGACGGGCAACCGAGGGAGCAGAACAAGAATTTACCGAGAACAAAACTTCGAAGTGGTTGAAGCCTGATGCATTTGATTCGGTCGTTTTTCCTAAGGTCCAAATGAAACTGGTAGATCAGTTAGAGAAAAATCGAAACAAAAGGAATCCTTTCTAGGCAAAGCTCATTTTTATTGATATAATAATTATGATGTCGGTGTAATGAACACCCAAACACAAAGCACAAAATGCTGCTTAAGGAAGGGTTGCTATGGGAGTTCCAAAAGAAGGAGAGTTTGTGACGATCCAAAGTTACAAGCACGACGGCAAATTGCATCGAACGTGGCGAGATACCATGGTATTAAAAACAAGCGAACACTCTATGATCGGCGTGAATGATCACACATTAGTCACTGAATCTGATGGACGCCGATGGGTAACGCGCGAACCAGCGATTGTTTATTTTCATAAAAAATACTGGTTCAATGTAATAGCAATGATCAGAGAAAAGGGGGTTTCCTATTATTGTAATCTAGCTTCACCTTTTTTGCTGGACGATGAGGCCTTGAAATATATCGACTATGACTTGGATATCAAGGTATTTCCTGACGGCGAGAAACGACTATTGGATGTCGATGAATATGAGATGCACAGCAAAATGATGAATTATCCTAACGATATTGACTTCATCCTAAAAGAAAATGTGAAGATTCTGGTTGACTGGATCAATAATGGAGATGGCCCGTTCTCGGAAGGCTATATTGATATTTGGTATAACCGTTACAAGCAATTGTCGCGTAAGTAAACACAAAAAAGAACAGTAAGCCAGTGAGAGATTTTTCTCAAAAGCTTGCTGTTTTTTGCTTTTTTCGAAATAAATTTTTATAAAGTCTTTTTCATATAAATATGAGGCATGCCAGCATCTTCAAAAGGATCGCCGTAAGCTGTATATCCTAGTTTTTCGTAAAAAGTTTCAGCTGTGGACTGTGCCCCTAATAAAATCGTATTATAGCCTTGATTCTTAGCAAAGTTTTCTGCTTCTTCAATCAGTATTTTTCCTAACCCTTGGTGTCTGTATTCAGAAAGAATCGCCATCCGCTGTAATTTCATTTTTCCGTTTTCTAAAGGCAAAAGACGTACAGTTCCTTGCGGTTCTTTTTTATCTGAGTACAGGACGAAGTGGATACAATGGGCTTCATCTTTGTCTATTTCTCGAGACAAAGGCACACCCTGTTCGACTACAAAAACTTGATGCCTGATCCGTACAGCATCTAAGTAAATATTGCTCATTGTATCTTTTGTTTGTACAACTTTCATGGTCTAGCCACCTTCCTTTCGTATAGTATACTGGAAAATAAAACAAATAAAAAGTATGGCAAGTTTTCAAAAATAAAAAAAGAATAAAAGAATTTTTAACGAATATAATATATACTAGTAAGAAAGAAAGGAGGAAATCTATTGTTTGAAAAACTTAGACAGTCTAAACTAATGTTTTGGTCGCTTGAATTATTAATCATAGCTGCATTGATCATGATTTCATCAGAAATAAACTTTATTTTCGAACCGATCGGGACATTTTTTTCCACGTTATTTGCACCTGTACTGATTGCAGGCTTTCTTTACTATTTATTGAATCCTATTGTCAAGCTGTTGATGAAAGCAAAAATCAAAAGAATATGGGCTGTCGCAATTGTGCTGCTCCTTTTAGTTGCAGCAATTATTTGGATTTTACTTAGTGTCATCCCAAGTCTAGTACAGCAAATTTCCTCATTGGCATCTAATATGCCTGATTTCATCAAACAGGTAGAAAGCTGGTTGAAAGAGGTAGCCGAATTGCCTTTGTTCAAGGAAGTAGATATTAATAAATATTTTGAGCAATTAGACATTTCTTACGGGACAATCATTCAGCAATTCCTTAGTGGAGTATCCAATAGTTTAGGTTCGATCGTTGGAACGATCGCTTCGGCAACCGTAGTAATCATTACAGCACCATTCATCTTGTTCTATATGTTGAAAGACGGAGAAAAACTAGTGCCAAACATCCAACAGTTTTTCCCAGAAAAAAGAAGAAACCAAATTGTGGAGTTATTGGGGCAACTGAATAAAACATTGGCTAATTACATTAGCGGACAAGCAATCGAATGTTTATTCGTTGGTACCTTCACATTTTTAGGATATATGGTAATTGGTGTGGATTATGCTTTCTTATTTGGGGTCATTGCGGGATTGACAAACCTAATCCCATATTTAGGACCTTATCTAGGACTAGCACCTGCATTTCTAGTAACAGTCTTCAATGATCCGGTAAAAGCATTACTTTGTTGTGTGGTTGTGCTAATCGTCCAACAGTTGGATGGGAATATCATTTATCCTAATGTAATTGGGAAATCACTGAAAATCCATCCATTAACGATCATTATCGTTCTTCTAGTAGCTGGAAATATTGCCGGATTGCTTGGTATCTTCTTAGGTGTTCCTTTTTACGCAATCTGCAAGACGATCATTTCCTATATAATCAAAATCGTCAAAGAAGACAAGCAAAATGAAAACAAGAAGAAAATTGCTACGACCTCGTAGGTAGTTTTAGTACACTTGTTTTTATTGCAAAGAAAATTGCTTTGTGATACCATTTTAACGTGGCTATAGTGCCACGTTTTTTTCTATCGTAAACTAAAAATTAATTTTATAAGGAGAGAATGCGATTATGAATGCTGACCCTGAGAGTCAGTCGCTGTTAGCGCAGATTTTATTATTGATCGTTTTGACATTGATCAATGCTTTTTTAGCAGCTTCCGAAATTGCTGTTGTTTCGATCAATAAGAATCGAATCGAGCAAAAAGCTGATGAAGGAGATGTGAAATCTCAAAAGCTTTTAAAAATATTGCAGAATCCAAATAATTTCCTATCGACAATCCAAGTAGGAATCACTTTGGTCAACATTTTGTCTGGTGCTTCACTAGCTAATACTTTATCGGAACGGTTAGCTCCGGTATTAGGTGGCGGCACAGCGGCAAAAAATATTGCAAATATCATTGTGCTGGCTATTTTGACCTATGTATCGATTGTTTTTGGAGAATTGTACCCTAAACGTATTGCTTTAAATAAATCAGAAGAAGTCGCAAAGTTCACTTCAGGGCTGATACGCTTGATTGGTGTAGTAGCTAAGCCCTTCGTCTGGCTGCTTTCTGCTTCCACAAGTTTATTGGCGCGTATCACGCCGATGACTTTTGATGATGAAGATTCAAAAATGACCAGAGATGAAATGCGTTATATGCTTGAAAACGAAGGCGTATTGAATAATGAAGAATTAGAAATGCTCCAAGGGGTTTTTTCTCTTGATACGAAAGTTGCCCGAGAAGTCATGGTCCCACGAACGGATGCATTTATGATTGATATCAACGACACTGTGGAAGAAAATGTGAATAAAGTTTTATCCGAAAACTATTCAAGAATCCCTGTTTATAACGAAGACAAAGATAAAGTAGTCGGAATCCTTCATACAAAGAATTTACTAAAAGCTGCCCATAAATTCGGCTTTGATAATTTAGATATCAAGAAAATCATGCAGGAGCCTTTATTCGTTCCTGAAACGGTCTTTATTGATGATCTGTTATATGAAATGAAAAAGACGCAGAATCAGATGGCTATTTTATTAGATGAATATGGCGGCGTCGTTGGGTTAGCAACACTAGAAGACCTTTTAGAAGAAATCGTCGGAGAAATCGATGATGAATCAGATGAAGTTGAGAATCTTTATGAAAAAATCGATGAACACGAATATATCATCCAAGGACGTATGCTGATTGATGAGTTCAATGAAGCTTTTGACAGCGATCTGCATATGAGTGATGTAGATACGATGGCTGGTTATTTGATTACAGCATTAGGCATGATTCCGGATGAAGGCGAAAAGTTATCGTTTGATGTCGATAATATTACGCTGGTTTCTGAAGAAATGGAAGGTTCTCGAATCCTTAAAATCCGTGTCATTTTTCATGATCCGGAAGAAACAGAAGCGGAACCTGAAGAAGAACGAAGATACTTCAGAAAAGAATTCGAAGATGACGAGCCAAGAAGATAATTGGAAACTTGGTTATGAAAGACGTGTTGCTTGAATAAACAAGCAACACGTCTTTTCTTTTAGTCAGCTGACAAAAAAATATTTGACTCTTATGGTTTGGTGGCTTTTTCATTCGCTGAATCCATGCTATACTGATTCAGTTGTAGTAGTTGACAAAGGTTGTGAAAAAGCTATCCTGCATTAAGTAATAAGAGCAGCCAAGCAAAAACAGCTTCTCGTGTTTTTGGCTTGGGTGGGCTTATTGCTGATAGGCTGTCTCTAGAACGCCGTTTACTCGGAAAAAGAGACTGCTACACGGCTTTTGTCACAGCCCTATATGAAATTGTCTTTCTTTAAGAGATCGGACAATCTGTGCCTAGAGAAAATATAAATAATTGAATGGAAGAAATGGAGTTAGGTTATGAATAATCCAGAATTAAAGCAACAAGTGGACAATCGCAGAACTTTTGCGATCATTTCCCATCCGGATGCTGGGAAAACAACGATTACAGAACAATTACTATTGTTTGGTGGGGCTATCCGTCAAGCCGGGACCGTAAAAGGCAAAAAAACAGGTAATTTTGCCAAATCAGACTGGATGGAAATCGAGAAACAACGTGGGATTTCTGTTACTAGTTCTGTTATGCAGTTTGATTATCAAGGGAAACGAGTAAATATCTTGGATACACCAGGACATGAAGATTTTTCTGAAGATACTTATCGTACTTTGATGGCCGTGGATAGTGCGGTTATGGTAATCGATAGTGCAAAAGGGATCGAAGCACAGACAAAGAAATTATTCCAAGTTGTAAAAAAACGTGGCATCCCGATATTTACTTTTATCAACAAACTAGATCGTGATGGTCGTGAACCATTGGAATTGTTAGAAGAATTAGAAGAGCTATTAGATATCGAATCTTATCCGATGAATTGGCCAATCGGTATGGGTAAAGGGCTAGAAGGTCTTTATGATATCTACCATAATCGTGTAGAGTTTTATCGTCCGGAAAATTATCAGGATGAACGATTAGTAGAATTGGATGAAGATGGACTGCTTCCCGAAAATCATCCTCTAACTGAAAATTCCTTATATGAACAAGTCTTAGAAGAAGTAGAACTAATCAAAGAGGCTGGAGATGCATTTAATCAAGAAAAAATTGCTCGTGGCGATCAGACACCAGTATTTTTTGGTTCTGCATTGACTAACTTCGGTGTACAGACTTTTTTAGAGACTTTCGTTGAATTGGCACCAGCTCCTTATGGACACAAAACACAAGATGATCAGATGGTAAGTCCTTATGAGGAAGAATTTTCAGGTTTCGTATTCAAGATCCAAGCAAATATGAATCCAGCCCATCGTGACCGAATCGCTTTTGTCCGAATCTGTTCTGGAACATTCGAACGAGGAATGGATGTCTGTTTGGAACGTACAAATAAAAAACTGAAATTAAGCAATGTCACACAATTTATGGCAGATTCGAGAGAAAACGTCGAAAAAGCAGTAGCAGGCGATATCATCGGTGTATATGATACAGGTAATTATCAGATTGGGGATACATTGTTCGAAGGAAAACTAAAAGTTGCTTATGAAGAACTCCCTTCATTTACTCCAGAGCTATTTATGAAAGTGACTGCAAAAAATGTCATGAAGCAAAAATCCTTCCACAAAGGAATCTATCAATTAGTTCAAGAAGGAGCGATTCAGCTTTATAAAACATATCTAACGGAAGAATATATCATTGGAGCTGTTGGTCAGCTACAATTCGAAGTATTCCAATATCGTATGTTAAATGAGTATAACGCCGAAGTAATCATGTCTCCAATGGGACACAAAATCGCTCGCTGGATCGATCCAGAAGATTTGGATGAGAAGATGAGTTCAAGCCGCAATATCTTGGCTCGTGACCGTTTCGACCAACCATTGTTCTTATTCGAGAACCAATTTGCAGAACGCTGGTTTGCGGATAAATATCCTAATGTAAAATTAAAAAGTTTGATGTAAAGAAGTCTTGACAAGCTGCCCTGCATCAAGTAATAAGAATAGCCAAACAAAAACAGCTTCTCATATTTTGTTTAGAGCCGTGACGGATTTTCCGTGACGGCTCTTTTTACTATTTAAAATCATAGAAATGTCTAATCAAAAAAATATAAAAATTATTTTGCGTACATATGATTAAAGAAAGGAGAGTGTGACACATGGAAACAGAATGGCAAAGACGTGAAAGAAAAAAACAGAAAAAAGAAGAGATGTTACAATTATGTCAATTATTAGATGTAAAAGACTGGGACAAAAACGAGCAGATTGCACAAAAAGTACGATCAATCATCCATAAAGAGGAAAAAGTTAAAAATAAAGACACGCGTAGAACTGAAAATGAAAAGAGAAAAGTACAAAAGAAAAGAGAAAAATCAAAAAGCTAGAAAGAAAAAGAGGCTGGGACAGAAGCGTTTAACTCCAAGAAATAAGAAGAAATTCACGAAAATTGCTTTTCAAATTTTTGTGAATTTCAGCTTATTTCCGAAGGAGTTGCTTCTGCTTCCGCCGTTTATACGTGTTTTGAGCGTGAGACAAAAGTGTTCTTTACTTTTGTCCCACGCTCTTTAATTATTATGTTCAAAATTTGTTTACACGGCTAATGTAGCGCCTAATTCATGTTTTGGAATCGAGATCTCAACAAGGCCTGCCAATTCGATTACTTTGATTTCATCCTCGTGGTAAACGGCGTCTTTGATTTTATCTAAGAAATAATTTTTAGCATCTTCGATTTCTTTCGGCTGGATTTTACGTTTGTCATTGATCAGCAGAATTTCATTATGTTCAGGGGCTTCAGTGTAGACAATAGTGGTATTTCCGGCTGTGTAGACCTTGACTAGATGGGCATCAGTGTTTTCAAGCTGGTTTAATACAAGACGGGAATGGCTGTTTGTTACATTTACCAATTTCATGGCGCTCACCTCTTTTATGTATTTTTAATTGCTTGTTTCTCTTATTATAATTTCTTTTTTATAAAATGAACAGTATTTTGACTTTTCTGAAAAAAGAATGAGACGGCATTTCTCAAAGAAATACCGTCTCACGCTATAAAACTGGATTTATTCAGCCGTTTCTTCGGCTGATTCTTTTGCCAAACGTTCTGGTTTAGAAGTAACGATGATTTTTCCATCTTTATCCAGTTTTGCTTTCAACTCATGGATAGAAGGGTGATCAAGATAAAATTCAGCGATACCATCTTCGATTTGTTCTTGGATCGTGCGTCGAAGAGGACGAGCACCCATAGATGGATCATAGCCTAAGTCAACTAATTTTTCTTTGACATTCGTAGGAACTTCGATGTGAAGTTGCTGTGCTGCCAGCATTTGGTTGACATCGTCTAGCATTAGTGTGACGATTGTCATCAAGTTTTCTTTTGATAATGCACTGAATTCGATGATCCCGTCAAAACGGTTCAGAAATTCTGGTGTAAAGTAGTTGTTTAATTGGTTCAATACAGAACGAGTAACACCTTCGCGTGCCGCACCAAAACCAACGTTTGCTTCTACTTTACCAGTTCCGGCATTACTTGTCATAATGATGATCGTATCTTTAAAGCTGACCGTTCTTCCTTGTGCATCTGTCAATCGACCATCATCTAAGATTTGCAAGAACATATGCAAAACATCTGGATGAGCTTTTTCTACTTCATCTAACAAGACAAGACTGTAAGGATTTCTCCGTACTTTTTCTGTTAATTGACCAGCTTCTTCGTATCCGACATAACCTGGAGGAGAACCAATCAATTTAGAGACACTATGTTTTTCCATATATTCAGACATATCGAAACGAATCATTGAATCTTGTGAACCGAATAGTTCGTAGGCAAGTTGTTTCGCAAGCTCTGTTTTACCTACACCAGTTGGACCAACAAATAAGAAGGAGCCGATTGGACGATTCTGTTTGTTTAATCCAACACGGTTTCGGCGAATCGCTTTCGCTACTCGATCTACAGCGTTATCTTGTCCGATGACATGAGCTTTCAAGTCATCTGCTAAGTTTTTCAGTTGTGTCTGTTCTTTTTCTTTTAATTCACCCACTGGAATACCTGTCCGTTGTTCAACGATTTTTTCCATATCTTTTTCGGTAATCACAGGTGTTTCCTCTTCAGTGAGCTGACGTTCTTTCATTTTTTGAAGTTTATTGATCTGATCGCGATAATAAGCTGCTTTTTCGAAATCTTCTTCTCGAGAAGCTAAAACTTTTTGTTCTTCTGCTTCTTGCAGTTTTTTCTCGATTGTTTTAGGATCAACGATTTGGATCGTCAAGTTTTTCTTAGAACCTGTTTCATCTAGCAAATCGATGGCTTTATCCGGCAAGAAGCGATCTTGGACATAACGATTGGATAAAGTTGCGGCTGCTTCGATGGCCTCATCAGTATATTTTACATGATGATAGTCTTCATAACGTTTTTGCAAACCTTTCAAAATACTAATCGTTTCTTCGACAGTTGGTTCATCTACCCGTACAGGTTGCATACGACGTTCTAAAGCAGCGTCTTTTTCGATGATGCGGTACTCGTTTAAGGTAGTAGCACCAACCATTTGCAATTCTCCTCGAGCTAAAGCTGGTTTTAAAATATTACCAGCATCCATATTTCCATCACCAGCAGAACCAGCACCGACGATTTCGTGAACTTCATCTATGAATAGGATCACATTTTCTGCTTGACGGATCTCTTCAATCAATTTTTGCATACGTTCTTCAAATTGTCCTCGTATACCAGTACCTTGGACTAAAGATACGACATCTAAACGAATGACTTCTTTGTCCATTAATTTTTGCGGTACATCACCATCTACGATTTTTTGTGCTAAACCTTCAACAACTGCTGTTTTACCAACACCTGGTTCTCCAATCAAGACAGGATTGTTCTTGGTTCGGCGATTTAAAATTTCAATGACTCGTTTGATTTCGTCATCGCGTCCGATCACAGGATCGATATCACCTTGTCGTGCTTGTTCTGTGATATTGATTCCATATTCTCCCAATAAACCTTCTGTATTGCCTTGAGGTGGCTGACCACCATTGAAGTTGTTGTTTCCGCCAAATTGTGTTGGTGGTGTTTGCTCATAATTTCCTTGCTGTTGCATTTGGCGAGACATGGAACGGAAAAGATCGTCCAAACTGCCAAATCCAAATGGATCGTTTTGGGCCATATTAGTCAGACCTCCATTTTGTTGATTTTTGATTTTTTGATAACAGCTCTGACAATAATCAAGTTGTGTCCGCTGACCATTGACAGTGGCATACAAGTGAATCGTTGCCTCATTCTTGCCGCAGTTTTGACAAAGCATGAATCATTCACGTCCTTTCACAAAAATGGGTACATCCATATTTTACATCTCGTTTTTCATGAGGTAAAAGAATAACCCCTAGTTTTTTAAGAGATTTATGAGGTAGAAAAGGTGAAATTTATATTGACCATTCCTGACCTTTGACTCTTATTATACTAAAAATAAAAAGGGAAGCAAGTAATTCGTTTCATATGAAAACAAAGAGGGTCAAAGGAAAGAATGATAAACGTCAGGAGAAGAGAAAGCGACAAGAAAAAGAAAATAAACATGTTTGTTATAAAATGTGAAGAAAAGGATGAAAAAGAATCCGGAATAATTTGAATACTTTTATCTGAAATTGAATGAAAACTGTTGTATCTAACGAAAAAAAATGTTAATCTTTACAGATGAAAGGGTGGCATTTGTTAGGATTCTCTGAATTACTAAAAAAGAAAACCCTCACATAAAAACAACACTCACTTAAAGGAGACCGATTAATATGGAAAAGAAAGAATTTCACGTAGTAGCAGAAACTGGGATCCACGCTCGTCCAGCTACACTATTAGTACAAACAGCAAGCAAATTTAACTCTGATGTAAACTTAGAGTATAAAGGTAAATCAGTAAACTTGAAATCAATCATGGGCGTTATGTCTTTAGGTGTAGGTCAAGGTTCTGATGTTACTATTACTGCAGAAGGTGCTGACGAAGCTGATGCAATGGCAGCAATCGTTGAAACAATGAAGAAAGAAGGCTTATCTGAATAATGGTTGAAATGCTAAAAGGGATTGCCGCTAGTGACGGTGTAGCCGTTGCAAAAGCTTACCTGCTAGTTCAACCGGATTTAACATTCAGTAAGGCAACAGTAGAAGATACTGCGGCTGAAGAAGCTCGTTTGGATGCTGCATTAGCTAAATCTACTGAAGAATTGCAGCAAATTCGTGAAAAAGCAGCGCAAAGCTTAGGTGAAGCAGAAGCGCAAGTATTTGATGCCCATTTGATGGTTCTTTCAGATCCAGAAATGGTAGGTCAAATCAAGCAAAATATTAAAGACAACAGCGTAAATGCTGAATCAGCGCTAAAAGAAGTAACGGATATGTATATCGGTATGTTCGAAGCAATGGAAGATAATGCTTATATGCAAGAGCGTGCTGCAGACATTCGTGACGTTGCTAAACGTATTTTAGCGCACTTATTAGGCGTTACTTTACCAAATCCATCAATGATCGACGAAGAAGTGGTCGTTGTTGCACATGACTTGACTCCAAGTGATACAGCACAATTAGATCGCAATTTTGTAAAAGCGTTTGTAACAGACATTGGTGGACGTACTTCACATTCTGCTATCATGGCACGTTCTTTAGAAATTCCAGCAATCGTTGGGACAAAAGAAATTACTGCTAAAGTCAAAGAAGGCGATATTTTGGCTGTCAACGGGATCGAAGGCGATGTAATCATCGATCCTACAGATGAACAAAAAGCTGAATTTGAAAAAGCAGGTGCAGATTACGCAGCACAAAAAGCAGAATGGGAAAAATTAAAAAATGCAGAAACTGTCACAGCTGACGGCAAGCATTTTGAATTAGCTGCAAACATCGGAACACCAAAAGATCTAGTTGGTGTCCATAATAATGGTGGAGAAGCAGTTGGTCTGTACCGTACTGAATTCCTGTATATGGATTCTCCAGACTTCCCAACAGAAGATGACCAATATGAAGCTTATAAAGCTGTATTAGAAGGTATGGAAGGAAAACCTGTAGTTGTTCGTACAATGGACATCGGTGGAGATAAAGAACTACCATATCTGCAATTACCTCATGAAATGAATCCATTCTTAGGATATCGTGCATTGCGTATCAGTTTATCTGAACAAGGCGATGAAATGTTCCGTACACAAATGCGTGCATTGCTTCGTGCATCTGTTCATGGTAACTTACGTATCATGTTCCCTATGGTAGCTACACTCAAAGAATTCCGCGCAGCAAAAGCGATCTTTGAAGAAGAAAAACAAAAATTGATCAGTGAAGGCAAGGAAGTATCTGATACGATCCAAGTCGGCATCATGATCGAGATTCCAGCAGCAGCAGTCTTAGCAGACAAGTTTGCAAAAGAAGTAGATTTCTTCTCTGTAGGTACAAACGATTTGATTCAATACACAATGGCAGCAGACCGTATGAACGAACGCGTTTCTTACTTGTACCAACCATATAACCCATCAATTTTACGTTTGATCAAAAATGTAATTGATGCAGCACACGCTGAAGGAAAATGGGCAGGTATGTGTGGAGAAATGGCTGGAGATCAAACAGCTGTTCCATTGCTAGTAGGTATGGGTCTAGATGAGTTCTCAATGAGTGCGACATCTATTCTTAAAACGCGTAGTTTAATGAAACGCTTGGACACAGCGAAAATGGCTGAACTTGCTGATCGTGCATTGAAAGAATGCGATACGATGGAAGAAGTCGTTGAACTTGTTCATGAATATGTAAAATAAACAACGTATCAAAAGCTGGTGTGGCTTGTAAAAGAGCTACGCCAGTTTTTTTGTTCTTTTTTAAGAAAACGTTTTCGTCAGTAAGAATAGACAAAAATAGGGCTTAAGTTTGAGTGACAGTTTGTAGGCTATGTTATACTATATAAGTGAAGGGGGACGTAAGGTGAAGGTATTATTATATTTTGAAAGTGAAAAGATGCTTGCAAAATCTGGAATCGGGCGTGCGCTTGATCATCAAAAACGTGCTCTGACGGAAGTCGGTATCTCTTATACACTAGATGAAAAAGAAGATTATGACATCCTGCACATCAATACATACGGAATCAATAGTCATAACATGGTCAATAAAGCCAGAAGAGAAGGAAAAAAAGTTGTCTATCATGCGCATTCTACAGAGGAAGATTTCCGAAATTCCTTTATCGGATCGAACCAGCTTTCTCCTATCGTAAAAAAATATCTGGTAGGATTGTACCAAAAAGCGGACTATCTGATCACGCCAACACCTTATTCAAAACAGTTGTTGGAAAGCTATGGTATCCGTGTGCCGATTCAAGCTATTTCCAATGGGATCGACTTAGAGAAATATCGCCCTGATCCAATGAAAGAACAAAAGTTCAGAGAATATTTCAAACTGTCTCCGGATCAAAAAGTAATCATTTGTGTCGGTTTGTTTTTCGAACGTAAAGGAATCATTGATTTCGTAGAAATTGCTAAGAAGATGCCCGAATACACATTTATTTGGTTTGGCCATGTTCCCATGTACTCGATTCCTCGGAACATCCGGAAAATTGTAAAAGAAGATCATCCTGAAAATGTCCTGTTTCCTGGATACATTCGTGGAGAGATCATAGAAGGTGCGTATTCAGGTGCAGACCTATTCTTTTTCCCTTCTTATGAAGAGACAGAAGGGATCGTTGTTTTAGAAGCTTTAGCAAGCAAACAAAACGTACTTGTTCGAGATATTCCAGTGTATAATGGCTGGTTAGAAGATAGCAAGAACTGCTATATGGGGAAGACAAACGAAGAATTTATCCGACTGATCCAACAGATTACCAATCAAGAACTACCGAGTACGACACAAGCCGGTTATCAAACAGCAAAAGAGCGAAGTATCAATAAAATCGGTGAAGAACTTAAAAATGTATACGAAAGTGTACTGAATGAAAAAGTCTCTAGCAAATTAAAAAAAGTAAATCAGATCAAGGACTAGTTTGGAGGCGAAAAACATGAAAATCGGCTTTTTTACCGATACCTACTTTCCGCAAGTCAGCGGAGTTGCTACATCGATCAAAACATTAAAACAAGAATTAGAAAGACATGGGCATGAAGTCTATATTTTTACAACGACCGATCCTAATGCGGATAAGTTGGAAAAAGATGTGATTCGAATGCCAAGTGTACCATTTATTTCTTTCAAGGATCGAAGAGTTGTTGTTAGAGGCATGTGGTATGCTTATTTGGTTGCCAAAGAACTAGAACTAGATCTTATTCATACCCATACAGAATTCGGAGCAGGGATACTTGGGAAGATGGTAGCTAAGAAGTTGAAAATACCTCTGATCCATACTTACCATACGATGTATGAAGACTACCTTCATTATATCGGTAAAGGAAAAGTGATCAGGCAATCCCATGTAAAATACTTGTCTAGATTATTTGCAAATCATACGACAGGTGTAGTTTGTCCAAGTGAACGTGTTATTGATACATTACGCAGCTATGGTGTAATAGCACCGCTTCGCGTGATTCCTACTGGTATCGACATTGAAAAATTCAAATGTTCTGATATCACTCAGCAGGATATCAGCAAATTAAGGGAGTCACTAGGTCTTCAGGAAAACCATTTGATGATTCTTTCTTTAAGCAGGATTTCTTATGAGAAAAATATCCAAGCCTTGATTAATGGGTTTCCTCAGGTCATCTCCGCTTATCCTAACGCCAGATTAGTTATCGTAGGAAAAGGACCTTATGTAGAAGAGTTAGAGGAATTGATCTCAGAACTGCAGTTAGAAGAATTTGTGCAGTTCACAGGAGAAGTGGACAACAATGATGTAGCACTTTATTATAAAGCGGCAGATTATTTTGTCAGTGCTTCTACTTCAGAAACACAAGGGCTTACTTATACAGAAGCGATGGCAGCCGGAACACCTTGTGTCGTGGAAGGAAATGCTTATTTGAACCGATTGTTCGATCATCCTTCATTAGGGAAAACTTTTGAAACCGACGAAGACTTTGCACCAGCACTTATTGATTATATTTCCAGTGAAGTTCCTAAAGATACAAAAGTTTTAGAAGCTAAACTTTATGATATTTCATCTACACATTTCGGCGAAGCTATGATCGAATTTTATCAAGACATGGTTGTTTATCATGAAGAAGAGATGCGAAGAAAAGAAGAAGAAGACTCGATTGAACGAATCAAAATAAAATTAAATTCATTTAAAAGATAAAATTCAAACATTTTTTATGAAAAAATCCTTGTTTCTAGCGTATACTAGCATAGAAGCAAGGATTTTTGATTTTTAGGAGGTCGAAAAAATGAAACTTGGTTTTATCGGAACAGGCGTCATGGGAAGTGCTGTCGCACGCCATCTACTAGAAGCAGGACACGAAGTAGCTGTCTATAATCGGACAAAAGCAAAAGCTGATCCTTTAGTAACAGAAGGAGCTATCTGGGCAGATACACCAAAAGCGGTAGCAGAACAAAGTAATATTCTCTTTACAATGGTAGGTTACCCCAAAGATGTAGAAGAAATCTACTATGGACAGTCGGGGATTTTTTCTGCAGATATCTCAGGACATATTTTAGTTGACTTGACTACAAGTACACCAAGCCTGGCAGAAAAAATTGCAAAAACAGCAAAAGAAAAAGGCGCAGATGCGTTAGATGCACCGGTATCCGGTGGTGACTTAGGAGCAAAGAATGGTACACTGACGATCATGGTCGGTGGAGAAGAAGCCGTTTATGATCAAGTACTGCCTTTATTCAAAGAATTTGGTACGACATTTACATTGCATGGTTCTGCTGGGAAAGGTCAGCATACAAAAATGGCTAATCAGATCATGATTGCAGGTACGATGACAGGAATGACGGAAATGCTTGTCTATGCACAAAAAAACGGACTTGATTTAAAGAAAGTGATTGAGACGCTTTCAGGTGGAAGTGCAGCTAACTGGTCTTTAAGCAATTATTCTCCTCGTATTTTAAAAGAAGATTACACACCTGGTTTTTTTGTCAAACATTTTATCAAAGATTTAAAGATTGCATTAGAAGAAGCAGAAAAAATGGACCTTGTATTGCCAGCAACTACCCAAGCATTGAAACTATATGAAGAGTTGGCAGATAAAGGTTTTGAGAATGACGGAACCCAAGCTTTGATCAAACTTTGGTGGCCTGAAGGAAAAATACCAGAAAAAAAATCATAAAAAACGAGTTTTTTTAGAGAAAATCAATGCAAGTAGGCTATGCTTTTGATACAATATAACAGAAATAAGAAAAGGAGGACCTCCGATGACACATTCACAATTAGTCGCAATCATAAAACGACTGGAGGCTATGGTCGAGTCAGCAGATAATGAACTGCAAGTTCGCCGTTTTGAAAAAGAAGGCGTAGAGAAGTGTACAGTAACTTATGATAAAGCGACCGATACATTTGAATTAACTGAAACAGATACTCATCAGCAATACGAATTTGATAATATCGATATCGTAGCGATGGAAATCTATGACTTAATCCAATAAATTTTAGGATAATTGACATTTGAAGTTGAAGATGCCTAAAAGAAGCCGATAAGCAACTAATTTAGTTGCTTTTCAGCTTCTTTTTTGTTTAACAGTTCAATTTCAGACTGTTCTTTTTCTAATTTTTTGCGGTAACTGATCAAGATTTGTACAGGATCGATTTCTTCTTTTGATAATTGACGTTTCAAAGATAAATGAGCTTCTTTCTTTTCATAATAGAAGTCAGGAGAAACGTCACCAGAGGCAATCATTGTTTCTACAAGTTGACCATAACAAACGAGGTAGTGCTTTTTCTGACTCTCATCTGCTGCTAATGGCATGCTGAAGGTGAGCGATGGTGTTCTTAAAAACTGCTTTTGTTCCTGGATCCGTCTAATAAAATAAGTAACTAATTCGATATCTTTTTGAAGCATACCGGCTTTTTCGAAATTCAACTGATAGATGAAATGTTGTTGTCTTTTTTTCAAGTAAGTCAGTAGCTTTTTGTTTCGGCCTTGAAACAGCCCTTGGAGTTCCTTTTTTTTCTGTTCAAAAGTCATTTCCTGTAGGTCAGGAAGCTGGACACACAAAGCTAACAAACTAATTTCAGACAACCAAGGCATTTGATAAGTTTCTTCCATTATACGCAAAATAGACGGCATTTTTTTATAGAGACGAAAAGGCCCGTATGTTCGAGCCGTAGGAGTATCTGTTAATACAAATCCCTTATTGGTAATATGTACATAATTATAATTACTGAAATAATTCATTTGTCGGTTATAAAAAGGTCGGTAATGTTGGATCAATTGACACTCGAGCAATAAAGCATCTAATTCCGTGTCTACTACGACGAAATCAAAATCTGTTATATGATGAATCATGCGTAATACTTTTTTCGAATGCTGTTTATTCTGATGAAAATAGCTGCTTACTCTATTTTTGAGCCGTTTTGCTTTACCAACATAGATGACCTTACCATCTCGGTCTTTCATAAGATAGACACCCGGCAGCATGGGGAGAGTTTTCATTTTTTCTTTTAACATAGGATCTCCTTTTACGCTTTGAATAAAAAGACTATAACAAATTTTGAAATAATGGACAAGTTTTAGGGAATTATATAGTTCTGTTCACAGAAAATACTTTGATAATCAAAATATGTGAGATAGATGATTTTTCTAATAAAAGAAATTATAAATGCTGATTTATCAGTTGTTTTAAATGAGTAAAATCTTAAAAAAAGCTCATATAGTAAAAAAATGATCTTTTAAGGTTGCATTTTGAAAAAAGTTAAGATATAGTTTGAACATCAAAAGATTTGATAATCAAACTAATTAGTGGACGGTGGAACATGGAACCAGATTTAAAAACAGTAAATGATTATCTTGTTAGTGTCTTCAATGATATTTTGACAATCGAAGAGTCTGAGCTGAAAAAATCTCAATTCAAAGATCTGTCAATCACAGAGATGCACACGATCGAGGCAATCGGGATGTACAAGAAAAAAACAACTTCAGAAGTAGCCAAAGAACTATCAATTACTGTTGGGACCTTGACCACTGCTATTAACAAGTTAGTAAAAAAAGGCTATGTCGAACGTATCCGCAGTGAAGATGACCGCCGCGTTGTAAAGTTGGGACTAACGAAAAAAGGAAAGTTACTATTTCGGGTCCATCAGCATTTTCATCGTGAAATGGTCAAGAACATCTTAGACGGAATGGCTACGGAGGAACAGCATGCCTTGCTGGATGCACTGAAAAACTTGCACGACTTCTTGCAAGACTATAAGTGAGGATATTTAATGGAACAATTTGGAATGATTACTGCAACAGCCAGCGTCCTTCCTGAAAAGATTATTACTAATAATGATCTTTCCAAGATGATGGATACCTCTGATGAATGGATTTCGTCAAGGACGGGTATTCGTGAACGAAGATGTGTAACAAATCAGGAGACTTCTGATTTATGCATTTTAGTGGCGGAAAAATTGATAAAACAGAAAAATCTAAACCCTAAAGATTTGGATTTTATTTTAGTAGCAACAATGTCGCCCGATTACACGACACCATCTGTAGCAGCACAAGTACAAGGGAAATTGGGAGCAACTCATGCTATCGCTTTTGATATCAGTGCTGCGTGCTCAGGATTTGTTTATGCGTTAAGTATGGCTGAAAAAATGATCCGCTGCGGCTCAACTAAGGGACTGGTGATTGGTGGTGAAACACTATCTAAGCTAATCGATTGGTCTGATCGTACGACTGCTGTGTTGTTTGGCGATGGAGCAGGTGGGATTCTCTTAGAAGCGAATCCACAGAAAAAATTGCTGAAAGAAAAATTAGCAGCTGACGGAACCAGAAGTAGCTCATTGACCGCTGGCTACCAGCAAAATAAAAATCCGTTCTATTCAGAAGATTCAGAAGGTTCGTATTATTTGCAAATGACTGGCAGAGATATTTTTGATTTTGCCGTACGAGACGTTGCAAACAATATCCAAGAAGTCATGAAAGACAAACCAGTTGATTATCTGCTTTTGCATCAGGCAAACCTCAGAATTATTGAGAAAATTGCCCGAAAAGTAAAGATGCCGCAAGAAAAGTTCCTGACCAATATGGATAAATATGGGAATACATCTGCTGCAAGCATCCCTATCTTATTGGATGAAGCAGTTTCTAGTGGAAAGATCACCTTGGGAAAACAGCAGAAAGTAATATTTACAGGCTATGGCGGAGGTTTAACATGGGGAAGTATTCTCATGGAGTTGTAGACTGTTAAATTATAAAAATAAAAAGCAAACAATATCGGAGGAATATATTATTATGGTATTCGAAAAAATTCAAGAAATCATCGCAGAAGAATTAGGAAAAGAAACTGAAGAAATCAAATTGACTACTGACATCCAAGAAGACTTAGAAGCTGACAGCTTGGATTTATTCCAAATCATCAATGAAATCGAAGATGAATTTGACGTGAAAATCGAAACAGAAGACGGAATCAAAACGGTTCAAGATTTAGTGACTTACGTAGAAAAACAAACTGCATAATCATTAAAATTAGGTTGGGGGCTGGGACATTTCCTGAAATAGGAATGTCTCGGCCTTTTTGAATAAAAAGAATCAAACATATATTCTGGATATATTGGAGAAAAACATGAAAACAGCATTCTTATTTAGTGGCCAAGGTGCACAATATCAAGGTATGGGAAAAGATTTGTATGAAGAAGTCATTGTAAAGCAGACATTTGATGAAGCAAGTGAAATTCTTGGCTACGATATGGCTGAACTTTGCTTTACAGAAAATGAACATTTGGATCAGACGCAATATACACAGCCAGCTATTCTAACAGTCAGCATCGCATATTATCGCTTATTGAAGGAGCACGGAATCATCCCAGATGCAGCTTTAGGACTGAGTTTAGGAGAATATTCGGCATTAGTAGCTAGTAATGCGTTATCCTTCACTGAAGCAGTTGCGTTAGTAGCAAAAAGAGGCGCTTATATGACAGAAGCGGCCCCAGCTGGAAGCGGGAAAATGGTTGCAGTGATGAATGCGCCGATTGAAACGATCGAGGAAAGCTGTCATGAAGCTAGTAAGTACGGCATCGTATCTCCTGCAAATTATAATACACCTCAGCAGATCGTGATTGGTGGCGAAGAAAAAGCAGTAGACGAAGCTGTTTTACTATTAAAAGAAAAAGGGTTCAAAAGAATGATCCCTCTAAATGTCAGCGGGCCTTTTCATACAGCTATTTTAGAACCGGCAGCAAAAAAACTGGCGAAGGACCTAAGTCAGATTCAATTCTCTGAACCTTCTTTTCCTATCATAAGCAACACAACAACGGAAATAATGAAGAAAGAAACGATCGCGGGACTACTTGAACAGCAAGTCATGCAACCTGTTCGTTTCTATGAGAGTATCCATAAGTTAAAAACAATCGGCATCGAGCAAGTCATCGAAGTCGGCCCCGGAAAAGTATTAAGCGGATTTATGAAAAAAATCGATAAAACAATATCAGTTCTGCGTGTTGAGAATAAGCAGACATTTGATGAAACAATAGCAATACTATAAGGAGGAACGTTATGGATGTAAAAGGAAAAAATGTATTTATCACAGGTAGTACAAGAGGAATCGGCAAAGCGATGGCCTTAGCTTTTGCAAAAGCTGGAGCAAATATCATTTTGAATGGTCGCGGAGAGATTCCAAAAGAAAAGATAGAAGAAATCGAAGCATTCGGTGTAAAATGCGTAGGAGTTTCCGGTGACATCTCTGATTATGAGAAAGCGGGACAAATGATCAAAGAATCAGAAGAAAAGCTTGGATCGATCCATGTGTTAGTAAACAATGCCGGAATCACAAATGACAAACTTGTGATGCGGATGGATGCAGAAGATTTCAAAAAATGTCTTGATATCAATTTGATTGGAACCTTCAATATGACGCAGCACGTATTGAAAAAAATGATGAAGCAGCGAGAAGGGGCCATCATTAATCTCTCTAGTGTATCTGGGTTGATTGGAAATATTGGTCAAGCAAATTATGCAGCTAGTAAAGCTGGCGTAGTAGGATTAACAAAATCTGTGGCACGAGAAGCTGCAACTAGAGGCATTACATGTAATGCCATTGCGCCAGGATTCATCACAACTGATATGACGGAAGTTTTAGCAGACAAAGTCAAGGAACAAGCGGAAAAGCAAATTCCGATGCAGCGTTTCGGACAAGTAGAAGATGTTGCACAAACAGCAGTTTTCTTAGCACAAAATCCATATATCACCGGACAAGTCATCAATGTCGATGGCGGATTGGTCATGCACGGATAAGAAAAGGAGAGCAAATAAATGAATCGAGTGGTAATTACTGGCTATGGAGTCACTTCACCTATTGGAAATGACGCAGACAGCTTTTTGAATAGCTTAAAAGAGGGTACGAATGGCATCGCACCGATCACTAAATTTGATGCTTCAGAAACAGGGATTACCTTAGCGGGCGAGGTCAAAGATTTTCCTTACGATAAATATTTTATTAAAAAAGATAGCAAACGAATGGATATGTTTTCAATCTATGGAATCTACGCTGCTTTAGAAGCAATGGAGATGAGCGGTTTAGATAAAGAAAAAATGAATCAAGACCGGTTTGGCGTCATCATCGGATCTGGGATCGGTGGTCTTCCAACAATCGAAAACCAAGTTATTCGTCTACATGAAAAAGGTGCAAAACGAGTTTCTCCAATGTTCGTGCCAATGGCGATTGCCAACATGGCAGCTGGAAATATTGCTTTGCGCGTAGGTGCAAAAGGTATTTGTACAGCTATCGTAACAGCTTGTGCTAGCGGAACGAATTCAATTGGGGAAGCATTCCGTAACATCAAACATGGCTATTCAGATGTCATTCTTGCTGGAGGAACAGAAGCAACGATTTGTGAGATGGGGATTGCTGGATTTGCAGCTTTAACAGCACTCTCAGAATCAACTGATCCTAATCGTGGTTCGATTCCGTTTGACGAAAATCGGAATGGTTTTGTGATGGGTGAAGGAGCAGGTGTTCTAGTTCTTGAATCTTTAGAACATGCACAAGCTCGCGGTGCCAAAATCTATGGAGAAATCGTTGGATACGGTGCAAACTGTGACGCTTACCATATGACAGCTCCTACTCCAGATGGTTCTGGTGCATCTAAAGCAATGAAGCTTGCGATGGAAGAAGCTGGTGTACAGCCGGAACAAGTCGGATATATCAATGCTCACGGAACAAGTACACCAGCCAATGACCAGGCAGAAGCAAAAGCAATCCAAATCGCATTAGGTGAAAATTTCAGAGATACTTACGTCAGCAGCACGAAATCGATGACTGGACATTTATTGGGAGCAGCCGGCGGGATCGAAGCCTTGGCAACTTTGCTGGCATTAGAACATCAATTTATCCCACCTACGATCAATGTAGAAAAACAAGATCCTGAGATTGACTTGACAGTTGTCAAAAACGAAAGCAAACCTGCAAGTTTTACTTATGCAATGAGTAATTCATTAGGGTTTGGCGGACATAATGCGGTTCTGTGCATGAAACGCTGGGAGGAATAATTTTGGATATCAATGAAATCAGAGAATTAGTCAGTCAATTTGATCAATCCTCGCTAACGGAATTCGATTTGCGTGAAGGTCAATTTGAATTGTATATGAATAAAAATAAAACAAGTCGAGGCATGAATATGGTTCAAACAAACGAAACGTTGCCAGTTTCGGAGCCAGTCAATGTCATACCTGAACAAGCAACAACTGCTCCAGAAACAATGAAAGAAAAAGAATCGGCAGTATTTGATGGAATCGAGGTTGTTTCGCCAATCGTGGGAATCGTTTATCTGCAACCGGCGCCCGACAAACCAGCTTTCAAAAAAGTAGGTGATCAAGTTGCCAAAGGAGAAGTTATCTGCATTATTGAAGCGATGAAACTAATGAATGAGATAACTAGTGAGGCCGACGGAGTAATCACAGAAATCCTTGTAGAAAACGAGTCAGTTGTTGAATATGGACAGCCACTCTTTAGGATCCAGCAAAAATAAGCAAAGCAGGAAAGAGGGAAATCAATGAACATACAAGAAATAAAAGAAATCATTCCACATCGTTATCCAATGCTTTTGATTGATCGAGTGGAAGAAATGGTTGAAGGAGAACGGATCGTTGCTAAGAAAAATGTAACGATCAATGAGCCCTTTTTTCAAGGACATTTTCCAGAAGAACCTGTTATGCCAGGAGTATTGATTGTTGAAGCAATGGCTCAAGCAGGAGCAGTTGCATTACTTTCTCTTGAACAATTCAAGGGAAAGACGGCTTATTTCGGCGGATTGGACAAAGCAAAATTCCGTAAGAAAGTTACACCGGGAGATACCTTATACCTTGAAGTTGAGATATTGAAAGTGAAAGCTTCAGCCGGAATAGGCAAAGGAATCGCTAAAGTAGACGGTAAAAAAGTAGCCGAAGCGGAATTAACCTTTATGATTGGATAGGTGAAATATGTTTTCTAAAGTATTGATAGCTAACCGCGGTGAAATCGCTGTACGTATCATTCGTGCATGCCGCGAACTAGGGATCCAAACCGTAGCGATATATTCAGAAGCAGATGCCGAAGCACTTCATACACAGTTAGCAGATGAAGCAATCTGCATTGGCCCGGCAAAAGCCGTTGATTCATATCTGAATGTTCAGGAAGTACTGAGCGCTGCAATCGTGACAAAAGCCGAAGCAATTCATCCAGGATTTGGTTTTTTATCTGAAAATAGCCGATTTGCCTCCATGTGTGAAGAGTGCAATATCACATTTATTGGTCCTAAAAGTGCAACGATCGATGCAATGGGAAATAAGATCAATGCGCGTCAATTGATGCAAGAAGCAAATGTCCCAGTCATTCCAGGAAGTACTGGTGTATTATCTACAGTAGAAGAAGCATTGGAAATAGCAGACAGAATTGGTTATCCAGTGATGCTGAAAGCAGCTGCAGGTGGTGGCGGGAAAGGCATTCGGAAAGTTCAATCAAAAGAAGAGCTCCCACAGCATTTTTCTTCAGCTCAGCAAGAAGCAGCAGCGGCATTTGGAAATGATGATATGTATTTGGAAAAAATCATTTATCCTGCTCGCCATATAGAAGTTCAGATTTTAGGTGATCATTTTGGCAATGTCATTCATTTAGGAGAACGAGATTGTTCTTTGCAACGTAATAATCAAAAAGTACTGGAAGAATCTCCTTCTGTAGTGATCTCACAAACAAAAAGAGAAGCACTAGGAGACGCTGCTGTTCGAGCAGCTAAAGCAGTCAATTATGAAAATGCCGGAACGATCGAGTTTCTGATGGATGAAGAAGGCGATTTTTATTTCATGGAAATGAATACTCGAATCCAAGTGGAACATCCAGTAACAGAAATGGTCACAGGAATCGATTTAGTAAAAAAACAGGTGGAGATAGCAGCCGGCGAGCCTTTGAATGTGTGTCAAGAAGAAGTAGTATTCCAAGGACACGCAATCGAATGCCGGATTAATGCAGAAAATCCTGCTTTCCATTTTGCTCCTTCTCCAGGGAAGATCCAAAACTTACTGCTTCCAGCAGGTGGGATGGGTCTGCGAGTAGACAGTGCAGTTTACCCGGGATATACGATCCCGCCATATTATGATTCAATGATTGCAAAAATAATCGTCCATGGAAATACGCGTTTTGAAGCATTAATGAAGATGCAGCGAGCCTTAAGTGAATTTATCACAGAAGGAATCATCACGAACGCAGAATTTCAGATGGATTTGATTAGTCATCCTGCAGTCATAGCAGGTGATTACAGCACAGCATTTTTACAAGAAGAATTTTTACCGAATTGGACACCAGAAACGGAGATAGGAGGCGCATAGATGGCTCTGTTTAAGAAAAAGAAATATATTCGGATCAATCCTAATAGAGAGAGCAAACCTGCTAACTCGCCATCTGTTCCTGATAACATGTGGGCAAAGTGTCCAAATTGCAAACATATCCTTTATACGAAAGACATCGGTGAAGAAAAAGTATGCCCTCATTGCGGATACGCTTTTCGAATCGGTGCATGGCAGCGTCTAGCTTTGATTATTGATGAAAAAAGTTTTGAAGAATGGGATACGGATCTTGTAACCAAAGATCCGCTAGCATTTCCCGAATATACGGAAAAAATTAAAAAGATGCAAGATAAAACAGGACTTCATGAAGCAGTCCTCACTGGTAAAGCAACCATTCAGGGGATTCCCTTCATTATTGGAGTGATGGATCCTAATTTTATCATGGGAAGTATGGGAACGATTGTCGGAGAAAAGATCACCAGATTATTCGAACGAGCAACAAAGGAAAGACTTCCAGTCGTCTTGTTCACAGCTTCAGGTGGTGCACGGATGCAAGAAGGAATCTTTTCTCTGATGCAGATGGCAAAAATTTCTGCTGCTGTCAAACGGCATAGTAATGAAGGTCTTTTTTATCTAACTGTTTTGACAGACCCGACGACCGGAGGAGTAACTGCCAGTTTTGCAATGGAAGGTGATATCATTTTAGCAGAACCCCAAAGCTTGATTGGTTTTGCTGGAAGACGTGTCATCGAACAGACGATCAAGCAGGAACTTCCAGAAGATTTCCAAAAGGCTGAATTCTTATTGTCTCATGGTTTTGTCGATCAGATTGTTCCCCGCATGGAATTAAAGCAGAAAATCCATACGCTTCTTGAATTGCATACACAGAAAGGATGGATAGATCGTGGATAAGACAGCACATGATGTCGTTCAGTTAGCAAGAGCTAAAGAACGATGGACAAGCTTGGATTTTTTTGAAGAGATCTTCGATTCTTTCGAGGAATGCCATGGTGATCGTTTATTTGCAGACGACGAAGCGATTGTTGGTGGAATCGCTCGATTAGATGGCAAACCGGTAACAGTGATCGGTATTCAAAAAGGACGGGATCTGCAGGAAAATATCCGCAGAAATTTTGGTTCTCCCCATCCTGAAGGCTATCGAAAAGCTTTACGACTGATGAAACAAGCGGAAAAGTTCAATAGACCGGTGATTACATTGATCAATACAGCAGGTGCATATTGCGGTGTAGGAGCAGAAGAGCGCGGCGAAGGAGAAGCTATTGCCAGAAATCTGCTCGAAATGTCTGATTTAAAGGTACCGATCATCGCCATCATCATTGGTGAAGGTGGAAGTGGCGGTGCCCTTGCTCTAGGTTTAGCGGATGAAGTCTGGATGCTGGAAGAAACGATTTATGCTGTGCTTTCTCCAGAAGGATTTGCGTCGATTTTGTGGAAAGACGGTAGTCGCGCCGCAGAAGCAGCTGAGTTGATGAAAATTACTGCGCCAGAACTACGCGAGTTAGGAATCGTTGATCGAGTTATTCCTGAAACGTTCAACGGCGAGCAGTTGCCACGATATAAAGTCGCACACATTATGAAAAAAGCGTTGATTGAAAGATTGACGGAACTTGTTCGATTCGACCAGCATGAATTACTGGAAAAACGGTACAAGAGGTTCCGCCAATATTAGGTGTTTAACAACTAAGCAAAGAGTAAAGAATGGTTCTTGCTCGCTTAGTTGTTTTTTGTTTCTAAATTTTTCTGTGATCAATCTTTATTTTTGGTCATTTTGTAAAGAAATGCTTTTTCTGAAAGACGAACGAGTATAGAGGTAGTTTTTTTTGCTGATATGCAGTATAATACGGGGTTGAGGAGTACTTTATGTGCTCCTTCATTTTTTGCAGATGAGGAGACAGCATGTTTTCAAATTACAAACCAACATGGATGGTAGAAGCCATCTATCAGATTACACCTGCCCAATTAAAGAATCTAGGCATCAAAGCAGTATTGACCGATTTAGACAATACGTTGATTGCATGGAATAATCCAGATGGAACAGAAGAGTTGCTTACTTGGATTTTAGAAATGAAAAATGCAGGAATCCCTGTTGTTGTTGTTTCAAACAATAATTCAAAACGTGTCGCGCGAGCGATTGAAAAATTTGATCTTTTGTATGTTGCACGAGCAATGAAACCTTTAGCAAGAGGGATCAACATAGCAAAGAAACAATTGGATTTAGCAGATGATGAGATAGTAATGGTAGGCGATCAGATTATGACTGATATACGTGGAGCCAATCGTGCAGGGATACGTAGCATCCTTGTAAAACCCATTATCGCAACAGATAGTTGGAAGACACAATTTAATCGTTTTTTGGAAAAAAGAATTATGGCCTATCTATTAGCAAAACACCCTGATATGGGCTGGCGAGGTGGAATCGAATGACAGAAGAATTACAATGTATCGGCTGTGGTGCCGTTATACAAACAAACAAACCCGGTGAATTAGGATACACGCCGCAAACGGCTTTGGAAAAAGGTTTAGCTTCCGGGGAAGTCTATTGTCAGCGTTGTTTCAGATTACGCCATTATAATGAGATCCAAGATGTCTCATTGACGGATGACGACTTTTTGCGCTTACTGAATGAATTAGGGCAAAAAGATGCATTGATCGTCAATGTGGTGGATATTTTTGACTTCAATGGTTCACTAATCCCAGGACTACACCGTTTTGTCGGTGACAATCCAGTACTTTTAGTTGGGAACAAAGTGGATATATTACCTAAATCATTGAAAAAAACTAAATTAACACAATGGATGAAGGAACGTGCTTACGAAGCAGGAATTCGTCCAGTAGATGTATTATTAACTAGTGCTAAGAAATCTCATGAGATGACGGAACTATTAGAAAAAATCGAAGAATACCGCGATGGACGGGATGTCTATATCGTCGGGGTAACAAATGTCGGAAAATCGACGCTTATCAATCAAATCATCAAAAATACAGCGGGAGTACAAGATGTAATCACAACTTCGCAGTTTCCAGGAACGACCTTGGATAAAATCGAGATTCCTTTAGATGACGGGCATTTTTTGATTGATACACCGGGAATTATCCATCGCCATCAAATGGCGCACTACTTAGGTAAAAAAGATTTGCGGATCATTGCACCGTTAAAAGAAATCAAACCTAAAGTTTATCAGCTGAATGAAGGGCAAACACTTTTCTTGGGCGGGCTTGCAAGATTTGATTTTATCAGCGGCAATCGTGCTTCATTTATTGCTTATGTGTCGAATGATGTTAATATTCATCGAACAAAACTGGAAAAAGCAGACGAATTTTATCAAAAACACGTAGGTGGGTTATTGCAGCCGCCTCGTCCTAATGAAGTCGAGGAATTTCCCGAGCTTGTTCGTTTTGAATTTTCCGTGAAAGAAAAAACAGACATCGTTTTTGCCGGTCTAGGCTGGATCACCGTAACAGCACCAGCAGTAATTGCTGGCTGGGCGCCAAAGGGTGTAGATGTCTTGAAGCGAAAAGCATTGATTTAAGGAAGAAGGAAAATTATGAGTTTAAGAGGAAAACAAAAGCGTTTTTTACGTAGCCAAGCGCATCATCTTCAGCCGATTTTTCAAATCGGAAAAGGTGGGATCAATTCAGCAATGATCGTTCAAATTGAAGAAGCTTTAGAAAAAAGAGAACTGATCAAAGTATCGTTACTTCAAAATACAGATGAGATTGCAGAAGAAGCAGCTCAAGTATTAGAAAAAGAAATAGATTGCGAAATCGTCCAAATCATTGGACGTGTTATCGTATTATACAAACCTTCCACAAAAGAAAAGTATCAAAGGCTATCAAAAGAAGTAAAAGCAATATAAGGAGTGACCATGATGAATACGCAAGCTAAGACATTTGTTCGTTCACAATTATTTCCTGAAGAAATGCCTCAATTCCTAGAGAAGAAAAAGCAAGTAGGGATCTTGGGCGGAACATTTAATCCCGTTCACCTTGCACATTTAGTGATGGCTGAACAAGCTGGCCGGAATTTAGGTCTTGACCGCGTATTTTTGATGCCTTCTTATCAGCCACCTCATGTTGATGAGAAACAGACGATTGATGCAAAACATCGACTCAACATGTTGGAATTAGCTGTGGAAGACAATCCTTTTTTGCAGATTGAAACGATTGAATTAGCTCGTGGTGGGAAAAGTTACACCTATGATACTATGAAGGAATTGACGCAAAACAATCCGGATACAGATTATTACTTTATTATCGGTGGGGATATGGTAGAATATTTGCCAAAATGGTATAAAATCGATGAGCTGACTTCTATGGTCAACTTTGTGGGTATACGTCGACCAGGATACACAACGGATACTCCATATCCTGTAATTTGGGTAGATGTACCTGAGATCGACATCAGTTCCACGAAAATACGTCAAAAGATCAAAGAAGGCTGTTCTATCCGCTACCTTGTTCCAGATAAAGTAATTGATTATATTCAAAATGAAGGGTTGTATGAATATGGACTATAGTAATGAATATACTGCTTATTCTAGAGAAAACCTGATGCAAAAAATACAGATGAGAATGAGCGAACAACGCTTCAAGCATGTGCTTGGAGTAGAAGAAACAGCCGTGGCTCTTGCCAAAAAATACGGTGCTTCTCCTGAAAAAGCTAGTATTGCTGCATTGACACATGATTATGCAAAAGAACGACCAGATGAGGAGTTCAAAATGGTAATCGTAAGAGACGGTTTTGATCCAGAGTTATTGAATTATAATAATGCAATCTGGCATGGTCTTGTTGGCGCTTCGTTTGTAGAGCGGGAATTAGGAATCACCGATGCAGAGATTCTTCATGCAATCCGGGTGCATACGACTGGGGCTGCTAAGATGAGTCTCCTTGACAAAATCATTTATGTAGCAGACTATATTGAACCAGGTCGAGATTTTCCTGGGGTACAAGATGCACGAGCCATTGCATGGGCTGATCTAGACGAAGCTGTAGCATTTGAAACAAAACATACATTGGCCCATTTGCTTGCGCAAGAACAACAGATTTATCCAAAAACAATCGAAACATATAATTACTGGGTAGCAAAAAAATAAGCTGCTCATATTAGGAGGAAATCATCATAGATAGTAAAGAACAATTAAAAATTGCGGTTGAAGCAGCAGATTCAAAACGGGCAGAAGACATTATCGCTTTAGACGTTCGAAATGTTTCCTTGTTGGCAGATTATTTCATGATCTGTTCAGCAAATAGCGAACGTCAAATCAACGCAATTACAGAAGAAATCATTGATAAAGAAGAAGAAAACAAATATGAAGTAAAACGTATTGAAGGAAAAGAAGGCGGAAAATGGGTATTGATCGATCTTGGAGATTTGATCGTACATGTTTTCCATGCGCCAGAACGAAGTTTCTATAATCTGGAAAAACTATGGTCAGATGCTCCGCTAGTCGATCTTAGTGAATGGTTGGATTAACATATGGCTTATGAAACATTTGCTTTCATTTACGATGAAGTGATGGACGAAACACTTTATCAGCAATGGCTAGCTTTTTCGAAACGTCATTTACAAGAAGACACAAAAAATATTTTGGAACTGGCATGCGGTACTGGAGCATTAGCGGTTGCCTTTGCAAAAGATGGATATAAAGTGACAGGGTTAGACCTTTCAGAAGAGATGTTGATGATTGCCAGCCAGCGAGCATATGAAGAAGACGCATCGATCCAATTTGTGGAAGGCAATATGCTCGATTTATCAGAAATCGGACAATATCAGGCAATTACCTGTTTTTCTGATTCGCTGTGCTATATGAAAAATAGACAAGAGGTACAGCAAGTGTTTGATGAAGTCTATCAAGCGTTAGAAGAAAATGGCCGATTTTTATTTGACGTACACTCCACCTATCAAGTAGATGAGGTTTTTCCAGAATATAGCTATCATTATCAAGGGGATAATTTTGCTTTTTTGTGGGATAGTTATCCAGGAAGCGAGAAACACAGCATCGAACATTTTCTTACCTTTTTCGTTGAAGAACAAGAAGGGTCTGGTCGATTTATTCGTGAAGATGAACTACATCAAGAGCGTACCTATCCATTGGAAAGTTATTTAAGAATGCTGGAAAACAGCGGCTTTTCGAAAGTCGAAGCATTTTCTGATTTTACAGACGAAGCAGCATCAGAGAAATCAAAGCGCTGGTTCTTTGTAGCATACAAAGACTAGCGGTTTTGCCTGCTCGAGTTAACAAGAAAAGAATAAATCTTCAACATAAATTATATATCCGAACGATATAGGCATTGCTCTTGCAGTGCAGCTTTTCGTCGCAGAAGTATTGTGTTTGCGAGAATAGTTTATATAGTTCGGGTATTTTTTCCGATTTTTGCCTTTTTTTACTTGTCTCTATTTCTTTTTTATCGATAACTATGAAGGAGGATGCGCATGAAAAGCTGCGGGATTATCGTAGAGTACAATCCTTTTCACAATGGACATCGCTATCATGTGGAAATGGCACGAAAAACAACAGGAGCAGAGGTCGTCATTGCTGTAATGAGCGGGAATTTTTTGCAACGAGGCGAACCGGCTATCATCGATAAATGGCATCGCGCGAATGAAGCTTTACAAAATGGTGTGGATTTAGTAGTGGAGCTTCCCGTCGAATGGGCGGTTCAGTCAGCTGACTATTTTGCTAAAGGTGCAGTAAAAATCTTGCAAACACTGGACTGTGACAGTTTGTGTTTTGGAACAGAAGAAGAGACTTCGTTTGATTACAGCAGTTTCGGACGCTTTGTCCAAGAGAATCAAGATAGGATAGAAGAGGCATTTCAAGAACTGTCTGATCAAACGTATAGTTATCCGCAAAAAATGACTGAGGTTTTTCGCAGTCTGTATCCCGATATTGTGCTTGATTTTTCTTCGCCAAATCATATCTTGGGATTAAGTTATGCAAAGGAAAATGCCAAGTATGTCCACCCTATGGAATTACATCCGATCCGACGTAAAAGTGCAGGCTATCATGAAAAAATCATCACAGATCAGACGATAGCCAGTGCAACAGCCATTCGCCATGCGTTAGAAGAAGGAAAAAGGATAGCTGGACTTGTGCCGCCTCAGACAGAAGAAGATCTTTCAACTTGTTCGCTGCAGACTTGGGAATCTTATTGGCCGTATTTGCGTTATCGGTTGTTATCTTCTACTTTGCTGGAACTGACAGATATCTATCAGATGACCGAAGGAATAGAATCGCGCATGAAAACAGCAGCTGCAACTGCTGATAGTTTTGAGGATTTTGTGTCAAAGGTAAAAACAAAAAGATATACATGGACACGGATCCAACGATTATCTTGTTATGTCTTGCTGAATATCAAAAAGCAAGAGATTCCTGTCCAACAAAATAAAAATTATCTTCGACTACTTGGATTTACCGATGTTGGAAGAAGATTCTTAAAAGAAAAAAAAGAGATTTCTATTTATTCCCGAATCGGAAAAAAAGAGGCACAAGAAGCGGAACTGTTAGTTAGAAGTGATCAAATCTATCAATTGGGAGGCAATATTCCGGAACAGAATTTCGGGCGAATCCCAATCCGAGTATAGATAATTGACTAAAAATGAGAAGAATGAAGGAAGAAAGAAAAAAAGCTTCACAGAATCGTGATTCACAAGTATAATGGAACAGGACGTTTTTGCGTTATGAAACTATCAAATCAGAAAGCGAAGTGAAAATATGGGACGTAAATGGGCAAATATCGTAGCAAAGAAAACTGCTAAAGATGCTAATAATAGCCGGATTTATGCAAAATTTGGGATTGAAATCTACGCGGCAGCAAAATCAGGTGATCCTGATCCGCATGCAAACCAAAAACTACGTTTCGTCATTGATCGCGCTAAAACTTATAATGTACCAAAACATATTATTGACCGAGCAATCGAAAAAGCAAAAGGTGCAGGAGATGAAACATACTCTGAATTGCGCTATGAAGGATTTGGACCAAGCGGCTCAATGGTGATTGTTGATACATTGACGAACAATGTGAATCGAACAGCAGCAGACGTACGGGCAGCATTTGGGAAAAATGGCGGGAACATGGGTGTTTCCGGAGCGGTTTCTTACATGTTTGACAATACAGCAATCTTTGCTTTTGCAGGAGAAGACGCTGACGAGATCCTTGAATACCTAATGGAAAAAGACATCGATGTTCGCGATGTAATGGAAGAAGAAGGACAAATCATCGTTTACGGTGAAGTAGCGGATTTCCATAGTATACAAGAAGCATTAAAAGAAAAAGGAATCACTGATTTTTCAATCGCTGAGATCCAAATGATCCCTCAAAACGAGGTAACACTATCTCCAGAAGATCAAGAAACATTTGAAAAAATGATTGATGCACTGGAAGATCTAGAAGATGTACAGCATGTGTTCCATAATGTGGCATTAGAAGACTAAGCAACCAGTTTTAACGAAAAGTATTCAGTCTTTTTCGAAAAGCAAGACAATCTCACTAACAGATTGTCTTGCTTTTTTGTGTGATTTATTTTCTTTTCTAATTCAACCTGTGGTATGATGAGAGCATAAGTATCATGTGAAATGATATGAAGTATGTGGAAGATGGACGGGGAAGAATATGGAAGCAAAAATCACTTTAGAACCTTTTGAACGTATCTTAAGCGGTTACCGCAAAGTAGAAGAGTTAGCTGTGAACGTAACTGATTGTTCAAAATTAGCGCAAAAATACGCAAGATTCGGCGTTGAAGGCTATCGATTAGGAAACTATGTCGGTACAGGGTATCTGAACCGTTATTTAGAGTGTATGGTGGACCGCGCACCAATGCTGATTTATAGACAAAAATATTTGATTCCGCTGCTTTTTCGTCGTTCTGATTCAGCCTTTCGGTTATTTGAAGAAGAGTATCGGATGGAGGCTTTCTTTCTACTATTAGAGTGGAGCTTGAAGCATCGTCCTGAAAAAATTCTTATCGAAAGAAATGAGAAGATAGACACGAAAAAAAATAAAGTGATCGATAGTGCATACCTAGCATTTCGTGTATCAGAGATTTTGGATTGTGGCGGCTATCCAATCAGCAATTTCCAATCAATTGACCAATTCATTGAATGGAATCGAATTTACCGATTGATCGACAATGGCGGGATTGGCCGTCATAGCAAGGTATTTGACCCAGAATATCCAGAAAACATGGGAGAACTGAAAATGATTATTTCGCTTGTCAAATTAAAATATCCTGAAACAGATTTGGATTTATATATAGAATAAATGACCTTAAATGATTGAATTACTTTTTCTGCAATTATTATTGTAAATAAAAAGACAACTGCTAACATTAATGATAGCAGTTGTCTTTTTACTTACAGTACTTTTTTCTCATAAGATGAAATATCCATATTGTTTAACAAAGGACTTTCATTATTGGAGGTAAAAAGGGTCAATTCATGCATCGCACGTGTACACATGGTGTAAAGGATCAATTTGTCTTGCTGAGAAGAAAAATGTTCTGCATCTACATCCCACAAGAAAACTCGGTCAAACTCCAGACCTTTTGCTAAAAAGGCTGGAAGTAAAATAATGGAACGCTTCATAAAGTCACTCTCATTTAAAATCAGCTGGACTTGTTGTTTCAACTCGTCTGGCAGTTGAGCATAAAGAGCTTCGCATTCTTCTTGTGTTTTAGCTATGATTGCTGTACGCCAATACCGGGCTTTTCCCTGAGTCGTTCGAATGGCATCTGCTAACCAATTCAATTTGATATCATCTGTTGTTCCTTGGATGAGCAAAGGAAGGTCTCCTTTTCTTGCTGTTGTTTCTACTTGATGTTCTTTTGCAATAAAATGATTAGCAAAATCAGTGATTTCTTTTGTGGAGCGATAGCTTGTCGTTAATTGGAAACGAGTGACTTCACGGTCCACGAAAAGGTCTTCCAATGATCCAACGATCGTTTCATTTCCAAAGACATTTTGATTTAGATCTCCACAGAAAGTCAAATTTGCTTTTGGGAACAAGGCTTGCAGCAATGCCACTTGTGATGGTGCGAAATCCTGCATTTCATCAATAAAGATATAGCGAGCTTTGTGTGTAACCGTCACTGGATATGTTCGGCGCATCAGTAAAAAGAATAGTACAGCATCCTCTTGACGCAATTCTCTTTGACGCAAGTGTGTACGAACAGTTGTCAAATGTTCCTGCCATCTGGTCTCGCTGATTTTATGTCGTGTTAGAAGAGAAAGTGGCACAGTTTGTAGAAAGTGGAGATATTGTTTCGTTATATTGACAAATTGATAATTCATGATCCCTCGATGGATTCGACGGAATCTTTTACGTACGATTTGGTTGGCCAGTTTTTTACGTAATGAACGCTCCTTTTGTTCTGTATATTCAAGATTTGGATCTGTTGCGTATAGTTCTTGGAGCTGTTCTTCCGCTAGATCTTTGACCCATTGCTGACGTGTTTCGTCTTTTTGCAGACCGCCTAATTTTTTCAGGAGCTTCGTTTGTAATAGAGAGAGTCTATGATGTAAAGGTAATTGTTCATTTGTTTCTTTATACCATTGGCGAATCGATTCCTTTGATAGGATCGTACGGCCATTTATTTTCATATCACGGAACAAGGGACCGTAGTTTGTGATGCCTTGGATATAGCGATCAATCTGATCGACTAAGGTCAATCCGCTTTTCATCACTTGTATCGGATCTTTTTCCCCTAGCAAAAAACCACTTTCTTGTTGTTGTTCATCTAGTAAAGAAAACTCTGGCAGCAGCTGCACCAAATAATTTTTGAATGTCTGTGTAGGCACGCCGCTTTCACCTAATGAAGGCAATACAGTCGAGATGTAATCAGAAAATAAATGGTTGGGTGAAAATAGAAGAACGTTTTCAGCCTCTAGCCACTTGCGATTATGATACAACAGAAAAGCAATACGTTGAAGCAAAGCGGATGTCTTTCCACTTCCGGCGATTCCTTCAATCAGCATTACTTTACTTGTTGTGTCCCGAATGATTGCATTTTGTGCTTTTTGTATCGTAGAGACGATGTTTTTCATATGGTTGCTTGATGATTCATCCAATATCTCTAGCAAAAAGTCATCATTGATTACTTCCGACGTATCTACCATAGATAAAATACGTCCTTCTTGGATTTTAAATTGTCGTTTCAACTGCAGATCGACATCTATTCTATCTGTTTCAGTTTCATAAAATGCGGGACCAATCTCACCTTCATAATAAAGATTGGCAATTGGTGCGCGCCAGTCAATAACGATTGTTTCTTCTGCCAAATCTCTTAAAGAAGCGATACCTAGATATAATGTTTCTGTTTCACGGTCTTCTTTAAAGTCGATACGGGCAAAATAAGGACTATCTTTCATGACAGACAACGTTTGCAGGCGTTTTTGCTGTGCTTCAAGAGTATGGTATTTCAAAAGCAATTCCTGCTCATGTTGGCGATATTCAACAGCAGATTCATAAAAAGCTTCATTGGAACCAGCTCGAATCTTGTGATTAGCTGTGTCTTTTGTCGAATGATTCATTTCCTGAGTCAATTCTTGTTGTTTTGTATCCAGCATATTTTGTTCGATCTGGATTAGTTCGATCGTTTCATCCACGTGCGTTTGTTCTAGTTGTTTCTCATTCATCGCATGTTTGCTCCTTCCGCCGTAAATAACGAATTAAAAGTATAGCATAGTTTTTCGAAAAAAGGTACTTTTTAACTGATGAATCGAAAAAGTCATCCTTGCTGAATATTTTTGTTTGTAGAACTGATGAATTTTGGAAACGCTGATAGTGATAGTTGTTTTCAATTAAGACCTATTGTTTTAAAAAGTGCTAGTCAAGGACTATGCTTAAGATGAAAGAGGCAGCTGGAAATTTATTACTAACCTCTCTAAGTCACATAAAAGAGGAGAAAAAACAATGACACATTTCAAAAAATTTTTACTTACTTTGCTTATTGGTGGAATAGCTTTATTAAGTGAATTTGTTTTTCACCAGCCGGCCCTTGCATTTGCGATTGTCGCATTTACTGGAGGGATTCTCGCCTTCTTGATGTTTTTGGAAATGATCAAGACGTTACGTTCAGGAAGATATGGCGTAGATGTATTAGCGATTACCGCAATCCTTGCAACATTAGCCGTCAAAGAATACTGGGCTAGTTTGATGATATTGATCATGCTTACGGGCGGAGATAGTCTAGAGGATTACGCGAATAAACGAGCGGGTAAAGAACTCCAGTCTTTGTTAGATAACACCCCAAGAATTGCCCATCGATTCAAAGAAGGAAATTTGCAGGATATAGTGATCGATGAAATAAATATTGATGACCAGTTACTAGTCAAACCTGGCGAACTTGTACCCGCAGATGGTCGAGTGATCAAAGGAGAATCTTCGGTCGATGAATCTTCTTTGACAGGTGAGTCCCGCCCGGAAACCAAGAAACCTGGAGATCAGATTATGTCAGGGTCTTTAAATGGAGACGGATCGATCCAAATGATCGCTGAAAAACGTGCCGCAGACAGCCAGTATCAAATGATTATTAAACTAGTCGAAGAATCAAAAGAAAAGCCTGCCCGATTTGTCCGTTTAGCTGATCGTTATGCAGTCCCTTTCACGTTGATTGCTTATTTGATCGGTGGTATTTCTTGGTGGTTCTCAAAAGACCCTTTACGATTTGCTGAGGTACTGGTAGTGGCATCACCTTGTCCACTGATTCTAGCTGCGCCCATTGCTTTAGTTGCAGGAATGAGCCGTTCAAGTAAAAACGGGATCGTTGTAAAAACTGGAACAACGATTGAAAAGCTCGCACGTACAAAAACGATTGCTTTTGATAAAACAGGAACGCTTACCAAAGGGGTATTGGAAGTAGAGGCGATTCAGCCAGTCAATGGAATAAAAAAAGAAGAGCTACTTCTGTATGCAGCTAGTGCAGAACAGGAATCTAGCCATATCTTAGCTCGTTCGTTAGTGAACAACGTGAAAAACAGCCAACTGTATCCTGTTAGTCAACTGAAAGAAGTGACCGGTCAAGGAATCCAAGCAGTAGTCAATAATCATGAAGTAAAGATTGGACGTGCCTCTTTTGTTTCAGCTGAAGAAATAGAAACGTCCAATACAGCAATCTATGTAACAATTGATCGATCTTTTGCAGGAACGATCCTATTTTCGGATCAGATTCGCCCAGAAGCAGCAAAGACAATCAAGGAGCTAAGAAAACTTGATGTGAAAAATTTGATGATGATCACCGGGGATGGATCTGCCATTGCTCAAACGATTGCAGAAAAAGTCCAATTAGATTCTGTACATGCCCGTAGCTTGCCTCAAGATAAACTGACCATTTTAGAAAGTATCCCTAAAGATCAAAGACCTGTTGCGATGGTAGGAGACGGCGTGAATGACGCTCCAGCACTTGCTGCTGCAGATATCGGTATTGCAATGGGGGCTCATGGTTCTACAGCTGCTAGTGAAAGTGCAGATGCGGTCATCTTGAAAGATGATCTCTTGCGTGTAGCAAAAGCAGTAGTGATTTCAAGAGATACGATGAGAATAGCTAAACAGTCTGTACTGATTGGCATCTTTATTTGTATTTTTTTGATGTTAATTGCAAGTACGGGACTAATCCCCGCATTATTCGGAGCTGTTTTGCAAGAAGTCGTGGATACGGTCTCTATTTTGAGTGCCTTGAGAGCAAAAAAAGATCCAGCCATTTTTCCTGATTCAGTACCCAAGACAAACATAGTATGATAGAATCGAGTTGAAAAAAGAACGATCAGAAAGAGGAGAGAGCATTATGCCATTCGTACATGTCGAATTAGTAGAAGGTCGCAGTCCGGAACAATTAGAAAATATGATGAAAGATATCACGGAAGCTGTTCATAAAAACACGCAGGCACCAAAAGAACACATCCATGTCATCATCAATGAGATGAAAAAAGGAACATACGGTGTAAATGGGGAATGGAAAAAATAAGTTTAGTTTCCCACTTGATTTTTCTATTTATTAGTGGTTAAATAAACACATAATTGATTGATGAGAAAGCCAACTGAATTTGAGAGTCTTCGATAAGAGAGGAAAAGCTAGGCTGAAACTTTTCCAGGAGAAAACCAAAGGATGACCACTTTCGAAACCCTTGTTGAAGCAAGGGCGGTCGGACCGTTACAACGCTTGAGGAACGCATTTGCGTTTGAACATTAGGTGGAACCACGAACTTTTCGTCCTAGTATCTCTTTTCAAGAGATGCTAGGATTTTTTTGTTTTTCAGCTTGATGATCTGATCAATCAAAACATTTCAAGGAGGAAACTATTATGATAAAAATTACTTTTCCAGATAGTGCAGTCAAAGAATTTGAGTCTGGAACAACAACATTGGCAATTGCTGAAAGCATTTCAAAAAGCTTAGCAAAAAAAGCTTTAGCTGGTAAAGTGAACGGCAAACTCGTTGATTTGACTCGTCCAATCGAGGAAGATGCAAGTATTGAGATCATCACACCAGACCATGAAGATGCACTTGGCTTAGTCCGTCATTCAGCAGCTCATTTGATGGCCCAAGCCATGCGTCGCCTCTATCCAAATATCCACTTTGGCGTTGGACCAGCTATCGATTCAGGGTTTTACTACGATACAGATAATGGACAAAACCAAGTAACTGCAGAAGATTTGCCAGCAATTGAAGCAGAAATGATGAAAATCGTCAAAGAAAATCTGCCAATCGAACGCCGTGTTCTTTCAAAACAGGAAGCATTAGAAATTTTTGCAAGTGATCCGTACAAAGTAGAACTGATTAGTGAATTGCCAGAAGAAGAAGTGATTACTGCTTATCAACAAGGCGAATTCATCGATTTGTGCCGTGGACCACATGTTCCATCCACTGGCCGTATACAAGTATTCAAATTATTATCAGTGGCAGGTGCTTATTGGCGTGGAAACTCAAACAATCAAATGATGCAACGTGTATATGGGACAGCCTTTTTTGACAAGAAAGCTTTGAAAGAATATATCCGTCTCCGTGAAGAAGCAAAAGAAAGAGACCATCGTAAACTAGGAAAAGAACTTGACTTGTTCATGGTTTCCCCAGAAGTAGGTTCTGGTTTGCCATTCTGGCTTCCAAAAGGGGCAACAATCCGACGCACGATCGAACGTTATATCGTAGACAAAGAAGTTAGTCTAGGTTACCAACATGTATATACACCAATAATGGGAGATGTTGAGTTGTACAAAACATCTGGACACTGGGATCATTATCAAGAAGACATGTTCCCGCCAATGGATATGGGAGATGGCGAAATGCTTGTTCTTCGTCCAATGAACTGCCCTCATCACATGATGGTCTACAAAAACACGATCCATTCTTATCGTGAATTACCAATTCGTATCGCTGAATTAGGAATGATGCATCGCTATGAAAAATCAGGTGCTTTGTCAGGTTTACAACGTGTACGAGAAATGACGTTGAATGATGGTCATACATTTGTTCGTCCTGATCAAATCAAAGATGAATTTAAACGTACGCTTGAATTGATGGTGGCAGTATATGCTGACTTCAATATTACAGATTATCGTTTCCGCTTGAGCTATCGCGATCCAAACAATACAGATAAATATTTTGATGATGACGCAATGTGGGAAAAAGCCCAAGCAATGCTGAAAGCCGCTATGGATGAATTAGAATTAGATTACTTTGAAGCAGAAGGCGAAGCAGCCTTTTACGGACCAAAACTAGATGTTCAAGTCAAAACAGCTCTTGGTACAGAAGAAACATTATCAACTATACAATTAGACTTCTTATTGCCAGAGCGCTTTGATTTGACATATGTTGGAGAAGACGGGGAAAATACGCATCGTCCAGTAGTTATCCACCGCGGAATCGTTTCTACAATGGAACGTTTTGTCGCTTATTTAACAGAAGTATACAAAGGCGCTTTTCCAACATGGTTGGCACCTATACAAGCAACAATCATCCCTGTTTCTGTTGATGCACATGGCGATTATGCTTATGAAATCAAAGAACGCTTGCAAATGAAGGGTTTGCGTGTAGAAGTTGATGATCGTAATGAAAAAATGGGCTATAAGATACGTGCCTCTCAAACACAAAAGATCCCTTACCAATTAGTTGTTGGAGACAAGGAATTGGAAGATGCAACAGTAAATGTACGTCGTTATGGAAGTAAAGAAACAGCTGTAGAAGATTTGAATATCTTTATTGATGCTATGGAAGCAGAAGTCAAAAATTACAGCAGAGAAAACTAATAGGTAAATTTCCTGTAAAAAAGTAGTAGATAGAAAACAATCCGAACAATAGATAACAGGTATTCCTCAAAGACACAGATGCTCAATAGAATCTGTGGGATTGATGGAATAAGATATTCTGTTGGGCGGATTGTTTTTTTGTTTTTTTATCCAGTATACGACCGTGAATAAGGGTCTGATATGGTATACTTACATAGACTATCATTAAAAGGGTGGAGGAACTTATGAGCGTAATTAGTCGTATTGAAAATATGATGGAAGATTATTCCTCAGCAGAAAAAAAGTTGGCCAACTACATTATCGGTAATATTGAGAAGGTCCCTACAATGACAGCTAATGAATTAGCAGAAGCTTCCGGGTTGAGTGCGCCGACAGTTGTACGTTTTTCCAAAAAAATCGGTTTTCAAAGTCTGACGGACTTCAAAATCACGATTTCAACAGAACTACAGACTGGAATCGATGAAGGTTTTAGTGATATAGAAGCAAATGAGTCCTTTTACTCTATCAAAAACAAACTTGGTAACAATGCACAAGTAGCGATAAAAGAAACAGTAGATATTCTAGAAGAAGAAACGATCCAAAAAGTCGTAGAGTGTTTGGAATCGGCAGAGACTGTTTTTTTATATGGGGTTGGCGCCTCTTCTTTAGTAGTAGAAGATATTCTGCAAAAATGGTCTCGTGTCGGTAAGCCAATCATTTTTGAAAAAGATATCCACGTTTTGCTCCCGCAACTTGTCAGCAATGAGAAAAAGAAAGTGCTTTGGCTTGTTTCAAACTCAGGTAGAAGTGCAGATGTAGTCGCATTAGCCGAGCTGGCGAAAAGCATGAATATCGAAATCATTGCGTTGACGCAATTTGGAAATAACCCGCTTAGCAAGATAGCCGATGTACTCGTACAAACATCTAGACCAAAAGAAATCACGAATCGAAGTGCGGCAACTAATTCACTTTTGGCCCAATTTGCTACGATCGATATCATTTTTTATTTCTATATGGCTAAAAACGAAAAGCTTAGCGAAAAAGTGAAAAAAACACGAGAAGCAATCCAAGAATATTTTATGGATTCGAAATAAAAACCTTACTATTTTTTATATAAGTTTTTTAGAATAACAAAACGTAGTTTTCCACAAATAAATGACCCACCAAAGTGTTTCACGACTTAAGAAAACACAATTTTCAAAAATAAGTTTATTTTTTAATGAAAAAAATAGTTGAATATGTAACTTTAAGTGATTACTGTGAAACAAAAAGTTGATTTTATCTTGAAATTAGGTAAAGAATTTCTTGCTCCGCCCATTTTTTCTTTTTTATTAAGAAGTTTTTGGGTACAATGAAGCATGAATGTAAATAGGCGGAAGGATAGGAAATGATGAAAGATTTTATGAAAAAAATATTAAATACTTCTTGGTTAGAAAAAATAAGAAAAGGTGCACAAGAACCTAAGAACAAAACGTTTCGCCGGTCCCATGTTCCTTTTCGCTTAAATTTTCTTTTTTTCATTATATTTACGTTATTTGTTGCGTTGATTGCTAGATTGGGTTATTTGCAGATCGTGAACGGCGAAGAGATGGAGGCGCGAGTGAAGTCTACTTCTACGATTACGGTCCAAGAAAGTACTCCTCGCGGAATGATCTACGACTCCACAGGAAAAGCTTTAGTCACGAATAAAGCGAATCAGGCCATCACATATACGAGAGGAACACAAGTTACGGCTAAAGATTTGCTTGAAATCGCAACGAAGTTGAACTCGCTGATCGATGTTCCGGTAGATGAAAATCTGACAGATAGAGATAAAAAAGATTTTTGGCTGGCTGACCCCAAACATTTGAAAGAAGCCACAAAAAGACTTTCGGCAAAAGAAAAGCAATTAGGGAACAGCGAACAATATAGTGCGATGGTCAATAAAGTCACAGCTGATGAGATTAATTTAAACGAGGAGCAATTAAAAATTGCTACCATCTTTAAACGGATGAATAGTGCATATGAATTAAACACTGTCTATATCAAAAACTCTGGTGTTACTGATCAAGAGTTAGCTGTTGTGGCAGAACGCGCTTCTGAACTTCCAGGAGTTTCGACTGGCACAGACTGGACACGAGAATATAATGCAGCAAGTTCACTGAAAAGTATTCTTGGCAGTGTGACGACTGAAAAGCAAGGACTTCCAGCAGATGAAGCAGAGAAATACCTAGCAAAAGGTTATTCTCGGAATGACCGTGTAGGACAAAGTTATTTGGAAAAACAATATGAAGATGTCCTGCAAGGAACCAAAACCCAATATGAAGTTTCCCTTGATAATGAAGGAAATGTTTCGAATCAAAAAGAAATCTTCTCTGGGGAAAAAGGTTCTAATTTAATGTTATCTATGAATGCAGAATTCCAATCAAAAGTAGAAGAAATTTTGAAAAGGAATTATCAAACATTGATCAACAACGGCAAAGCACAGTATTCGCCTGGTGCTTATGCAGTGGCTATGAATCCTCAGACAGGAGAAGTGCTAGCAATGACTGGTTTCAGTCATGAACAAGGTTCCAAAGAAATCACCGAGAATGCTTTAGGCACGATTACTAGCGCCTTTGCTCCAGGGTCTGTAGTCAAGGCTGGTACTTTGACAGCAGGCTGGGCAAGTAACGCGATCAGCGGAAATCAAGTTTTGATTGATGAGCCGATTCGTCTGCAAGGTGCTTCAGAAAAAAGCTCTGTCTTTAATCGAAGCGGACAAGTTGCTCTTGATGCAGTCAAAGCATTGGAATTGTCTTCTAATACGTATATGATCAAAGTGGCGTTAAAGATGTTAGGACTAGACTATACACCTGGAATGGGACTACCTAGTTTAGATGAAGAAGCTAAAGCTTATCAGCAATTGAGAGACTCTTTCAAAGAGTTTGGTCTTGGTACAACGACTGGAATCGATTTGCCGAATGAATCTCCTGGGATCTCACGTTCTGTTGATTATATGAAGAAGTTCAATGCGGATAATGGCAAAGAATGGTATACTCCAGGTAACTTTACCGATTTGGCATTTGGACAGTTTGACACATATACACCAATCCAATTAGCTCAATATGCTTCAACAGTCGCTAATGGCGGGAAACGAGTACAGCCGCACCTAGTCAAAGCGATCTATGGCAATGACGAAAATGGAAACTTGGGTGAAGTGAAGAAAGAAATTGGCACAACAGTAGAAAATACGGTCAATATTTCTGCAGAAAATATGGCGATCCTCCGTGAAGGATTCCACCAAGTTGTCCATGGTACCGATCCTTACACAACAGCCAAACCATTAGCCAGTGCGAAAATGGACCTTTCCGCAAAAACAGGGACTGCAGAAACGGTTGCGGAAGGTCATCCAGATATTACGACAGTCAATAGTAACATCGTGGCATACGGACCAACAGACAATCCGGAAATTGCCATCAGTGTTGTCTTGCCGAACTTATTAGACGAACAAGACCACATGAACTTGACGATTGCTAAAGAAATAATGGACGCGTATTATGATATGTTCATGGCAAAATAAAAAAGAGGTCGTGAAAAAGCCGCTTAGTTTCGAGTATGAAGAAAAATTTTGTGAAAATAGCTTCTCACATTTTTGCTTAAATTTGACTTCATACCGAGAAACTGGCTTTTGAACACCGTTTAAGGAAGAGGTTGTGAAATCAGCGCCCTGACCTGAGTATTAGAGAAACAAAACGGAAAAATAGCTTCTCATATTTTGCCGTTTTTGAGCTAATACCGAAGGACAGCTGATTGAACGCCGTTTATCAAGAGGTCGTGGGCCTGCCATTCAGCTCCGAGTCACAAGGAACAAGTTCAAAAAAACAGCTTCTCATGTTTTATGAATATTGTGACTTGTGATTGAGGAGTTGGCAGGAGAACACCGTTTACTCGGCAAAAAAGGTTGTGACAAAAATTGTCACAACCTCTTTTTTGTGGAATCTAATTCTCTATTATAGTTTAAGTAGTTTTTCCAGATAAACAGCTAAACCGTCTTCCTGATTGCTCAAAGGAGTGACATCATTTGCAATGCCTTTGAGTTGATCAGTACCGTTAGTCATAGCTACTCCCCAACCTGCATAATCCAACAATTCCAAATCATTATGCTCGTCACCAAAGGCAATGACGTCTTTTTGATCGATAGACAGGTAGTTAGCAATCTCTTGCACGCCTTTTGCTTTTTGGATTCCTTTTGAAACAATCTCTAAGATGGCAGTAGGTCCACCCCATGTCCGAACATCGACATAACTGCCAAATTGACGTGTTAATTCAGCAGATACAGCTCCTGCAAAACGTTTGTCTGTTCGGACAAGCAAAGACGTAGGATTTGTCGTCAAATTTTTAGGAGAAAGCAAATTCTTCTCTCCTGGACGAGAAGAAGCAAAAATTTTTTCATCAAAGAAATCAAAACTGTCAATAAAAAAAGTATCACGATTTTCAGCAGCGATAAAATCTAAATTTAGCTGCTTTTTTTGCGATAAGATTTCAAAAGCGATTTCACGATTGATCAACGTTTCTCTTTCACCATCCCAGTGCTGATTAGGGATGTGTACTAATGCGCCGTTAAAATTAACCATCGGTGTTGTTAATTCTAATTGTTGGTAAAACTGATGGCTCATTCGGAATGGGCGTCCTGTAGCAATACTGACATGATGACCGGCATTGATTGCTTTTTTCAGAGTCTCTTTTGTTTTAGATGTAATCATCGAATCTTGATTGAGGGTAGTTCCGTCCAGATCGATGGCAATTAATTTTTTATTCAATAAAGGTCCTTCCTTCCTCAACTAGCATTTGTTTTAGTCTAGCATATTTTAGGTAATTAACAAGAGCAATCAGTTATTCCTAACAAAAAATACAGTTATGGCTATGTAAATAAATGAATACGAGCTAAACACGAACATTAAGTATTGTTTTCGGTTTTTTTGTTAAAAAAACGTTGAAAAACGAATGAAACGTCTATATAATTTGAAATTGTTCGATGGATTTGCCATATTTTGCATATTTATTATTATTATAGTTTTCCATCAGAAAAAAATTCAGGGAGTGGAACTTTTTATGGAAAAGTTTTTCGGTTTAAAGAAAAACAATACAAATGTATCAACTGAAATAATGGCGGGAGTAACGACATTCTTTGCCATGAGTTATATCTTATTCGTAAATCCGACGATTTTATCAGCATCAGGTATGCCGTTCCAAGCAGTATTTCTAGCCACAATCATTGCATCAATCATTGGTACGCTAGTCATGGGATTGTTCGCGAATGTCCCATATGCTCAGGCACCTGGTATGGGATTGAACGCATTTTTCACTTTTACGGTCGTTTTCGGGCTTGGCTATTCTTGGCAACAAGCCCTGGCAATGGTTTTTATTTGCGGATTAATCAACATTTTTATTACTGTTACAAATATCCGAAAGATGATCATTCGGGCGATTCCTGAAAGTCTTCAACATGCGATTGGTGGCGGAATCGGTATTTTCGTTGCGTATGTCGGGATCAAAAATGCAGGATTCTTATCTTTTTCAGCAGACCAATCTGCTATTTCGAGTTCTGTCGTTGAAGGTGGAAAAGCAACAAATGTTACGATAAATGGCGGAATCGTTCCCGCGTTAGCCAATTTTGACAACGCACCTATCTTGTTAGCCGTGATTGGTTTGGTACTGACAGCCATTTTAGTTGTAAAAAACGTCCGTGGTGCTATTCTTATCGGTATCGTAGCGACCACAGTCCTTGGGATTTTTATGGGTGTTGTTGATTTAAGTTCCATTGATTGGCAAACGAATTCGTTAGGCAATTCATTTAAAGAATTAGGAACAACGTTCGGTGCAGCATTTGGTTCTGAAGGAATGCAATCATTATTCAGTGATTCTTCCAAGATCCCTCAAGTATTGATGACAATCATCGCATTCAGTTTATCTGATACATTCGATACGATCGGAACATTTATCGGTACAGGACGCCGCACAGGTATTTTCTCAAAAGAGGACGAGATCGCATTGGAAGATGGTCGCGGGTTCAAAACAAAAATGGATAAAGCGCTATTTGCCGATGCAATCGCTACTTCCGTAGGTGCTATCTTTGGTACATCGAATACAACAACTTATGTCGAATCTGCAGCTGGGATCGGGGCCGGTGGACGTACTGGTTTGACTTCAGTAGTAGTGGCAGTGCTATTCGCATTAAGTAGTTTGTTCTCCCCGCTGATCGCTATCGTACCAAATCAAGCAACTGCGCCAGCACTGATTTTGGTCGGGGTAATGATGATGGCTTCTTTTGCAGACATCAAATGGCTAGATATGGAAGAAGCTTTACCAGCCTTCTTTGCATCGATCTTTATGGGATTGTGCTATAGCATTTCTTATGGGATTGCAGCAGGATTTATTTTCTATACAATTGTCAAAGTAATCAAAGGAAAATTCAATGAAGTTTCTGTTGCTTTGTGGATTGTTGATATTTTATTCATCATCAACTTCATCATTCTAGCAACGATTTAAATAAAGAGAAGGGATTGGAACAGCATTTGTTCTGGTCTCTTTTTGTTTTACATAAAAAGAACGTTACATATAAAATGATCTTTGTGGGATTTTTCTCTTTTTACTAGCGAGATCGTTGCTTGTTTATTCGAAAATAGGTATGATAAAAGAGACGAAAGAGGGATGATAGATGGAGATTAATTGGAGAAAAAATTTAGTGATTGCGTGGATTGGCTGTTTTTTCACTGGTGCAAGTATTAGTTTAGTTATGCCATTCATACCAGTTTATGTTGAGCAACTAGGAACACCAAAAGATCAAATCGAATTGTTTTCGGGACTAGCAATCTCTGTTACTGCTTTTGCATCTGCCGTGGTTGCACCAATCTGGGGAAATCTAGCTGATCGAAAAGGTCGAAAACTCATGATGATCCGTGCAGCAGCTGGGATGACGTTGACGATGGGTTCTTTAGCTTTTGTGCCGAACGCGTATTGGCTTTTGATCATGCGTTTTTGGAACGGGATTTTGTCTGGGTATATTCCAAATGCAACAGCAATGATTGCTTCACAAGCGCCTAGAGAAAAGAGCGGATGGGCGTTAGGAACATTATCCACCGGAGCGATTGCTGGGAATCTGATCGGACCTTCAATGGGCGGTGCATTGGCTGAGTGGTTTGGTATGGAAAATGTATTCTTGATCACAGGGGCTTTGTTGATGATCACAACGGTGCTGACCATCTTCTTAGTCAAAGAAGATTTCCATCCAATCGAGAAAAAAGATCTGATAAGCACCAAAGAAATTTTTTCAAAAATGGATCATCTCTCTATTTTGATTGGTCTCTTCATCACGACCTTGATTTTACAGATAGGGATCACTACGATCAGCCCTATTTTGACCTTATATATTCGTGAGTTAAGCGGAAGTACAGAAAATATCCTGTTTGTCAGCGGCTTGATTGTTTCGATAGCTGGTGTTTCTGCAGTCTTTTCTTCACCAAAACTAGGAAAACTAGGGGATAAGATTGGGAATCAAAAAGTTTTAATTGGCGGACTCATCTTATCATTTTGCTGTTATTTGCCCATGGCGTTTGTCACGACACCACTCCAATTAGGTATACTTCGTTTTATTTTAGGCTTTTCAACTGGTGCTTTGATGCCTTCTGTCAATACACTGATCAGTAAGATCACGCCACAAGAAGGGGTTAGCCGAATCTATAGCTATAATCAGATGTTCAGTAACTTTGGACAGGTTCTAGGACCCATGCTGGGGTCGACAGTTGCGCATGCTTATAATTACAGTGCTGTTTTTATTGTGACAAGTTTATTCGTCCTGTCAAATATTCTTCTTTCTCTATTCAATTTTCGTAAAGTTCTTCGCAGTAGATTATAATAGTGGTGAAAATTGGAAATAAAAAAGAGCTTGAGATATCTCAAGCTCTTGGCTGGTTTTTTACGAATGGGCAGAGGTTTCTTTTCTTGGCGCAACTGCACCAATCAAAAGGATAATGACACCCGCAATTAATGAAATGATTGTTGTCAAAGTAAAATCATATGTTCCGCTTGTTAATGCAGCACCAATATAACCGACTACTTGACCTAGAACGACAGCCCAGAATAATGTAACGATATATCGCATAAAGAACACCTCTTTTCTATCTTAATTTTACCAGATTTTCTTTGAATGTAAAGAAACGAGACTAAATCTCAATAAAATTCGAGTTCTTGTGAAAGAACTCATTCCTACAGACTAGAAGCAAATGAAGTAGAACAATCAACTTCAGCACTTGTTATTTAATGAAAGTAAAAGGATCAGACCTTTTAACGCTAGTGAATTTTAACGAAAAAAAAGGCGGAATGCAAGATGTTTTTCCCACAACTTTATACAATTACTTCTTATTCTCTTTTACAAAGTACGATCCGTATTCGAGAATATGTACAAGAAGCAAAAAAACGAGGCTACACTTCATTAGCCATAACGGATAAAGATGTCTTATACGGTGCACCTGAATTCTATCGTATTTGTGTAGAAGAAGGAATACAGCCAATCATTGGATTACATCTTAGTTATACTTATGAAGAAAAAAATTATGGTTTGCTTGCGTACGCAAAAGATGAGACAGGTTATCAGCAGCTGATGAAACTTTCCAGTCGAAAAATGATCCAAGAAAAAATGGCACTTGATGATATGATAGAAACCGACCATCTAGTGTTTGTCGTTCCGGCAAATCATTCTGTTTCTGAGGCTTTCAATAAAGAGGAACATTTTTTCAGTCATTGGCAGTTTTTGCTTGAAAATGTTTTCGCTAAAGATTTTTATATCGGATTGTCAGAAAATACGCCTGATCAATTGCCTGAATGGTATCAGTATGTGACAAAAGAAAATTATCCGCTTTGTGCATTGCATCCAATCGCTAGTTTACAGCAAGAAGACCTTTTTGCGCTTGAAGTGATGAAGCATATCAAAGAGGGAAGTCAGATGCCTTTAGAAAGTTTATCTGCACCTTTACCATCAGCAAATGGTTACCTGCTTTCAGAACAAGAAATGATCAAACGATTCGAAGAAGCAGGTCTTTCACAAGCTGTAATAGGTGCTCAGCGCTTAGCCGAATCGATTTCATTTGAATTTCAGTTTCATCAGAAATTACTCCCACACTATCCTGTCCCTCAAGGAAAACAAGCTGGAGAATATTTAAGAGAGCTATGCTACTCGCAAGTAGAACATCGGATCGTTGATTATACAAAGGAGTACCGAGAACGTTTGGACTATGAGTTATCTGTCATCCATCAAATGGGATTCGATGATTATTTCCTGATCGTATGGGATGTAATGGCTTTTGCTCATAGAAATAAAATCGTTACCGGTGCAGGCCGTGGTTCTGCTGCTGGTTCATTAGTAGCCTATGTGTTAGAAATCACAGATGTGGATCCATTAGAGTATGACTTGCTATTCGAACGATTTTTAAATCCTGAACGTTTTACGATGCCGGATATTGATTTGGATATTCCTGACAACCGACGTGAGGAAGTATTGAATTATGTTCGAGAAAAGTATGGACAATATCACATGGCGCAAATCGCGACATTTGGTACAATGGCTGCAAAAATGGTTCTTAGAGATGCCGCTAGAGTGTTTGGTCTGTCACAAAGTGAAGCAAACCGCTGGTCAAAAGCAATACCAAACCAGCTGAAAATCACATTGACCCAAGCCTACAAAACATCGCGTCAACTAGTAGAATTAGTTCAGGCAAGCGAAAAAAACCAGCTTTTATTCAAAACCGCAGTGATTTTAGAAGGATTGCCAAGACACGTTTCGACTCACGCAGCAGGGGTAGTTATCAGCGATAAGAATCTACTTGAATTAGTACCGCTCCAACGCGGTTCTGATGAAGCTTTTCTGACCCAGTATACGATGAATGAGGTAGAAGCCATCGGTCTTTTGAAAATGGACTTTCTAGGACTACGCAATTTATCAATTATTGATTTTACTTTAAAGGCTGTTAAGCGAGTAGAAGGGCAGGAAATCCGATTAAAAGAGATTCCATTAAATGATGCAAAAACGCTACTCTTGTTTCAACGAGGCGAAACTTCAGGAGTGTTTCAATTTGAATCTGCTGGTATTCGAAACGTTTTACGAAGATTAGGACCAGAAAACATCGAAGATATTGCCGCAGTCAATGCGTTGTATCGTCCAGGTCCTATGCAAAATATCGATACCTTCATTGCCAGAAAAAAAGGAAAAGAAGCCATTCGCTACCCCGATGATTCCCTGATCCAGATTTTGAAAAACACATACGGGGTGATTGTCTATCAGGAACAAATCATGCAAATCGCCTCGACTATGGCTGGATTTACATTAGGACAGTCAGATATTTTGAGGCGGGCAGTTAGTAAAAAGAAAAAAGACGTATTAGATGAAGAAAAGTCGCATTTTGTATCAGGAGCATTACAACAAGGATATTCGGAAAAAACAGCAGTGACTGTATATGAATATATTGAAAAATTTGCAAACTATGGATTCAATCGGTCGCATGCATTTGCTTATTCCTTCGTGGGATTCCAAATGGCGTATCTAAAAGCCCATCATCCAGGTGCTTTCTTTACCAGCCTGATGAATTCTGTTCGGCATAACACATCAAAATTGAAAGAATATATTGCAGAAGCACGTAAAAATAAACTCAAACTTTCCTCGCCGTCCATTAATCAAAGTAATTCCAGTTTTGAGTTGGTCAATAAGGAAGAAATCAGATTCGGACTGACAGCGATAAAAGGTATTCGGCGTGATTTTGTAGAAGATATATTAAACGAAAGAAAACAAAATGGCCCGTTCCAGTCAGTGGATCAATTCCTCATACGGATCGATAAGCGGTGGCTGAAATTAGAGTTGCTGCAATCACTGACAGCAGTAGGCGTTTTTGATGAATTATCTCCTAACAGGAAACAATTGATGCTTGATCTAGAAGGAAAAATCCAAAATATCGTTTACAGTGGTGGCAGTCTAGATTTGCTAGGAATCATGGCATTAAAAGAAGAAGAAGTCGCTGACTATACACTAGAAGAACGACTGAAGCTGGAAGAGGAATACTTAGGTGTTTATTTGTCAGGGCATCCTGCAGAAGGGTTTGACCGGCTTCGTTTAGCTAAACAGGTTCAGCTGATTACAGATATCGTTCCTAATCAACCAGTCAATTTACTATTGATGATAAAGGAAGTTAGAGAGATTCGGACAAAAAAAGGCGAACTGATGGCCTTCGTGGAAGGAACCGATAGTAGCGGAGAAATTTCTGTCACGGTTTTTCCAACTCTTTATCGTAAATATCGTAATTTGTTTGCCGTTGATCGAGTGATCTTTGTTCAAGGGCGGAGCGAAATCAGCAAATATAATCAGGAACTGCAACTAATTGGAGAAAGCTTTGCTGATCCTAACCAGTTAGAAGCCCAGTATCCTTCACAAACGTGCTATTTGCGTATTACAGAAGAACGGGAAGACCCTGAGATAATGAAACAATTACAAGGGATTTTTCAGAAACACCCAGGATATATTCCAGTAATTATGTACCACGAAAAAACACAACGAAAAGTTGTTCTGTCCGATGCTTATTGGGTGGATGACAGCAAGAGTATAAAGGGGCAACTTGTTTCTCTACTTGGCGAAGATAATGTGGTTTTCAAATAACTTACGGTAAAAAATACTACTTGCTTTCATTTTTTTTCATTTTTTTATCCGTAAATCAAGACAAGCGAGAAAAATAATGTTAGAATGTTAGTCGTGGTTAACGCAAAAATGGTTGTAAACCTAAGTTATACTTAGGATAAAGTATTTTAATGAGGTGAATGTTTATTATGAAACGCATCGGAATTTTGACCAGTGGCGGAGACGCACCTGGAATGAATGCAGCTGTTCGTGCCGTTGTTCGTAAAGGTATTTACGAAGGACTGGAAGTATACGGGATCAATTATGGGTTTGCCGGTTTAGTTGCTGGAGATATTCGTCGTCTTGATGTGGCAGATGTAGGTGACAAGATCCAACGTGGTGGTACATTCTTGTATTCTGCACGTTATCCAGAATTTGCAACTGAAGAAGGTCAATTAAAAGGAATCGAACAATTGAAAAAATTCGGGATCGAAGGTCTAGTGGTTATCGGGGGAGACGGTTCTTATCATGGCGCAATGGCTTTGACAAAACGTGGATTCCCAGCAGTAGGTATTCCTGGAACAATCGATAATGATATTCCTGGTACTGACTTCACGATCGGTTTTGATACAGCAATCAATACAGTGCTAGAATCAATTGACCGTATTCGTGACACAGCGACTTCTCATGTTCGTACATTCGTTATCGAAGTAATGGGACGCAATGCAGGTGACATCGCTTTATGGTCAGGTGTAGCTGGCGGAGCAGATGAAATCATCATCCCAGAACATGATTTTGATATGGCTTCAGTTGCTAAAAAAATCCAAGAAGGCCGTGATCGTGGGAAGAAACATTGCTTGATCATCTTGGCTGAAGGTGTAATGGGCGGAAATGAATTCGCTGAAAAACTTTCAGAATTTGGCGACTATCATACACGTGTATCTATCTTGGGACACGTTGTCCGTGGTGGAGCACCAAGCGCACGCGACCGCGTCTTAGCAAGTAAATTCGGTGCTTACGCTGTCGAATTGCTTCAAGAAGGAAAAGGTGGATTATGTGTCGGTATCCATGACAACGAAATCGTTGCAGCTGACATCATTGATACACTAGAAAACAACAAGCATAAACCAGACTTATCATTATATGATCTAAATAATTCACTTTCATTTTAAGAGTGAAAGAAACCAAGCTATTTAAGCTGTGTACAGCTTTAAATAAACAAAATTGAATGGGAGAGTTTTTTAAATGAAAAAAACCAAAATCGTTAGTACATTAGGACCAGCAAGTAACTCAGTAGAAATTATTTCTCAATTGATTGAATCTGGGGCAAATGTCTTCCGCTTTAACTTTTCTCATGGTGACCATGAAGAACAATTATCACGTATGACTATGGTCCGTGAAGCAGTTAAAAAGACAGGAAAAGATGTCGGTATTCTTTTAGATACAAAAGGAGCTGAAATCCGTACAACTGTTCAAGGCACAACAGAAGCTGATTTTGGTCGTGCAGGATACATCAAATTTGAAGTAGGAGATCAAACACGCATCTCTATGGATCCTGAACATGTAGGTTCAAAAGAAAAAATCGCGGTTACTTACCCAGGATTATTTGACGATGTTCACGTAGGCGGACACGTTTTATTCGATGATGGCTTGATCGACATGGAAATCATTGAAAAAGACGAAGCAAACCGTGAATTAGTCGTAGAAGTTAAAAATGCAGGTATGCTAGGATCACGTAAAGGGGTAAATGCACCAGGCGTTTCTATCAGTTTGCCAGGTATTACTCCAAAAGATGCGGACGATATTCGTTTTGGTTTAGACAACGATATCGACTTTATCGCTGCAAGTTTTGTACGTAAAGCACAAGACGTTCTAGATATTCGCGAAATTTTAGAAGAAAAAGACATGACTCATGTTCAAATCTTCCCTAAAATCGAATCTCAAGAAGGTATCGACAACATTGACGAAATCATCAAAGTTTCTGACGGTGTTATGATTGCCCGTGGAGATATGGGTGTGGAAATCCCAGCTGAACTAGTACCAATGGTTCAAAAACGTATCATCAAAAAATGTAACGCTGCTGGTATCCCAGTTATCACTGCTACACAAATGTTAGAATCAATGCAAGAAAACCCACGTCCAACACGTGCGGAAGCTTCTGACGTTGCCAATGCTGTATTTGACGGAACAGATGCAACAATGTTATCTGGTGAATCTGCAAACGGAGACTACCCAGTTGAAGCTGTTTCAACAATGGCACGTATCGACCAAGAAGCTGAAAATGCATTATCAGAATTAGGTACATTCCAATTGAACGAATTCGATAAAACAGATGTAACTGAAACAATCGGTTTATCTGTAGCTCGTGCTGCAAAAAATCTAGGCGTCAAAACAATCGTTGCTGCAACTGAATCAGGCTACACTGCAAAAATGATTTCAAAATATCGCCCAGATGCAGATATCTTGGCTGTTACTTTTGACGAACGCACAAAACGCGGTTTGATGTTAAACTGGGGTGTTTACCCAACAGTTGCTGAAAAACCATCAACAACTGATGAAATGTTTGAACTAGCAGCTAAAAAAGCTGTTGAATTAGGTTTCGCATCAGAAGGCGATTTAATCTTGATCACTGCTGGTGTACCAGTTGGCGAACGCGGAACAACTAACGTGATGAAAATTCAAATGATTGGTTCTAAATTATTAGAAGCTCAAGGCGTTGGACAAAAATCTGTCGTTGCAAATGCAGTTATTGCTTCATCTGCTGAAGAAGCTGTAAAAAAAGCAAAAGACGGAATGGTTCTAGTTGTACCATCAACTGACAAAGAATACATGCCTGCAATCGAAAAAGCAGCTGCTGTTATCGTTGAAGAAGGCGGATTGACTTCTCACGCTGCAGTTGTAGGAATTGCACAAGATATTCCTGTAATCGTTGGTGCTAAAGGCGCAACAACAACAATTACTGATGGCGAATTGATTACTGTTGATTCACGTCGCGGCATCGTTTACCGTGGCGAAACAACAGCTATCTAATTTAGCTTAATACAAAATAAAAACAGCTCTTCATTTACGAAGAGCTGTTTTTTTGTGCTGTAACGAATTCATGGATGACTTGGACTACTTGTTCTTGAAGCGGTGTGACAAGCTGTTGTGTTCGTTTTGCCAATGAAATCAAGAAGCGAGGCTGAACTTCATCTGAAAGTGGCAGGCAAACTAAATGATCTTCAGGATGGACAGCAATCTCTGCCAAAAAACCGATACCAACATTTTCACGGATCATACTCTTTAAAATCGTCAAATCATTGCTTTGATAAACAACTTTTGGTTGAGTATGTGTTTGTTTAGAAAGTTTAGTGAATGCTGCTGGGTGGACATAATGTTCGTTCAATAACACAAACTGTTCATCTGATATATCTTTGAAAGAGACTGCCTTCTGCTGGGCCAGAGGGTGAGTAGGCGGAACGACGATCATGAAACGTTTATCCAAAAGTAATTCTGTTTCTAAATATTGATCTACGATTGGCTGTGTTGAGCCTAATACGGCTAAATCGATCCTCCCTTGACGAATCATTCCATATAAGTCCCGAGAGCCTCCATCGGTGATTTCAATCTGATTCATCAATTCATGCTTGATAAAGTAACCTGACAGTTTTGGAAAGTACTCATTGCCGATAATAGGCGGCATGCCAAAACGCAGCTTTTTCTTTTGTAACTGAGTGATTTCAGCCCTTGCAGTAGAAATCTCTTGGAGAATAGCTTGTGCATGGAGAAACAGCTGCTTTCCAGAAGGTGTGACGATTAATTCGTGATGCGAACGATCTCTTGTAATAAGTATGGCGTCAAACTCTTTTTCAAGACGTTGTAATGCATATGTAATAGTAGGTTGGCTCACACGGAAATAATTAGCCACTTTCGTAAAGTTTTTTTGTTTGACGATTTGGACATAGTATTCAATATCTTTCGTGTTCATAAAGATCATCTGCTCCTTTGATAGAATAATGATTATTGTAAATGATTCTAAAGATGATAGCAAACAGAGGCTTTCTGTTAAAGATATTTCTGTTTTTTTATGAACTGCAAGGTGTCAAGAAAATTTCATTGACAACATGGTTTTTGCCCTGTATAATTGCTTTTGTTGCTTAGGAGTGATGAAAAATGAAATGGTCTTTATTGGAATTGAGAAAATACCAGGAGACACCGTTAACTTTTCATGAGACGCTCGACTTGAAAGCCGCTCTCATGAAGCGAGACAATTTAATACTTGATGTTGCGCCAGTGGAAGTCGAAGGTTTGGTCTCAGTTGATAAGAAAGGCTATATCGTTCATTACACTGTGCAGACGACTTTGACAGTTCCTTCAACACGTTCGCTAGAACCTGTTGAACTGCCGATGGATTTTTCTGTAGACGAAGTATTCATGACAGAAGAACAATTCCAAAGCAGAGATGAGCAAATGTCTGCAGATGAGATTTTGCTGATTGAAGGTCCGTTATTGAATTTAGCAGAGTCAATTGAAGACAACATCTTATTGGCGATTCCGATGCGGGTATTGACAAAAGAAGAGGAAGCAGCGACAGAACTTCCAAAAGGCAATGATTGGGAAGTTGTTTCCGAAGAAGAATACCAACGCAGAAAAATGGAAGAAGCCGAGAATAAAATTGATCCTCGTCTTGCAAAACTATCTGAACTTTTTGATTCTGAATCAAAAAACGACGATAACAAGTAAGATTGGAATATATTGTATCTATTATAGGTGCAAGACTTTACAAGGAGGTGTAGCAAAATGGCAGTACCAGCTAGAAGAACATCAAAAGCTAAAAAAGCAAAACGTCGTACACACTACAAGTTGACAATCAAAGGATTAAACGAATGTCCAAACTGTGGTGAAATGAAAAAAAGCCATCACGTATGTGCAAATTGTGGTTACTATGATGGTAAGGACGTAATGTCAAAAGAAGCTTAATACATTTTAATTAGAAAATGTAAAACCTCAAGGCTAACCATGGAGCCTTGAGGTTTATTTTTTTATAAGCGGTAAATAAAAAATATGTTGTTCTTTAGTTTGCATTGTAGCCGTGTTAAGCTATAATGTAAGAGATTAGGGAGAAATCCCGTATGTAGGAGGAGTTTATATGTCAAAACAACAAATCGGCGTTGTCGGTATGGCCGTTATGGGTAAAAATCTAGCCTTGAATATAGAAAGCCGCGGCTATTCAGTGGCTTTATTCAACCGTACAGGGGCTAAAACAACCGCTGTAGTAGAAGAACACCCAGATAAAAATTTCAAAGCAACGTACACAATCGAAGAATTTGTAGAATCAATCGAAAAACCACGTCGGATTCTTCTGATGGTCAAAGCAGGACCGGCAACAGATGCAACAATCCAAGAGTTGCTTCCTCACCTTGATAAAGGCGATATTCTGATTGACGGAGGAAATACATTCTTTAAAGATACGATGCGTCGTAATGAAGAATTAGCCAACTCTGGTATTAACTTTATCGGTACAGGCGTTTCCGGCGGTGAAGAAGGAGCTTTAAAAGGACCTTCAATCATGCCTGGTGGACAAAAAGAAGCGTATGAGCTAGTTGCACCAATCTTAGAGCAAATTTCTGCAAAAGCAGAAGACGGAGCACCATGTGTTACCTATATTGGCCCAAATGGAGCCGGACACTATGTGAAAATGGTACACAACGGTATTGAGTATGGAGATATGCAACTGATTGCTGAATCTTATGACTTGATGAAGAATATTTTAGACCTTTCAGTAGAAGAAATGGCTGATATCTTTAAAGAATGGAATCAAGGTGAATTAGACAGCTACCTGATCGAAATCACAGCTGACATCCTGACTCGAAAAGACGATGAAGGCACAGGTAAACCAGTCGTAGATGTGATCCTTGATGCAGCTGGAAATAAAGGAACAGGTAAATGGACAAGCCAAAGTGCGCTTGACTTAGGCGTGCCACTTCCATTGATTACTGAATCTGTATTTGCCCGTTACATTTCTGCTTACAAAGAAGAACGCGTACAAGCAAGTAAAATTTTGTCTCGTACGAACGATTTTGAGTTCACAGGAGACAAAAAAGAATTGGTCGAAAAAATCCGAGAAGCGTTGTATTTCAGTAAAATCATGAGTTATGCCCAAGGATTTGCTCAATTACGTGTCGCTTCAAAAGAATTTGATTGGGATTTGCCATTTGGCGAAATCGCAAAAATCTGGCGTGCTGGATGTATCATCCGAGCTCGATTCTTGCAAAAAATCACGGATGCTTATGACAAAAATCCTGAGATCGAAAATTTATTGCTAGATGATTATTTCGTTGAAATCACGAAAAAATATCAGCAATCAGTCCGAGACGTCGTTGCCTTGGCTGTCCAAGCTGGCGTACCTGTACCAACTTTCTCATCAGCCATCGCTTACTTCGATTCATACAGAGCAGAACGTCTGCCTGCAAATATAATCCAAGCCCAGCGCGATTACTTTGGCGCACACACATATGAACGTGTCGACAAAGAAGGAATCTTCCATTACTCATGGTACCATGAAGAATAATAGTCTTTCGGCTGTTAGGAAATGAGAAAATAAAAAGAGGACGAAAGAGCTGAAGTCGATTGTTATGAGTAGACTTCAGCTCTTTTTTAAAACTGCTATTCATGATAAAATGACTATAGATTTTTAAGCAGATTATCGGTATAATGATAGAGTTTTTAAAAAGCCAGTAGATAGAAAGGATAAAATAATAAATGAGTAATATTCTAATCATTGAAGATGAAAAGAACTTAGCTCGATTTGTCGAGCTAGAGTTGAAGCATGAAGGGTATAACGCAGAAGTCCATTACAACGGTCGTACTGGTTTAGATGCGGCATTAAATAATGAGTGGGATGCCATATTGTTGGACCTGATGCTTCCAGAATTGAACGGTTTAGAAGTCTGCAGACGCGTACGCCAAGTCAAAAATACACCAATCATTATGATGACTGCAAGAGATTCTGTAATTGATCGTGTATCGGGACTTGACCATGGAGCAGATGACTACATCGTCAAACCATTTGCTATCGAAGAACTATTAGCGCGTCTTCGAGCATTGTTGCGTCGAATCGATATTGAAGGTGACAAAAATGTGGCAAAACAAACCACTATTACTTATCGTGATTTGACTATCGAAAAAGAAAACCGTGTCGTACGTCGCGGAAACGAAGTAATTGAACTAACAAAAAGAGAATACGAATTGCTACTTACTTTAATGGAAAACGTGAACGTGGTATTAGCACGTGATGTTTTACTAAATAAAGTGTGGGGATACGAAACGGAAGTTGAAACAAACGTAGTGGATGTATATATTCGTTATCTTCGCAATAAAATTGACGTTCCAGGGGAGGAAAGCTATATCCAAACTGTCCGCGGAACAGGTTATGTGATGCGCTCGTGATAAAGCCGAAAAAATCGGAAAAAAGAGAACTGAAAGGGCCCTCCTTGACAATCAAGTGGGCCTTTGCGAGTTCTTTCTTCATATTCGTCGTGTTTACAATTTTTGCGGTCATTACCTATAAATCATCTATCAATCTGATTGTTGCAAAAGAAAGAAACAATGTAGAACGTACGATTTCAGAAGTAGCCTCTCGTTTGGCTAACTCGGATGAAGAACTGACATTAGTGAATACGTATCGTAATCTGACAAAAGCGACAAATGACGGAGATGAGGTCATAGATCATACTTCACTGGTCGAAGGAAACTTAATGAAGATTGATTCCTTTATAGCTGAGCTAGGGCAGCCTTCGATGGGTCTTTATGTGTATGATTTAGATGAGAATTTGATTTTCAAAACTCACGAAAACAGTCGAAACTTGATCCAAACAACACGTAAAGTGCCAACGATTGTTACACTAGAAGGGAAAACTGGCTTTTTATCTATACAGCCTATATATTCTAAAGGAACAAGAGAAAAGATTGGTTATGCGCAAAGCTTCTATGAATTATCTTCTTTCTATGATATCCGAAATAAGCTATTATTGACTCTTATTGTTTTAGAAGTCGTTTCTTTGATTTTAAGTAGTATTTTAGGTTTCTTTTTATCTTCTTACTTCTTGAAACCACTCAAGGTACTCAGAGATACAATGGATACTATACGTAAAGATCCGCAATCAGATATCCACATGCCTGAAATCGACACGAATGATGAATTGGCAGATTTAGCTGAAATATTCAATGAGATGCTTGACCGCATGCGTTTGTATATCGAACAACAAGAGCAGTTCGTGGAAGACGTCTCTCATGAGTTAAGAACTCCTGTAGCAATCATTGAAGGGCATCTTAGTCTGCTAAATCGTTGGGGGAAAGATGATCCTGAAATATTGGAAGAATCATTAAGCGCCAGCATGCAAGAAATCAGCCGCATGAAAAGCTTAGTTCAAGAGATGCTAGACTTATCTAGAGCAGAACAAGTAGATGTCCATTATGCAAATGAAACAACTAAAGGAAAAGAAGTCACCTATCAAGTTTATAATAATTTCAAGATATTATACCCAGACTATGTGATTACTTTAGATGATGATTTGACAAAAGAAGTGACCCTGCAAATTTATCGTAATCACTTTGAGCAATTAATCATTATCATATTGGATAACGCAGTAAAGTATTCAACTACACGAAAAGAAGTCCATATCTCTATTTCTTCTACTCTGAATGAATTTGAGATTGCTATACAGGACTTTGGTGAAGGAATACCCAAAGAAGACCTTAATAAGATCTTCAATCGTTTTTATCGTGTGGATAAAGCGAGGGCTAGAACGAAGGGCGGAAATGGTCTGGGATTGTCTATCGCAAAACAATTGGTTGAAAACTACAAAGGTCGTATCTTAGCAGAAAGCGTAGTTGGGCAAGGGACTATCTTTAGAATTTTTATTCCTATCGCAAAAACAGAAGACAAGTAAAGCATGTGCTTTGCTTGTTTTTTTATATTATCCATTAAGAAAGAGGAAGCCAAATACAAGCAGATAAGAAATTTAGGATGGTCATTATAAAGAAATTTAGCGAACAATAAAATAGAATAACATTCGTTGATAAATTGTAAATAGCTTTTATGTGAACAAAAAACAATAAAAACACTTTAATATTCGTCTTTAAAAATAATAAAGAAAAATAGGGAATTTTCTATTGCAATTTTATAAAGAGATTGCTATATTATTATTTGTTCTAAATGATTCCTTTAAGGTGTCGCTAAAAATTATAAAAAATAGTGTTGACGCACTTTTGATATCGTGTTATAATAACGAAGTCGCTTAGATGAGAAAGCTTATAAAGCTTGATTTTATCGAAAAAAACTTCAAAAAAGTTATTGACAAATAACGATCGAAATGATACGATAATCAAGTCGCTGCTAATGAGCGATAAAGACATTTAGAAAAAAAACAAAGAAGTTGTTGACGTTCTCTTCTGAATCTGATAAGATTAAAGAGTTGTTGAAACAAAAAGATTAGACCTTTGAAAACTGAACAAAGTAAGACAAACCAAATGTGTAGGGCGTCTTGATTCGATTCAAGACAACAAACATTTTTAACAAGCAAGCAATATGCTAGCAAACAAATTGAGCTTAACAATCGCAAGATTGTTCGAACTTTTTATGAGAGTTTGATCCTGGCTCAGGACGAACGCTGGCGGCGTGCCTAATACATGCAAGTCGTACGCTTCTTTTTCCACCGGAGCTTGCTCCACCGGAAAAAGAGGAGTGGCGAACGGGTGAGTAACACGTGGGTAACCTGCCCATCAGAAGGGGATAACACTTGGAAACAGGTGCTAATACCGTATAACAATCGAAACCGCATGGTTTTGATTTGAAAGGCGCTTTCGGGTGTCGCTGATGGATGGACCCGCGGTGCATTAGCTAGTTGGTGAGGTAACGGCTCACCAAGGCCACGATGCATAGCCGACCTGAGAGGGTGATCGGCCACATTGGGACTGAGACACGGCCCAAACTCCTACGGGAGGCAGCAGTAGGGAATCTTCGGCAATGGACGAAAGTCTGACCGAGCAACGCCGCGTGAGTGAAGAAGGTTTTCGGATCGTAAAACTCTGTTGTTAGAGAAGAACAAGGATGAGAGTAACTGTTCATCCCTTGACGGTATCTAACCAGAAAGCCACGGCTAACTACGTGCCAGCAGCCGCGGTAATACGTAGGTGGCAAGCGTTGTCCGGATTTATTGGGCGTAAAGCGAGCGTAGGCGGTTTCTTAAGTCTGATGTGAAAGCCCCCGGCTCAACCGGGGAGGGTCATTGGAAACTGGGAGACTTGAGTGCAGAAGAGGAGAGTGGAATTCCATGTGTAGCGGTGAAATGCGTAGATATATGGAGGAACACCAGTGGCGAAGGCGGCTCTCTGGTCTGTAACTGACGCTGAGGCTCGAAAGCGTGGGGAGCAAACAGGATTAGATACCCTGGTAGTCCACGCCGTAAACGATGAGTGCTAAGTGTTGGAGGGTTTCCGCCCTTCAGTGCTGCAGCTAACGCATTAAGCACTCCGCCTGGGGAGTACGACCGCAAGGTTGAAACTCAAAGGAATTGACGGGGGCCCGCACAAGCGGTGGAGCATGTGGTTTAATTCGAAGCAACGCGAAGAACCTTACCAGGTCTTGACATCCTTTGACCACTCTAGAGATAGAGCTTCCCCTTCGGGGGCAAAGTGACAGGTGGTGCATGGTTGTCGTCAGCTCGTGTCGTGAGATGTTGGGTTAAGTCCCGCAACGAGCGCAACCCTTATTGTTAGTTGCCATCATTCAGTTGGGCACTCTAGCAAGACTGCCGGTGACAAACCGGAGGAAGGTGGGGATGACGTCAAATCATCATGCCCCTTATGACCTGGGCTACACACGTGCTACAATGGGAAGTACAACGAGTTGCGAAGTCGCGAGGCTAAGCTAATCTCTTAAAGCTTCTCTCAGTTCGGATTGCAGGCTGCAACTCGCCTGCATGAAGCCGGAATCGCTAGTAATCGCGGATCAGCACGCCGCGGTGAATACGTTCCCGGGCCTTGTACACACCGCCCGTCACACCACGAGAGTTTATAACACCCGAAGTCGGTGAGGTAACCTTTTTGGAGCCAGCCGCCTAAGGTGGGATAGATGATTGGGGTGAAGTCGTAACAAGGTAGCCGTATCGGAAGGTGCGGCTGGATCACCTCCTTTCTAAGGAATATTACGGAGACTACACAATTTGTTTTTACTTTGTTCAGTTTTGAGAGGTTTACTCTCAATTTAAAACGGGGCCTTAGCTCAGCTGGGAGAGCGCCTGCTTTGCACGCAGGAGGTCAGCGGTTCGATCCCGCTAGGCTCCATTAACAACATTAGTTGTTAAATTTGTTCATTGAAAACTGGATATTTGAAGTAAATGTAAGTAATACAAACCGAGAACACC